>CAYYFQ010000006.1:0-84410 GCA_964471475.1 uncultured Gammaproteobacteria bacterium
CGCAGCAGTCTTCGCTGATATCACAACCGTTAGAAATTTTAGGGATACATTAGTAGCTTTTCATTCATGTAGCTTGTGATACTGGGTAAAGATGAACGGGTTTCTGAGGCATGGAGGCCGAAGTAAAGCCTACAAGGATGTACTTGTAGCGTCCCGTGAAGCTTTACCCAGTGTCACATGGCTATCCCTCCCTCGAAAAAGTCATTTCCTTGCAAAAAATGCTTTGTTATAATTCTCGCATCTTCAGGTGTAATGGGTATATCAGCGTGATGAAAACTATATCTCCTTCTTGGTTGATGCCTGCGATTGAACAGCAAGCGCATCTTTCATGGCATGAGATTTTATTTGGTGCTGCAGCTGACTTAGATGCTTCTTATCTTCATTATTTATCTTCTCATTCATGGCTGCCAGGCTCAGATAAAATTTTTTCCGCTTTTTCTATTCCTAAAGACGAAGTGAAATTTATTTTATATGGAGAGTCTCCTTACCCACGTGCGCAGTCGGCGATTGGGTATGCATTTTGGGATGGAGCGGTTAGTGATATTTGGTCAGCAGAAGGATTAAGTAAGGCAGTAAATCGAGCGACATCGTTGCGAAATTTTTTAAAGATGTTGGTCATGGCAGAGACGGGAGTAAAAAAAATCGTCGGCGTGAAAGAGGCACTAGAGTATGGGTGGGTGAGGACCTTAGATGAGTTATTTGCTAATTTTTTAAGGCACGGATTTTTATTGTTGAATTTTAATTTAAGCTTGAGTCAGTTGAGTAAAAAAGAAGAAGCGCGGTATTGGCGTCCGTTTCATGTGAAGCTGCTGGAAGCGGTTGCGAAAGAGTACACCTCTCCCGTTGAACTCATTTTATTTGGAAAAATCGCAGAAAATGTCTTATCCATTCCTGCGGTGAACCATCTTAAAATCTTTCGTGCAGAACATCCTTATAATTTGAGTTTTATTGAAAATACAAAAGTGTTAGATTTTTTTTCCCCATTGCACTTGTTGTCTAATAGGCATGTACACATCAAACCTCGAGTCTTTACCTTTAAGGCTATAAGAGGGAGCGAGTGAGGCTAGATAAGGGGCATGAATAGCCCGCTTTATGACGACGCGTTGTGTGGCTTTTTGCAAAGCCACTACTAATAAATTTTCAGCATTAGTCGTATTAGGATCACATAGCGCTTGCAAAAGCTGAAGATTTTTTTTCACTTTCGCACGTTTCTCAACTCCTTCAAACATGGGATCTAAATAAATGACTTCTGGCATGAAATTAATTTCAGATAAAAATTTTACGCTGTTTTGTTTTATCAGAAAAAGACGTTGTTTAATAGTGTGATCTTGGATCTGTGCGAAACCGTCTTCTAATAAATTTGCTACGATGGGGTTTTGTTCAAGCACATAAACTTTGTGAAATGCGCTCGCTAATAAAAAAGCATCGCGCCCAAAACCCCCAGTGGCATCTACTATCGAAAACTCATGCAAGAATTTATTTTTGATGCCGCAAGCACGAATTAAAAGTTCTTTGTGCCAATGGATGAGGCGTTTTTGCATTTCCCGGGTGTTAAAATTTACTTGATAGGGGAGAGTTGCAATGGAAGGAATCCATAATTTTACATTTTCTTGATCCACCACAAGATAAATTTCATAGTTTTTATCTATGATGTCAACCACCGGCAATTGGAGCTCATTGGCTAAAGCGTGCGCTTTTTGAATTTTGGGAGGAAAATTGTTAGAATCGTTAATTAAAATCGCACATTTCATAAGAGGCTAACATGAAGTTCATCGTTCAGTGGGTGTGGATAATGATAGTTGTTTTGGGGTTGGTCTCTTGCAGCAATTCACCAACCTCTGAGGCTCATTATACGCTTGTTAAAGTGGGGAATACAGTCGTGCATGCCATCGTTAGTGATACGTCCGAAAAACAAGTGCGAGGTTTATCTTTTACGCCAAAAATGTCGGAAAATGTGGGTATGCTATTTACTTATCCTCCTCGTGAAACTGTATTAAAGCACTGGATGAAAGATATGCAATTTCCCTTAGATATTATTTGGATTAATGCCCACCGTGAAATTATTGGCATGCATGAAGATGCTCAGCCTTGCAAAGCTATTCCTTGTGCGGTGTATTCTTCCGATAAACCTGCACAATACGTTTTAGAAGTTAATGCCGGTTTTGCAGCCAAGCATCACATTAAGCCTGGGATGATTGTTTCATTTGTATGAAAATGGGTAAAAGCACAAAAGACCAAGCAGTAGGAATGACACTAGTTGAAATACTTTTAGCCCTTGCTTTGATTAGTATGATTGTAGTGGCAGCGCTGCAGGCAACCAATTTATTAAAATATAAACGCCAAGTGGCGCAGTTAGCACAAGCCGTGGATTACACGTTGATTCTTATGAATGAATTTTATTACAGTGATACTTTCAACCCCAATCAAACCCCTCCTCAATATAATTGTCGAGATGCCGTTTTAGCAGATGAAACAAAAACGACGTTAGCTACTGTCTTGGCGGCTAATGCAAAATATCATTTTTCATCGTTGAATGCGAATCAACTGGCGTTAATAGGATCATTAGGTTTGGCAATTAAATATCAAGCCTTGAAGTCTGCGAATGCAGTCGCTCCGACGCCCTATAGTTTTCAAGTGAGTGTGTCGTTGCCCCAATATTCTTTAACGCAAGTTCAAAATATTCAGGCGCAATTAAATGCTGATCCTACCAGTGTGAATCCTGCAACGATTACTTGGACTCGCTTGCCTAATAATGGAATTAGCAATACCGTTGATAATAGTTTATGGGTGGCTTTTATCGCACATCAGCTTGAAATGGATTGGCGTGCAGATCCTACAGGAACCAACACCCCAACTTATTGTCCTATTTAGTGAGAGTAGCTTTATGCAAAATTTACAGCAGTTGCAAATGGATTTTCAAAATTTTTTAGAAGGAAAAAATACAATAAATATTGAGCGATGGATTGTCGCCAAAACCCCTAAAGAATTAGATAAAAGGCTCGGTATTTATCGTGAAGCTTACCAACTTCGATTGCTTGAAAATTTGCGTAAGCAATTTCCTGTGTTGTTGAATGCCTTGGGGAAGGCTGCGTTTGAAGTGCTGGGGAAGCAATATATTCAGGCTTATCCTCCCGATCATTTTGCAATTCGTCTTTTTGGGCAATATTTCCCAATGTTTTTGAAAGATTGTGGAGAATACCCTGAGTATTTGAGCGAACTCGCTACTTTAGAATGGGCTATGGATGAGGCTTTAGACAATAGCGCTGAACAATCTATTTTTACGTTGGAGGATTTACAAGAGATCGGGGAAGAAAAGTTGTTGACTACGCAGTTTTATTTTCAAGATTCATTAAAAGTTTTGTCGCTTGCTTATGATATCCCTGCTTTATGGCAAGCAGTTCGTACTTATCATAAATTGCCAAAAAATATTGAGGCAGTTCCTACTTATGTGGCTGTTTGGCGGTATCAATGGCAACCTTATTTTTTTGGGATTAGCGAAATGAATTGGAACCTTATTAAATCTGCTCAAAGCGGTAAAAATTTTACTGAACTTTGCACATTAGCTCATCAAAATAATGATGAAGCAGAGGCAGCCGCCAAGACAGCAGAAATTGTGATGGGTTGGATTAATAATCATTGGTTAACAAAGCATCCATGAATAAAACTTTTCAAACTAAACTTATTGCAAAATATGCTCCTAATGCAGCACGCGCAATGCAAGTGAGTACTTCGCATGGGGATTTTACGACACCCGCTTTTATGCCTGTTGGTACACGAGCTTTTGTGAATCAGTTAACACCAGACCAACTGAAAGCGATAGGCAGTCAAATTATTTTGGGTGGCAATACGTATCATATGCTCTGTGCCCCGGGGTTAGAGGTTATTGAAAAAGCGGGGGGTATGCATCACTTTATGGCTTGGCACGGGCCTATGTTGACCGATAGTGGAGGTTTTCAAGTTTTAAGTTTATCGCGCAATAAAAAAATTTGTAAAATTGATGAAGAAGGCGCGCATTTTAAACATCCGACCACAGGTAAGTTGATTCATTTGAACACAGCTACTTCAATTAATGCGCAAAAAATTATTGGAGCAGATATCATCATGGCGTTTGATCAATGCACCCCCGAAGCAGGAGGGCGTGAGGCAGCTGTGCAAGCAATGGTACGTACGCATCGTTGGTTACTTGATGCCAAAGCGATGCATGATAAAAATCCTTTGTCGGCGTACGGGTATTATCAAGCGCTTTTTGGCATCATTCAAGGGGGAAGTTTTGAAGATCTGCGCGACGAAAGCGCTCAGTTTATTTTAAATTTAGAGTTAGATGGAATTGCCTTAGGTGGGGAAGCGATCGGTTACGATATGCCAAAAACAATGGAGATCTTAACTTGGTTAAATGATACCTTACCTCAGCACAAAATTCGCTATACCATGGGAGTGGGAATGTGTCCTCAAGATTTACTAGACGTGGTGGCTAAAGGAGCAGATATTTTTGATTGCGTTGCACCTACACGTAATGCACGGCATGGTGCATTATATTGTGGTCAATTTGTAGAGACCGAAGATCAATGGTTAAAATTTGTCAGCGACGAAGCTCGAGGACGCCTTTTGATTAAAAATGCGCGTTATGCAAAAGACGATAACCCGATTATGCCAAATTGTGCTTGCTATACTTGTCAGAATTTTTCGCGCGCCTATTTACACTTTCTTTTTAAACAAAATTTGCCTTTTTACCCAAATTTAGCCGTCATTCATAATGTGCATGTGATGCAAGAGGCTTGTCGATTGATGCGAGAAAAAATAGTGGGCAGCGAAAAAGCTGCTGCAAAATGTTAAAATATATAATATAATAAGACCAGAGAGTAATTGAACTAGCACTGGTTCCAGGATGGTAATATGCACCCAAGAATAGCCGCCTTATCTGCACGCCTTACCAAATTAAACAATGAAGAAAGTCTTTATGTCGATAATTTTTTGGAGCTTCTGCAAAAGCTTAAAGAAGAGCATACTCAAACCTTGTTGACCAGCATAGAAAATTTTATTGATGGTTTAAAAAAACTCACTGTAGAATATGCACGATTCCAACTGACACAGGAATTAGAAATACTGCTTCGTGAGATGCGTCCTCGCCCTAAGGATGGTATTGTGCTGATGGAAAGGGGAGAAGGGCCAAATTCTAGCAAATTTTCTATTAGTCTCGACGAAGCTGGTTCTATCCTTCAAGTATCCACTTTACCTGTGATGGTTCGTAATTATCTTCTTGCTCAGCCGGAGTATCAGGCTTATTCCGTGACTCATCGAGAGAATAAAAAACTCCGTGATCCTCAAGCACATGACGATTTTTATCTTCAAAGATACATTAATGTTAATTTAAAAGGAGACCAAGCGGTTGATGCGTGTCTTTTAGAAGCACTTAGGTTAGCTACCACAATACAAATGAATGACAACGTAGCGAAACGTATTGATGAGATCAATCAAAATCGCTACACGATTCGAAATGCATTGCCAATTGCTGAAAATCTTCAAAAACTATTAGCTTTGTTGCCTTCTGTTTTTAGAGAAGCATTCTTTAAACGCTTTCCATTGGAAAATGTGATCCTTAATAAAGATAAGAAAGGAGAAAAAATCATAGCAATAGGGAAAATAGTAGAGCGAGGATTGCTTGTTTCCCACTCTTCTTACCAGATCCATTCCCTACCTTGGGAGCATCTTATTCATGCAGGGAGTACGTTAATAGAAAAGTTTACTGCTTTCAATCGGGTATTAGATAGCTTAAGACCCGCGCTCCTTGAGAAAATTCGGCGTTTAATTACCAATATATGGATTAATTATCCAAGAAAATTTCTTATGGAACGGCTACAAAATAAAGAAATTCGCTCTTATATTATGGGCGAAGTAAGAAATTTAGGAGTTGAGGAAGCACGTGACAACATAGTACAAATATTGTGTGATCCAGCGATGGAAGTGAAGAAAGCGATCTTATTATCGTCAACTAATTCTGTAGGCAGTAGTTTAAGTAGTAGTCCTACCGGTAGTCTTCACTCCGTGGTAATGAGGGAGTTGGCTACACCCCAGGTTCCAAACGAATCTTCTTCAGTACACGTTACTTATCGCAAAGGGTTATACAAATCTCCGAGTGGCGAGGGAAGCGGGGAATCCACACCTCTTCCCCCTACAAAATTGCCTAAAAAGAAATCACCACGTCCTAGTGTTTGATAACCAAACACGCCCTAGTTACCTAGTTACCTAGTTTATTCGTTCATAATGATCGGCAATATAGTCTACCACCAATGTTTGAAACTCTTCGGCAATATGCTCGCCGCGTAAAGTGGCGGCTTTTTTGCCGTCGATAAATACAGGAGCAATGGGTGCTTCTCCGCTGCCTGGGAGGCTGATGCCGATGTTGGCCAATTTACTTTCACCAGGCCCATTAACCACGCATCCCATCACGGCGACATGCAAGCTTTCTACTCCTTTATATTCTTTATTCCACTCCGGCATTTGCGCATGTAAAAAAGTTTGAATTTTTGAAGCGAGCTCTTGATAATAACTGCTGGTAGTTCTGCCACAACCGGGGCACGCGCTCACACTTGGCATGAAGCTACGAAATCCAAGGGCTTGTAAAAGTTCTTGGCACAAACGTACTTCGATGGTTCGTTCGCCATTAGGCTCTGGGGTAAGTGATGCACGGATGGTATCGCCAATCCCTTGATGTAAGAGAATAGCGAGAGCGGCGCTTGTCGCCGTAATGCCTTTTAAACCCATTCCCGCTTCAGTTAACCCTAAATGTAAAGCATACCGACAACGATTCGCTAGCGCTTGATAAACCAGGATAAGTTCAGGTACTTGGCTCACTTTGCAAGATAACACAATTTTATTACTGCTTAACCCCAGGGCTTCTGCGCGTTGTGCGCTTTGTAAAGCGGAGGTGATTAACGCTTCTCGCATAACGGCTGCGGTGGGTAAAGGAGTTTTTAAAGCAGCGTTTTCATTCATCATGGTAGTGGTTAAATTTTCGTCTACACTTCCCCAATTGACGCCGATACGGACAGGCTTATTAAATCGTAAAGCAGTCTCAATCATGAGGCTGAATTGACTATCCTTTTTATTGCCAAAACCTACATTTCCTGGGTTAATCCGATATTTGGCAAGTGCTTCAGCACATGCAGGATAAGCGGTGAGTAAATGATGCCCATTATAATGAAAATCACCTACAATCGGCACATCACAATTATTTTTTAATAACAGGTCACGAATATAAGGAACTTGTTCGGCGGCTTTTTCAGTATTGACAGTAATGCGTACGATTTCTGAACCGGCGCGCCACAGCGCTTCAATTTGTCGAGCTGTAGCTTTGGCGTCTTCCGTATCGGTATTGGTCATGGATTGCACCACAATGGGTGCATCTCCACCAATCACAACATGGCCTACGGTCACAGGAATACTTTGACGGCGTAAGGGATTTGCTTCTATACTCATAGCTTTTAAACGGATTAAAAGAACCATTATATGACGTTTCAAGAGTTAAAGGCAAAGCGCATTTTATTTACAGGTGGTGGCTCCGCAGGCCATGTGACCCCAAATATTGCAGTGATCAAAGCAGCAGAGCAAAAAGGGTGGCACGTTGCCTATGTGGGCACGGCAGATGGAATCGAGCGTCAGTTAATTGAGCCTCTTCACATTCCTTTTTATGTGATTTCTAGTGGAAAATTGCAGCGTCAGCTCACATTAAAAAATTTGTGGATGCCGTGGCGAGTATTAGCGGGTGTCTATCAAGCCTATCGGATATGTCGTAAATTTAAGCCCGATGTTGTTTTTTCAAAAGGAGGCTTTGTGGCCGTTCCTTTAGTGATAGCAGCATGGTTAAATGGAGTGCCTGTGATTGCGCATGAATCAGATTTAACACCAGGGTTAGCCAATAAAATTAGTTACCCTTTTGTTAAAAAAATAGCAGTGAGTTTTCCTGAGAGTATTCAGCATTTTGCCAAACGTTCAAAAGTGGTATACACAGGGACTCCTGTTCGCCCTGAAGTTTTGCAAAGCAACCCTGAGCGTGGACGTCAGTTTTTGAATTTTGCCGATGCTACCAAACCTATCATATTCATATATGGGGGAGGACTGGGTTCAGTGGTGATCAATCAAGCGGTGCGGAGAATTTTGCCTGAACTTTTACAAATATGTAATATCGTACATTGTTGTGGACAAGCAAAAACCGATGTGAGCTTTGATAATCTTGCGGGCTATCGTCAATTTGATTATTTAAATAAAGAACTTCCGGATATATTAGCGGCCGCGGATATGGTTATCTCACGGGCTGGCGCTAATTCGCTTTATGAACTTTTAAGTCTTGCCAAACCGAATCTGTTAATTCCTTTATCTAAAAAAGCTTCTCGTGGAGATCAAATTGATAACGCCAAATATTTTCACCGTGAGGGTTTTAGCGAAGTGTTATTTGAAGAGAATTTAACTTCCTCTCATTTGCTTGCCGCAATTAAAAGGTTGTGGCAAAACAAAGATCAATATAAAACACGCATGCAGGCGGTTAAATTACCGGATGCGGTGGGGAATTTATTGAATTTATTAAATTAAGGGCATATATGCCCTTAACTATTCATCAACTGCTGTGCTTGATTCAATGTGACGCGTGATGTGTAATTTTGGCTCAACAAATTGACGGCAAGCAATAATTGGTTTTGCTCTTCCGATTCATGAATTTGTTGCAATTCATAAAGCATCTCCGCTTCTAAATAGAGTTGCTCGCGTTGCAATTCGGTAGGGGACGCGGCTTGTAAATGTTGATACCAACCACTGGCAGGATCCAAGCGGCGTGTAGCCATGAATTTTTCAAGTTCACGGGCATTGGTGGGTGCCGCTTTTGAAGCATCTGGGAAGTTACTGTTAATTTGTTTTAATATATTCGCATCAAAATGATTTAAAGGCTGCGTACGTGCGAAAATATTTTGAAGCGCATAAACGCCCGCCGTTTGGTTTGCAATGAGCCTGCGTAAGCGCATCATGAAATCACTGGTAGGATTATCAGGAAAAGCTACGGGCGTAAGAGCGCCACTGACTAAAGCCATGTAAACTTCTGCTGGGTTTTTCGCGTAAGCGCTGAGCACGTTGCTTTTGGATCCGCTTGAATCAGTTTTGCTTGCAGGCACATATTGAAATAAAGAGGCTGCATTATAGGGGGCGGCAAATTGGTCACTGATCATATAATCAAAAGTAGTGCCATGAGGAGTATTGCCAATAGAGTTGTTGTTAAAGCTTGTCCCGCTGGTTAAAGGCGCCGGTTGAAAAGCACTGTCGGCTTGCGTTAAATAGGCTGTGATTTGATTATTTGTCAGGTTAAACATCATGCTTCCAATCAAAATTTCAGTGGGAGTGCGCCCAAAAGCATTCGGTTTCGCTTGAGTAGAGGGCGTCGTCAGAGAATTAGTGATGTAAGGCGTGTCATAGTTTTTTAAATAATCCCCCGGATTATTAGGGTCGAAGCCCGGTGTTTGCGGCATTTGCATTAAGCCATATCCGGTGACTAAAGGGTAAACGTCGTGGGCACTGATAATACCGTAAGGTGTCACATCATTCGCTTGCAGATAATTTTGACTATACCCAGCATAAGTATTGCCTCCTCCTTGCGTGCTGGGAGGGGTAGGCGTAGGCGCGACTTGTCCATAAGCAAGAGGAGATAAACCGATGAGGGTTAATAAACTGCTGATGACGAGAGGATAAAATTTTTTCATAAGGGACTCCACTTAAGCATGACTATAAATGCTGGCTGGTGCATTATTCGCAGGAGCCGCTGAAGGGTTGTTCGGTTGATTAGAAGATGTAGGAGTTGGTGAAGAAGGCGTAGGAGGCGCGACCACGATGGGAGCTGTTTGCGCAGGGGTTTCTGGCGCTGGGTTGCCAAAAGCGAGTTGAGAAGGAGTGGGCGCATTAGGCTTCTCACTTTTGTCATCATTTTTTAGAGCGCTTTGCATACTAGCGGCCGATTGGCACAGTTGACTCACATAGGGCTCTATGTTGCCAAGATTTGTTCCTTGCTGGCAATAATTTTGATCCAGTGCGGCAGAAGCCAAGCAAGGAATTAATAAAAAACATCCACACCAGCTATAAATTTTATTCATAAGATTTTCCTTCCAATGCTTTTTTAATAAGAGCAAAGCGGTCGGGTGCAAGCATGCGTGCAAGAAGGCGCAAACGTTCAAATACTACATTGCGGCGCAATAATAAACTATTGTTGTCTGTTGGGAGTTGCGCATTTTGCTCAGCATACATTAATAGGCGAGAAGCGCAGCCTGGATGCACCGAGTCCAGAATGTGGAGAAAACGTAGTCCAGACCCCGTTTTTAATTGTACAGAGATGCTGATTTGAATATCTTTATCGGCGAACTCGTTAAAATTCACAGACTTAATATCATCAAGCTCTTTGCCTAATTTTTCTAAAGTAGCAATAAATTCCGGATCTTTGCGATCTAAAAATTCTTCCACCGATTCCATAAACATAATGACACGATAAATAGAAGGATCGCGGTATTCGAACCAAAAGTTTTCAACATCTCGAGGTAATAAGCTAGGCATCACTGCACATCCTGTTTTTTTGAAGCTTGTTCATCATAGAACAAGCGAGTATGCGTGTCAAAGGCCCTTGAATGAAGATTCAAGGGCTTAGTATTTTCTATTGACAAGCCTCACAATCAGGGTCCGCAATTGAACAAGCTTTGGGTGCTTCACTTTGGAGAGGCGTTTTTACTGCATTCAATGATCCATCATGAATGGTGGACTTTTCGGGGGCAGTTGCTCCTTGACTACGTAAATAGTAAGTGGTCTTTAAGCCGCGTACCCACGCCATACGATAAAGTATATCTAATTTTTTACCGGAAGGTTCTGCCATATAAATATTTAATGATTGTGCCTGATCAATCCATTTTTGTCTGCGCGAAGCCGCATCCACTAACCAGCGTGGCTCAATTTCAAATGCGGTGGCATACAAAGCTTTAATGGAGTCAGGAATACGTTGAATGGATTTTAAAGTGCCGTTAAAGTATTTTAAATCATTCACCATCACTTCATCCCATAAGTGGAGTGCTTTTAAATCACGCACCAAATAAGGGTTTACGACGGTGAATTCTCCTGACATATTCGATTTTACAAAAAGATTTTGATAAGTAGGTTCAATCGATTGAGAAACCCCACAAATATTAGAAATAGTTGCTGTGGGAGCAATAGCCATGGTATTGGAGTTGCGCATGCCTTGTTTCATGACTTTTGCTTGTAAAGCTGCCCAGTCGAGATGTTGATCGGTATTTTGATCTAAGAAATCTCCTCGAGTTTCTTTGAGTAATTGAATCGAATGAATGGGGAGAATACCTTTGCTCCATAAAGAGCCATCAAAGCTTTCATAACTGCCGCGCTCTACTGCTAAAGCACTGGAAGCTTCAATGGCAAAATAGCTTAAGTATTCCATCGATAAGTCAGCGAAATCTACAGCTTTTTGTGAAGCATAAGGAATTTGCAGTTGATATAAGGCATCTTGGAAACCCATAAGTCCCAAACCAATAGGGCGATGTTTTTGATTGGCATTTTTAGCTTCAGGGATGCAATAATAGTTGATGTCGATAACGTTATCGAGCATGCGGATTGCTGTGCGTACCGTGCGTTGCAGACGATCGATATCTAAGCCATGTTCATTCAACATATGTGGCAAGTTGATACTGCCTAAGTTGCAGACAGCAACTTCGGTGCTTGAAGTGTTTAAAGTAATTTCAGTACAAAGATTGGAGCTGTGTACGACGCCACAATGTTGTTGAGGTGAACGCAGATTGCAAGGATCTTTAAAAGTCATCCACGGGTGGCCCGTTTCAAACAACATTCCTAACATTTTGCGCCATAAAGTAACCGCACTGATTTTTTTGAATAAGCGAATTTCGCCGCGCGCTGCTTTGGCTTCTGCTTCTATATACGCTGTCTTGAAAGCTTTACCGTAGAGGTCATGTAAGTGAGGTAGATCGCTTGGGGAGAATAAGGTCCACTGCGCATCGGCAAAGACGCGTTCCATAAAGAGATCAGGAATCCAATTGACGGTGTTCATATCGTGGGTACGGCGTCGTTCATCCCCCGTATTTTTACGCAATTCTAAAAACTCTTCGATATCTAAATGCCATGTTTCAAGATAAGCAGCGACGGCACCTTTTCTTTTGCCGCCTTGGTTGACTGCCACAGCAGAGGCATTTGCCACATTCATAAAGGGAACTACGCCTTGAGATTTACCATTGGTGCCTTTGATGTAAGAGTTCATGGCGCGTACCGGTGTCCAGTCATTACCCAGGCCACCTGCGTATTTGGAGAGAAGAGCATTTTGTTTGTAAGCATCATAAATACCGTCTAAATCATCGGGGACGGTAGTTAAGAAGCAACTCGACAATTGCGGGCGCAAGGTGCCTGAGTTAAACAACGTGGGTGTGGAGGCCATATAATCAAAGCTTGATAATACATCATAAAATTCAATAGCAGCTTCTTCTTTGTTAGCTTCGTTAAGCGCTAACCCCATAGCTACTCGCATAAAAAACGCTTGGGGTAATTCAAAACGTGTGCCTTCAGAGTGAATGAAATAGCGATCATACAAGGTTTGCAAACCTAAATAAGTAAATTGCAAATCGCGTTCAGGCTTTAAGGCGGCATCAATTTTGATTAAATCAAACTTGAGTAATTCAGGGGAAAGCAGTTCTAATTCGATACCTTTTTGGAGATAACTTTTAAAATAAGTAGGGTAAATGGCAATTATTTCTTGATAGGTGGCTGACTCTTGAATATTTAAAAAACGCAAAGCTTCACCACGTAGATCATCTAGTAACAAGCGTGCGCTGACATAAGAGTAGTTGGGATCTTTTTCAATTAAGGCGCGACCACTGAGCTGAGCGGCTTTAGCCACATCGTCAATGGGAATGCCATCAAAGATATTCCGTAAAGTTTCTTGATAAATATGATCGGGGTCAACATCTGTGAGGTTTAGGCAAGCTTCACTAATGATTTGAGCTAACCGCTGATTGTCAAGAGGTGCTTTTTCGCCATTGCGTAAAGTGGTTTGTAAGTGCGTAGAGTCCACAATAATATTAGAATGTGTGGCCTGTCGCTCGCGATTGCGTTCTTCGCGATAGAGTACATAAGCACGAGCAACATGATGTTCAGCTTTTCGCATGAGCATCAGTTCTACTTGATCTTGAATTTCCTCAATGCGTAAGCTGCCCCCACTAGGTAAGCGGCGTAAAAAAGTTTGATGAATGTCATTGGCCAAATGGTTTACTGTTTCATAAACGCTAGAAGAAGCGGCGGCTTGTGTGCCAGTGACTGCCAAGAAAGCTTTTGTCATGGCAACAATGATTTTGCTTAAATCGAAAGAGACAACCTTACCATTGCGTTTAATAACACGTAAAGTGCCAGGCTGATAGTTTGTAAGTTCGTTAGGAATTTGGTTTAATTCCAAAGGAAGATCTTTTTGTGGGGCGTCCATGGGGCTAAGATTGGTTGACATAAGTTAATGCTCCTTAAGAAAAAATAATAAAATGACGAGGTTTTTGTAGAGCGTATTGGCAATATGCTCTATATACCCATCGTACCTGAAGATACTGGATTCTAACGTTGTCTTTTCCGCAAGCTAAAACTTTCTTTCGCTTAGAATAGGACTGACTATTCCGCGTTCAAGAAAGATGTTATCTTGCAAAAAATTCCTTGTTATAACCCAGCATCTTCAAGGACGATGGGTATAGATATTTAGTCAAGAAATGATGCGAAAAGTATGTTACTCCAATTAAGGGGAAAACACAAGATATTGTGTTTTTGTGTGGCTTGAGACACAAGAATTAGTGTTCTTAAGAGGAAAGACTGAAGGCCTTTCTAAGGGTTTATGAGGGGAACGCCATCGAAGGGGGTGGAGGGGGGGAAGGTTGGCAGTACTTCCAGACGGTATCCACTTCGTCTACCTCGTGATCCAGCCGCTCATATTTTTTGAGTTCCCCAATAATTTTATCCAATAATCTTTTGGTCCTAGAGGTGAATAAACCAGCGGTTAAACGTGGATAGCTTTCTTGAAAGTTTTCTATGCAGGATTTTACCATTTGAATTGAAATATAAGCGGAGGGATTAGATAGATTATTTTCGTAATCTACCGTTTTTTTTATGTGATCAATGAGTTGAGCAAGTAAGAGGATTTTCTCATTTTTAATATGGTGAACTAGTTCAAATTGTCTTGGAAGGAACCCAATTCTTTGTGCGCGAGCTTTCATGATCGTCTCATAGTGAGTACGCAAAAACTCTAAGGGATTAAGCACCCATCTGTCTAATTTTCCCTTAGTTAATGCGGATCGACGGTGTATTTTGGGAGGGAAAAAGACCAGTTGGTATTGAGGCATCGAAATAGGTTTTTGAGCGCTTCCCGAGGCATCTGCATTTTCCAAGGCGCTTTCTATGGGTGGTTTAGCGAGAGCTATTTCTACTGGTATGTGCGGGGTCGATGTTGTAATGGCTTGGTAATTAATGTCTGGATGACGAAGTGTGGGGGCTGCTCTTGATTGAGCAATCTCAGTAAAAAGGTTAACAAGGGCGCTGACTAAAGCTTCTCGGGATGCATAGGCTGCCTGGTTCAAGAGATCGCGTATGGTAGTAATGAGAGGGTGTTCTCTAAGTGAAGGTGGTGGTGAATTTTCTCTACTATCCACCGGTACTCCCTGTAACATAGGTGGCTCCTCCCTTTCAGGTGAAGGCGCTAGTGCATTTGCTCTACCATCAACCTGCTGTACTACCTGTAACATAGGTAGATCTTCCTCTTCGGCTGGTGAGGCAGGGAGTATCTGGTTAAGATAGGCAAAAAGTCTTTGATGGAAGCGGCCGTCAAGGGTTCTTATCGCATCAGTATTGGCAAACTTGTCGTTCTCAATAGAAGGAACATTTTGTAAAAGGTAGGCTAGATACTGACAATTAAATTGTAGTGTATTATGTAGGGCTGTTAGTTTGCGTTGGGCTTGAGCTTCTTGTTCTTCCTTTTGTTTCTGTGCTAACAAATTCTCTGCTTGTTCTGGTCTTTCTTCCGCTCTTATTGGTTCTCCCTCTGGTTTTTCTTCGGGAGAATTATTTATTTCCATTATTACTCGTTTCTCTTCCTCTAGTTTTTTTGTTCTTAACTCAATTTCTTGTTGAATATTAATCAATAACCCTACGTATTGTTCGATAGTGAATTTTTGCCCCAAAAAAAGATGCTTGGTAGTTTTAGCGACTCTTGGAGGGATACCCAAGAGGCGTTCGTCCACGAATCGTTTTGCTTTAAATTCAGCCAGATTCTCTGTGGTGAATTTTTTGCGGGTTGGGTAGGGTTCCCATCCAGGCGCTTTTGTTGATCCAGGGATGGTGTCTTGGCGAGCTGTGCGTTCAGCAGTCATGGCTTGATGCGTTAAAGCCGTTAAATCTTCAACCCATAAATAAGTTTCATCGGAAGGAAGGTTTTTAAAAGGTATCTCTCGACGATCGGAAATTTTTGGCATTTCCGCTGCCACTCCGGCTTGCCGTTGCTTCTCCCTTCCCTCAGAAAGAGAGGAATTGCTGGATTCCTCTAATTCCTGTAATAAGCAAAGATCAGCATTCAGGGTTTCGTTGTCTGTCGAAATAATAGTATCAAGTGCTGCAAGTAGTGGATCACCAGAGGTATGCGATGTTAACTCGTTCAATAACCCATTTACTTCTGGTGAAGTAGGTATAGTTGAGTCCGCTTTATTTTGAAGTGGTACTTTTTTCTGTAAGGCGAGTTCTGTGGCAATTGCCATAGCTTGATTAAATAGCTTTTTGTTTGCTGATTTTTTTCGTAACGCGTTATTTAAAGGTTGTAATGAACATAGCACTGAGCGTAATGCGGTAACAGGTGGTAGAGGTCCTATGTCCTTATGTTGGCTAAGGGCCGTGTGCCAGGTAGTAAGGGTGGTTAATTGGCTTTCTAAATTAGTTAATGAAGTTTGAAAAATTTGATGCTCTTTGCTAGTAAGGGGTGAGGTTTTTTCAAGAAGACGCAATTGAAGATCAAAAATTTTGTCGGTTAAAATCCGATGTTCTGTTTGATAAGTGGGTAGAAATGCTTGCGCTGCGGCAGCATTCTCTATGTTAGACAATGAGGCCTGTTTCCTTCCCATCTCCTCCACAATAGCGCGCGCGCGCGCGTAGCTATTATAAGAAGAAAAAAGTGCTTTGGCTTTCTCAAAGCGTGTCACTCCTATTTCTAAATCGTACCATTCTGATCTGAATTGAGCTAGCATTTCTTCACATTCAAGCAAGCTTAATTCATACATCCCAGTGCCATTATTTCTAGCCAAGTACTGTTCTTGTAAGTAATTGAGCTTAAGAAGCAAAGAGGTGTAAGTCTTTAAGAGTTTTCGCGTATCTCGAAGCCTAAGGAAATTAAAGAATCCAAATTGTTTTTGAAAGTCGTAAATTGCTTTGCAATCTTGCAACTGTTGGATACGGTCAGCAGCCGCTATTTTTAATTGCGCACTCTCATAAAATGCTTTATGGGGTTTGGGGTCTTGAACGGGATTTTCTGCAACCGCCATACGAGCGTAAACGGCATTAATATCCCCTCTTAGTTTGCCTTGGTGAAGTTGAAGTAAGAGGCTTCTTGCTTCGCTTAATCGCAGGAGTAATTGGCCTTGTGAAAGTGGTGCATTTGCTTGGAGGGGGGGTGCTAGCGATGGAGGTGGATTTTCCGGTTGTTGAAGGTTATGTTTTTCTAATGTGGCTAACTGAGCTTTCAGGGTATCTAGTTGGGGCTGCATTATTGCTAGAAAGCTATCGACTTGTTCAACCGTAGATAAGGTAGAGCTGGTGCTGTAATTAAGAATAGCGATCAGGTTTTTTTCCAATTCTTTCGCTCGAGATGTTAAGCTTTGATGTAGTTCTTTGTAGCGTTTGCAGTGTCGACATCTTTGCCCTCGATCGCAATTCTTCACATGATCAGAAGCATTTTCGAGCTTATTCATCGCATGTTTAAGCTTATTTATTTCGGCAAATAACGTCTTGATGTTTTCAATGAGGAAGAGGGCATCTTTAATTTGTTGTTTGGTCCCATTTTCAAAAACGATGCGTAATAAGTGTTGATGAAACGCCGTTAAGTGCGCGCGGGCCTCATTGAGCTTGCTATCAAGCTGATAGCGATGGTTCAGTTTTTCGGTAGCTTGTGCGAACTCTTCAGCATTGTTTATAGTGCGCAGCTGTTTGAGCCGCTTTTCAATTTGTCGTTCAACTTCGGCTATTCGCGCCAGTTGGTGCCATGGAAGTGGGGTAGGGGTAGTCGAGACAGAAGCCATAAGTAAACTCACTTTATTAGACCTCTTTTGAAACTTTTACTCCCACGGAAAATTTGTGCGTTGGTTCGGTGCTCGAATCCTCGTGTACTCGCATGTACACTCCGGTTCTGCGCTCCGAGCCTTCTTCAACTTTTCTCGCAGGAGCGAGTTTCGAAAGAGGTCTATTCTATTTTGCGTTATTAAAATAGGCGCGCTTTGGTTATTTTTATATTAAATTTCTTATTTTCTTCTTTTTGAATAAAGAAGGCGAGTATGTTACTATTCTAACACAATACAAGGAATTATAGTTCAAGGAGAGCGCTTATGAAGTATTGTAGATTCTTATTTTTTTGTTTTTTAATATATATTTTTTTTGTTAATGTTCACGCTGTTCCCTTTTCCACCTCTGTAAAAGATACTTCTACCATTGAAATGTATGTGACGCCCGCCAATGATTTAAGCGTACGTCAAAAATTTTCTATGATGAAATCGATGGCGCCTTACAAGGTGGTTATACATAATGACTTAAGACGTTCTTATGATGTTTATGATGTCAATTCAACGGAGCAAGCGAACGATCTTCGTAAGCATGTAGATATTCACGCCGAAAAGACTTTACTCGATCGCCCTTTATATTTGGCTACTTTGCATACCGATACGATCCCTCTTCAACAACGCTTACAGCATAACGAACTGACGGTGGCGATTCCTCCGGCCCCTATGGGTCAATTGGTCAAAAAATTTCTTCAAGACAGTCACTATACTGGAAAAACAAAAGAGTATTCCAATGACGGTTTAGCGATTCAAGCGGCGTTAGAAGATTCGCACGTGGCCACTGTGGTGGAACCCGAAAGTTTGCAAGCACTGGGTGTAAATCGTGGTGTCAACGCGATACGATTGGTTGGTGGATATGATAATCATGAGCATTTATTATTCAGTGATCATTTGGCTGCTAAGCAAGCTAATTTTATTTACCAAGTGGTGAGCACTTAAAAGGGTTGAAATTTTTTCCTACACCGCAAAACCCATCGCCATTCGCACGTACACTCATAGGCGTCAACTTAAGCGATTGTCATGCCAGCGTAGGCTGGCATCCAGGTAAGTAAGGATCTTGGGAAGTAAAAGTAAAGTGTACTTAACTGCGTAAACTAAAATTTTCGTCGCTTGCATTGCCTAGCAACATGCGTGGCTGGATGCCAGCCTACGCTGGCATGACAGTGGTTTTTAGCATAAGCTCCTTAAGTTGACGCTTATGCGCCTTCCCGGGGATGACGGCATATTTTTTATTTTTGACGTGTACACAGAAAATTCTCAAATTGTCGACACATTCGAAAATTTTTATGGTAAGATAATGGGAGTTTTTATTCTATAAGGAGATGTGTGTGAAAAATTCGGGTAAATGCAGTAAAGTGTATGCCATTGTTGTTTTCATTATTGCTATCGTGCTTTGCTATTTAGTAACGCAACGTAGCTTTGACGCAAGCGCTGTGATTATGCCAATTTCAAGATTTATTGAAGTGTTATTACCTGTATTAGGTATTGGTGCTTTAGTAAAATACATTGGTTGTCATAAATCGGGTTGTTGCTGCAAAACAGAGTGCGACAAAGACCAAGCCTAATAAGTTTTATGAAGGGCATCAAAAAGCAACTCAGCAATGAGTTGCTTTTTTTTTACAACAACAACTCGCGAATATCATTCAAATGCCCGCTAATCCGTACACAAAAGCGCGCTGCTTCAGCACCATCGATGACACGGTGATCATAAGAAAGGGACAAAGGTAGCATCAACCGCGGTAAAAATTGGTTGCCATCATAAACTGGTGCAATACGGGCTTTAGAAATGCCTAAGATAGCGACATTAGGTAAATTAATAATAGGCGTAAACGCGGTTCCTCCAATCCCTCCTAAGCTTGAAATGGTAAAACTGCTTCCTTGCATATCTTGAGTGGTTAATTTTTTATCTCGAGCTTTTTGTGAAACCGCAGCTAATTCTTTAGCCAACTGCCCTAATGATTTTTTATCTACATCGCGAATGACAGGGACGACTAAGCCTTCATTGGTATCCACTGCAATTCCCAAGTGAAAATACTTTTTAGTGATTAAATTTTCGCCGCTTGCATCTAAAGAGGCATTGAATTGTGGGAACTCTGCTAACGCATGTGTCACTGCCTTCATAATAAAAACTAGAGGCGTGAGTTTAACTCCTTCTTTTTCAAAACGAGGCGCCATTTTTTTGCGAAAATCTTCCATTTCAGTGATATCTGCAGAGTCAAATTGTGTCACGTGAGGAGCTAAGAGCCAGTTACGAGAAAGATTTTGCGCCGTAAGTTTTTTGATACGGCTTAAAGGAGTGGTTTCTATTTCACCAAAAGCGCCAAAATCAATAACGGGCATTTGAGGAAGAAGGGTGCTACCGCTACCCCCATTGGCTAAACGCTGTTTGACATAGCCTTCTACATCTTCTTGAGTAATGCGTCCTTTCTCACCGGTACCCCGCCATCCTTTTAAATCGATATCTAAAACGCGTGCTAAACGGCGCGCTCCTGGACCTGCGTAAATATCGCTCACGGTATCAGGCTCTTCAACCATAGCACGAGTGGACGCAGGAGTAGTGGTAGCAGAGGCTTCGACAGTCGCTTTGTTCATTTCGGATTTGGGAGTTTCTTTCACTGCGGGGGTGGAGTCCGATTTGATTTCACTATTTTCTTGAGATAACTCCAAAATCACATCGCCTGTTTTGATCTTATCGCCTACTTTTACTTTCAGAGACTTTACCACGCCTTCAGTGGGAGCAGGAACATCAATGGTGGCTTTATCGCTTTCCAAGGTGATAAGGGTTTGTCCTTTACTGAGGTTATCTCCCACTTTAACGAGGACATCAATAATTTCAACAGGATTAGTATTACCGGTATCGGGAAGTGTAATGGTTTTCATGAAGATTTCTCCTGAAGCGCGGCTCAATTTAAATGCATTGTTTTCAATTCAGTTGAAAAATGATGCCAAAAGGTAGTGCCAAATTGGTCAAACATTAGCTGAATATAATTTTTATGCATAGTGTAATCAACCAAGTTTTCATTATGATAATGATCACGTGCGACATCTAAGGGGCTGCCTAGCCCATCAATTAAGCCTAAAGCTAATGCTTGTTGGCCACTCCAAAATAAGCCGGTAAAAAGATCAGGATTATCTTTTAAGCGTGAACCACGCCCTTGTTTCACATCATTGATGAAAGTTTGGTGTACTTGGGCGAGCATATTATTCATATATTGCACTTCAGCAGGTTTTTCCGCGGTAAAAGGATCAAGAAAATCTTTATATTTACCCGCGGTGTAAACACGTCGTGAGGCACCCACTTTATTCATGGTATCGACAAAACCAAAGCCATCCATGATAACGCCAATGGAGCCCACGATACTGGTGGGATCTGCATAAATATTATTGCTGGCACTGGCTACATAATAAGCCCCGGAGGCGCATACATCTTCACACACTGCATCGATAGGCAAATTTTTATGAGTTTTTTGTAAGTGACGGATTTCATGATAGATATAAGAAGATTGTACAGGGCTACCACCTGGACTATTAATATCCAAAATAATGGCTTGCGTATTTTTATCTTTGGCCGCTGCTTCAAGCGCATCGATGGTATCTTGCGCGTTCACTCCACGCTCGGCATTGAGCTCCCCGTTAATAGAGACAATGCCGATATGTTTTTTGTGGATGCCATCCACATTGCCTGCGCCAAAGATTGAATTCCATGGGAAGAATCCCCACATAAGTAGAGAAACAATAGCAGCAAAAAATAACTTAAAGAAAATCCCCCAGCGGCGCTTACGGCGCTGTTCGACAAGAGCTTCTAAGACAAATTTTTCTAAAATTTGTTCTGCATTGATGGAGGGACTTGCTTTTGTTGGATCATTATTGTACATAGTTACTTTGCTCTAGTAAGTTGAAGGCGAGAGTCTGTTTATAATTCTAACTATGTCGGCCATAACGACTTGATTTTCTCTGGTCCGTTGCTCACATACCAAACAACGTATGCTGGGCTGCAGTCCTCTAAAATCAAGTCGTTCTGTCTCCACTTAGCGAATTGTAAACAGGCCCTAAAAAGATCCTATTATAAACGAGAAAGGAGAACTTAGCATGCGGATGGACAAATTCACTACCAAATTTCAAATGGCAATTGCCGATGCGCAATCGCTTGCCGTTGGGCATGATAATCAATTTATTGAACCCATTCATGTGATGCAAGCATTGCTCGAGCAAGACAATGGGAGCACAGAGCCGTTGCTCATGAAAGCAGGTATTAAAGTCGCTAAATTAAGAGATGAACTTAATAAAGCGATTGATAACTTACCGCAAGTTGAGGGCACCCAAGGAGAGGTGCATCTTTCAAACGATTTAGGTAAGTTGTTAAATCTTACAGATAAACTCGCCCAACAACGCAAAGACCAATTCATTTCCAGCGAATTATTTATTTTAGCGGCAGTGGATGAAAGTGGAGCTTTAGGTAAACTACTGAAGGCTTGTGGGGCTCATAAAGAAACTTTAGTGAAAGCCATTAATGAAATGCGAGGAGGAGAAAACGTGAAAAATGCGGAAGATGAAGATACTCGCAATGCTTTATCTAAATATTGTATTGACCTAACAGAACGCGCAGAGCAAGGGAAATTAGATCCTGTTATCGGTCGCGATGATGAAATTCGCCGTACTATTCAAGTATTACAGCGCCGTACCAAAAATAATCCTGTCCTCATTGGTGAGCCAGGTGTTGGTAAAACAGCTATTGTAGAAGGTTTAGCACAACGGATTGTGAATCATGAAGTTCCAGAAACTTTAAAACACAAACGTTTGTTAGTATTGGATATGGGCTCATTAATTGCTGGTGCTAAATTTCGTGGAGAATTTGAAGAGCGCTTAAAAGCTGTTTTGAAAGATGTGGCTAAACAAGAGGGAAAAATTATTTTATTTATTGATGAAATTCACACCATGGTAGGCGCTGGCAAAGCTGATGGTGCTATGGATGCTGGCAATATGTTAAAACCTGCGTTGGCACGCGGTGAGTTGCATTGCGTAGGCGCTACTACTTTAGATGAGTATCGCAAATATATTGAAAAAGATCCCGCGCTTGAAAGACGTTTTCAAAAAGTTTTTGTTAATGAGCCGAGTGTGGAAGATACCATTGCTATTTTGCGGGGCTTAAAGCGGCGTTATGAATTGCATCATGGAGTCGATATTACGGATCCGGCGGTGGTTTCTGCAGCGACCTTATCTCAGCGTTATATTACCGATCGCAACCTACCTGACAAAGCCATCGATCTTATTGATGAAGCAGCAAGCCGTATTCGCATTGAGATTGATTCCAAGCCTGAAGTGATGGATAAGCTTGAGCGGCGCATTATTCAATTAAAAATCGAACGTGAAGCTGTCAAAAAAGAAAAAGACGAAGCTTCTAAAAAACGCTTAGAAAATATTGAACAAGAAATTAAAAAATTAGAAAAAGAATATTCCGATTTAGAAGAAATTTGGAAAGCAGAAAAAGCTTCTACTCAAGGTGAGCAACAAGTGAAAGAAAAGCTTGAGCAAGCACGTTTTGAAATGGAAACCGCAAGACGCGCGGGGGATTTGGCAAAAATGTCAGAGATTCAATATGGACGTATTCCTGAGCTTGAAAAACAATTAGCGGCATCCATGAAAGCGGAAAAAAAAGAAACCATGCAACTCGTACGTAATCGCGTGACGGAAGAAGAGATTGCAGAAATCATTTCCAAATGGACGGGAATTCCTGTATCAAAAATGCTCGAAGGTGAGCGTGAAAAACTATTGCGAATGGAAGAGTTTCTGCACAAAAAAGTTATTGGTCAAGATGAAGCAGTTCGAGTGGTTTCCAATGCCATTCGGCGCTCCCGAGCAGGTTTGTCGGATCCTAATCGCCCGATCGGTTCTTTCATGTTTCTTGGGCCAACAGGCGTAGGTAAAACAGAGTTATGTAAAGCATTAGCAACATTTTTATTTGATACCGAAGAAGCGATGATTCGGATTGATATGTCAGAATTTATGGAAAAACATTCTGTTTCGCGTCTTATAGGTGCGCCTCCTGGATATGTCGGTTACGAAGAGGGGGGCGTTTTAACTGAAGCGGTCCGCAGACGTCCTTACTCATTAATCCTTTTTGATGAAATCGAAAAAGCACATGCGGATGTCTTTAATATTTTGCTGCAAGTGCTGGATGATGGTCGCTTAACAGATGGCCAAGGTCGCACAGTAGATTTCAAAAATACCGTGATCGTGATGACTTCCAATTTGGGTTCGCATCTTATTCAAGAGATGGCGGGTAAAGAAAGTTATGAGTCGATGAAAAATGCAGTGATGGAGATTGTGAGTAAACACTTTCGTCCCGAATTTATTAACCGTTTGGATGACCCTGTTGTCTTTCATCCTTTATCTCGAGATCAATTGGGCGCCATTGCAGATATTCAAATCGAACGCTTACGTCATCGCTTAGCGGCTCGTGATTTGAAACTTCATGTTAGCAAAGCCGTGTTGGAATATTTAATTACCGAAGGGTATGATGTGGTGTATGGCGCAAGACCTTTAAAACGTGCGGTGCAGCAGTACCTGGAAAACCCTCTCGCGAAAGATATCCTTGAAGGTCGCTTTATGCCAGGCAATACGATCGATGTGGTCATAAAAGACGACGGGTTGGAGTTTAAGAAAAAATAACGAAGAGGCGGCGGGCAGTGTCGCCAATCTTGCGAATTGACGACACGCTTTCTTCTAGTGCAAAGATCAACCACCCACAGGCTGAAAGCCACACCAGTTACAATTGTCAACGAAAACTGTTACCTCGCTAGCTACAAAGGGAGTAACAGGCGTATGAGCGTCTAAAGCAGTAATGGTGAAAGTCAATTGATGGCTTTGTGGGTTATAGTGAGGTTCGTCGAGAATCACTAAATCTTGATGGTACTGTTTACCATTCATGCCCACCGCAACAATGGCCGCATTGGGATGATCAAGCGTAAAATTATTTTTGCCACTGGCGGCGCTCCAAAGCGCAAGGAAATTTTTTATAGTAAGTGAACCGGCAGCACGATTAGGGCGATCTGAAAAATAAACCACCTGTTCATGCATGGGAGTAAGCTGTAATACATAGTGATGATTTGCGGTTTCTTCTAACTTGCCATGATTCGCATGCAACACATAAAGCAAGCTGAGCGGCGCCGACGAATTGGCAAAAGCAGTCGAGATACAGAAATTGAAACAAAGAATGGCAAAGAAGTAGATAATTTTTTTCATGTGAGATACTCGTTTTTTAATAGGGTTAGGGTGATTAAAATAATCAGCTGAAAAAACATAGCTTAACATATTTTGTATCAAGATTGGCACTTCTGTTACAACTTCCGTTACAAACGCTCTGTGTATACCCATCGTACTTGAAGATGCTGGGTTATAACAAGGTATTTTTTGCAAGATAAAATCTTTCTTGAACGCGGAATAGCCAGTCCTATTCTAAGTGAAAGAAAGTTTTAGCTTGCGGAAAAGACAACGTTAGAATCCAGTATCTTCAAGTACGATGGGTATATACGACAAAAATAAGAATCGAGGTTAAACGGGCCCGGTCGCTGCAGCATCCCATCGATGCGAACCCTGCTTTCGCGTCACCCGTTTTCCAATTATCTGGCTTTGTCGTGTACGAAGACAAATGCTATATACTTAGCCCAGCAGCAGGCCCAGCTTCCTGAGTGGCAGCAGGATCAGCAGCGCTGTCGTCGGCAGGAGTGGTGTCTGCGCTTTGTTTGTCAGCTCTTTGGGCTTCCGTTTTTTCTAATGTGGCAACCAATTGTCTTGTGTGTTCTCCAGCGTTTGCTACCGTCATTTCTTCTAATAGGTGTTGTTCAAGGTCTTCTAGCCTTAGTTTTTTGGTCATCTCCGTTTCTAGTACGTTTAGGAAATGTTCAATACCTACTATCAAACCTCCTAATGCACTTACCGTGACTCCCCCAGGTGTTGTACTTGCACCTCCTATACAAAAGTCCTCAACTGTCATAATACCTAGGGCGATGAGTGAGCCGCGAGTGGCTGCTCGCACGAAAGAAATGGCTTGTGCCCCGATGAAAAGAAGACGATCTTTCATTGTTGCCACTCGTTCAGTAAGACATTCTGTCAATGATCGAAAGAGTGCGATGGTTCCTCCTACGCCAGCGCCGGTGCCTACCATGGCTCGTCCCAACGTATCAAAGTTATCAGGGTTAATTCCCCCGCTCTTTAAAACTAAATACCCAATAAATAAAAATAGGGCGGCGCCATCAAAACAAGATTCTAACAATCTCATCACAGGTTTTGACTTAAGAATAAATTGATCAATCCATTTTAATGTTGTTCGTAAAAAACTTGTGGTTTCAAGATAAAGGTTTTGAAGAAGGTTTAATACAATGAATGCCGCCATTAAGTACTGCGATACATTTCCGGCGCCATCATTACCTGAAGAGCTTTCATACCAAAAACCTGCTACACACACATGCACAGCAGTTTGTTGCGCAATCAATGTGAATTCATTAAAAAGAAAACAAAATGAATCCCAGGTAGTGTGGCGTTCTCTTGAGAAGTTTTTAGCGATCACTTGTGCTTCTTGAATGGTCAAATTTACTGCAAAAGTAGTCGCCATGGCCACTAATATTTTGGCTGTTACATCTTCTGTAACAGTAAGTGCTTCATAATTTTGTAATGCATCAATAATAGGACCTATAATGCCAGTTAGGGCAGTCGCACGAGGGATTGCCCACAGAAATTCTTTCCAAAGATTCATTTGCTTAGAAGTTGTTTGGAGAAGTGATTGCTGATTTATTTTCTTCGTTAGCTCGGGATTGCCATAGATACCCATTTTGGAGCTAGTTGTTATTATGCATTGTCGGGCGGTATTAGATCTTCGTCTCCTTCTGCGGACGCCTGATACTGATGGTCGGGTGATAACAATTGGAGACTGGCCAGCCCTCGCCCCATCACGAATCCGCTGACTTCGCGGTTGATTTACATCGTGCCTTTGCGCAGCCGAAAAGATGCTTTCACCACGATAGGGGCTTGACAGAGAACTAGGGGCAGAATGTAGGGGTGGTTGTGAATGGCGCATAGAATTATTCTCACTTTTTAATATTATAATAATACGGTAGTACCGTGGATTGAAACTGATTATAGCTGAATTAGTTGTTTTTATCTATGTGAAAAAGGGACATATGAAAAAAAGGACATCGCAGTTTTATTCATCAGAAAGCGACTTCAAACGACATAGGAAATTTCCTCTTTGCTCTGGGGTGTCGCTGCGGTTGTCGTGACGACAGCAGTTTCGGCGCGCTCTATAACCTGGGGGGGATTATAAATACTACTGTTTATTGCTGCTTTCATATCGCTGACAGTCCGTTGAGTTTCTCGTCTCAGTAGGAGGAAGGTATGTTCTAACATAACCGCTCTCAGCAGCGATATGGGTAAAGGTTCAGCTTGATCAGAAGCAACCTCAGGGCTAGTTAATAAGAGCTCTGTAGTCTGGTGGATAAGTTCTGCTTCCTTTTTCAACTGCTGAGCGGTGGGTTGCATCTCAAGTGCTGCTATGAATATTTCATCAAGGCGGGCTTCGAGCTTTTTGGTATTGCTCCCAGGACTAATCGCCTCAAAGAAGATGCGATAATAACGTAAGAATGTCTCATGAAGAGAGGTTTCTTGTGTTTGTTCATCTGATATGCAAAGAGCGCCCATTTTCATGGCAAAAACCACATTCAGAAGCAGTGCTTTTTGTTTCATACCGAATGCTTCCCAATCCTCATCAGAATAGAGGGCTATTTTTTCTAATAGATATACAGGCTGAGCCATTTCAGCTTCATCGTAATAAAGAGAAGGCTTATTATTAAAAGCATGATCAAGTCCATCTAGGTAGGAATGTATATATCCGGCCCCTCCCAATGCCGCAATGAAAATATGGGGACAGTCAGGGTCAGGAGAGAAAGTGGGACGGCCAGGAGTGAAATAGGGATGGTGACTACTAAATCTCGTTGCTTCAGAAGCAATCACCCCAAAAAAGACTAATAGGTCTTGCAAAGGAATATGCATGGTAAAAAAATATTTCAGGGAGTGGGCGAGGTTGCTGAGTTCGGGGAGTACAAAGCAGTCTCTGCCACAAGCGACGCGAATGATAGATAAAAGCGCCCAACCATGACAGGTCCTATCATCTTTGAGTATTTTTTTGAGACCGTCTAAGCTTAAGCTAATAGGAGTTTCAGAACTTTCAAAAGTATTGCTTAAGCGAACTAAAAATTGTATTCTCAAAATTCTCGCATCAGAAGAAGAAAGCTCAGGATCTTCACCCAATGCTTTAGGAGCCTCTATTTCATCGGTTTCATCTGTTTCAGAAGAGCTTCCAGAGTCTACTTTTCCCCTCCGACAATCCACTTTAATCATTTTCAAGAAATAGGTAATACTGTCTGCAGAATCCCACGTAAACTTTAAGAGATACATAAAATGTTCATCAATACTAGCAGCTGTCTCCTCATCTATTAAGCGCATTGTCTGCAATTCTCCCAAATGATCCCACAACATATCATTATTAAGATAGCCGAGTTCATCTAAACGCATAATAAGATCACAATAATAGGTAGGAAAGGCCTCTGGAGGCGTAAAAGAATTAAAAAATGCTGCAACGCGTGGATTTTGAGATAAAATTTGAGCTAGTCTGCGAGCAGGGGGGAAGATATATGGCATAGTAAGCATAATGTCGTTTCCTCACTTATTTATTTTTATTGTTTTCCACTATAGCATATACGAGTATTTTTTGCATAAGTCGTTTTTATTATGAAAAAAAGACAGGTGAAAAAGGGATTTTTACATGGCGTCTAACATGCGATACGAGAAAGCTTCTAATAAATGTTCTAGTTGAATCTTTGGATTTTCTGCTAAATCAGCGATGGTGCGCGAGACTTTTAAAATCCGATTTGCGCTTCTGGCTGATAATTTCAATTGGTTGATTCCATCGGCCAGTGAGTTTAGCTCTCTTTCTTCTAGACTACAATGCATGAGTAGTTCCGATTGGTTTAAACGTGCATTGGGTTTATTTTGGCGCTTTCTTTGCAATGCTAAGCAAGCAGCGACTTTTTGAGCTAAGGCACTGCTTGCGTATTGGGTGTTAGTGGTTGCTTGTTTTTGACGAATGAGTGTTTCTGCAGAAATAGGTTTAACGTGGATGTGTAAGTCAATTCTATCTAACCAGGGCCCAGAAATTTTAGCGCGATAACGCATTACTTGATCGCTGGTACAGCGACAAGATTGAATGGTTGAGCCTAAATAACCACAAGGACATGGATTCATTGCTGCGATTAATTGAAAATTTGCTGGGAATTCATTTTGTTGAGCAGCGCGTGAAATGGTAATGGTTCCGGATTCTAGGGGTTCTCGTAATGCTTCTAAGACATGTCGATTAAATTCTGGCAATTCATCTAAAAATAATACCCCATGATGAGCGAGCGAAATTTCACCAGGTTTTGGTGGATTCCCTCCACCCACTAATGCGACAGCAGAAGCAGTATGATGGGGGCTACGAAAAGGACGCAAGCGCCAGGTTTGATAATCAAAGGATTTTTTACTAATGGAGCGCACGGCTGCAATATCGAGCGCTTCTTTTTGTGCAAGCGGAGGCAAAATAGTGACCAAACGACTTGCAAGCATCGTTTTACCGGTTCCTGGAGGGCCTGCCATGAGAAGATTATGACCTCCTGCTGCCGCAATCACTAAAGCGCGTTTAGCATGCTCTTGGCCTTGGACATCTAACATATCAATAGAATAAGTGATCGTGGTCTCCGCAGGCACCACTTCTGAAAATATTTCGAGTGCTGGCGTTCCTTTCAGGTGCGCGCACACATCTAACAAATGCTGTGCTGGCAAAATAGTTGCCGACTCTACGACAGCTGCTTCCTTAGCATTTTCCTTGGGTAAAATTAATTGCCGTTTAACGTGTGTACAAGCGATACTAATGGGAAGTACCGCATGTACGGGGCGCAATTCACCTGAAAGCCCCAGCTCTCCAATAAATTCAAGTTCCGCTAAGGCAGTTTGAGGAATTTGTCCACTTGCTGCTAAAATCCCTAAAGCAATGGGTAAATCATAACGCCCCCCTTCTTTAGGTAAATCCGCAGGGCCCAGATTTACTGTGATGCGTTGATAAGGGAATTCAAACTGTGAGTTAATAATAGCGCTTCGTACACGGTCTTTGCTTTCTTTAACGGCTGTTTCGGGTAAGCCCACAATCGAAAAAGCGGGGAGACCGTGGGAAATATGGGCTTCCACTGTGACTAAGGGCGCATGAATTCCCACGCTAGCTCGACTGAGTACACGCGCCAAAGCGCACATTATTAATGTTTGCCTTTATGTTGTTTGGCTTCTAATTGAGCTTCCAGTTGATCTAATTTTTCACGCGCCTTATGCAAAATAGCAGTTTGCTTATCAAACTCTTCGCGTGTGACTAAATTCATTTTTGCAAAACTTGCTTCGAGAATAGTTTTAAAGTTCTGGACCAGATCGGTGTGCATCTCTTTTAAAGAAGAGGGAAGCGCATCGGTTAATTTATTAGCTAAATCATTTAAGGCATCGCGGTTGATCATAGAAGGTCCTTTATAGTATGGTTTGAATAAGTGGTAGACATGCTGTAGTAGGATTATCTATCAAAAAAAACATTCTGGCCAGTCAAATAGCACGAGAAGTATCAATCTTTTATTAGGATATTGCTTATGGAAAATAGTAAGACATTATCAGCTCGAGATATTTATGCGGTGCCTGCAATTCGAGTGCTGGAAGATACTGTCATGGCGCAGCACCGTATCGACGGTTTTGAGTTAATGAGCTGGGCGGCGGAAATGGTTTTTGAGAAATTACAAACGTTATGGCCACAGGCAAAAAAAATTATCGTTTTATGTGGAGGTGGAAATAATGCGGGTGATGGCTATCTGGTCGCGACCAAAGCACAAACTGCGGGCATCGCGGTGGAAGTTGTGTATCTTAAGTCTCCGGAAGATTTGCCTCCTGATGCTAAACGTGCAGCGATGATGGCAAAAGAAAGGGGAGTGAAATGTAGTGTTTGGCAATCGCAAAACTTACGAAATGCGGAGGTATTGATTGACGCCTTATTAGGCATTGGTTATCAGGGTGCTTTAACACAAGAGTATCAACAAATTATTGCGCAAGCCAATCAAAGTAAGTTGCCTATTTTGGCGGTCGATGTGCCTTCAGGTTTAAATGCACAGACGGGGGGTGTAACCGAGATAGCGATTCATGCGACTGCAACAGTGACTTTTTTTGCTCTTAAACCAGGGGTGGTGACAGGAGATGCGTTTGATTGTGTAGGAGAACTTTTTATTGCGAAATGGCCTCATGTTATTTCCGAGTTGCCTAAAAAAATGGCTTCTTTGATTGAATGGCCGGAATGTCAATTGATGTTGCCTCATCGTCGCAATAATTCTCACAAATTTAATTATGGCCATTTGTTAATTATCGGGGGAGCTCCCAGTTTTGGGGGAGCTGTGCGAATGGCTGCTGAATCAGCTTTGCGTGCGGGTGCAGGTGTAGTAAGTATTGCCACGCACCCCAGTCATGCAAATTTTTTAACAATTATGCGCCCAGAAATTATGTATCATGGGATCGAGCATCCCAAGGAATTAGAAAAATTATTGGAGACAGTAGATTTTGTGGTAATTGGACCTGGTATAGGGCAAAGTAATTGGGCGAAAGAGCTTTGGCACGTCACGCTTGCCTCTCACCAACCCATGTTGGTGGACGCTGATGCTTTGCGTTTGTTAGCACAACAAAAAAGTTGTCGAGCCAATTGGATTTTAACGCCACACCCCGGGGAAGCTGCGGAGTTGTTGAATGTTACTCCTACTATTATTCAACAACATCGTTATACAGCAATTCACAAACTTATCGATGCGTACGGTGGGCAAGTTGTTTTAAAAGGAGCAGGCACCTTAGTGGGGAATAGCCATGAGCTTGCTGTAAATGCGATTGCCAATCCGTCGATGGCAAGTCCAGGAATGGGAGATGCGCTTGCTGGTATTATTGGAGCATTAGTGGCGCAAGGAATGTCTTTATTTGATGCAGCAAAAGTAGGGGTGGCGATGCATACTGCCGCTGCCGCAAGAGTGTGTCAAGAAGAAGGAAATCGTGGTTTGTTGGTGGGTGATCTTTGGCGTGTATTGCGTCTTTTGTAGTGTGCGACAAAACTACTTGGAAATGGAAGAAATTGAAAATGGAAAAAATTGACAACTTATCAGAAAGTTGTGATAATTCAAAGCGATGTTAGCGTAATAGCTTAACTAGGGCGTGTCCCTAAAATACAATTCAATAAAAACAATAAACAATAAAAATAAACAAGGTACAATAAAATGTTAAGATCTCTATTTAATCTAACTGTTAGAACCCATCAGACTTCATCTTTTTTTTCCGATGCTGCTAACCCACCTCAAAACATCCGAGAAGTACAACATAAATTAGAGACCCTAATGCAAACACTAGCAATAGGTGGTATTGGCACGCTGTCCGATAAACAACGATTGCAAAAGGATATCGTCTTTCTAGAGGCAAAACTAAAAAAGTTAAGTCAAGGGTCGGAAGAAATACCAAAAGTAGACTATGTTTTAGAAAGCGCTTCCATGGGTAATGGCCCATCCCTTTAATTAGAAGGTGCGCTGAGGTATCCTTAATTTTTTAGGCTTGAAATTTTAGGTCAGGTATAAAAATGGATGTCAAAACTCTTTAGAAATATCCTCATAGCAAAGTTGACATAGCGATCAAAAATAATAATGGGGCTTTTTTTATATGCAAAAGAACACTATTGTGAACCCGCGGTATAACCCGCGGGAATTACTTCAATTAAGAAAGTGAATTGATAACAATATCTATTGCTATTCTTACCATAATGAGCTGAACAATGATTATCTCCTGCTTGAATGCTTAAACTCCCATATCCTGCATTGATGCTACAAATTGGGTGGCCATCTGTTGTTGTAAAATCAAATTGACCCGTGGCACTAAATCCACAAGCATGGAAAGCATATTTTGTTTAAGAGTTTTTGGAGCGTTATATTTATTCATTTCTAAAACGACGTTATGCGTCACACTATTAAAAGCTTCTTTCACAAAGTGTTGATGCAATGCTTTTTCGTAATAATCGTAAAGTGCATCACTTACGTCTAAACCATGGTTTCTCAGCATTTGCCCGCCACCTTCTTGAGCATACATCTTCTCTAAGCCTTGCTGAATACTTTTATCGCCGCCAGTGAAGAGAGTAATCATTTCACGTGCTTTGAGTGCAAAAGGTTTTGTCGCATCGCTGGTTGCATCAACGCCATTTCCCATCAACTTTTTTAAGCCAGAAAAAATAGTATTCCATTCCTCATCAAATTTTTCCTGGTCTGCTTCTGTTGAATTAAAGCTGCGTTTTTTCAGTGTAATGTCGCAAGCTGCGAATCGACACACCCGTTTTTTTAGAAACATCGCCAATTTTTAACATATATTTCTCCTACCGATAGAAAGCATAAAGGCTCACATAATGTGAGAGTCAATACCTTTAGTTCTTCAGATATTCCCAATAAGTTTTGAATTAATTTTTTTTACGGCGCGCACATTTTCTTCAAGTAATAATGAATCACCAATATCAGCCGCATATAACATCAACGTAAAAGCACTATAGAGTGCAAGAAAGCGCGCATATCGCCATGTGCTTTCGTCGACGTCACCATATATTTTAAAAAAGTTCGCATGGTAATCGACAGGATAGAATACCCAAATGATCGATAAATCTTCTGCTTTATTATTGATGCCCATGTCGCCCCAATCAATAATGCCTTTTAATTTTTGATTGTGAAAAATAAGGTGTCGGCAATCTAAATCACCATGGATTAAACAGCGATCTTGAGCAGATAAGTCTATGGTTTCGATAGCGGCTACTTCTTTTTCAAACTCACGCTTATTCATTTTATGTGTCACAATTTTTTCAACACGACCCCGCAACGTCTCTATGGTTTTATCAATCAACATATGATCGAAAAATTGAGGGCCAACCCCTAATGCGCGGGCTTGTTTTTCGTCAATGCGATGCAGCTGTTTAAGAAAATGCGCAAGCGTAGGTAAACTGGCTTTGCGCTCTGCGTCTGTGAGCTGTGCTCGATAAGCAGCTGTGCCTGGAATGATTGAATAACCTTGGAAGGGATAAGGATAATCTGCCGTTGGCTGGCCAATATAGCGAGGACGTGGAATGCTAATATCCGTTAATAGGGGAAAATGATTTAACACACGGTTTTCATGTTCCAATAATTCCACTGCCACTTTTCGCCGCGGAAATCGAAAAATCATTTGATCGTTGATTAAAAAGACACGATTATCCCAGCCCTCGCCGATCAGTTGAATGGTGTTAATGGGAGAGAGCTCTGGAAATTGTTCCACTAAGCATGTTTTTACTAATGCTTCGGTGATTTCAATGTCTGCTTGCCATTCTTTTTTGTTCATACTTTTTTAAACACAGAAACAAATGCAGGAAAATTGGCCCTCTTGCCTTCTCGGCAAATGTGATAAGAAGCCGCATGTCGGCTTTCTAATACAAAATGTTTTTTTGTGATCTCATTTAATACTTCTTTTGATAATGCAGGTGGTGCTTTTACGCCCGTTATTTTTTCGACTTCAAGAACATCGGGGCTAATACATGCAAAATTTACCCAATACCCATTTGTTTTTAAAAGATTTGCCATTTTTTCTGCAAACTGTTTTTGAATGGTATTATCATCTATTGTTTGAAGGACCGCCACATCAAAAACCAGATCAAATAGATTAAAAGGCAATGCATCATGCAGTATATCACCCGCAAAAAAATTAATGGACATTTTTTCTTGTTCAGCATTTATTTTTGCTTGTGCAATAGCGGCTTCAGATAAATCAATCGCTGTTAGTTCATAACCTAATTTCCTAAGAGCGATGGACTCTTTTGCGTGCCCACATCCAACTTCTAATACAGATGTTTGTGTTGAATGCGGATAAAGTTGTTGAATGGCTTGTAGTAATGGCACGATTAAGTCATGCGCTGTCCAAGGCGTATCGCCTGTTTGGTAACGCTTGTTCCAATTGCGATTTTGCGCAGGTTGAAGCATAGAATTCACTTTGTTCATAAAGAGAGCATTATAGCAAAATAGAGTATAATCATCCTTAAGAAAAATAACGGGTTATTTTCTATGCAGTTGACAGAACTTCAGCAATATCAGCGTGATTACGATAAAAATTTTTATGAAATCAACTCTCCTGATTTTCATAAAATTCGCCATATTTTATTGCATTTAACCAAAACGAATGGAAAATTAGCCGCTTATTGCGAAGCAAAAGAACATCGAGTAAATCAGAATACTTCTTTGGATTTTGAATTTTCGGAAGAGATTATTCCAGATCTTTTGTTATATGCGTTGCAATTAGCAAATATTTTTGAAGTTGACTTGGACGAGGCTTATTTAAAACATCTTGAGGCGAATAAAAAAATACTAGAAAAAAAGCGCTATGCAAAATTTCGCTAATGCTCTGCTTGTTTTTTATTTATCATGATGTTACAAAGACACTCAATCTGCAATCTTAAAGTCTAGCAACCGTATTACATAAGGGTGCGCCAGGCGTTGGGGCGTCCTCAATACGTGGACCTCTACTTGGCGGCAAAGAGGGCGATCCTAATAACATGCCAGGAAAGCTTGGTATGCTTTGAGGTATAGTCGCATCAGGGCTACTGATAGAAGCGAGTGTTGGTTCAACCAGCGGAGGAGGCGTAGATAAAGAGCTGTTTTCGACCGCATGTAATGTGTCTTTATTCTGCAGAGCAGGATTTCGCCATGTCCATCCTTCAAGCAATTCCAGATCGACAAAATTATCTTCTCTATGGTAAGTAGAATCAGCATTAAACCCTAGCTTTGAATAAAATATTCTGCCGCCTTCATTTTTTCTTCGTAGCAACAAGTGAACGGCATGTAAATCAGGAAGTACATTAAGATTCATTAATGAAAAAACGAGTTTTGTGCCAATACCTTTACCTTGGTAATGAGGATGAACCACAAGTAAATTCATATAAACAGAATTTAAATCAGTTTTTTCACGTTGAAAAGTCGCCCACCCGACTAATTTTCCATCGACAGTTGCTTGCACCCAATAATGCAAATCTCCACGAGCAAAATCGGCGAATTCGGTTGCAAAATAGTTTTTATAATATTGTTCTACTGATTGGTCACCCTCACGCCATGAGGTCAACTCAGCACTGATGTCACAAGGCTTAAGATATTTTTGATATTCGCCAATGAAGCTTTCCACGAGCACATCACTCGCGGCTACTTGATCAATGTCGGCTGGTTTACTTACAAGCTCAATCACTGTCGGAGAACGTTTTCTCTCAGAACTCCCAGCAATAGATAGCTTTACTCGCAATGCTTCTTCAGTTTTTGCAAGAACACCCTCTAATGTTTCTATTGGAATTTTTTTAAAAACTTCGAGTACTTCAGCTTCAATAAATTCAAGTTGCCCAGTCGCATTACGCTTAAAAAGCAAAATGGGTGTTTCAAAAGGATTAGCAATACCCACACTGTCATTTTCAGTGATCGCTTGTTGAGTGACTTTGATCAAAGCTTCCAGCTGTTCGGTAGAAAGATCATTTAATACATGCTGAAAATAAACGTTACCGTTATTGATATGATCCAGCTCATGAAGCATAACGCGCGCATCAGCGCCAGTAAATTTTTTTTGATGAGTTACACCTGAAAGATCTTCATGTTCAACAGTTACAGCATTTGGACGTAACACTTGAGCTCGAGTGACTCCTTGGACACTTAAACAGCCTTCTCGAAATAAAACTAATTCATCACTTTGCCAAATGACTCTGGGATTGAGATAACATTCCATAGGCATAAATAATACCCCTGGATAGCGTGTGATGACTTTAGCCGTATGTTCAGGATGCGCATAATCGGTCCCTGCCAAAATAATGCTTAGCGGATTTTCAATTTCAAGTGATTGATTAGCAGCAATTCCTGCGCCCCCTGTAGCATATAAATCACGTTTCAGAACATCAATTTGTACTTGAATATCGGGCGAAGAGAAATCCGTGATTGTTTCAGCAGGGTGATGCAATATTTCATCGTGAATTTGTCTAATGGATAATGTATCAGGCGGTGTGGTTTGTGCAGAAAGTTCATGTAGATTGTATTGACGTGTGAAGCGTTTTTTTTCATCAAAAAACGCAATAGCATGTAAATATTTCTCCTGGGAATCACCCACAGTTTTGTAAGAAATTTTAAACACCAGCGCGGATAAAGCATCATCATCACGTACACAAACCACATCGGGGTTTCCTACGGTTTCTATTTGAGCTACAAATGCTGTTCGGCGAGGAAAATCATAATCAGCTTCAGAAATTGTCATTGTCGATAATAAAAATGCTTTAGCTTTTTCGCTTAACTCAGGGTCGGCTAAACGAAAAAAAGCGGCTACGCGTGCTAAAAATAAATCTTGAAGATTTTCGGGTTGAAAGTCTCCCGCAACAATATGAGCCCAATGGGATGCTAAAAAATCGGCAGTGATAGCCATAACAATTGTTATCCGTATAAAAAGTAAGATCCGATTTTAGCATATTTATTTTTAATAAATAGGGTGTTTTTCAAGTGCGCTGACCGTTGATTTTACCGTTATAATAATATTTCTTCAAAAATATGACACAAAAAAATATGGCGCACTATTTTTTGGGTATTGATGTTAGTACCACCGCTTCCAAAGCTTTAGTGATTGATGAAGCGGGGCTGGTGATTGCTACGCATAGCCATCCGCATCCATTATCAACTCTCTATCCTTTATGGTCAGAACAAAGTCCACAAGACTGGTGGGAGGCGAGTTGCATCGCTATTCGCCAGGTATTGCAAAAAGTCCCTTCTGAAAAAATTGCGTGTATTGGGCTAACGGGGCAAATGCATGGTTTGGTTGCGTTGGATAAAGCAGGTGAGCCGGTACGACCGGCTATTTTATGGAACGATCAGCGCAGCACAAAACAATGCGAAGAAATCACGGATATTTTTGGTGAAGATTTTTTGTATCAACATATCGGTGGTGCATTGATTCCTTGCTTTATCACACCTAAATTACGCTGGCTGCAACAGCACGAACCTGAGAATTACGCCCGAATTGCGCATATTTTATTGCCGAAGGATTATGTTCGTTTTCGATTAAGCGGACGTTATGTGAGCGATGTGAGTGATGCATCCGGTTTAGGATTAATGGATATCAGTAAACGTACTTGGTCGGAAACGATTTTATCTACGTTAAATTTCGCTAATGCTTGGTTACCTGAATTATGTGAATCCATGGATATTTGTGCTACGGTGAATGCAGAAGCCGCCAAAGCAACGGGTTTAAAAATAGGAACGCCTATTGTCGGTGGAGCTGGCGATCAACCAGCACAAAGTGTGGGTTGCGGCATTAGTGAAGCACACATGATGAGCATGGCGGTTGGCACATCTGGCGTGAGTTTTTCAGTCGCCAATCAGTATTCACCCGAACCGCAAGGACGCTTAAATACCTTTTGTCACGCGATCCCCAACACGTGGTTTCATATGGGTGTGACAATGAGTGCCGCAGGAAGTTTGCGTTGGTTTCGAGATGAAATCACACCGCACTACAGTTATGCTGAGCTGGATCAACTAGCTGAAAAAATTATACCCGGTTCGAATGGTTTATTGTTCGCCCCTTATTTGAGTGGCGAGCGCCATCCGCATGCCGATGCATTAGCACGCGGAGCTTGGGTGGGCTTGACGGTTCGCCATGCGGTCGCTCATATGGCGCGTGCCGTGATGGAAGGCGTGGCTTTCAGCTTGAAAGATACGTTAGAACTTCAACAACATCAAGGGATAAAGCCCACAACCATTCGATTAAGCGGAGGCGCTGCCAATAGTGAGTTATGGCAACAGATCATGGCGGATGTCATGAATATGCCCATGATTTTAGTGAATTCCAATGAAGGTGCGGCCTTAGGCGCGGCGATTTTAGCCGCCGTGGGTTGCGGCGCTTATCCTAATGTCAAGACGGCTTGTGGCACTTTAATTCAAACAGTCAAAACGATTGAGCCAAATTTAGCTAATGCTTCGCAGTATCAAACTTTATATCAAACGTATAAAAATCTTTATCCTATTTTGCGAAGGAGTTTTGTTGAATTGGCACAGTTTGAGTAAGTTCATTTTTATGGTACGAAAGTATACAATGAGCATTAATTCATAAATGCTTACGTAGCCTCAACGATGCCATCAATAAAAAATATCGTTTTTGATTTTGGAAATGTTTTAGTGGAATGGGCGCCACAAAAAGTGGTGACCGAGCTATTGCCAGACCATAACAATTCTATTCAATTAACACAAGATTTATTTCGATCCCCTACATGGATCGCCTTGAATGCAGGAAAAATCACAGAAAAAGAAGCAATTCATCATTATCATCAGCATTTAGAGATAGAGCTTCCCTCACTGAATCGATTATTTGCAGGCATTAAACAGGCACAGCATCCTATTCCCGGCAGTCATGAATTGCTTCAGAAACTACATCAAAGTAAACAATATGCCTTATATGGATTGACCGACAACGTACATGAAATTATCGCTTATCTCAAAAAACGATATACTTTTTTTGATTGCTTGGATGGGGTGGTAGTTTCTGCTGAAGTTGGTTACTTAAAACCTTCTCGCGAAATATATAAATATTTATTGGACACCCATCAACTGAAACCGGAAGAAACGGTATTTATTGATGATGTGGCGGCTAATATTACCGGCGCTCGTGAAGTGGGCATCCATGGCATTCAATTTGAAAATGCAGCACAATGTATGGCTGCATTGGGCACATTAGGCATTGATACGGAGTAAAAATGACGCATCTTTCATCTCATATTACGGCTCAACCATCTCATTATGATAAAGAAGCCAAACATTACGATACCTTTAATGAAAAAAGTTCAGAATCGACGAATCGTTTTATTGAAAGTATGTTGCAAAAATATCAGGTGAAGTCCGTGCTTGATTTAACCTGCGGAACAGGTTCGCAAGTTTTTTGGTTATCCAAGCGGGGCTATGATGTCGTCGGCGTGGATATTAACGCCAAAATGCTTTCTCAAGCTAAACGCAAAGCCAAAAAAGAAAAGCGTTCGATTCCATTTTTGCAAGGCGATATGCGAACTGTGAAAGCGGGTGAATTCGATGCGGCCATTACGATTTTTAATGCCATTGGCCATCTCACCAAAAAAGACTTTGAAAAAGCGATTCGCAATATTCATCGTAATTTGAAAAAAGGCGGCATATATATTTTTGATATTTTTAATTTGAATTACTTATTGGCCGGCGATAATATCACGAAGCTAACCATTGATTGGCAAAAACAAGAAGGTGATACCACCGTTCGTGAAATTCAATTTAGCACAATTACGCAAGATGGCGTCCTCGCTTCCTATACAACCTCTTGCGCGCAACAAAAAAATAAAAAGTTAAAAGTTACTGAAAGCGCTCAAACGTTGCAGGTATACTCAGCTAAGCAATTAAAAGCGATGTTAGAAAAATGTGGCTTTAGGGTTTTGCGTCAATGTGGGATTGATGGTACGCGATTGAATGATAAGCAAACGGAGCGTATAGTGACTATCGCAAGAAAATAATTCAAAGGATATCCGTATGTTTTATTCTGCTAGTGAACTACCGCGAGGACTTTTTAAATCGTGCATTGTGCCAAGGCCTATTGCTTGGGTGAGTAGTGTCAGTAAAAAAGGCATTTTAAATTTAGCGCCGTTTAGTTATTTTAATGCTGTATCGGATGAGCCTCCCATGATCATGTTTTCGACAACAGGTGCGCATACGGAAGGTGATGCCAAAGATTCCTTAAAAAATATTGAAGAAACCGGTGAGTTTGTGGTGAATATTGTGAGTTATAACATGCGAGAAGCGATGAATTTATCGTCGGCAGATTTGCCGCGTGATCACAATGAGTTTGAGCTTTCGGGTGTCACACCAGAATCTTCTGCGCTTATTAAAGTCCCTCGTGTCAAAGAATCGCTGATTCATCTCGAGTGTGCTTATTATTCTTCCGTACAACTCCCGACTCCTTCGCGGGAGGTTATTAACCGAATGGTGATTGGGAAGGTGTTAGGAATCCATGTTAATCCAAGCGTCATAACAGAAGGACGCATTGATATGACTAAGCTTCAACCGATTGCGCGTTTGGGATATAACGATTATGTGAAAGTTGAAAAAGATATTTTTGAAATAATTCGGCCTAAAGCTGTAAGTTGATTATTCCTTAATCAGCAATATCGTCTTTAAATTTGGAAAATAAATGATATGGTAGACAAAATAAAGTTAGGAAAAGATGGCCCCTGGGTTTCTAAAATAGGCTTTGGTTGTATGGGATTATCTGGGCATTATGAAGAGGCGCGCGATGAAGAATCTATGGCAACGCTGCAAGAAGCCTATCAATTAGGAGTCAATTTTTTTGATACTGCTGATGTTTATGGAAATGGTCATAACGAACGTTTGCTGGGCCAAGCATTGCGAGAAGTGCTGAATAATCATCGAGAAGAGCTTGTTATCGCAACAAAATGCGGATTTGCTGCACGAGCTGATGGCACTGCATATATGGATTTTTCTTTTGAATATATTAAACAAGCCTGTGAACGTTCATTAGAACGCTTGAGAGTTAATTATATCGATGTTTATTATTTACATAGGCAGCCTCCGGAAAAAGATTTTGAAAATAGTATACGTGCCCTTGTTGATTTATTAAAAGAAGAAAAAATCCATCACGTGGGTTTGTCTGAATTTGATGTGCCCAGTATCGAAAGAGCAAATGATTTACTTACTGAAGCGGGTTACCCTCATGCATTAGTGGCAGTGCAATCAGAGCTTAGTTTATTATCTCCTGATGTATTACACAATGAAGTGATGGATATCTGTAATAAAAATAATATTAGTTTTGTAGCATTTAGCCCTTTGTCACGCGCACTATTAGCTGCTCCTGAAAAAATTCATAGAGACGTGCAATTTGCACCAGGAGATTTTCGACGCGTATTACCGCGCTTTCAGGAACAGAATTTTGAATACAATTTATGTATGCGAGATCAATTATTGTCGTTAGCAAAAGAACAAGACTGCTCACTACCACAACTTGCGCTGGCATGGGTTATTGCACAAGGCTCTTGTGTTGTTCCAATTCCTGGCACGCGAACTATCAAGCATTTGAGAGAAAATCTAGGCGCTTTGAATATTCGATTATCTACAGCTGACATAGAAACTATGAATAGAGTAGTGGTAGAAGGTGCAAGTGGTGAGCGATACACTGAAGCTATGTTTCAAGAGCAAGGGATCACGCGTGTCCCTGTTGCATAAATATGATTTGGCGTAGCCCTTAGTGATAACGCGTAAATCCTAAGTGATTTCCCGACGGATCTTCGCACTCAACAGCGATGCCAAGATTTTATTGGCCATTACATGATACTTTTTAAAATACTGAGCATGTGATTTTTAATTAACGAATGATGCCTTTCTTTTTCCACTAAATGCAGTTGTGCAGAAGGAATATGCTGAGCATAAATTTTGGCATGTTCCATAGGCACTTGAGTATCGGTTACTGGGAGTCCCGCATCCATGGCATCTAATGCTCGATCAAATTTCATAAAAATAGGTTCAGCGCTTTCACTGTAAACGAACTGCCAGGTATCTTTATCATTACCCCTTAAAGTCACTATTTTTTCTGTTGGCATCTTATCTCTCTTTATATTTTTATCATTTATCAATGTCATTCAGTTCTGCCTCAATTTCTTCTCGCGTTTGTAGAAGATCCCGATGGATATAAAGTTGAGCTCCTGGAAGAAAAATAAAATTCCATCACAATTCGAATTTTCTACAGTTTCACTTCCCTTTTCATCGCAATATGTGGAATGCCGTCTTCTTCATAAACTTCGCCATAGGCTTGAAAACCCAAACCTTCGTAAAATTTTTTTAAATAAAATTGGGCAGAACCCTGTAGAGAAACTCCTGGAAAATGCATATTGCAATATTGCAACAATTCTTGTATCAGTTTTTTTCCATATCCATGAGCACGTGCAGATTGGGCGGTCACTACTCTGCCAAAAACAAGGTCAGATTGCGTTTCAGTGGGGGGAAATAAACGTGCGTATGCGACCAGAGAACCATTTTCCAAGCCAAGTAGATGAAGCGCAAAAGGATCTTGCCCATCTGGATCAAGATAAGGACATTTTTGTTCTACAACAAAGACATCCGCTCGCAGGGATAAAATGGCATACAGTTGCGAAACGCTTAAGGCTGAAAATGAGTAAAAACTGAAATGAATGCCATTGTCTTGCTTCAACATGTAAAAATCCGCCATTAAATAATTATCAATTGCATTGGTTATTCTAACTCAAAATATTAATCTTTAGACAAACTCTATTATCACGCTTCGTAGAAATAATGTCGCATGAAAATAGCAGATTCTATCTGATCGCTATTACTCCCCTTCTTTCAAAATTCATTTCTGGAACACCACCTATGGCACCTGTCACTGATTTGTGCGTTGCCCGCGGTTATCAAAAACGCCCTAGCATTGCCGATTATTTACCTTGGAAAGACTATTCCGAACAACACCGATGCTTTTTATTGGAAGATGGCATGAGCTTAGCCATGGCGTTTTCTATTAAACTCATTGCCTGCGAAGCGCGGCCCAAAGAAATGTGTTAAATCATGCACACGAGAGGGTTATGTTTTTGGAAGACTAGTTGTAAAAATTCCCTCGGAACTGTCTTCAAAAACGGCTATAAAAGCTATGGTGCGATTTGATAAAGCATTTTCTCCTAGGCGAACGTAACGAATCTTCTTCCCATCAAGCCAATCGGATTCGGCAATAATTTTTTGAATCTTTCCTTTTTCCCATAAATAAATGCCACTCTTTCTTTTAGCGTCAGTCCCTCTAAATACGGTAAGCATATGATCATAAGTTGGGTTAAATAAACCTGTAAAATAATTTTGTGTATGGGGAATGTGTGTTTTGTTATCTGCCAGAGTTTCTACATGATGATTTTGTGCGGTATAAATACCAAAAATATTTTTACCAAAACCCCGAAAAACAACGGTATCACCTTGTAATGAAGGCCCACCAAAGCTGATAAAAAATGTTTTGGTTTTAGGGATATAAGTATTATGATCAACGAGCATAGTTAATTGTCCATGAAAGTTAGCATAAATGCCATCTTGCCCTTTGTTGTTTTTTCCATTAAATGCCACGACGCTATCACTAAGATCAGGATTCCATAGCCGCATAAAAGTTTCTTGTAACTGTGGAAGATGTGTGCTGGCATCAAACAATTTTTTTAATTGTTCTTGATCATATAAATAGATGTCATTTTGATTGGCTTGAAATAAGATCTGGCCCTTATTAATAAGAGGGTGTGATAAGTTTTTAAATGAGGCTGATTGTTGCACGATGGTATGCAGTTCTTTTTTATCATAACGATAAATTCCTGCTTGATGTTTTTTATCGATTGCTAAGAAAGCAATTTGATTTTGATCTAATGCAGGTGAACTCAATGTAATATATTGATATGTGTTTTGACTTGTGATGGTATTGCCAAAACTAATGAAAGTTTGGTGGCTCTGAGGGGCAAGAGTGTTTGTATCAACAATGCACTGTAAATTGCCCCATAAATTGGTATAAATCCCTAATATACCTTGATCATTTACAGCCGTAAAAATCACTTTGTCATAGGCAATATTAGGCGCGGTAAACTGGTGCAAATGATTTTTACTATCGACCACTTTAATAAAATTCAATGCATGGATTGACAGAGTAAAGAATAAACTCAACAAAAAAATAATTAAACGCATCTTTTTTGATCCTCACAGATCGCCATATTGAATATGTTACGCTATTAAGCTTCTCTCTCGCAAGCAACGCTTCGCGTTGTCCAAATGGGCAATCCTACCCATTTGTTGCTAATGCTTACCCGAATGATGATGAGTTACCAGTTCCTGGGATACGACAGCGTTTAATGCATATGAAAAAGATCATTATGAATTACCAGCCGATATGAGATAATACGATAATCTTTTTTTTTTGGAATCCCGTTATGCGTATTCTCCATACAATGTTAAGAGTGCGAAACCTCGAACGAAGCCTTCGATTTTATACCGAAGTATTAGGAATGAAATTGCTACGCCAAAAAGACTACCCTGACGAAAAATTTACACTGGCTTTCGTCGGTTTTGGACCTGAAAGCGAACAAGCCGTGATTGAACTCACCTACAATTGGGGAGTTGATTTTTAGTGACGCGATGGGTGTCGCACGCGCTATTTTAAAAAATGCACCTATCTCAGTTTTAGATGAGGCGACTTCAGCCCTTGATTCTGTGACTGAAAAGTTGATTCAGCAAAGTTTACAAAAACTAATGATGGGGCGCACGATGATTGTTATTGCGCATCGACTCTCTACGTTAGCCAATATGGATGAAATTTTGGTTTTTGATCAGGGTAAAATTGTTGAGTCAGGAACACAAACCGCTTTGTTGAATAACGAAAAACATTTTGCGCGCTTATGGAAAATGCAAGCAGATGGCTTTTTGCCAGAAGAAGTGCTATAGGGTTATTTTGTTTTTCAATTTAATTCTATAGATTAATTAAGCGAATGGTTTAATAAAAGCTAAAGGTTGTGTCTGATAGAATAAGCGCACTTTTTCTAATAAACAGGATACAATCCATCATGCCTAGCTCGCAATCGAATGCCTTGCACTTTTTTGTCACAACCATTAACGAAAATTTAGCTAAAGAAAATAATCTCCCCGGTGCGATTAATGCCCTTTTACAGTTTGGTCATTATTTAACGACGCATTTTCCTGAAGAATGTCGGGGAGGATATGAAGCTATACAAGATAAACTCCAGCGAGACTTTTCTGAAGATTTTGCTGAGATCTCTATTTCAAACAGTTTAATATTAAATGCTATTGCCAGTGCACGAACTCGCATGTCTTCGACAGCGCCAGAATCTTTATCGGAAGAAGAAAAATTAAGATGGGATGTGGACGCGCAACCGTATCATTGGAAAGAGCAGCTTAATCATCTAGGGCTTGCTTGTCATTGTTTTCTGCCGCTTTTAAATAATCGCGGCAATAATCATGAGGAACGTAACAAAACTCCTCAATACCGTCAAATTACAGCAGATTCTGTTAAAGTTCTTGAAGAACAAGCGATATGTTCCGCTAATAATCCTATTGCATTGTTAGATGTCGACGAAACCGCCGCTCTTTCAGGCCAAGCTGTCAATAGACCCGAAAGTTATTTTTGGAATAAAGCGCTATTTCAAGCCTTATATGAAAGTGGCGTTCGCGATGTCTATTTTTTAACAAATTATACAGTGGATGCGACCCATGGTGTGGCTGATCGAGACTATCCAACACCATCACGATATTTATTGATCCAAGAATTATCAGCCATGGGATTTCGTATTCATGGGGTACTAACGCATCATGATGCAGAATATCGAAAGCTTCCTGGAGATTATTACCTTGAGCAAATTTTTCCTGTTGAATATAGAATCGCGGGTTCTGAAGAGTACAAGCCTGCTGATGACGCTCATTTTCAGGCAGCTAGAACGCAGGAAACGGAGTGGTCTAGAGTCAGAGACCCCAATGCTTCGCAATCTACACCAAAAGCGGATGGTTATCGAAGATTATTATTATCCTTACCTCCTGAGCGTATTGCTCAGGGATTTATTTTTGTGGATGATAACAAGGGTTATTTGCGCGAAGTGGTATTCGCTGATGGTCTTCCAGAAACTTCACTCATTACCATTCACTGTGAAGCAGAAGCGGCTATTGCAGACTCAGCGGTAGAAGATTATAAATATCAAATCGCTCAATTAAGTGCTCAAGCAAAAGAGGCGTATCAACGTGCCTGGGATGGTGTTGCGCCATCCGCATCGATTCGCGGACCACTTTCGAATAACGCAGGTCATATCAATAGCTGCGTTGACTTTTTTACTCAACGCACAAAAACTCATGGAAAAACATTATTGATGTTAGCAAATGCTTTTTCTACAAGCATTCCAAATGTCTGCGCTCAAGATCTGAATGCGGCTCAAAATTTATATCAATTGGCCATTATCTATTTAGAAGATGATCGTTTGCGAAAATTAGCTTGTGAAAATCTTCTTAAAACAATCATCGCAAAAGCTGAAAATCTCGATGCGACTTTTGATGCTGATGATAAAGTTCATGCGGCTAATGTATTTGATGAATTGCGTCAAACAGCGCTGACTCAGAAAGATGCGATTTTTCAATATCGCTTAGCGCTGGGTTACAAACAAATCGCCTCTGGTTATGCGCAAAAATTGACTGAATATGCAGAAGCAGGCGGCAGTGCCAATGATGACATTCCAACACGATTAAATCATAATAAGGAAACATACGAACGACTTGTATCTGAAACATTTGATCAAGCCGCTTTGTTTGCAACAACTTATCGTAAAACTGGATGGGATGCTAATCAAACAACTACATTTGTGACTACTTGCGAACAAGAGAAAGAAAAACCTTTGGTTCAAGCGTCTAATAAACGTTGTTCTATTATGTAATCGCTATGTTATGTGTTTAGAAGCTAAATACGAGTGAAGCAAATTAAAAAGGCAAAACGAGCAATCCACGTGTGGGTTTATAGCACGTAGATTGCGCCGATTTGCTTGTAGTTTCATTATAATATAGTTTTTCAAATTATTATCGCTGCCATTCACTATAAGCATTAGCGAAATTTTAGCGGCAGAAATGGTGGTAAATGAAATGATGAAAATTAAAGTGCCAGAGTTGAATGATTAGCGTGAGTTATCAAATGAAAATTACTTGCATTCCCTCCTTATTTGTTGGATTGTTACCGTTGCATGGGCTGGGGCATTTCCTATTGAGGGATCAACGAATGCGAGTAATGATGCAAAAGCCGCGGCGGTGATTGCTCAGCGCGCTGTAAATTTATAGGCCATACTTAAATTTTTTTGTACCTGCTTTTTTATTGAGTTTAATGCGTGGATGTCTCATCTTAGGATGGTTTTTGTATTTTTTGTAAAAGGGTATTTGTAAAAACTTGCCCAGGCATGAGTAAAGCAAAATTGTTTCCTCCCCACCCATTAATTTGTGCAGTAAGAATTATTTTTCTACCAGGAATCCACATAAAGAGACTGCTATATCCATCGACAACACCGGTATACCACCATGTTAAACCATAGCCGGGGATTTCTAATGAAAATATACCTAATCCATAACGGGAACCGGCGGGTCTAGGGGGAGTGCGTGGAACAGGAACCGTTGTCATCAGTTGATTAATGGACGCTTGCGATAATATTTTTCCAGGTGTAAATAAAGCTTGGGTCCAAATGACAAGATCAGTAGTGTTCATGAGCATACTCCCTGCCGGGCCATAATAAGATGGATTTACATCGTTCATATCTTGGTTGTTAAAGTAAGGGTGTGCTTTTTGATTTTGTACTTTGGTCGAATAGTTGCTGGCTGAATAATAACTGTGATTGAGATGCAGTGGTTTGAAAAAACGTTGATTAAATTCTTCCGCAAGGGTGTGATGCGTTACTTTTTCAATTAAGATTCCTAATAAATAATAATTGGTATTGGAATAAGACCAGGCTTTTCCCGGGGTAAACTCATCTTTTTCTTCATAAGCCATATCTACAAAAAAAGTAGGAGAATGATAAGCCGTGGGTTGAGATTGTATGAGTTTTTTAAAGCGTATGGTTTGTGTGAAATTAGGAATGCCGCTCGTCATATTTAACAGTTGACGGACTGTTACGGATCCCCATCGAGGATATTCAGGAAAATATTAATTCATCGAGTCATCAAGGGCGAGTTGATGTGACCGCTGTAATTGCAAAATAGTGGCGGTAATAAATGTTTTGGTAATACTACCTACGCCAAAGATATTAGCTGCGGTGATTTTTGTGTTTCCTTCTTGAGTGGTTGTTCCACTGAAAAAATATTGAGTAGATTGATGTGGTTTTTGAACAGCTACTGCAACGGCAGGGATTTTATTCTCCGAACGCCATGTGTCAATAAAACTTTGAATACTATCTGTTGAATCGCGATTTAGATTCAAATTCTGCAGCACCGAATAATTCCAGCAACACAACATTAGTGAAATTTTTCCCGAACTCTCAAGCAGCGCAGTAGTCGATTACCAGTGTGGTGGGTGATCAGAATATTACGACCTGTATAACCGATATCAACTGTCAAAAATCGCAACGCGGGGTAGCAGGTCGAGGCTTATTACCATGAATTACCAGCTGCTCTTCTGCGATGCCCACGCTTTGTGCAGAAAATATTCGCGATAATCTGACAAAATTAGTTTCGAATCAAACTTTCATGACGAATGAAAACTAGGAATGGCTTGATAATAAGTAGATTTCCAAATAGGGGAAGAAATCTCAATGCATAAACCTACGGTAGGCAATACTAAGGATAGCAAAAAGACAATTGTTTTTAAGCCGTATAAGACAACGGTGCAGGAGCGCTTGTATTACCAAGATTTAGATCTCTGTTCGGCTGTGGAGCGCTCAATGAAAAACCTCTCAATGCGGATAATCTTTGCGTCATTCTCTCCGCTTTATCAAGCTTGCCCAGTAAACGATAGCTTACCTCGGCTTGATGCAAATAAACTTGCGCTTCTCCATGTTGTCCAACTTTTAATAGCGCTTTGCCTAATTGCCAAGCAGAATCTGCCAATCGAAAGAAAGCCGCTACACGCCCCAAAAATAAATCAGGGAGATTTTCAGGGTGAAAATTTCCAGCGACAACGCGTGCCCAATGAGACGCCAAAAAATTAGCGGTGACCGCCATAATAGTTATTCCCCAGATGAAAAAAGAGTATTGCTGATTTTAACATATTTGTTCCGATTACTTGATTGGGAGTTATAACTTTTTGAATACACGGGCTCATAGCTTTAGCGTTATAATGATGATCGCAAAAACTAGCGCGCACTAAAAATTTTTGTTCAGTGCAGAGACATGTTATTCTGTCTATAAAAAAACTAAGAAAAATATCATTTAAGAAAAAGATGCCTAAAAATGTCATTATCAAAATTTAGGCTAGCTAATAAAATATATAATAATTGGAATAAATACTCATGGTTACTCTTTATTATTTACTTGATAAAACGACTAACAAATGGTATCAATTAGTCCAAATGGAAAATAGATCCTGCTTTTTGGTCGATTACTTTGACCTCAGTAAGGTTTATTGGGCTATACCTACAGCTCAATTAGATGCTACCCTTCTACAGAAGAAAATATACGTCCTTCTGCGTCTGAAAGAAAATTAAAACAAGGCCAACTGTTTAAAAGAAACGTAGAAGATCAGAAAACCACTTGCTATCTCGCTCGGAATCGTACACTGCGTTCGCTTTTACATCAGTTTGCTTTAAAAATGGTTGATGGAAATCCCGATGCACGCCCTAATATCAATCAAGTGCTTGAAGAGCTAGCAGAAATGCATATGGGTTATATTAAAAATAAAAACGTACCAAAAATATTAGTTGAAGAGGATGGGGTTGTTTCTCGCCTCCGTCGCTAGGGCTCCAGTCAGAATGCAATTAAAGTAAGAGATACTCAAAAAAAGAAAATGAAGAAAATTAACAAGAAATATTAGCTGAGTACTTAAAATGATAAATACTTTTTCCGAAAGACGAAAAATTATTAGTCCTGTATTAATGAAATGCCAGATACAATACGGAGTTTAAACCCTGTTAGAGAAATGTGAATTTAAAGTGCTACGTCAATGTGGGATTAATGGTGCTCGATTGAATGATAAACAAATAGAGCGTATAGTGACGGTGACAAAAAAAATATCGTCGGGAAGAAAATTTCGCTAATGCTTCATGGAAATTGTCTTTCTATTTCAAACCACGTATGATTTTGATATTAGGTTATTGAGGAAGGTGCTCTAGTACTTCTTTTCAATATCGCCCCGCAATAGTTCAGCATAAGGAGATGTACTATGAAAGTTACTATTCGACAATCTTTATTAAAACTCACCGCCGTATTTATTTTTTTAGGGTTATCTCAATTGAGTGTGGCATTGCCTCAAGTTCAAGCCGTTAATGGCGTTGGTTTTGTTTTGAAGAACGATGGGCGAACTATTATTTTTCATGGGGTGAATGAAATGAATAAATCCCCGCCTTCTTATGAGCCTTCAAAGATTGGATTTAATCAAACGCAGGCTCAGTTTATACAACAACATGGTTTTAATTTGGTAAGGCTAGGCGTTTTTTGGGCAGCGATACAACCTACAGCAGCAAAGACAGGCCAAGCCCCTGCGTATGATGATAACTATTTAAACAATATTAAACAAACGATAATCACATTAGCTAATCAAGGCATTTATACTTTTATTGACTTCCATCAGGATGCTTATAGTAATCAGCTTGATAGCACAGGCCGCACAGTCGGTTTGGGCGAGCCTACATGGACAAACACGGCGCCAAGCGGATATAAAAATGTGGGTTTTCCGTATAATCTTTGGGGCGGAGCCTATTTCCTCGATAGAGCTAATCCGATTTCTACAAATCTTGATCAAAACTATACCGGTTTTTGGTCAAGCAGTACGTTGTTAAGTAATTATACGGCCATGGTTCAGCACACTGTCCAAGTATTAAAAGGGACGCCAGGTCTGATAGGTTATGAAATCATGAATGAGCCCTTTCCAGGGATGAATTGGCGTAACTGTGCGAGTGCGTTTGATAGTCTTGGAATTCCCACTGCTTTCGCGAATGGTTGTGCTGTTTTTGAGCAATCGGGGCAACCCTTGGCAACACTGTATCAACAAGTCATTCCTGTGATTAATCGAACAGATCCGGATGCATTAGTTCTTTTTGAGCCAGTGGTTTTTGTGGATTATGGTTCACCCATTAAACTGCCAACTTTTACAGGAAGTAATTTGGTGCTTAGTTACCATAATTACGACACCAATGACACAACAGCTCCCTTTAGTAGTGCCGCTACTTATGCCGCCGCTGCCGGTGGATTGCCGCAAATAATGTCTGAATTTGGTGGGGTGAATGGGCCGATTACCGTGAGTGATATTGCTGAACAAGCAGATACGACGGCACAGTCTTGGACCTATTGGGCATACTCTAACAATCCTATTTACAAATTTGTGCCAGGAGCGCCAGACCCTACCAAGCAGGGAATTGTTATGAATATGAATGAGCCCCTTGATACACCAGGAAATGTCAATACAGATCGTTTGAATATCTTAACGCGACCTTATCCACAAATCATTTCAGGTCATAGTTTTACATTTGCGTATGATCGCCTTACGCATGCATTTACGATGAGCTACACGACTGGAATGAATGATCTGCAAAGAAGCACGCAGATTTTTCTGCCTCAAGCCATTTATGGGACAAACTATAAGGTGGAATATATTCAAGGTCGCACGTTGGTTGTTCCATTGCCCGCGGGCCCTCAAATATTGCTATTGAAAAATATTCAGCCCGGCCAGGTGAGTATTAAGGTCACGCCGAATACTCAAGCGATTCATAAAAAGCATAAATGAATCTACTATCTAGCGTGAATCGTGATGGCTGATTCCTTGGAGGAGACGGGATTTCCGTCTTTCGTTAGTTCACTAGCGGCATCGTGGGAAATAGTGCCATTGTTATCTGTGGTACTTGCCATGCTTGTATAGGTGCCTCCATTGTTGCCAGTGGCCTCTACTTGACGAGAGAGAGAAACTGAGTCTGGAGACTCTTTGTTGGCAGAGACAGTGATGGTTGCTGAGCCCTCCGAGGTGTTTTTTGTCTTCTGCACTGTGAATTCGTCGGCAAAGGCAGCGTGGAAGGTAATCAATAATAGCGCTAAAACAGATGAGAGTGAAATAATTTTTCGCATGATATTTTCCTGTATCCACTATTGTGTTGGAAAGCAAGCCTATAGTTCGAACAGACTTTTTGTATTGTAGCACTTATCTCAAGATTTAAAGATTTATGACTTCTTACTCTTTTAACTGACATGGTTTTGAATATAGTTAACAAACAATGGTTTTTATAAATGAAAAACATATTATGTTATGGAGATTCTAATAGCTGGGGATTAATTCCGGGGAAATTTAATGAAACCTATAAGCTTCAGACAAGATTACCACCTGCATTAAGATGGCCGCGTATTTTACAAAAGCTTCTTGGCAGTGATTATTATGTCATTGAAGAAAATCTTAATGGGCGAAATACTTCTTTTGACGAGAAACCTAAGACACGTCCTTCACGTAATGGTTTAGCTACGCTTCCGGGTATTTTAGAAATGCATTATCCACTCGATCTTGTGATTTTTATGCTAGGAACCAATGATACACGCATTGATTTTAACTTTAATGCTTCGGTAGAAGATATTGTACAAGGCATGCAATCCTTGGTTCACTATGTGAAAGAAAGTCATTTAGGTAAAAATTTTCAAGCGCCAAAAGTGCTTCTTATAGCCCCCGCACCACTGATTCCAGAAGCAGCTGGTTATTCTGGTAATTGCTTTGATGCAAGCTCTATTCAAAAGTCAAAAGAAATCCCGGCTGCGTATCAGCAATTAGCGGAAAAAGAGCAGTGTGCATTTATTGATGCGGGCACTTTAGTTGAGGTTGACCCCGCGGATGGTGTACATATTAAAGGAGAAAGTTTATCGGCATTAGCAAAAGCGGTGACCGACAAAATTTTAACGATGAAATGGTGATCTTAAATTTTTTAAAGGATAGTTTATGTTTTATTCTGCTTTAGAACTGCCGCGAGGCCTTTTTAAATCGTGCATTGTGCCTAGACCCATTGCTTGGGTGAGTAGCATTAGTAAAGAAGGCGTTTTAAATTTAGCACCGTTTAGTTATTTTAATGCGGTATCGGATGAGCCTCCCATGATCATGTTTTCGACGACAGGTGCGCATAGCGAAGGTGATGCCAAAGATTCCTTAAAAAATATTGAAGAAACGGGTGAGTTTGTGGTGAATATCGTGAGCTATCATATGCGAGAAGCAATGAACGTGTCGTCTGCGGATTTACCCCGCGATCAAAATGAGTTTGAATTTTCAGGCGTTACGCCAGAATCTTCGGCGCTTATCAAAGTCCCTCGTGTTAAAGAATCTCTGCTGCATCTCGAGTGTAGTTATTATTCATCCGTACAACTTCCTACCCATTCAAAAGATATTATTAACCGAATGGTGATTGGAAAAGTGTTAGGCATTCATGTTGATCCAAGCGTCATGACAGAAGGACGTATTGATATAGCTAAGCTTCAACCGATTGCGCGTTTAGGATATAACGATTATGTGAAAGTTGAAAAAGATGTTTTTGAGATGATTCGGCCTAACGTTTAGATTGTGTGCTTAAATCTTCGAAGTGTGTTATCACTTGATTAAAAAAGGCATCCGTTTTTTTATCTGCTTCCAAAGAGGCTTCTTTGCAAAATTGTTGATCTGCTAACTTTTCCATTGTTGAACAACGAAAGCCATGAGTTGCAGGGTAGGTATGGATTTCCACAAAGGGATTTCTGGCCGCTATAGATTGAATAGCATCAAGAGGAAGTAAATCATCTTTTTCCGCACAATGAAGAATAATGGGGCAACGAGGTTGCTCCTCACTCAACAAATGAATATGCGTTCCATAATAGGCAGATATGGCCGCTATCCCATTTAATCGGGCCGCCGCAAGCCATCCTAAAGTTCCACCAAAACTTAATCCCAGAATCATTACAGGAAAATGGTATCTATTTTGTAAATAGTTTTTTGTGGCATCTATGTCTAACAGTGGTAAATAGAGTTCACTATCCCCATTAGTTTTTTCTAAGAGCTTCTCTTTTGTGGCAAGTGCTTTTCCATAGTCTTTGTCGCTATAGGAAAAGACAATATTCTCTCCAAGCCGGTCATAAAGCGATGGTGCAAGCGTATGATAACCTTGCGCTGCCCAATATTCACAAAGAGAACGAATAAAAGGTGTTAATCCAAAAATTTCATGGAGAATAATGAGGGACGCTTTTGCTGTTTTTTCATGTGCTTCGCAAAAATAAGTTTGAAAAGTGTGATTATCTTGAGAGGTTAGTTTGATTGTTGTTGACATAAAAAATCTCATTTATAGATTGTAACCTTCAAACGATTTCCCGATGAATCTTCGCATTCCACAGCCATACTTAAGATTGATAACAAAAGATAATGGAAGAAGTTTAATACTAAACTATACTCTTGGTCTAGATGAGGCTAGCAACCCCGATAATTTTTATGCGGCCTGATCTAGTTGGGAATTTCCTCCAGATTTCGAAAGTAATAAATTAGAACTTTTGAGAGTTTTAGTCACGCTATTGATGATATCATGAGTAACAGTAAGCTCCATGGGTCCCATAGTATAATGCCATTTTTTGTAACCAGTATACGGCGAAAAGAAATGGCCTAATTGTGGATAGTGATTAAAAGAAGCAAGCTGCGTACCCGCTGCTGTACAACTATTACGTAACCTTAAAGCATCTTCAAAGGGTACTTCTGGGTCAAGTTCACCTTGAAAAACATAGGTTAACTTACAAAATTTAACTTGTCGTGCTAGATAATCGGATTCAGAAAAATATTCTTTAAACCAAATCCTTGGAGGATAATGGGGTGGAGGATTCCATGGCTTGTTTTTATCTCCAACATCAGCTTGAAATTTCAACCATACTTGCTCATTGATGTAGGTGTATTCTGCTTTAATAATTTTTCCTGGCTGGTGTAATTGAGTGTACTTTTGATAAAACTGATTCCAATCTCGATTTTCCACTAAAAATCGTTTACCTGCTTTTTTAGCAAACGACTGATATTGAAATGCAGTCAATGTGTCATCTTGTGCAGTATTTAATAAATTAAATAACCTTAATCGTTGATAAATCATTTGCATTGACATAATCTCTTTTAAGGAATGATTAAAAACACTTAATAAAAATAGTGCTTTTACTTGCGGACGTTGCTCGATGATTTTTAGAGCTAAAATGGTTCCCTCACTATGGCCTAATAAAGCAATTTGTGTAGAGTTAATTTGAGGAAGTTTACTCGCAAAATCAAATGCAGCGATTGCATCAGCGGCAAGGTTTTTTGCACCCGCTGTTTCGTAATCAGGAGTAGTCTTACTTTCTTTAAAGTTATTATCGGTAACTACTATGCCTCGTTTATCATACATAAAAACTGCAATGCCCTGTTGTACTAATCCCCGCTCAATATTTTTAAAAAATAAAGTAGTTTTTCCATCCATAGTTAACGATCCAGGAATATTCTCGTAGCGATCAACATTACCACTACCAGTCAACATGATGACTAAAGGAAAAGGTCTATTTTTACCAACGGGAATGGCTAAATGACCGTGTAAAATTAAACCATCATGAGTTTTAAATTGTTCATTAAGATAAGTGATTGTTCGTGTCGAAGAGGGTACGGGGTAAGCACTTGCTGTATTTATAGCGCTACAAAATAATATTAATAAGACAATCTTTCTTTTAAAGAAAATGGTTGACACTTTTGCTCTTGTGAATTGGGCCATTATCCAAAATAATCGGGAATTCCTTTGTCGGATAGGTTTTGCATAACTGCTTTTTAATTGTAATATTTTATCGCATGCTTTATGTGTATCTAGCATTGGATTATTTGTCATAAGTCTCATCGATTAAAAAATTTTGCTAATGCTTTTTTTATTGATAGCTCGTAAATCCCAAGCGGTTTCCCGCAGGGTCTTCGCATTCGACAGCTATGCCAAGATTAATAGCAAAAGGTGGTGAGAGAAATTTAACACCTTTGGCGCTTAATTCTTCATACATTTTTTGTACGTCATCAATAACAAACCAGATAGTTGGCTTAGCCTGAGGAAATTTTTTCTGATCTTTAAGAATTAACGCGGGCTCTTCATTACCAATCTTTAACCCAGTAATTCCTCGTTCAGAAAAATCAAATTTTGTTTTTAATCCTAAAATATTTTCATAAAAAGCTTTAGATGCTTTCAAATCATGGGCTGGTAAAAAGAAGTTATCAATGGATTTAATCATAAAATTTCTCCAAGTTTTCAAGAAAAAACCAGCGCATGAAATTGCGCTAATGAACACGAATAATCACCGCAAAAAGAAATATTCACGGGTTGATCGTTGTAAGAAACTCTCACTTCGTATTGAGCATTTTTTTCAAACAAAGCAAAGTTAAGATCAGATGCATAAGGCGGAAACTCTTTTAACGGCGCTCCCAGCGTTGTCATGACCGCTCGAATAGAAGCATCATGCCCTGAGAATAAAACATATTTTAATGGGGATTTTTTAGCAACAACGTCTTCCATGTTATTTACAATGAATTTGAGAAATCGATGCCCAACAGGAGAGGAGACGCCAGGTTGATTAAATCGATGAACATAGTACTCATCATCTAAAGCCATCATGTCAGCGAAATCCTGTTGTGTTATACCTTTGGGAAAAGGAAGATGATGCAGATGGCGTATATATAAATCATCCGAAAGCGCATCTAATTGCAGTACATTGTGGATAGGAAACCCGCTAAGAACGCTCCACCTTTCTATTTTTGTTTTTAATAATTGACTTTTTTCATGCCACCACAGATAAGATGCTATAAAATTTTTGGCTAAAAAATAGACATTTTTACTAGGCTTAACAATGAGCAAGTCATCATCTTCAATAGGAATGGCATTGATAGGAATGGGTTGATAAGCCATGGGTAACGCAGGTGTTTGATCTTGTTGGAGGAATGGACCAGTTCCTAAAGGATATAAACCCAACAAAAATGATTCTGCGCTCATCAAACTACGATTCGTCTGCGTCGAACGAACATATATGGTTTTAGCGTCATAATTCTCATCTAAGAGATGATAGCCATACACATATTTTTGGCGTAACTTTTTCCCCAACAAAAATTCTTGCTGCATGCCTTCTGGCGTAAGTTCGCCAGGTGCTTCTTTCCAAGCAACAGGATCACAGGGTAAAGTGGTGAGTGGCGCACGATCGCCATGACGAATCAAATCCACCGCAAAAAGCATTTTTTCTTCAGCGAAGGATGGTAATGTTGATAGAATCAGTATTAAAAATAAACCAGACAAAAATAATTTTTTAAACATAACTTACTCAATAATAAAACGATAATGATCGTAGATTTCATCACGCTGGAATCCATATTTTTCGTATAGCGCCTTTGCTGTGTGATTGTCGTGTTCTGTTTTAAGATCAATACGTTTAGCGCCTTCTTTTTTGGCAAACGCTACTGCCGCATTGATCAAAGCTTTTCCAATTCTATGGCCTCGATAATTTGATTCAACAAATAAATCATTTAAGATCCAAATTTTGCTTAATCCTAACGTGGAGAAACAAGGGTAAAGTTGCGCAATACCCACGGCTTTATTTTCAAGGAAGGCTAATAAAATAGCCGATTCTTTGTGTTGTAATCGTGTTTCAATAAACGTTTTCAGTGCTTCTTCGGATCCATTTTGGCAGCAGTAAAAATTGCGGTAATGCGCGAGTAGCGAAACAATCGCTTCAAGATCATGGATATTAGCTAGTCGAATGCTGGGTGAAGAATGTGGCATAAGAATCAAGTGTTATTGAAGACCAAAGTATCATATCACGATAATGTTAAAATCATTTTATGAAGTTGCTGTTACGCAACGCAAGGATTGGGCTGTTGATAATGCTATAGTCTGCATCGAAGCTGACTCACTTCAAGAGGTTTTTGCTCGAGACTTTTTGCTGCTACTGAATTGACTAATGGGAAGAGGGCGGCTATTGAGTCAGAGTCCTTAGGTTCTTTTTCCGCTTTAAAATTACAGTAGGTGGCCAACCAACGGAAAACAAATGTCATGTCTCCGACAACCGGATTGACTAACTGTTGGAACACATTTGGGCCATTGACAGAGTTAATGAAACAAGCGACTGAATCACCGGTTCTCATGTTAATAGCACAAAAAGCATCGGCGCCAGCATTGCTTTCCATTTCTTTATTATTTCCCCAATGAAAAGCAATTGTTCTTTCTGCATCCGCAAAAATACCCATACCCAATCCCCATTTAATTTGATTTTCAGCAAAAGGAGCATAGGGGAAATCTTCTATGGCTGTTAACAATGTTGACTTAAGATAATCGTTATTCAAGCAATATTGTAGAAAAATCATATAATCGTTTGCGGTCGTCAATAAAGAGCCTGCTGGCACTTCAGGTGAATCCATAGGCTCTGCTGCTTGAATGGGAGAGGCTCCTTCTGCGTTATGTGGGGGTGCAACCTCCCTTGCTCCAGCTAAATGACTCGCTGGTAATGGTTTAAAAGTGGAATTTTGCATGCCTACTTTAGCAAAGAAATTTTGTGCTAGGGCTTCCCAGCGTTCTCCTAAAGTTTTTTCAATGACTTCCTTTAAAAAAGCAAATGCAATGCCGGAATATTTAAATTCACTTCCAGGCTCAGCGATAAATTTTTCTTCAGCGTTGAAGTAAAACCAATTAGGCAATCCAGAGCACTGCCCAAGCACCATGCGTGTGGTCAGTTTTTGATAATGAGGATCCCGTTTAAGCTCGGGAGGACCATAATCAGCAATCTCAGCAAGTGGAGTATCCAAATCCCATTTTCTTTGTTCAATCAAATCTAATACGATAGCCGCAGAGACGGGTTTGCTTAAAGAAGCGACTGGAAAAAGCGTTTCAGTGTTAACTAATTTTGGGCTCAATTTGTCAGTGGTTCCCGCTGCAAATGTCTTAGTAGCACTCGTGGCTGATGTGTGCCATGATACCGATAAAGCTGGGATATTTGCATCATTAAGTATTTTCGCAATGAACTGCCGTACATGCGCAACATCCTCATCTGCAAAATTTTGCTCAGCTAATTGTTCGCAAAATATGGCTGACATTTCTTCTTTTTGAGCAGGTGTTTCTAAAGAGTGATAATAGGCAACATATAAGTCCAAAGCGTCTTGAAAGGTGTCTGTTTCCGCAAGGAGTAGCTCCCACGGTTTGGTAAGGGATGTCTTGCTTTCCTCAATAGCTTTTATTAATCCGCATCGGAAGGCTTCACTGATAAGCGACATATTAACCTCCTCTTTATGAAACTGTTCTAGATGTTCATTAAATGTAATTGATATGTAATTGCCCGAAAACAGGTATTTTCACCGAATAGCCTTAGTTTAAAAAATATAATTGAATGGTTGTTCAAGGTTATTGGTATTTTAAACATCACCACGTTGGATGGGTCGATGGATTGAAACAGGTATTGTCAGAAGCCTTACCAGCTAACCAGAGAGATTATCCTGTTTTTTGCCTCCAAAATAAAATTTCGCTAATGCTTTGTTGAGCGGTTCCGAATAATAACGAGCCACCAGATCTCCAGTGATTCCGCAAACGAATAAAAGGGCTAAATACCAAAATGGCAAAAAGAGTGTGCTGATATGTTGAACAAAAAATGTCGCTGTTAATGGAATGAGAATAATCATATGCGTTAAATAAATTTCATAACTGTGCCGGCCATACCAGCAAAAAAATCGCGTTAATTTAGGTATCTGATTAATCCCTCTGGTGTAGCGTTGGTATAGAGAAATTAATACAAAAGCCGTTCCCATTTCCAACAGCGTGACTTGTAAACTGTATTTTGTTAGGCCTAAGTCAAACACGGTTTTGCGAGCGACGATAAAAAATAGCATTGCCGCTAGGCCAAAGAATAACATGGCTTTCAGTTGCGTTGTATCAAATGATTTTTTGCTGGCCCATATGGCCGCCAAACAGCCTAAAGCGATGCCATCCATACACGATAAATAATTATGATCTTGCCAAATATCATCAGCTCCATAAGAGCGTGCAAACGGGCCAATCATCACGAAACTGAGCATGAGCAAAATGAAACAACGTTCATTTTTAACAAAACGGCAAATCATCGGGAAAAAGAAATAAAAACATTCTTCGACGGATAAAGACCACATCACATCCCATACGCCAGGTAAGTGTCCCGTTTTTCTTTCCAGCATATTAAGATGAAAAGTGAGTGCAGAAAAAATCGTTTCAGCTAAGGTAGCTTGATTCGATTTCAACATAAAACCTTCGACATGCATTACATGCAAGCAAGAAATAATGATGATGACACCTAATAAAAGCGGCATAATTCGCGCGAATCGAATCCAGTAAAATTCACGTGATTTAATGTGAGTTAAGCTCCTCCAACGTTTAATGGAAGTGCTGGTGATGATGAAACCGGATACCACAAAAAATATGATCACGCCATAATAGCCACTCCATAATAAAACTTTGAGAGAAGCGGTGGGGAGCGCTTGAGCTAAGCTGCTTTGATCAACATGAAGGCGAATATTAATGTGCAATAAAACGACGGCTATGATGCAAAGGCCGCGGATGATATCGATGGAGTGAATGCGTTGCGAGCTCATCCATTTTTACTCATTCTTTTTGCGATTAAGTATAACCCATGATCAACGGATAATTTATCAATGCTAAATTGCTTTGTTTCGAGAACAGCTTTGTAAAAATCTTTCAAATACGTTTCATGCGTATCCGCATTATCCACCACGATAATCGCATGGGGTGATAACAGCGGTAAAAGATAATCAAAATAAGTGACGTAATTGCTGATATCGGCATCCATTAATACAAAATCAATGAGTCCGCTCTGCCAATTTTTTAATGTACTTGTAATTTCACCTTCATGTAAGTGAATACAATTTTCTACGCCTGCTTCTTTGAAATGTTGTTTTGCTAATGCAATTTTTCGATCAAAAATTTCAGTAGTGTGAACATAGCCGCCCGTTATGGCAGCGCCTAAGCTTAACCAAAGTGCCGAATAGCCGGATGAACAACCGAGTTCCAAAATGGTTTTAGCCTGAGAAGCAATGACTAAAAATTTTAATAATTGTCCGGTTTGGTGGCCAACAGACCATAGTTTGAGGATGTTATTTTGGGTTCGAATACGACCAAAGGAATGTTGTTTGTCTTGTTCTTCCGTTAATTCCGTTGACCACGTTTCATTCATGGATTCGATTTTCGCTAATACGTCGTAAACTTTTTTTTCGTTGAGCATAATATTTCCGCTGATGAAATTGAGCTAATGAATATATTTTTTCATTACTACCTTTCTACCTATTTAATTTTGCCTTGATAATGCCAGTCTAATATTTCATTACGTTTAGCGTTTGGTTTTACTTGAATGCTGATTTTGTGCAAATTCATTTCGCCAATTGCCCGTAATAAATTTTTGTTTCATATTCAAAACAAATTTTCCCCCGTTGTTCATGACGATCGAAGATTTGATTTAATGCATCGATCATAGTTTCATAGCCAGTATCATTCGGTTGTAATGCGTAGGATGCGGATAATAAGCGGCCTTGAAAACTTTCTCGGTCAAAAAATTGTTGGTTAACGAAAGAGGCAGTATGCATTACATGCGGTGCAAAAAAGTCTTCGCCGACACTATGATTAAATTGCATTGCCCCTGACTCTTGATAGTCAGTACCATATTTTAAGATTAAAGCTTCATATTCTTGCATGAGTGGAAAAGCTAAATTGCGTACATTCCATAGTAAAGCCACAAATCCGTTTGTTTGTAAAATTCGCTGAAATTCCAGTTTTGTTTTTTCAGGATTAAACCAGTGAAAAGCCGTACCCGCAACTATTAATTGAACGCTGCTGTTGGGTAAGTCGGTATTTTCAGCCGTTGCTTCGATGCTATAAAAGTTAGGATATTCTTTTAGGTAAGCTTCCCCTGCTTGGCGCATTTCTTTATTGGGTTCAACGCCGTAGACAGCATAGCCTGCTTTTAAAAATAATTCTGTTAATAAACCAGTGCCTGAACCCATATCAGCAATAGTGTTTGTTTTCGTTAAATGACAAGCGTTTTCTAAAAATGAAATGATTGCTGGCGGATAAGATGGTCGATATTTCAGATAATTTTCTACTCGATTAGAAAAACGTTCCGTAGATTTGATGGTTGTCATAAATTTATTCCTATATCTACTTTAGCTGATTGTTCGCTGAATGTGATAGCGTTTCTCCCGCTAATTTTAAAATATGCTGTACAAATTCTGTTTTAGCTTGTGTGTATTTTTCGCGATCATATCGATATTTTTGCAATAACGTTTTTTTCAACTTCTAATGCGGCAAGCTGTGGTCATTCTGGGTTGTAAGATTCGAGGTGGATATCAGTAAGTTTCATACCAGGGTACGGTTTTGCTCTCATAGCAACCAAGCGATCTTGTAAAGTGGTCGCATGAATTTCTAATTTATGTTGATCAGGATCTAAAATATAAATAGAAGCACCTTCGCTTTTATTTTCTTTCCAAATGGGTATTTGATGAGCCGCAAGTTTTTTTACCATCGCATCAAAGTCTGTGGGTAAAATATCGAAAGCAATGTGCGTATATTCAGGCCAAGGTTCATCAGCTCGTAAGTGGTCAACGTTTAAACAAAACCAAAGTTCACCGGCTAAAAAGTAGGCGCCCGTATCCCACATGGCGACCAAATCCATCCCTAAAATATCACGATAAAAAGAGACGCTTTTAGATAAGTCTTTTGTTGCTAATGTAATATGATTAATGCCTGTGACTCTCGCCATATGATTTCCACAAAAGGAGTGGTTTAGTTTAGAGTTATTATTATACGATAAAACTCAGATTGTGTTTGGTGCTTGATTTAAGCCGAAACGACCCTGTTTCCATGCGCTTGTTGTGGGTATCCATACGTCCTTTCATAACGCTCGGCAAATGCATTATTATGCTAAATTTTATTTGATGTCAATTTTTTTAAAGCAATATTTTATTTTAAAGCAATGCAATAAAGCCATTAATAATTAGCGCTTTCAGCTTGACTCGCATATGGCTCTTTTATGATTAAGCTAATGGCTAAACTTAAAGCGTAAGCGATAGGCATAATGATAAGTGCAATACGATAGCTATGGGGAGAGTAAATACTGCTAGTTGTTTTGAGTAATGTTGAGTTATTTATACTTATTAACCATCCAAAGAAAGGCTGAATAATTGCTGTTAAGCAATTCAACAGAACTGAAACGATGCTAATAACAGTTCCTGAAAGTTTTTTAGGGTTAGTTTCCGCAACAGATGTATAGCTAATAATCTGCGTGCTTGAAAAAATGCCGAGCAGAAAAAATAAAATCACTAATGTTTGCCAGGTTAAATGAGTTGAGTTAATCACTATTAAAATTAAAATCAATGACAGGATAGAGCCAGCAATCATAAAGGGTTTTCTTTTATATGCGAAGTCTGACCATGCGCCGATGATTGGTGAACCTATAATGACACCAATAAAAATCATACTGACGACTAAAGAAGCTTGTGAGCTCGATAACAGATGAGCCTGCGTTAAATATAAGTTCCCCCATAAAAAGCCAAATATGATGGCTGGCAGATTCAGGAATGTTGTATAAAGACCGAATAGCCAATTCTGGTGTTTCTTTAATACGCAGAAGAAATCATGAATAGAAATTTTTTGTTTGCATTCTGATGTGTTAGCTTCTTTATCTACAATAAAAACAAACATCGTTATCCATATGAGTAAGCCAATAAAAGCGTTTATTAGCATGATTGTTCGCCAATCTAAGATGGATAATAAAAATACAACCGGCGCTTGGGCGACAACGCCACCCAATAAGCCAACAGTCATCATTAATCCCACAACGAGCGCATGACGATGAGATGGAAACCAAAGGGCGATAAGTCGCATACAGCCTAAAAACGCAAAAGCATTCGCGACCCCAGAAACAGCATGCATTGCAACTAATACGTTATATTGGTTAGCTAGTCCGAATATTGCCACGCTGATGAAGCAGCACAACATGGTGACGAGCAGTTGAATTTTATTAGAGAATTTATCTAAAAGAATTCCAGAAGGAAATAGAAATAAAGCGTCTGCATAAAAATAGCTGGATGATAAAGAGCCTAATTGAGTAGGCGAAAGATTAAACGTGTGTATTAACGAAGAGCTCAACGTATTGAAGATGCTCATTTGCAGAACAACATAGAAAAAGTATAGAGCAGCGGAGGAAAAAGTTAACCAAGGATTCTTTCTGAGCATTGCCAATTACCTTGATTTAATGACAGCATCTTGATGCTAATACTAACATAGATTAAGTTGTCTCTGTGTCCGTAGCGCGCACATTCGCTCTACATCCCTAGTTTCAGCTTCCCACGTGATTCAAATCAAGTCATTAAAGCGGCTGAATGTGATTGCTGAAAGGCTAATTTTCTTGCTTTTACCTCCGGAGAACAGAAAACTCCCAAAGGAGATAACTTTCTCTTTCCAGTAGCTGTCGCCATCGCCAAAAAGATAGAGCGCTGTTGAGAAATAATCTCAGAAGCTGTTGTCCCGCGGCTTGAAATTAAAAGCTTGGGTCTCCGAATCAATCGCAGGGTGACCGCCTTTTTAACAAGCTTCTCCAAAGGGTCTTTAACTTTTTGTTCAGTCCAGAGGAGTGTGATAACATGAAGAAATTAAACATAATTTAAACTTAATAAAGAGGTAAGGAATGCGAGATATTGAAAATGATGAAAAGATGACAATAAAAGGTAACGCTCATTATCAAGTTAACCGCGTCGGTGAGGGGGTTGTGATAACGTTAGAAGGTATGGTTTCCCTTACCATATTTGCAGATATCGGCCGTGACACTCAAATTAAAGCACAAAATGGCCATATTGTCGTGAAGGGAAATGTGGGTGAAAGAGTAGTTATTGATTCAATCAATGGCCATATTGTCGTGAAGGGAAATGTAGGTGAAAGAGTAGTTATTGATTCAATCAATGGAGATATTGCCGTAAAAGGAAATATAGCAGATGGAGCTTCTGTCACATCGAGGAATGGCTCGATCAAAACTGAAGGCACCGTGGCATCTAGCGCTACAGTTCAATCTACTTGGGGCAACGTAGAGAAAACTCACAAGCCCTGGCCCCGGCAAGAGAATTTAAGTCAAAATACCCAGATAAGGAGGACGACTACTTTCAGTAACGAAGGCCCATCAACTTCTTCCCTTTCACAAAGTTCTTCAACTGACAGCGAGCGCATCAAGATGAGCATAAAAGTGGGTACATCTACTGCGGGTAGAAATACCATTATTACTACGGGGGCGCCTCTTCAGAATGGGTTCTCACTATCTCTGGACATGGAAGTTGGAAGGATGACATCGGGAGGCGCTACCGTCATTGCAAATGAGCTACTACCGCCTTCAGGGGAGAGTTCAGTTGGCGCTCAAGAGCCACCACGCCCAGGTTCGAATGTGAGGATGAAGATTGGAGCACTAGTTACGCCAAGCTTGTTTGTCGTCGATAGTGGGGGTAAAGGAAGTCATTTTGCAGTGGGGTCCCAGCAAACAACGGTAAGAGGAAGAGAGTGTGGCCCCTGTGGTTATCAAAGAAGCTCACCTCAAGAAGCAGACAAACCAACATCCACGGTTGTAGTGGCAATAGGGCATCTGGAAGCGGAACGTATAGAGCTTGTAACCCCACCTTCTCCCCATCAACAGCCTACGCAACAACGGGAGGGGCGAGTAGTGGTCGAAGAGGTAGAGGATCCAGTTCAACCGGGGCCATAAGGAATGATCTTGCCCCAAAATCACGGAGAACTTCAGAATATGGAAAGGTCAAGCATTATAGAAATTCGTCACAGCGCTTACGCTGGTATGCAGCGGCACTTTTAGATATTGAGCCAAGCATGCATCGGATTAATGGTTATAAGAAATTACCTAAAGTTCGAAAAGCGATGAAAAAAGAATTGAAGTTAGATGCTGTACCGATGGAAAAAGTCGCATGAAGCAACTTGAAATTTTGATCGCCTAATTTCAACTAGAAATGGCATTGACTCGTTGAGAGTCATACCCAAATGATTTTTCTTTATTTCCGAAATGAGCACCTTTCCTGGATTATCAGCCGTTCAACGGCACATAATGTTTTGCTTGTCGCAGAAATAGATTCTACTTTAGAAGAAAAAACCGTCTCAGCTGCTGCTCATCAGTTGATGGATAAAAATCCAATTTTGCGTTACTCTGTATGTTCCAGTAAGCCCAAATTTTTTCTTCTTGAAGAACCCCATATACCCGTTAAGTATGTAACCGATGATAGAGGCGATTGGTCTCTCTTTGCCGAAGAAGAACTTAATAAACCATTTCCGACGAATGCGTGTCTTGCACGAATGACCATTTTGGAGCGCAAATCGGGAGCGGTAATTCTGTTTTGTTTTCACCACATCATAGGTGATGTTTTTTCTGGATTTTATTTTATTGCGGATTTATTGGCCTTGAGTTTTTCTCCTAGTGCTAATAAAACAACGATAGTAAATCATTCACTTCCAGATTTTATTAATTTATATCCAGACGCAAAGAGGACTGCAAGTTGCATGAGCAACTCCAAAGAAACAGGTGCAGCGTATGATCATATTAATTCTGAAGAGTTCAGTAAAATTTTACAAAAATATAAAAATAAATCGAGTACAATAACAGGTGCTTTAAGCGCCGCAACAGCTAATGCCATGAAGAAATACATGGGCACAGACACTGAAATAGGTATCACAATCGGAGTTAATGTTAGAGAAAATTTTGATTGCAAAGAATTGGCTTTTGTGACTTCGTGGTTTGATCTGACAATAGATGCTGAGCAATTGAATAATGCTTGGTTGTCAAAACATATTACGCAAGAAATAAAAAAAACAGTCAAGTCCAATATTCCATATGAAAATTTAAAAAGTGCTTGTGATTTTATGAATGCAAACGACAATGAAAGCTTTTTGAAATCCTTACACACTAAACAAACAGACTCCTATTTTTTTATTAGTAGTATGGGCAAGTTTGATTATGCTACCGCTGAACACGGATTAAGAAAAATATATGCTTTTGCCAGTTGCCAAGCACACATGCAAAGCAAAAACTCTTTTTTTATTTGTGTCACCTCATTAAACAATAATATGTTTATGACGCTTTCTTATCCCAAATTTTATATGGAAAAAGAACGAGCTTATGAAATACTACATGCGGTAAAAACCGAGTTAATGAGCTAAAGGTTTGCTTGAAACCAACGCCTAGTGCTTTCTAGCACTGCATCCATTGTTGATTTTTTCGCATCAAAAACATTGAAAATATGATCTCCGCCTTCAACTGAACAATATTCTTTCTGTCGAAGAAGATCTTGTTCAATATCTCCGTGCACTTTATACTAACAATGCTAAAGTCGCGTTAGGTGCACATCATGAGGAAAATTCATTATGTCACTATACAAACGCAAAAACGTCTGGTGGATTGATGTTACGCACAACCATCAACGAATACAGAGAAGCACTGGGACTTCCAACAAGCAAGAAGCCAAACAGTTTCATGACCAGTTCAAAGCAGACCTCTGGAAGTTAGAACACTTGAAAGAGAAACCTGAACGAACTTGGCCAGAAGCTGTAAAACGCTGGTTGGATGAGTCATCACATAAGCGCAGTTTAGATGATGATAAATCTCATTTGAAATGGCTTGATCCTTATTTTGCACATTTGTCATTAAAGCAAATTACAAGAGATATGATCGACCATGTTGCCGCTGTGCGAGCTAAAACGCATCGTAAAAAGGGCAAGAAGGGGGCAAGAATTGCACCAGCTACCGTTAATCGTATGCTTGCGGTCATTCGCGCTATTTTGCGCAAGGCGGCACGCGAATGGGATTGGCTGGATAAAGAACCTGTGATCAAGTTGCGTAAAGAAGGAAATCATCGTGTTCGCTGGTTAAAACCTGAGGAAGCTGCAAAATTAATTGCTTGCATTACCCAGGCATCTAGCGGTCATGACTGAGTTTTCTTTAGTAACAGGCCTGCGTCAATCAAACGTAACGCAATTAAAGTGGAGCGAAATTGATATGACAAGAGCACATGCTTGGGTTCATCCCGATAAAGCAAAAGCGAAGAAGGCTATTGCCGTTCCTCTAAATGTGGATGCAATGAAAATTTTGCAACAGCAAAAAGGAACACATCCCGAATACGTTTTTGCCTATCAAGGAAAGCCAATTACTCAATGCACAACTAAGGCTTGGTATAAAGCTTTGGTGAAAGCGAAAATTGAAAACTTTCGCTGGCATGATCTTCGGCACACGTGGGCGAGTTGGCATGTGCAAAATGGAACTACGCTACAAGAGTTACAGCAGCTTGGAGCGTGGGAAAGCTATGAAATGGTTTTACGTTATGCACATTTGAGTAGTGACCATCTTAAGCGGGCTGCAGAACGTGTTACAAATTGTATTTTAAAAGCAGAGCATCAGGAAGGTGGTGGTTACGTTACAAATCTCCTACACCAGGTATCAGAATCAGGTTTGCATTATCCCGCAAACCCTTAATAACATTGGTGCCGAAGAGACGAATCGAACCTCCGACCTACTGATTACGAAAAGGCTCGGAGATTTTTTAAAATACCTGTAAACCCGCGTTCTGTATGGCTTTAGCGATTTTCATAATCTACCTGAGTGTACCAAAACCTATCTGAGTTTAAGGTAGTTTGGTACAATTTTGGTACACCTAAAAATTAGCTACAGGTTTTTGGCTTATTTATTTTTATGATATGACTTTCACGAAAAGAGAATTAAGATATTCATCTATTTTCATCCGTTCACCATTTGCAATTAGTTGAAGTAGATTAGTTAATTGTTCGTCACCTAGTGGTATAATTACGCCTCTTAGGTCACCAGCTGTATCTTTGCACCTTTTTAATAGTTGCTCATAATTATCAGTTTTTCGATATAACAAAAATCCAAACTTTCCTCTATTCGGACTAAATCTACCAGATAATTGATCCAGCTCGGGGTTGCTAACATCTGCGTTGTAATTTTTACATTCAACCATTATTAAATTTGATGATATATCATGAGCAGTATGGATTCTATGGAAAAAACCGTACAGAGCATTGTTTGTATAACTAATATCAATTCTTTTTCTTCCATCATGGATTTCATGCTCTTTTTTAGGGTAAATAAGGCTTGGCCAAAAAATAAGTTCAAGGGCCCCGATTATAAACGAATGATATTGCGATGCAGCACGGCTACCAATCGAGATTTTTCCCAAGCATTCAGTCAAAGATTTAGCGAATGCTCTTTCGTTAAAATCCTTGCTTAGGATATGTTTATCCAATATGCCTCTCATTTCTTGTTCTTTTACAAATTTTTTACATTTGATAAGAACGCTTGGATTTTTGCTTGTAAATTCAGCAAGCCAATCTTTTTTATAGGGATAAATTTCTTTTAAGTCTTTTTTAAAAACTTTTCTTTCGCCATTTTTTAGGACTTGAACTAAGCTAGTATTAGCATTTAAATTTTCTTGTTGAAGAAAATTGAGTACGAAATTGTTGTAATAACTTTGGCCGTCAATCCCAAGCTTAAAACGCACAATAGATTTTGGAACAAGTAATATTTTCTTATCATTAATAATAGGCAACTGAGCATAACTCTGCGCCCATTTGTTTTCTTGCGGGTTCCAAAATTTTCCTGACGCAACATTCCCAATTAAAGGAATATTATAGAGCCCGCATTGTTTTTGAGTGTATTCAATTAATAATTCACGAATAATATTTGTAGTAATATCCGAAATTTTGTCATAGCCAATGCCTTCTACAAATAGATCGCAGTCAGCAAGCTCTGATAAAAGACCTTTTTTTGCAGCCTGACTTTGTGCGAGCGCTTGATATAAATCTAAAGCTTGTTTACCGCTTACACCTCGACCCTTAGGTATTTTTCGAGAGACACCAAGGCAAGTTTCATTAGGTTCGCTTAAATTATCAAGTAGTTTCTTTGCTTCTCTTTCTTTACCAGCCCGAATATAATCTATAGCAGTTTGAAAGAATGAAACAATATATTGATTGCATTTTTGAGACCAATCATCATTTCTTATTGATAAAGCGTACGGATCAATGAATAAAGGTAAATCTTTTTCTGAGTCGATATCAATAAAATCTAATTCAGCTTGCACTTTGTTAAGAGAAAAATATTGAGAAAAAATAGCCATACTAGCTTTTGAATAATAGGGAGGGTACCGTTTTCAAATGAGAAATTGCTGAAGAGCTGGAAAGCTCTCCAGCAACAGTTATTACTTCTTGCGCTTTGATTTTTTTTTGGTATCTGCTTCTTTATTTATTAAAGCGGTACCTGCTAAGCTTTTCATAGCAGAAGAAGATTTAGAGTCTCTAAGTTTTCTTCCTGCTAATTTAGCAACTTTGCGCGAAGTTTTAATGCCATTTTTCATAAACGGATTAACCCTTAATTTGAGCGTTCTGAATGGAAAATAATAATTATGTTACAATTATCTAAAATTGGTACGCGCTCATTGCCGTATCAGTTTTTACTCGGCTAGCCATAACCTCGGCCTCTAATCTGATTTTATGGCTAGCAACCTTATACAAGCTGTTTGAATCCAAATTATATCGCGTTTTTTAAGATTATACATCCATTACTTATTTCGAACTCAACTTCTTTTGTTTTTTTCTCATCTTTTACGATGGATGTATTTTCGGGAGCTCTGAATTGAATTTTGCTTACAGTTTTACTTTTATTCGGAACCAATTTAAAGCTTGATGTCGTTTCTTCTGCGGGTGCTTTTTCAATCTTCCACAGCCCGATATCTTCATCGTCGAAGTAAAGATAAGCTCGGCCATCTATGGCCCAGTGTAACTCTTCTAAAAGTTTTTTCCCAAGAAAAACATTAGCATAAATAGTTTTATCTCCGGTAAACGAAACTCTTATTTTTTTAGATGAGCCTCTAATGCGCGGTAATATTTTTACAAAAGCCACATTTTATTCCCAATTCGTTTCTAATTCATAATTATCACTTAATTGATTAGTTTTTGTCAAATACCATACACGCATTAATAAATATTTTTACTTTTTCTTACCCTATCGCATAGTTAACAAAACGGCATTCCGCGCGGAGCATATCAAGGAGGAGCGCAGCGAGCTTGCGAGCGAGAACTCCTTGATAGGCGAGCATGAGGAATGCCAGGCTAGTTATGCGATGGGGTGAGGGATCCAAAATAATAAAGAAAAATTCTTATTGCTAAAATACCGATTTTATCTTTTCTCACTTTTAATCATAAAAGTGTGGTTCAAATTAAGCCTGCGTAAGGGTTGTTAACTTGCGTTTTGAACGTTATCCAGTTGTACAATGAATAAAAAAATGGCGAGTCTATTAAATATTTTTATCTTAATTGCTTGTGCGTCACTATCGGTTGTGTCGATAGTGACGCACAAACATCATCGTGATATTTTCTTTATTTTATTGAACTTTTTATATTCAAATTGTGAAATGTCTGCATGACAGCGAGCATTTTTTTATTTTCCTATCTTTCATTTTTTAATATTCCATCCTCATAACAACGCAATGTTGATCGTATTTTTGATTAAGTGTACCTCTGTTCCATTGGTGGCTTCGGCTGCGGTATTCAAACTCGTTTTGGATATTGGAACTTAACACTAAACCCTTCCCATACTTAATCAAAACAGAGCCTGTCATAAGCACATTTGTTTTTTTCAATTTATCACTTAAGAGGTTTTTCATGAGCATAAAGCAGAAATTTAAGCATTCGATCCATATGTTATTAAAACGCAAAAACGTGGGTTCATTTGCAACACAAGCGGATCGGAAAAAAATCTTATTGCACATCGCAGATGATCTCCAGAAAATAGGAATGTTGATGCCAAATGTATTTTTCTTAAAACCGAAGCATGTCACTCATTTAGTTGCGCATTGGCAAGAGCAAAAACTTTCGACAGGTACCATTAAAAATCGTATGGCTGCTGTCCGTTTTCTTTTTGAAGCAATCAATAAATCAACTCTCTTGCCTAGCAATGATGCATTAGGCATTGCCCAACGTAGCTATAAACCCACCTTCAATCGGGCGATAATTAATTCAGATTTTTCTTCCATTAGTGATCCTTTTTTGTATCATTCATTACAGTTGCAACGCGTGTTTGGCTTGCGGCGCGAAGAATGTATTAAAATCCAACCCCATCTTGCTGACAAAAGCGATAGGCTTAATTTATTGGGCGCTTGGTGTAAAGGAGGTCGTCCTCGTGTTGTCCCCATTACCACACAAGAGCAACGTTTTTGGTTAGATGAAGCGAAACGATTTTTGAATAATATTCATGCTTCCCTGATTCCAAAAGATAAAAGTTTTATTCAACAGCGTTATATTTATGATAAGCAAACAGAACGAGCAGGCCTTAAGAATCTTCATGGTTTGTGTCATGCTTATGCTCAGCAACGTTATAAAGCACTAACGGGATTTGAGTGTCCTATTGCCGGAGGTCCAAAGTTGACTGAATTAACGCCGGAACAAAAAGTGGCCGATGATTACGCGCGAGCTTTGCTCACCGAGGAGCTGGGGCATTCCAGACCTCAAATCTTGTCCGTGTATTGTGGAAAGTAAGTTGTTATGTAAAGTTTTTCACTAGAAGCCACTAAAATCAATGGTTCATTGCTTTAAAACTTTACATAATATCCAAAGAATTTCAGGTGGTTCGCCATTAAAAATGCATAAACATGTCGTCTATAATCGCTAGCAGTCACTATGGCTTCTTAGAACAATTATCGAAGATATTATGTAATAAAGTTTTAAAGGGGAGATCCTGTATTTTAGAGGTTTTGAGCCAATAACTTGACATAATACCCTTACTAATTTTTCAAAATATCTATATTTGAAAAATGCTCAATAAATACACGTATTTTTGGATCTACATATTGCTGGTGATGGTAGTACAATGAAATATTTATCTTTGATTTGTTAAGATGCGGTAGTATCTCAATTAACGCACCGGATTTCAAGTATGGCAAAATCTGATATTCTTTAACATAAATAAATCCCAAGTGATTAAGCGCGAGTTCAATTTCAGTTTGTGTATCATTTACGCGGATAAAAGGCTTGCTAATTTCAATGCATTTATTGGTGTCAAGCTGAATTCTATTGAGAGGTGCTCTTGTGCATTGCCCAATATAATCAAGTTGATGTAGATCAGATAATTTTTTAGGCACGTTATTATTTTTCAAGTAAGTTTTGCTGGAGCAAATCATATCGCGTGTTGTAAATAATTTTTTTCGCACTAAATTTTCATGAATCATATTATCGGGTGCAATCAAAATATCTTGTTTTCCAGGAATATAGTCAATAGGTTTTTCAGCAATATCTATAACCAAAAAAATATCAGGATATTTTTTTAGAAAAACATTGAGATGTGGAACAATCAAATGATGTGCTATTCCACGATTGGTACTTACCATAAGTCGACCAGAGGGTTTCGCCTTACTCAATTTAGCAATTTGATCTGCTTCAGATATCTTTTCAAGTATTTCTTTATAAGCTTCATAATAACGGTTGCCAATAGGAGTAAGTTGAGACCCTTTGTTGTCACGCTCCAGCAATTGTACACCTAATTTGGTTTCCAATTTATTGAGTTTTTTATTAATGGCGGCCCCTGTTTGATCAAGTGCATTGGCGGCCGCAAGCTGTGAGCCATTTTCTACAATAGCTACAAAAGCTTCTATCAAAGCAAGTTCATGCATAGATATAACAAATAGTTAATATTAATTGAATAATATTCAATTTTATAATAAGTTGTCAATATATATACTGGGCATCTAATTTATTGGAGATAGCTTATATGCCCCCTAAAGATAAAAAGCTTAACAAGAATGAAGCATCTTGCAGTAATGCAATTGAAATGGTAGAAATGAGTGAAGAGGAGGTAGGGAAACCAAAAATAAAAACAGTTGATACTGTAAAATTTGTTGATACACAGTTGCCTCCTGAGCTATTGGTGCAAATTTTTCAACATCTTGATCGAACAGAAATTTGCAAAATTATGCTGGCATCACATTTATTTTATGAGCTTGCAAAAGCGCAGCCAATACTGGCTGTTGAATCACCAAGCTCTGATGTAACTTTATTCAGAAGCATAAAAGGGCTTAAAACAAAAGTTCAATCCGTTCCACGTTTAATAAACCCTGTGACATGGCAAGATGGCTGGGTAGATTATCCTGAGAAGCTTATATTTGCTCTTGGCACGAGATATGGCCTAAGGCATAATGAACAAAATTCGGTAACACCTTTTATCCAGGTAATTGGAGAATTGTTAGGAATTTTTGCATGTTACCAATCTGTCTTTTTTAGTACTTTTTCAAAAAGAACACCGATAGTCCACGCTGTTGAAAATCTAGAAAGACTTTGGGAGATTTATTCTACTCAAAACATTTCAGCTGATTTTGCTCGTTACAACACATTTATTAGCGCAGCGAATGATGCATTAATAGCCTTAGAAGATGTTTTAAAATCAACATGCAAACGCCGCATTGGAATGTTTAAATCAATCAGGCTTTATGGTACAGAAGAATTGTATCAACTACTAAAATTAATTTTAGAGAAAGCCCCAATAAAATATGTTCGCTATGAACCTGCGCCTGTAGAGCCTTATGAGCCATATGAAACACCTCACTTACCTTTTTAGTGAATATTTTTAGCGACATAGAGCCAAATTTATTTATTTTTGTTTTTATTATTTTGATGCTAAGATGCCATAACAAGATTTTTCATAAGACTATATGCCCCTAATCACTGAAGATACTGGTTAGGGGTATAGAAGAAAATAAGGATATATATGCACAAAACATCTAGCATTCAAACTAGTTTAACAGGAAAAGTGATTTTAATAACTGGTGCAGCCCAGGGATTGGGCAGGCACTTTTGCACTCTTTTAGCAAAAGTAGGCGCAACCGTTGTTGCAAGCTCATTAAAAAGTGAACTTGGCCAATTAAAACAATTGGTCGATGAAATTACTAAAGATGGAGGTCGTGCTATTGCTTTAGATATTGACCTGAGAGAATATGATCAACATGCACAAAAAGTAGCTGATATTGTTAAGCAAACACAGCGTATTGATGTGCTCATTAATAATGCTGGCGTTTCTTACTACACCAATTTTTTTGATATCCGCGAACAAGATTGGGATGTGCACTTAAATACCAATTTAAAAGGTACTTTTTTTCTATCGCAAGCGGTTGCCAAACAGATGGTTGATAAAAATATATCGGGCAGCATTATCAACATTGGCTCCATTGCAGGTTCGCAATCAAAAAAATATGCTTTACCTTTTTGTGTTTCTAAAGCAGGAGTACATCATTTAACAAAAATAATGGCTTATGAATTAGCGGATTATGGCGTTCGAGTTAATGGCATTGCTCCTGGGTTATTTCCCACTCCACGCGTTGCTCAATATGTAGAATCTGCTGCAGGAGAAAATTTTGTTCAGCAAATTCCTTTAAAAAGACCTGGCAAATATGAAGAGTTAGATGGCGCTATTCTTTTGTTAGCCTCCGATGCTTCTTCTTACATGGCAGGCTCTATTATTGAAGTAGATGGTGGTTTTGCCATTGACATTTTTTTACACGAAGATTTTGAAGATGGAAAAACAAATGATTTCTTTGAGACGAAATAAAATCACGTCTATAAGAGAGGGAGTAAAATTTTCCACAAATTGCTAATAGCTGTTATTTTTTTCTAAAGTAATTATCAAAGATATTATGTAAAGTTTTAAAGCAATTAACCCTTGACTTTAAAGGCTTTGAGTAACTAACTTTACATAACGGGTTACTTTCCACAATAATTTTTATGTAAAGCTTTGCATAACGTGTATTTAGGTAGATAGGGGGTTTTGTTATTAAAATTTGGTGATAGGGTCTTAGCGGGGGAGTTGACAACAGGTGGGAAGACCTCATAGAATGAAATTCACATTTGAATATTTGTGTATGGATTTTTATGGAAGAAAAAAGCATGGCGGCAAGAAACCATCTTTCGACTAATTTGAGTTGGTTATTGGAACAACACAATTTAACCACAGCAGAACTTTCGCGTCGTTGTGGTGTGACACAACCCGTCGTGCACCGTTTGGTGGTTGGCACGATTGAAAATCCCCAAGTGCATACCTTGCTTCCCATATGTGATTACTTTAATTGCTCAGTTGAAGCCATCCTCAAAGAAAATTTCCCTAAAACGAGAAAAACGGTTCATCCTGGTAAAACAGAAGTGCGTCATGCGATGCGTAATAGCCTGTTGGTCATTCATACGTTAATTCAGGGGTTAGAAAAAACTTTACTTATATTAACGCAAGCTTATATTGCTCTCCCTAAAGAATTCCGAACAGAAGAAATATCAGATCACTTGCTCCTGATGTTACCTAAAATGTTGGATCATGCGATAGAAGCCACTTCAAAGCTTCGTGCAGCCATTAATAATTTATAGAAGAGGTTTGTCAATGCTTGCAACAAAAGAACCATTAGCCTGCTGTTGTTTTCCAACACAAATTATTGTCGTTGATGATGAGACTGCCGTTGCAGACAGTTTGCGTTTTACTTTAGGTTCGACGGTAAAAAGTTTTTCTGACCCAAACGCAGCTTTGAATGCATTAGTAAATTACACTCCTTATGTAATTGAACCTTTATGGTTAAGCACTGACATGGAAAGTGACCAATGGGATGGGCTTCACAAACAACCTGTGATAATGAATATCAAAAACATTGCAGCATTACTAGAAAATAAAAATCGCTATAACGATATTAGCGTCATTATTGTTGATTACCATATGCCAGAGATGAATGGTTTAGAACTGCTAGCGCAACTAAAAAATAAACCGTTCAAAAAAATTCTATTAACCGGTGAAGGAACTACCGCTTTAGCAGTCCAGGCCTTCAACGATGGTTTGATCGATCAATTTTTTCGTAAAGATGATGTGGACTTACAAGCGAAAATTCGCGAATCTGTGGCCACATTAAAACGCACCTACTTTATCGACCTGTGTAAAAAAACGTTAAGTTTGTTGGAAGATAGTTCTTCTATTTTTTCTAATGCGGCAATCGCTAATTGGTTCTATGAAAAAATAGCCACTTTACAAGTCCAAGAATTTTATTTGCTTGATATGCAAGGGAGTTTCTTGCTTATTGATAAAATCCAGCAGAAAAAACATCTATTGGTCCACCAAAAAGAATATATCGACATGCTTGCTGAGCTCGCAAAAACAGATCATGTTTCTCTATCCGTTATGAATCAACTCTCTGAGCAACAAGGAATCCCATATTTTGGTGAGCATCAAGCCTATTGGCAAGTCAAAGGGCAAGATTGGGAGCGCTACATGAAGCCATTGGAAAAGATAAGTGTTGATAATAACACTTTTTATGTGTCTACTTTTTAAATAGGAAAAATTATGTCGAATACGGACTTTAAAAAATTAATCGATGAATATAATTTAGACTATTGCTATTTTTTAGAAGCAGTTTATGGTAAAGGAATGATGTCAGAAGGTGGCTCCTCTGCTATTGATTCTATGTTTGAAGGTGTCGATATTGAGCATAAAACAGCGCTAGACATTGGTTCAGGCCTTGGTGGAGTGGGAATTTATCTTGCCAAAAAATTCTCGATGAATATTGCTGGTATTGATATTAATGCCTCCATGATAAGAGAAGCCAATCAGCGCATCCCTGCTGAGCTGACAAAAAAAGTATCTTTTCAAGTTTACAACGATATCACTCGATTACCATTCGCCAATAAGCAGTTTCATATTGTTTTCAGTAAAGGAGTTTTAACACATGTGAAGGATAAGGCGCCATTATTTAAAGAAGCTCATCGTATCCTGAAAACAGAAGGAAAATTTATTATTAATAATTGGTTAAGCCCAGTAGATAATAAGTGGGGCGCCCGCTTTCTACAAATGTGTGAAATGGAAAATTTAACCTTATATGCTGTCTCCGAAAAGACGTATCAAAAAATTATTGAAGATGCTGGCTTTCAAGTGATCAATCTCAAAGATGAAACCGCCAACTATGCTAGCTACAATCAAGAGCTCTCCAATAGTTTAAAAGAAGAGCCGCATGCAACAAACTTCATAGAAAAATTTGGCGAAAAATCTTGGAAGGACGCTTACGAGGCTTATCAATTAATTGCTGACTCCATGAAAGATCGTGAGCTTTTAGTTAACACGTTTGTTTGTATATTAAAATAAACTTTATTAAATACCTTTCAGGAGAAATCTGTGAATAAATTATATCAAAAAAATATTTTATCTCACCCGACTTTATATGTGGCAGATTTGACAAAGAATGAGCGGTTGCCTTATTTAGTATTTATTCACGGGGGCCCTGGCTATAATTCAGCTGCCCTGGAATATTTAATACTCCATGAAGGGTTATTTAATACATTAAATTGCAATATTATTTTATATGACCAACGCGGGTGTGGGCGTTCGGATAGATGTGAGGAAGTAAGGCATCAGACCAATATAGAAGATTTAAGAGGCATATATCAATTTTTATTATCGCAAAATAAATCCATAGCGCTCTTGGTTGGGCATAGTTATGGCGCTAAATTATTATGCGATTTTTATAAAAAGTTTTCTTGCAAAACACCAGGAATTTTTTTGTCAACTTCAAAATCTTTACTTGCCCCACGATTAAATAATTTATTGCTTGATATGAATTTTTTGAAAGCTCAAGATCCTGTGTGTTATCAAAAAATGTACGATAATTTTACTCATTTTAACTTTGAAAAGTTGTGGGAAATGACAGGTGAATTAATACCGATTTTTCAAAAAAACCCAAGCCGGGTTTATGCCTATTGGGCTAATATGGAGCGTTGTCAGCAAGTTCAAGAGGTTCAAAGAAAATTAAATCTTCCAATCAATTTCGATGTATTATCAAGCGTGCGAAAAGATATTTATGTGTCAGAAAAAAATTGCCTGGTGGAGATTGAAAGTTTGACAGTGCCTTATTTGTGGATTAATGGTTTTCAGGATTACATTATGGGCAGTCAACATGATTTTGGCAATCCGCATATTACATTATTTTATCAGTCAGCGCATTATCCACATATTGAAGAAAACCAAAAATTCTGTGGGGTCGTTAATGAATTTATATGGAGAGAATAACTTATGAGTGGTATGAAAAAAGTTGCAGTAGTTACTGGTGCTGGAAAAGGCGTAGGTAAAGCGCTAGCAATTTATCTTGCAAAGATGCAATATAAAATTATTCTTTTAGCAAGAGACGAGATGGCTTTAGATGCGGTCTGTAAAAGCATTGCCAAAGAAGGGGGGGATGCTGAGTATTATTCTGTGGATGTTGCTCAGGCAAGCAAGGTGGAGAATTGCTTAAGTAAAATTATAAAAAAGCATAAGCAAATTAATTTATTAATTAACAATGCGGCTATTTTAAAAAGAGGAACAATAGACTTGTCTGATGAGGAAATACAGGAGTTAATTAATATAAATCTAAACGGCGCTATCTATGTGGCCAAATACACAGCGCTTCATATGAAAAAACAGCGATCAGGTTATATTATCAATATTTCTTCATTAGGTGGCAAAGTAGCTGCATCTTTTTCAGGAATATACGCCGCTTCAAAATTTGGGTTATCTGGTTATAGTGAGGCATTAACAAAAGAAATGTCTTTGTATGATGTCAAAGTAACAAGCATTTGTCCTTCAATGATTGCAACAGAAATGTCTAAAGGGCGTAAATTTCAACCAGAACAAATGATTCAAACTTCCGATATTATAAAAACAGTGAATTATCTACTAGACCTTAGCCAAAATGCTATTCCAGTTGAAATATTAATCAGTTGTTTGCCTTTAATTAAGTCAACTACGGAAGCAATGCTTGCATTGTATTTACACTAATATGTCTGCTTTAATTAATATTATTTTATTGCTTACTAGTTTGATCGTTTCTCAAACAGCTTACGCTGATTCTTTAACTCATATTTGCCTTACTGGGAAAGTTGAAACTTTTCTGCCGAATTATAAAACAGCTTTTCTTAATGCGGCTAATCTTTCATTAATTGAGAATCCGGAAATCCACAATGTTAATATTAAAACCTATTTTTTTGACAATAAACCTTTGTCAGCTATTCGAACATACGATCAAATGATGCGAGACCATTGTAATGCTATTATTGGATTTGAATATTTGTCAGATCTTCTCTTAATTGCAAAAAAACAGCGAAATAATAATATTCCTATTTTCACTTCTTATGCTAGTTCGCTAAATGCAGATCTGATTCCTTCTAATATTTTTATTTTTATGCCGAGCTATAATTATCACGCACAAAAAATGTTAGCTTTCCTTCATAAAAAATACAAAGTATTAAGTAATGTATTAATAGTCACAGAGGTAGATGATGCTGCATTAATAAGATATAAGAATGCCTATCAATCTTTACTTAATCAAGCAAAAATTCCTTATAATACATTTGATTTTTTGGGAAGTGATGAAAAAATAGAATCAAAAATACAAAAATTAACAGAGCATAAGCATTATCATTTTGTTTTTGTTCTTGCCTCCGCAGTTAGTTCAACAAAAATACTAAATACAATGAACGACCAGAATATTGTATTTATTGGAACTGAATATTTTGGATCTTCAATAAATCAAAGTGTATTTGTGCGATTAAATAATAAAATAGTGCATGCTTATGTGATAAGAAATATAGACTTATTAAAAAGCAACCAAAAACTCAAGGATTTTAAAAAAGTATATATGCAGCATTATGCGGTGGCTCCTAATCCATTAGCAATATATACATATGATGCTATGAATATTATTTTGAACTCATTAAAAAAATACCACTTTTTTAATACCGATCATATATTGGAAACTGACTATACTGGCGTGTCCGGAGCATTTATAAAAAATAAAAAATTTTATCGATCAAAGCAGTATGCGATTTTATCTATTGAAAAAACTGGCTTCGTATATGCAGAGTAATATGCAAGATATAAAAAATATTTTTATTAGAAAAATGCTTTATTCGTTATTAACTCAAATTTTAGTATTTGGGGTTCTTATTGTATTTGTTAAAGAGTATATTAGCAATAATCAACTCGGTAATATTAGTAATAATCTACTAATTAGGGATCAATATACTCTAGATAAAATTGGTAGTTACTTGCTTTTGAATGATAATTATGCATTGAATCTTGAATTACATAACTTAGCTGATATGAAAAGGCTTGATGAAGTAAAATTTTCACCAAAACTTCCGGCAGAGCGTCTATTTAAAAACGCCATTTTATTGCTAGATGATGGTAATAGCCAAGTATATAAACTGCCCAATAACCATTATATTGGTATTACCAAAATTTTAGTTGGTCAAAAAGTTTTTGGTTATGTTTTACTAGAAAAGGAATATAGCTCTCAATTTATAATGCCAGTTTTTTATGATTTATCTTTTCTGGTATTAATTGTGGTTGGTGCTTTTGTTTTTAATTTTATTTTCTTATTCGTTTCTTTAAAAAATAGAGTAGAAAGCAATACTAAATTATTATTAAAATTTATATCTCCAGAGGAAAATTTACACAATGCTTTATTGAATATTAATATTAAAGAATATAAAATTTTGGCAGAAAAACTGATTGCAGAAAAGAATAAAATTGAAAAATTAAATGATGAAAAAAAATTTTACAAGGTAATAAAAAATATTTCTGCCCAAGTCGCCCACGATATCCGCTCTCCACTTGCCGCGCTTAATGCGATGATCCGCTCAACCGAGACAATTCCTGAGCAACAGCGGATCATGATTCGCAATGCGGCTCAACGCATAAATGATATTGCTAATAATTTATTGACGACTTATCGTAAAACCGATTTTGCAGAAGCCGACTCTTTAGAAAAGTCATTATTAAGTAAAGAACTTGTTTTTAATTTATTAGATCATATTGTTTCCGAAAAACGTGTGCAATATGAAGAAAAGTCGCTAAAAATTGAATTTTACGTAGAAGAACCGGCTTATGCGGCTTTTGCTGATATTTCAGCAATTGATTTTAAACGCGTTATGTCAAATTTGATTAATAACGCAGTGGAGGCAGTAGCTGTTGATGGAATTATTCATATTTATTTAAGCTGTTGTGATGGGAAATTAAATATTAGTGTTAAAGATAATGGTTGTGGTATGTCGCAAGAATTACAAGCAAAAATCTTTAAGGGTGGAGTGACTGCAGGGAAAAAAGAAGGGACTGGCATTGGGCTCGCTAGTTCTAAAAATCTGGTTGAGTCTTGGGATGGTAGTATTTTGTTAAATTCTACGCTTAATCAAGGCACCACAGTAGCCATTACTTTGCCCATTGCCGAAGCAGCTTCATGGTTTTTGAAGGAACTAGATTTATACCAAGGACAAACCCTCGTTATTTTGGATGACAGTCAGTCGATTCATGATATTTGGGATTCTCGCTTTGCACACGAATTACCAGCGAATGCTGAAATTCATCTACAACATTATTTTGAAGCTGAGTTATTAGCAGAAGCACTACCCAGCTTGCCACACAACACTTTATTTTTAGTTGATTATGAACTAGGAAAAAATAAAGCCACAGGTTTAGAAGTGATCAAAACCTTACAAATTGCATTGCGTGCAATATTGGTCACGAGCCGTGATGAAGAAAAAGAAGTAAGAGAACAATGTCAAAGTTTAGGATTGAAGATATTACCTAAAACCTATGCCACTCACGTACCTTTCAATGTCGCTGCTTCTTCTAATTTCAAAATTCCAACGCCCGATTTAGTTTTTATTGATGATAATAAAACTGTCACGGATAGTTGGCATTTTGTTGCTGAGCTCACTGGGAAATCAATACTCACCTTTAATACGATTGCCGATGCAAAAAAAGTTATTCTACTGCTCAAAAAAGATACGCCGATTTATATTGACTCAGAGCTTTCCGAGCAAGAAAAGGGAGAAATATTTTCCAAAGAGTTATTCGAGCAAGGATTCACCGAGCTTTACCTCGCAACAGGCTATTTTAAAGAAAAATTCAAACATTGCACTTGGTTGAAAGGAGTGATTGGAAAAGAGCCACCATTTTAATTAATAGACTTCTTGCATAACACAGTATTTTGTTTTGAGAGCAAGGCGCGTTGCCGCTCGAGGCGCGGAGTGTATAAAGACATACATGAGCACCGAGAGCAAAAGGCAACGCAGCTATCAAGCAAAAGACGAAGTTATGCAAGAAGTCTAATGGACTAATTCGCGCAGCAGGGTGGCAATTAGTACGCCCATTAATATAATGCCTCCGCCAACGAGCGTTTGAGCTGGGATAATTTCATGATAGAAAAAATGCGCAGTAATCGCCGTAAAAACCGGTTCCATAGCAAACAATAAAGCCGCTTGCGTTGCTGATAAATGTTTTTGCCACTTCATTTGACCTAATAATGGCAATGCCGTAGCTAGTACTGCACAAAAAATAACTGGCCACCAAGCTTGCCAAGAAGAAAACCACATGACAGAAGTTGTAACAATGCTTAGAGTGAGAGGAATTGGGCATGTAAAAAATAATTGAAAAAATGTTAGACACTGCGGATTGAAATGTCGATCTGAAAAAAGTTGAACACAGTTAAGTGAAATCGCAATACTGATCGCTCCAATTAATGCGTATAGGTCTCCAAGATTGATATGGTTAAAATGCGCATCTGTTAAAATATAAATTCCGATGCAACATACTATTGCTGCAAGTACATCTAACCAGGCTATATTTGCTCTTTGAAACAAACAAGCAAGAAAAGGAACAAGTATCACACTGGTTCCTGTGATGAATGAACAACGTGCGCTGCTTGTATGTTGTAAACTAAGTATTTCAAACCCGTAAATTCCTGTATTTAAGATACCCAAAATGACGCCAGCCAAGAGAAGAGCTCTCATATTATTGACGCGCTGAAAAACAAAAGGGAAAATTAAGGCGGCCGCTAGGACAAAACGTAAAAACACAAAATAATAAGGTCCCATAAACTTAAGGGCGCTTTGAGCGACAGGAAATGACGCCCCCCAAAAGATGGCGAACAGAAGGAATAAAAAAGCTGCTTTAATAGAAGGTTTAAGTAAAAACACGAGAAAATAATTAAATTGAATGAGTAGTCAAAATTATATCAGCGTGACACATTGCTAAGTATTTTCTAATTGAAGAATGAGTCTGAACTTGACAAAATAGAGAGAGTTAT
>CAYYFQ010000007.1:0-83854 GCA_964471475.1 uncultured Gammaproteobacteria bacterium
AATTTTCAAACACTGGTTGCGACGTAGTTCGCATCTTCAGGTGTAATGGGTATAGTATTGCATTTACGCACGAATCTGGCTGATACCCTTTTAAAGGCAAATCATTCTCATCAAAAGGAACAAAGTAAAAAGTCAGCATATTTGTTTTTGAATCATAGTAGGCTGATTTAAAGGTTCCATGTACAACAAAGAAGCTTCGACTTTTTTTGATACTTCCGCTAATAGAGCCATTGGGCAAATTAATGGCATACCCTTTTTTATAATCTTGGTTAGACCATCGTGTCATAAATTCTTCCGGTGTAACATTTCCACCATTTCTATGAGGTCTGTCTGCTACCCAAAGAAATTGCTTATTAATAGCATAAAGTGATACTTTGAAACTCTTCTGCCCCTCATTACTCATAGGCTCGATAGCTGCGTTTTTTGCAGCGATTGAGTAACCAAATACTTTAAAATGCTTACCATTGATATCTGGCACCTCAGTTGGAATCCCCTGAGCATCTGCAATTACGGGCACTAGCAGAATTAAAAGAAAACTTAAACCCAAAAAATATTTCCCTAACTTTTTCATTTTCGTTTCCAAGTGTGTAGAATAACCACTAAAATAATAACACAAATGATAGATTTATGCCGTGGTTATATATCCAGTGTAAAAATATCCCGTAGATATTCATGCCGTTAAGCTTTAAGCTTCTGCTCTATGAAGAAAAAATCTCCAAATCTTGTCATATTTGGCAATCATTTACGCCAATTACGTAAAAAGCTGGGCTTTAGCTCCCAAGAAGATTTTGCGGCCGCCTGCAAAATTGACCGAGCTTACCTAGGCTGCCTCGAGAGAGGGGAACATAATCCCACGCTGCAAACGCTTATTACCATCGCAAAAACCCTAAAAGTTGAGCTTAGCGATCTACTTCCCTCGATTAAAAAATTTACAGATTAATTTGAAAAATAAGCCCCATAAAATTTATTACTAAAAACTTCCCCGGAATCATACTTTTTCTTAATATAGTCAAATTGAGCATAGTTAGAATACGCTTCTTCAAATTGCTGTTTGGTCGCAAAATTTTGATAAGTTAGATAATATGTTCCTTGCATCGATAAAGCAGCATCAATAAGTTGCTGTGTCCACTCTTTAGTTTTTCTTATCTCAACCGGCGATAAATCTTGCTGAAAGTACAATACAACACTGAAGCAATCTTGAGGAGCATAGGTCAAAAGAAAATCAGTATTTTTAGGAACATAGCGTACTGCTACATTTAATAAATTTATATTGTTTTTTACAGACAAGGTTCGTAATGTATCCACAAAATTGGGTAGCTGATCAACGGGAATGAAATATTCTTGCAACCAATCAACTGTATTTGCACTCTGGTGATCTGTCGCAAAATAAATCGCTTTCCGCATCACTTCATTCCTAGACAATAATCCCTGTGCAAACGATTCTTTAATTGCTTTATTTTCAAGAAACCAACGAGCCCTCTTACCAAGAATGCTTTCTCTCGAAAGATCAAAAAATGGTATCAACACAAAGTCCCATCTCTCGGGATTTTTCAATGCTACAATTTTTTTCGGTAGTTGATGTGTATTAATCGACGTCACAGAATACATGTCACGTAGAAAATTTTTACCTGGCACTATATTGAAACGAGCAATAAACAGATCTGCATTTGAATTTAGCAAAACATCGCTTTTAAACTGCCTGAGAAAGGCATCAATATTAGTTTTTTTGTACTCCCCTTTCAATAGATTGTTATCGGTTAACTGTAGCGTCACATCGCTGACTACTCCTAATAAACCATACCCTCCAAAAACAGACTTCCATAACTCAGGTGTTCCTTCTCTTGTCACATACACTTTTTTACCATTGGATAAAACAAGATGAAAACCAATAACGCTGTTATTCATTGATCCCACCCGAAAATCCTCACCATGCGCGTTCGCACCAATTGAACCGCCCACACTAAAAATATAAGAATCCTGCATCGCTTCTATAGATAAATTATATGGATTGATGTAGTCTTGCAGCACACCCCAAGTGATACCGCTTTGAACCGTTATTTGTTTATGCTGAAGATCAAACGAAACGATATGATTAAATGGCAACATATTTAGGACAACGGCTCCGTGCGCAAGTGTTTGCCCACCTTGGCTATGCTGCACAGCCATAATCGATATAGGTTTATGTTGCAAATTTGCAAGATTGATACCCTTTATAATGTCATCCTCTGAATTCACAGAAATTACCGTAGAGACATTTGTATTATTGATTTTTCCTTTATCATCAAGTTGCACCGCATAAGAAAAGTTCGCGCAGCAAAAAACCAATAGACACGATAAAAAAGTAGCCCATATTTGTTCTGCTTTGATATACCTTGATAACATAGATTTTCCTTGAAAAAACAGTTTTACAACAGCCGTTAGCTAACAGTTCTATGCTCTGCTTTTATCAAATAATTTCACTAACTGAAAGATAAAAATGATTGCCATTGAAGTTAACCAAAAATAATATCCGGCGCCTAAACCCATCATGTCATGCCCCCCAGCAGAGCTTATGTGTTCCTTGTATACAAACATAAAATGAGCAGCTAACAAAAACCCGAATAAAGCAGCTAATGGGGTAGCGACCCCATTCGTGTCAAAATTTACGGTTATAACTTTATGCTAAAGATAGGTGCTCCAGATTTGGAGTAATCATCAATAAATTTATTCATTATTACTGCTGTTATTCAACCATTTTTCAGTTGTCTGTCTCCATTGTGAATAACAGTCAAGCCCACAATAATACCTGACGTAATCTTCCCCTTCAGGCGAGTACGCTGCTGATCTGGGGATCATTTTTTGACACGAATGACAGCTTTCAGTATTGCATACCTCGTTTGCGCCATATATTTCAAATGAAGTTATCAATGATAATGTTTTTCTGTCTTTATCCTCATTTTTTTCCGAGTGTTTTTCTTCTATATATCCTAAAGCCAGGCCACCTATTAGTAGATGATCATCTGGTAAAGAGATGATGTCTTTTGTAGTAGATTCATCGAGGGTTACCCAGCAACAACCGATCCCTAAACCCCAAGCAGCAAGCCACATATTTTGCATAGCAGCAGCACCACTATAAGCATGTTGCCGATGTTTTATTAACCAATTATCAATGCCGATTTTATCGTTAACTGATACAATAATCAAAAGTGGCGCATCGGCTAAGAAGCTAGCATGCTTTGCGGCAGAGGCTAAATTTTTAAGACTTGTTTTACTTCGAATTAAAGTGAAATGCCACGGCTGTGAATTCAATGGGCTTGGGGCAAATTGACCTGCTGTGAGTATTTTTTCTATGATTGTTTCATCGAGTTCTTTTGATGAAAAATGACGGACCGCATATCTGCTTTTTATTAACTTAATAATATCCATAATATTAATCTCTCAATTATTGCTGGTATTTATTTCAAAATACAGTTTTAAATATTTCCTGCTAACGATGGTCCATTCTTTTATACTGCTTTATGCAGATGTAGAAAAAGCTTAGCAAATCCATTACTAGGATAGATTGCACGTTGGTGAATATTCTCGATTAGCTCAAAGCGTCTGGATCCTAAAAGCAGCTCCTCGAGTGCTATGCGCATTTCTAACCTAGCTAGAGGTGCTCCTAAGCAAAAATGAATGCCTTGTCCCCAAACTAACCCCTCTTTTATGTTTCGTTTAATCTCGACACTATTTGGATCATTGAAAACATGTGGATCTCGGTTAGCAGCTATCCACATTAACGATAGATTTTCCCCTTTCGGAATTGTTCGACCGTGAATATTGACTTCTCGTGTTGTCACACGCCGATTGGCAACCAGGGGATCGTCTACACGCAGAATTTCCTCAATAGCCAGGGGAATGAGAGATGGTTTTTCTCGCAATTGATCTTGAAGTCTGAGATTTTGAGCAAGATGGTAAGCTAGGATACTTAATCCAGCGGCAACCGTATCATGTCCAGCGACCCAGTTACGTAAGATGCTGACTATTTTATCATCGCTTAATCGCACACCATCGATCTCAGTTTTAAGCAATCTTTTTGTCACACAGTTTTCATTACATGATGTGGTACGATATTTTTCAAGATTAGCCTTAACAACCTTAGAAAAAATCTGGGCCAACGCTTTTCCAGTAACGGAATCTCTGTTAAAAGCAACTTTTTGATTGTCACGCACCCAATGACTGAGATCTTCCCACTGCTGCTCTGGCCAACCAAGAAAGTGGCACAAAGTTTTTATCGAAAAAGGTGTGGCGAAAGCGCTTACAAATTCTATCTCTTTTTCTGCATCGACAGAAATAAGAAGATCGGTGGCGACTTTGCGAGCAAGTGGTTCGAGCTTATCTAATTGATCTTTCGCAAAGTTAGGAGAAAGCGCTTCGCGGTATTGCCCATGCACTGGTGGATCCATTCCATTCGGGATAGCTGAGAATTGAGATTGATTGCTGTATGTCTTTGGGTCCTCTAGAATCGCAACAATATCCTGATGGCGGAACAAGGACCAGCCCATAAATTCGCTATGTGCCACTGGGCATTTTCCCCGCATTTCATCATAGGCCTGACGTTGATCTTTTAAGACTGATGGGTCCTTGGGATCCCAATCATCGTAATGTTCTTTATCCATTTTAGCGCCTCCATCGAGCGTGTTATTATTACCCAGTGTAACCCCTATTAAAAAAGGATTAAATTCTTCCAAAACTTTGCTTAGTTTTTTGTGCCAGCAAAAAACCAAATAAACCTTGAATAGGCCTACCTGAATCATCCAATTTATGTAACTGTCCTACCGATTCCTTATATTCCAAAATTGACCAACCACTATCTTGATAAAAATGATATAACTCTTCGCTTTTGGGTAAATAAGTAAATGAAGAAGGTAGCGAGTAAGGTTCAGCCTTTATTGGAAACACCAGAAAATGCAATCCTTCAATTGCTGTTGTTAACTGTAATTCTGTTAATAAAGCGTGAATGCGATTTGGTTCTAAAAATTGCAAACTCACCAAAGAAAGAACAACGTCATAATTTTTATTTTGCAAGGATAAAGGCTGATGTAAATCATGAAGGATGGTTTTGATGTTTAATAGGTTTTCTTTTTGGGCTATTTCGCTTACTTTATGAATCGATGATTCTTTAATATCAATACCGGCAAGTTGATGGCCAAGTGATGCAAGAAACAACAAGTTTCTTCCCTGGCCACAGCCAATATCAAGAATATTTAAATCTTTTTTTTCCTTGAGATAAGTATTGTAAACGTAATACAAATCGCTATGAACATTTCCTAAACCATACTTCTTATTAAAATAACGGTGTGGCTGACAATAAAACTCAAGCGTTGCCGTAAAATTTTCACTTACTGGTTCGATTTTATGCCATAGTGCGGGTGGGATACACAACTCAGAATTATTAGTATCGATTCGATGTCTAGATAATTCTTTTTCTTTGCCATCGAGAAAAATGAAATTAATTTCACCCGAATGAAGCTGAAGCAATCCCCAAGTTCCTTCTTTGGTACTGTGTTTTTCAAGAAAAAATTTAAGCTTATTGTGACTATCTATATCGATTTTTTTATAACAACAAAGACCATCATAATTTATCAACATATTGTTCCCTTATTTATCCAAAATTTTTATTTCTACTTACTATAAAAAAGCAAAACAAAGCAGTAACCCTAATTTTATAATTTCCAAAATCCCATATGTAAAATGCATATGTGAATTTGAAGGCTTATTTCCTGCTAGTATCATATCAACGCGTCTACTTAAATAGGGGAATATCCATAACCCTTGTAATATGAAAATAAATACGATTGCGGCAAGAATAAGCCAATACCATAATAAAAGATGAACCATCAATCCCGTAATGATGAGAATTATCATTACGCCATATTGTGTTTTATGAAATGCGCTAAATACAGTTCGTCCGACATCTAAACCTACTGGTTTAGTCAGTGTAGGCGTTTGAAATTTTATCCAACTTTCTAAGAACGAAATACCGATGATCATTCCTGACCATAAAAGAGCTATAACAATTATTAATTGCTCAGTCATGCCTTTTGCCATTACATTTATTCTCTATGACAATTGAAATATTTAATTTTTGATGGGTTTCTTTTTGTTCTTTTGAAGATTGCGGCAAAATATCTTTGAGTTTATATTTTTTCAATACCTTGCTAAAATCGGAACTCGCTTCATCTAAAATTAAATTTAGGCGACAAATGCCTTTGATTGGGCAAATAGGATGATCGCAATCAATCACCTTGAGTGTGGATTCAAAGTGTATAATGATTTCATAAATCGAGTTTTCTAACGTGGGCAAATTAATTTTAATACCGCCGCCTTTGCCGCGTTGAGTGGTGATAAACTTTAATTTTGCTAATTTGTTAACGATTTTAATTAAATGATCTCGTGCGATATGGAAGGCAGCGGCTATTTCATCTAACGTAGATAAACGTTCCTCTGATACTATTGCTAAATAGAGAAGCGTTCTTAAGGCATAATCAGTTCTTCGATTTAATTGCATAGCCTTCCTTTTTGTTACAAGTAATCACACTTTCTTTAAAATTTTCTCGCCTCGAGTTAAATAATCGGCAAGGTAATGATTAACATCACGATGATCAATCTCATCTTGACGTACGACTAATACAACATCACGTAAAGTAGCATTATCTGCTAATTTCCAATACTGTTTCGCAATATCAGGAGCTGGACAATTCACAATACGGCCGCTATCAATTTCTTCAAGATAATGATTATAACTAACGACGGCTTCTTCTTCTAAATATCCGACAAAACGGTGCGCTGTGCGTGAAGAAATGACATACATAGTAAAATACATCACGACAAATAGCATTTGTGCAACGAAAATGATAAAGCGCTCAAATAAATTGGGTTTTGCAATACAAACAAAGGTCATTAAGTGCATGCGCTCGTTATCTGCTTCATCCAGCAATTTTTTTATCCAGCCTTCATCGTTTTTTATTTTCCGCAAACATCGTAAATGTAGTAATCCTGCACCTACCATGCCTGGCACTGCTGCAACAGTTTCTAAAACAATGGCGCGATTACCATAACGTTTACGAAAAAAAGTATCAGCAAAAAAACGAAAAAACTTCACTAAACCATAAGCAATTTTATCATTTAACTTTATAGCCGGTTTATGTGTGACGATATCCATGATTTTTCCTCAATAAGGTTAAGTAAATCCATCATATTAAACTTGCATTTCGAATGCAAGTTTAATATGATGGATTTTATTGAACATAGACCAATTATCATTAATCCTTTTGGAAAATCAGAATTTGATGCTTTGAAAACAGGTAAGTGACAATAGCTAAAAAAGTTTGTTGGATTTTACCCCATATCTAATGTACCCCTCATAGACTTCAAACCTGTGTCAAAATGAAGTGTACTCTATTCTGACGTCAGGCCAAACCTTATATTATGTCAATTTAGAGTTGTTAATGTATTTCATTGACACTCATGTGTCAACCTCTTAAACTCCAACCTGACACTTTCACATCCAAATGGATAAAATAATGGCGGGAAAGAAAATTGGTTACATTCGAGTCAGCAGCTTTGAACAGAACCCAGAAAGGCAACTTGAAGGCATCGTTCTAAATAAAAAATTCATCGATAAAGCTTCTGGAAAAAACACGGCCAGACCACAACTTGAAGCTATGCTCGATTATGCGCGTGATGGCGATACCATCATTATACACAGCATGGATCGGTTGGCGCGTAATTTAGATGATCTACGTAAATTAGTCACTCAACTTACTGGCCAACAAATCAGAGTTGAGTTTGTGAAAGAAGGTTTAACCTTCACTGGTGAAGACTCGCCCATGTCAAAGTTGTTGTTATCGGTGATGGGTGCATTTGCTGAGTTTGAACGTGCATTGATTAAAGAGCGCCAAAGGGAAGGCATTGTTCTTGCCAAAAAGCGTGGCGCTTATAAAGGCCGGAAAGCTGTATTGTCTCAGGAACAAATTGATGAAATAAAAAAACGTGTGGCAGAAGGCGATAAAAAAAGTCATATTGCTCGTGATTTTGGTATTAGCCGCGAAACGCTATACCAATACTTAAGAAAACAAGGCTGAGTTATTAATGACGCAACAGCCTAGACTTTCTGAAGATGAAATTATTCGCGATTGGTCTTTAAGCACTGATGATTCTATTTTCGTTAAAAAATTTAGGAAACAGTATCAATTGTGGGATTATCTGCAAGTGTGTGCCTTGAGATTATTTGGTCAATTGCTGGATAATCCAAATACGCTTGATACTCGTATTATTGGACATGCTTGTAAATCACTGGGATTAGACATTGTTGGCACTGTTGATTTGCCAGTGCGCGATGCTACTAGAACTGACTATAAGAAATCGATTTTCTCGCATCTACATTTCAAGCCATTCAATGATGCCAAAGCTAACTTTTATGATTGGTTGCAACAAAAGATGCGATCTGGAATGATGATCCCAGAAAAACTCATTCCAGAAGCCGAAACCTTTTTAATTGCCAGCAAAATTGCTTTGCCAACGCTGTATTATTTGAAGCGTGAGATCAATTCATTTTGCGCACGGCATCAAGAAAAAATATTTGTTGGAATATATCAGCAATTATCTGAAGCATTGGTCAATATGATTGATGAGACGCTTGAAATTATCACTGACGTAGATGTCACGTGGTTTCAAAAATTTAAGGAATATCCTGGCTCCAGTAGTATTTCAGTGCTGCAAGACTATTTCCAACGCTATCAAAAGCTTGCAACAATAGACTTATCTGCTGTTGACACTGACACTGTAGCGCCTGATCTTGCTAAACACCTTTATCAACTCACCAAGCATTACGATGCTTACAAGATAAAACGCTTCAAACCAGCAAAGCGTTATGCGTTGATGGTATTATTTTTGGATGAATCAAAAAAAGTCTTTATGGATTACCTTATCCAACTACACGATCAATATATTTCAAATATATGCCGTGAGTGCCGGAACACACATCTGAAAAATTTGAAACTTTATAAGCATAAAAATGAGCGGGCTATTGATAAGATTGAACGCTTTATCGACTTTGTGCTGGCTCAAGAAGATGATCACAGCTTATTGGTGAGTGATCTTTATTCACACTCAACACAAAAATCCGATCTACAGCAGGCCAGAAATGATATGCATGAATACCAGGTGCTGAGCCGTTTTGGTTATGCCAAGCTGATTCAAAATCGTTATAGCAGCATGCGTCGCTATTTTGCTGATTTTATTCGATTGCCATTTTTGGTTGAAAAAGGTGGTCAATCGCTGAAGCAATCAATTGATTTGGTACGTAAACTTGATCAACAAGAAATTGCCAAGATACCCAGTGATATGGATATCAAATTTATGGATAGTCAGTTAACGATTGCCATGCGAGATAAAAATGGAGAAATCAAGCGAAACCTTTGGGAAATGGGACTCGCACTTGCTATTAAAGATGGGTTTCGATCGGGCGATTTATACGTCGAGCATAGCAATAAATACGCATCCTTCTGGAACTTGATATATCAAGACGGTGAGTGGCAGCAAGAAAAAGAAAATAGCTACCAATCGCTAGAGATTACACAAGATGCAGAGATTGCAGTAGGCGAAATTGCTGAAAACTTTCATCGTTCAGCAGAGGCCGCCGCTAATCGTTTTAAAAATGATGATTTTGCTGATATCAAAAACGGCAAGTTAGTTCTGAAAAGGAAAGACAAAATTGATATCCCCGATGATGCAGAACGATTACAAGCACTGATAAGTTCGTACCTGCCGAAAATAAAAATAGAGCAGCTATTAATTGAAGTCGATCACATGTCTGGTTTTACCAAACATTTTACGCCGATTCATGGGCAAAAAGGGAGACCACAAAGTTTTTATAAAACCTTAATTGCCAGCATTCTGGCACAAGCGACTAATATTGGCCTTGTAACCATGGAGGATTGTACACCGGATATTACTGCCAAAATGATGCGCTATGTGACCGATACCTGCATTCGAGAAGCTACTATCAAAGCGGCTAATGCAGAATTGGTGAATCAGCATACGCAATTAGACTTAAGCCAGAACTATGGTGATGGCAAAATGTCATCATCAGATGGGCAACGCTTTATTATTACCGCAAGCAGTCTGCTGTCGTCATACTATCCAAGATACGCAGGCTACTACGATAAAATGATCGGCGTATACACACACACATCAAATCAGTTATCGGTGCTTAATACGCAAGCCATTTCATGCGCACCACGCGAATCGCTTTATGTTGTTGATGGCTTGTTGGATAACAACACCATTCTTGCAATTAAAGAACATACCACGGACACAGAAGGCTTCACTGAGCACGTGTTTGCACTATGTTATTTGCTTGGTATTCGATTTATGCCGAGAATTAAAGACCTAAAATCGCAGCAACTTTATCGCATTGATAAAGAAGTTTCTTATGGCGAATTGGATGCACTGCTAACTAAAACTGCCTCCATTGAGCCGGTGATAGAACAGTTTGACCAAATGGTACGAGTGGCAGCATCTTTGAAAAAGAAATTAAGTCCAGCCCATGAAATTATTAGGCGGCTATCGAAAGGATCACCATCTGACAAGTTATCAAAAGCTTTTACACAATTAGGCCGAATACTTAAAACAGAATATATTCTACAATACATCACTGACAGTGATCTGCGGGATAAAGTACAACGCCAATTAAACAAAGGGGAACACCGACATCAATTAGCACGCTGTATTTTCTTTGCAAACCAAGGGAAATTTCAAGTTGGCGACTACGAAGAGATCATGAATAAAGCAAGCTGCTTAAGTCTGGTCTCGAATGCGGTATTGTACTGGAATACGGTAAAAATGAGTGAAATTATTGCCCAACTCAAAAAGAACGGCGAAGTTATCAGTGATAAGACATTAACTCACATATCACTTTTGCTACACAAGCATTTGATTACGATGGGAACATATTTTACTGATGCTGCAATTGAAGAGCCAGAGGCAAAGGATGTGTGAATATTTACGGTTTCAGAGCAAATTTAACCTTCAAACCGTAAATTTTGACACGAATGGGGTCGCTACCCCCTAATGTGCTATATAAATTATGATTTTTATATAAACACCTCAGCGCATAAAAATAAAAAATATTTCCAAGACCTGAAAAATTCTGGCCAAAAAATGCAGCGGCAAGCCCTGAAAATAAAGCACTATAGCCAAATTCTGGTTGATACAGCGTTGTAAGATAGTAAGCTGGGGTATAAAGTCCAATAACGTACAAGAATAAGCTACTCGCTATAATGAGGGTTCTTCTTTTATTTTTATTTTCACTAGCGAAAAAATATTTCTTGGCCATCCAGAAGCATAAGTGAAAATTAATGAATGCCATGTTAATTAGCTGATGTAACCAACGCATCCAATCGTATGTTAGAGAAAAATTATATATTAGGAGAGATGGCAGAAAAAAATTTAGTTGCAGAAGGCCAAATAACAGACAAAACCAAAAACTATAGGTTTTTGTTGGCTGAATATCAAGCAGTATATTTATTAGCAGAATTAAACCACAAACCAAAATACTACTAAGGCTAACAAACAGAACTTCTGACCACACTGATGCGAGTAAAGAAGGGGTAATTAAAAAACTTTGCAACAAAAAATTACTGGTTCCAAAAATTAACAGTGAACAAAAAAGTAAGATAGAGAATTTTATCTGTGGCATATCATACGCACGCTTAGTAAAAAATTATTCATCGGCCAAGACATTTTTTATGTCATGTACTAACCGCATAGGTAATATTGCATTGAGCCGCTGCAATATTACCCGCACCAAAATTAACAGCCAACAAACATCGCTGGAAAACTTAATAAAACCGTACCACCCTCTGAAAAAGCTGATGGTGTTTGAGTAACGCACTGCTTTGTTTGGCTAGCCTTACTGTCTGTTACAAAAGCGATGACTTGCACAGGGGTCGCCTGCCCTTTTTTATCAAGAATACTATCAACTCTTTGTCTTGATATGAGAGGCCCGCCCGCTTTATGCAAGCCAACACCCTCTTGCATCATAACGCTGGGATTCATAACGGTAAAAACAATATTTTTATCGACATACGATGAATCTACAACAATCTCCGTTAATGTCTTTCCTGGGTCAGCGAATGACGCGGTGGACAAGATAACTCCAAAAATAACTGCCAAACGCATTTTATTTTTCATAGCCATAAAATTTCTCCAATTAAATAAAAAGTTATAAAACACCGAATGTGTAAAAATCCAAGCAAAATTTCTGACCAAAATAATCACCAAATTTACTCACAGCAAGCTCCATAGGGATATAAGAAGCTAAAAAATCTTTATATTTTTTAGTTGAATTATTATCCAGGGTTAAAATACTTACAGCTTTATCCTGTATTTGTAAGCTTCCGCCATTAGGTAATAGAATGAAAAAATGGTTATTTTTATATTCCAATCCCGTTGCAAAAGAGCCTCCAAAAGCTAACGCTTCTTCCTTGGTAAAAAATTTCCCGTGAAAAATCTCAAAAAAATATTTATGGTATTCCCAAATAGTTATTGACTTATAGGTGCGCATATTTTTGCCTTTATTTTTAAATCTCTCTTTCAATATCGGGTACTTTAGTTTTTTCAATTTGAACCGGTTCCCTGGAAAGTTCAAGTTGTTTATCTTTCAATGGTTCTAAGGGGTTTTCCGTAATTAAGCGATTAATTTCTTTTTCAGTAAATCTCGACCTTTCTTCAATATCTGTTTTTTTCTCTTCATGAACAGGCATTACTTGCTTTGAAGCATCAATAAACTGTTTAATCGCTTCAACTCCTTTCTCTTTAAGAACATCGTTATAGTCTTTTTTTACTTCATCCGGTTGGTTCACAAAAATTGTTTTTCCATCTTGTTGAAGGTTTTCACATGCGTGTTCAATCATTTTTTGTGTTGCCTTATTATTGCCATCGTTATCCAAAGCCAAAATAACCTTATCAGACCCCGTGCTAATATTTTTAAAATTTGAACTGCCTAATACAGCGTGAATTGCCTTATCTGGTTCTGCCTCTCTTAAACTCAGAGCAGTTTCTATCCCTTCGGCATACATTACTGGGTGTTGTCTTGATGATCCTTCCTGCAAAGAAACTACCGCACCTTTCAAAACACCAAAGGTTTGTTTGACCACACTAAGATTTGCTTTATTAGCCGTATCAGTATCAAGATAGGTGGCTTGAATTGCTTGAACTTCTCCATCTTTGTTTTTGGCAATGGCAATTAAAGCGGGGCTCGTTGTTTTATTTAAGCTAGAATATAAAGCAGGATGAAAACGCAGTGTTCCCGGTAAATCTTTTTGTATTGCTCTATGCTCTTTTAAATATCGTTCTGCAATCGTCCCCGTAATAGGTAACGTTTCTCCTGCAATTTTTTGTGCAAAAGCAATTCGTTTTTTCTCATCATCGGAGAAAGATGCTTGCCGATTATCCTTTAAATAATCTTCTTTTTTATTAAACTCGCCCTTTGGTACATCCATTTTTTGAGATTCTGATAAACCTAATAATTTAGCCGCCACTTCAAGTGTTTCACCAAAATCTTTATTAGCATGCTGATACTCACGTGCAATCAGCTTAATTAAATTTCCTCCCTCACCAGTTTGAAAATCATTCCACAGACCGCGAGATTTTCCTTGCATACTCACGACAAAGCTGCCTTTATGACTTCCATACCGCCATTCTCGAGCATTTTTATGCTTAGGATCCCCTAGTAATCTTTGAACAATGTACTCCGTTTGATCAGTCAATTTTGCATTGATATCTTTGCTATCCCATGAACGAACAACGTCTTTTAATGTTTTTTTATCATGAATGCCATCGGGTTGTTTATCTTTTAAGTTCAATATTTGTGATTTTTTTACTCGTGAATCTTTTAGTGCACCAATTACTTCTAAAGCACTATATTTGTCGCCTGTCGTTGCCTGAATCTTCTCAATTAATCGTTCCTGATTGTCGGTATATAGGGTGACTTGCTGCATTGCACGGGTGGTGATAACATAAAAATCCCTTTGGCTTGTTGTTCTATCGTGAGAATCTTGATGGGCAATAACCTCTTTAAAACCCCCTCCTTGAGATCCATAAGAGGTAATCGCATAGTTATAATCCCAATGACGATGTGTGGCATTGTTTCGGTCTAATTGCTTTGCTGAGCCATCAGCAAGAACAATTCCGACAGAAGTGTCAGATATTTTTTCAACCGTGCCAATAACACCACTTTTAAAACCCTGACGTTTATCAGATCTCGTCCAATAAATTTGATCGCCTACGGATAGTTCTCGTTCCTCTCTTTTATAGACTTCGACAAGACCACGCGGCATATTTTCATGAGCAGGTAATTCCCACATAACAAGATTTTTACTATCGGATTTCGTCAGCACCAACGCATTGGCTAGCGCATCCACATTTTTCACAACAAAATAAGCATCGCGACGAATATCCAATTCATAAAGACTACGATTAAATCTTAAGATGTCACCCTCTTGATAATTAATCGCTCGACTCGCATCAACATGGCTAAAATGTCGTGGTACCAATATATCGAACTGATAGCCTTGGCGGCTAATGCCACCTTCAGATTTAAGACCATCTCGTACTAACGCATTAACGTAAACACGATCATTATTTAATGGCACAATTAAGCGCGTCTCTTTTCTTCTTTCAATACTTCTGGATAAATAATCATCCGCCATGTTGGCCAATCGACTATCACGACTCTTTATTTCAATAACTTGAGGAGGAACCGTTTTTAAACTATTACCTGATTTTGTTTGAGCATTTAATGAAAACTCTCCATCTAAGCCAGTTTGTTGGCGATTCAGTGAAGACATCGCATCAACGTAGTCTTTATTTAGCACATGACGAATCGCTTCCTTAAGTGCCATACTCTGTTCATGCTGTCTAAAAATTTCTGTGAGATACGTGGTTTTAATTCCAGCTTTTTGTGCGATTTCAAAGGGCTTTCCTGCCTCTGGCGAACTGTGCTGCGCAATATCCCCTGTTGGTATCGCTCTTGATTTCGTTTCGGCAATAAATTTTACAAAATCATGGAAGTCACGATTAGAAACCATCGATGCTTCATCAAGGACAAAAATTGTTTTACTTAAGTCGGGCACTTTATTGGATTCTCGTAACCGCTGTGCTTCCATTAAAAAACTTTGTAAGGTTTGTGATGGAATCCCTCGCTTATTGAGCTCATCAACGGCAGTGTGTGTGGGAGCAACGCCTTTCATGTGGTAGCCAACCACTTCTGTCGATTCAGAAAGATTTTTAATGAAATCAAGATTGATGCGATTAACTAATGTTGTTTTACCTGTACCCGCAGAAGCTTGTAATAAAATAAATTGATCTTGTGAGGTAAGAACGTCAGTAACCGCTTGCTGTTTATCTTGGCTTAATAGGCTATCTTTCAAGGCTTCTTTGACTTGCTCTGGTGATAAAAGTGGCGTCACTTGGTTTATGCCTTGCTTGAGTATGTTGAGAATATCTCTTTCACGTTCAATCGCAGCTTGGGTTGTCCACTTTGTACCTGAAAATTCTTCAACCCCACGTATAATCTCTTTATCGCCCGAAAATGTACGAATAATTTCTTCTGCATGTTGGGGTGTAATTTTTCCCATCGCATGTTTTAATGACGTTTCCAAAAGCTCTTTGTGAGTAAAAGCCGCTTCTCGCTCGGCCAACTGCGCCATCGCGTAACGCGTGGCCTCTTTTGCAATACCATCAATTGCCGAAGTGTTGCGTGTTTTCTCGGGTAGGTTTTGGTAAATCTGCTCGACTACGTAACGAATGTTTTTTTCAAGTTCATTTAACTGGCTTGTTAATGGCTTTTGCGGATCTACAATATAGGTTACCTCATGACCCTGTTGAACTTTGCCTTCGAGCAAGGTTTCTATAGCTGTGGATTTCCCTCCTTTGGTTGTCATGAGTCTTGTTAAATAAGCTTGTTTATCATCCGTGTATAACCAAACATTATCTTTTGCCTGAGATAAAATCTTATAAAATTGCTTTTGATGCGTGCTGTACTTTTGACTATCTTGATGCGCAATCAAGATATTTGCATCTAAATGTTGTGCTCGTTGTGGGGTCGTTGCATAACCGTAATCCAAATGAAAATTTCTGGGCTCTGTAACATCTAATTTAAACTGTTTTCCGTCACGATTTTGAACTTTCACCCACTTGTCATGAAGCTGAACGATTTCTAATCGATCACCAGAATGCAATCCTTTATTGAGATTTGCTCGTTGGACTAATAGCGCTTCGCCAATAGATAGGTTTCTTTTCTCTTTGACAAAAGCCTCCACTATTGCAGCCCCTTTTTCCTGATTTAACGTTTTCGGAGACCAGGTCGTTTCTTTTCCCTTTGCATTTCTTAAGGTCAGCACGTTTTTTGAAGCATCCACTTGCGTTACTTGCCAATAATCATGCTTTCGAATTTTACTTTTGCTCATCGCTTCATTAAATCGCAGATACCAGCCCTCTTCATAATTAATGGCTGATGTTTTCTCCACGATCGATAATGATTTAGGTAAATATACCTGATAGGCCTTATCTGCTTCACTTATCAAACCCACTTGTTTGAGTGTTTTGCGCACTAATAAATTTGTTTCTTTCGTCTCTAGTTGATTTTGCATCAGCACATAAGCTGTTGCTCTTTCTTCCTTGCTTAAACCCATATAATGAGCAGCCATTTTTTGATATCGGCGAGATAAATCATTCTCTTCAATCATGCGATGTTGGATCTTTTGAAATGCACTTTCAATATTCCCCACCAGCGTTTCTTTAATGGCTTCTTTGCGAGAAATGTCCATATCGCGCTGATTTTGAGACAGCCGCATTGTTTTTGCACCATGCTCAATAAGTTGGGAAAATGGTGAACCTGCCTCACGAGATAAAAACCCTTTATCATCTCCACTAAAAACAATTTTTGACTGCGTTTTTTCTGCAATTCCCGCCAGTTGTATCAATTGTTTTGGCGAAAGCTGTTCAGCTTTATCCACTAAGATAAGATGATGCTTCTGAAATACACGCTTTTCGTCGAGAGCATTTTGTGTAAAGTGAATAAAACCACTTACCGTTTTAGCTGTGTGTGCAGCATTTCTATACGTCTTTGTCCAACTCAAAACATCATTTTGTCTTGAGGTAAGATAAATCACCGAAGATCCTTCTTGTCTTGCCAGTTCTGACAAACGTGCAAGCACGGTTGTTTTTCCTGAGCCAGAAACCCCTGTGAGTATCGTAAAGCGGTCTAAACTTGCTGAAAGTGTCTTAATCGCCTCTTTTTGCTCGAAAGAAAGATTGCCTTGTTGTTCTGCAAATTTTGTGGCTCTTCCTTCACTGCTTAAGGGTAACGTTTTGTATTGGCCATCTCCTACCAATGCTAATAACTTCTGTTCCTGATCTAGTAATGTCTGTGTGGTATAAAAAGTTTCTGAATTTTTTGTATGGACAGGAAGCAGTTGTTTTGCTTGGATGGCAAGGTCGATTTCGGTAATAATTTCATTAACCTTCACTTCTTTTGAGAAAATTTGTGTCAACGCAGTATTAATAATGCGGTGATGAGAAAGCTTAACGTCACTTTCAGAAAGATGTTGGATCGCAAATTGAACCGCTTCTTTAATATAGCCCTGATTCGAATTATTTTGTGCATTTTCTAAAGTCGAATTATTTAAACTTTTCTCTGAGTTTTGAACGAATGCTTTGACATCAAAGTTAAGTGCTTGTGCTCTCGCTGACCATTCTTGATGCAAAATCTCGCGATCAATCCCTTGTTTTTTATTGCGCGTTTCAAGCGTAGCAAAAGCGGCCGCCTTTGCACCCTCCCATTGATTTAATTTCATAAAGGCTTCAATTTCTTTACGCCTTTGTGAAAAATGCTCCATCACATTTTTAGGCACACCTGCGATTTCAAACCGCCCATCTTGATGGGTAAGCACGACCTCATAACCAAGATTTTTTAGTTCATAGGCAAGCATTGAGCGATAGATAGTACCAAAAAAAATTTTGTGCTCGCTCACGCGCTCAATAAAACCATTACCACCGGAGTTATAGCCATTAATATCGCTGGCTAAGGATAACCATTTGCGATCAGGTCTTAAAGTCATATTCATCACAACCATATGGCTGTGGAGCTGCGGATCCATTTCTCTTGAAGTATCGTGTCGAAAGACAGCAGCCACGACATTTTGTGTATTTTCGTACACAGTCACACCGCCCACAAATTTTCGTGCTTGTGCACACGAGCGCTCGATATAGGCTAAGGTTTCTTTGACGGCTTTATCGTGAGCGACATAAATACGTTTATCTCCCCCTACTTCCGCCAAAATAGAAACGGATTTTGGTGCAGAAAGAGTTAAATCCCATCCTGGGCGATGTTTTACCTCTCCATCTTCAAGTTTTCCCAATTGTTTGCCATCCGGTAGCTTGCCATGCAAAAGCTGTTCAAACATCTCTGGGTTAACCGCTCCCTCTAGCCCTAATGTTTCAGCTCCCTTCCCCAACCAACGTGATGCCTCCAACGCCTCAGGAGAATCTTTCAGATAATAGTTATCCTGCTCAATGAAGTAATGTTTGGCTTCGCCGCCACTTTTGATGGGTTTATAAGAAAGCATAGGGTTATTCTCGTTATAGGATCATCTCTGATGCTTTTTCAATCATGTCCAATTTTTTGTTTTTCCTTTTCTTCCTTTCTTTTAATGCTTCCTCAGGAAGTTCTGCTTTTAACTTATCTTGTTGAGATAGTGCGTCGTTTGCTTTTGTTTCTTGCAAAATATCGTCAAATAATTCCGATTCAAGAATGTTATCTTTAGGCACACTTACCTGATGTTGGTGGGCAAGCTTTTCAATGGCATTGATTTGTTCATCAATTTCAGCAATGCTCTTATCATCTAAATGTCTTCGGATAAATGAAGCAGCCTTATCATCTCTTTGTTGATAAGTAATCGTGAGCTTGGTAATAGGAAAATTGCCAGGTAATCGGACATAAGATTCAAGATTTTTTAATCGCATGATTTCGGAATAGCTCACAATTTGCCGGCGCGTATTTTGTCTTGAGAGAGAAATACCTGAACGCATTGAGCTTTCACTATAGGAATACCCTTCTCGTGTTTCCTCTATTTCTTCCTCACCTAGCTCCATTGCGACCCATTTTGCTGTTTCAGAAGAGGGTGTTCGTAAAAAAATACGTGTATTACACAAGCCGGAAATTTCTTCAGCCGCACTGTTCCCATAAATTTTTCTAGCTTGAGAAATACTTTGCATTCCTGCTACCAAACAGCCACCATATTTTCTGGATTCTGCAAAAGCCTCGGGAAGATAAGGCAGCTTTTGCAAAGTTGGTAATTCATCTAACACCACAAAAATTCTGCGATCGTAATCTTCGGTTAAGCTCATGATGGAATTTACCGCAATGTCTAAACACATTGAAATAAAGGGCTTGAGGGTTTCATGGCGATCAGAAAGTGAACTGATAAATAACCAATTACTTTTTGTTTCATCTTGAATCCATTGTCGTATTGAAAAAGGCTCTCCATCATCTTTGACATACTTAAGGCTTTTTAGATACGTTGCTAGTACTGCTTTAATCGAGATGGCCGTTTTTTCAGTTTTTTCAGAAACCAGTGTTTCAGCCTCTGTTCCTTTTAGGTATCTTTGCAAAATATCTAAATCTGCATTCAACAAATAGCGCAATAACTTAATAATGCTTTTTTTAGGATCGTTTCGCATTTCAAACGCGGCGGCGGCAAAAATAGTACGTGCTGCATTCACCCAGAACGGATCCTGCGTCGATAGAGGCATAGGGATTAAAGCTGCAGCTAAGCTATCAAAATCCGTGGAATCTCGGCACTCCGCCCAAAGCAACCAAGACGCAGTTCTATGATCCAATGGGTTCAAAATGACGTCGCCCGCCTGATGAAAATAACGAATATAATTTCCACCTTTATCGTAGATAATCGCCTTATAACCCAGGCGGCGTATTTGTTCTAATAGGGCATAAATATGTTGTGACTTCCCGGATCCAGATGTGCCATGAAACAACATATGCTGAGTTTCAAACGCTCTTGGCGCAACCAAAGTCCCGATTTTAATTTTAGAAATCTCTCCTGAAGCTTTAATGAGCTTATTGGTATCTTTTACTTCCCCGATTTCATCTCCACGTATTTTTTTATCCTCAGTCTGAATTTTTCCGCGACGCTTTAACCATTGATAGATTAACGTCATAAAGAAAAGTGAAATACCTGACGCATATAAAACAGCCTTAGCGACCACCATCTTAATATGTTCGAGCACGCTATGAATCAGTACAGAGTTTATAATTTCTGACACGGTTACTTGAATAATTGTTCCATCAGGTTCCATCATTTGTTGAGTCGCATCAGGATTAATAGGTGAGATAAGATGGGCGAAAAGCCATTGACCCACTAAATACCACTCATATTTTTGAATAGAAAAATACAGACAGACTCCCAGAACCCCAAAAAAAATAAAAAAGCAGGCCGATAAAACACGATCAAAAATTTGACTGAGCATCCGAAAACTATGCAAAAAAGTCTGCCCACCGCGGGTAAAGTTTTTTACGGATTCTTCATTTTCTGAAAACATACTAAACCCCTTGTTTTACATCATTTTCCAGCAAATTTTAATTGCACCTTTTTGTGACCTATGCTATGCTGATAGCAAGGTGAAAACTTATGAAATTAAGAGCTATTGATAAAGTGTTTATCAGACGATCTGCGATATTATCTTTGATCGTTGGGGCTCTTATGCTCTATCTAACGGCAGACTACGTTTTATCAATCGCTTTTACCATCATTCTTTTTGGTCTTTTTCAAGCCCTGATGGAATCACGCTACAACGTAAAGCAGGGGTTGCTCGTAAAAAAGTCTTCCCCCTCATCTTCCTTTGAAGACCCATTCTGGGATAACGCTCACGCTCCTATTTACGATATAAAATTTGCTAACAACATTGGCAACCAAATCTATCAAGACCGAATTGACGATCAACTTCGCCGCAATCAATAACCTCATTTATTCTTGTCTTGAACTGTTCCCTCTATTGCACCGCCTTTCGCGTTAATTGTTCTTTTTTCTGCGTCCATAGCGACATTGTTTTGATTAATCACATTGGATGCCATTGTTAAAGCAGAGCTATCTACCGTTCGATTTGTTCCTAATGCTGAACTACGTTGATCTACTGATGACTTATTAGTAGCAAAGGTATTATTTAAGGATTGTGCATCAGGAACTGCTGTATTATTTTGTTGATATGCACCTTGTACAGAACCCGCAGAACTTGGCATTCCTTGATTCCAATGAGAGGCAATTTGTTGCGTATACTGCTCACTAAAGCGTTTAGCATAATAAGCGCCCATTTCTGGATGCGCGACCATCCCTGCAATATCTTGTTGGCTTAAATTTCCTGAACCATTCGTCCCTGGCTGTTTCGACATCCACTCATAAAATGCTTGACCCATATTGCTATTAATGTTGAGTGCATCTTCTTGCGACATGCTCGCGACTTGCCGATAACTTTGAGATTGTTGAAAACTGCTTGTTAAATCGTTCCTTAATGTGTTGGCTTGATCTAAAGAAGCGCCTACACTATCGACAACTCGTTGGCTCGCATCCGTACCTGTTCTAAAACTATGATCTTGCATAGCACGTACAGCGACATCCATACTGTGTGAATAGCCTGTATCATTGGCGAAACTTTGCGCTGCATTCAATAATTCAGAGTGATCTGTGCTCCAAGTACCAGATTTTTCAACTTTTCCTCCCCCAGAAACACTCCATTTAGCTTCAGCACCTGTAACAGCACCAACAGCCTTTCCAAGAATGTTCTTATCTGAATTAATATCTCCAGAAACAGAGCTCGATGTATATGCTGAAGCAAGTAATTGACTTGCGTGTCGGTAAGTAATGCCATGATCATGCGCAAATCGCTCAGTGAGCTGATGTACTTGATTCATGGAATCATTAATAGAAGCATTGGTACTATAGCTTGAGGAAGATCCACTCGATTGCGATTTCCCAAATTGATCTGCATAGTCATATAATTGTCTAATGCCATCAGACATGGCTTGCCCATAAGCAGATGCTTTGCTTAAAGCTGCGTTATAAGAAACCTCTGCTTGTTGTGATGCGGTTGCGCGAACAGAATCTGCTAAATTGACGCTTGTCCCAAGATTGGACATCGCCTGATTGGTGTCCATGACTCTGGTACCATCGGCCATTGTTGACACCATCGCACCACCTTGCAGCTGAACAGACATCGCGCCTGAAACCATCCGCGCACTGGTATCTAAATGATTAGCCGAAGTATTAAACATGCTACTATTGTTTAAATTTGTATTCCCAAAACTCATGCTCCCCGTTACCGCTTCAGCAGCTGCAGCACTGCCCACAGACTGCGTTACTCCACCCATATATTGGGCTAATTGAGTAAAGGTACGATGCATACCATAGACTAAACCTGACAAAATGAAAGGAACTGAAAGTGTCATGTAACCTGCAACTGCAGCAATATCTTGATTCACCTGCAGCAAACCTGGCATGTTCTGAAGTGTTACCCCAGCAGACCCAACAATAGCAAGGCTGTGCTTTTGCGCATAAAACGACATAAGTAAATTAATAATGGCATACATCGGCCCCCACAACTGCAGCCAAAGTAAACTATAAGCATAGTAAACAAGGTATCTCACACCACCAATGATGGTCAGCAACAAAACAAAAATAAAACACCCATACAAAATGGCCTGAAATGCACAGTTCATAATGGGAAGCCAATAGGAGGCCATAAGACCTAACGTTTGATAGGTCTCTCGTTTTTGATCGTTCGCGCGAACCACAGCATAAGATTGTAAGGCCGCAGGTGCATTCGATGACGCCGCCATACCAATCAAACCATTATCAATTGCATTTGCCATAATATCTTGCTGCATAATTTGCGAAGCGTCTTGAGAAAGACCTGTCAGATAGCTATAGCCCAATGGTAGAAATTTCAATAAATCCTCTTTGGGGGTTTGTGATTTCGGAAAAATACGAGCCCCATACAGTCCTGCGGCTTGATCCAACTCTTTTGCCCAATCTTGAGATAAGTTTTGTACGCCTGATTGACAAGTCGTCACTTGTCCGTTGTACATAAATGCTCTTGCTGGAGAAGCATTAGTTGTTAAAAACCCCCACAAGTTTTGTTGCGTTAACAAGGTAGTAAAATCATATTTGCCCAAGAGTAAATCATAAAAAACACACTGATGAACAAAGTCATTCATATTGTTATTGAAGTTTGGATCCGTAATTTGGAAATGACTCGATTCCGTCAATAACCTTGATGCCATAACCATTCCTGTTTGCGCATAGTTCATGTCATCGGGTTCAGTAAAATTTTGCTCCAACATTAAAGTAAGCCCATACCCTACCGTACTGGTATAACTTGCCAAAACAGCTAAGCCAATAGGAATATTTGCAACAGAAATACCAGCATCTCCATGCAATGGATCAATTACTTCGATGCTTGTTTTTGGTGTGAATAAAATAAAAATAGCTAAATAATACGTACCAAACCACTTCAGCATTAGCATGTAGTCTTTTTTCATAATCCAGCTACAAATCAAGGTAACAACAGATAAAGTCACTGCTAGCTTAATAAGCGTACCAAAACTACTCATGCCAAAAGTCGCCGCAATCGCATTAAAATATTCTGCGATAACGTCTCCTCCACCCGCGGTTGCATATACGGCTAATGTCATAAATTCACCTGATTAATAATGCTTTCTCATTGTTTTATGTGCTTTGTAAACCACTTGCCCATGTCATCGAACTCATTAAGTTTGTCGAAAGCGTTCCCGCCAACATTTGTTCAATCGTTTGTGTTTGTTGAATCATCTGCATGGTGATAGAGGCTTGGCTGTACGCATTTTTTCTTTCTTCTAAAACTTGTTGACGAGCCACATCCACCCCCTTATTAAATTTGTCCATGATGTCTTCGGGATATTGCAATACACCACTACTCGTTTTAATAATGCCCAACGCTTCATTTAAATATTGAAAAAGAATATCCACCGAAATTACATCTGCATAGGCAGAAACATCGACGATAGAGGAACTTTTATCAAAAGCAGACTGGACATTTAACAACTTATAGACAGGCAAAGAGGTGCTATTCAAAAATCCAATTTCATCTTTAGTGAGCGGTTGATCGCTATAAATCTTTTGCACAATATCATTGAGTACTTTTCGGACTTGACCACCTAAAGATTGATCTGCTGAAATCGTGATTTGCTGCGCTGTTGGACTTAAACAGCCATCTGCACTGGTATCATCTCCACAATTCCATATTGTGACTGTGCCACCTTCTAATAGCCCACGGATCAAGGTTTTACTATCGGCTAACGAATCTAAATTATGAAATTGGTTTGTCGCATCATCACCAGAGCCAGATTTAGTGACAATGACGGAACCAGAAAGCGATAAAAACAATTCTGCAAGCTGTGTATCATTTTGCAAAAATGAGTTTTGTTGTATGGCCTTCCAAGCAATATTTCCTTGGTCTAATACCATATTCTTATAAGCGCCATTGGCTTGACTTAATGTCGAAGACATATTGCCATCCGCACCACAACCTTGACGCGCGGCAGCCCAGTCATCAAAAATACCTTGGTGTGTACCAATGTCTTCACAGACTTGCTTTTGCGCTACCGCGGTTTTTGGCCACATTGAACCTACTAATCCTGCTGCCGCTTCACAAGAATTCACATTGGATTGATTAATTTTGTTTGCAAGATCCTGTATATATTTAAGTACATTCGCAATTTCAGGCGTGGCAGACTCTAATGCCAAATTAAATGCATAGCCTCCTGCCGAATTTAAAATATTTTTTGCCATCGAAATAAAAGCATCTTTATTCACAAAAGACATTCCACCTAAATACATATCAATGCCACCACAACCGGCTCGATAAGAAGGAAGATCAATTTGTGCAATCTGCACATCTCTCACCGCGTTACGAGCAAAAATGCTTCCCCCGTTGTAATAACCAGCTTGTTGCCCCTGATAAACACTAGGATCTGTCACGTTTGAAGAAAAACCTAGATTATTAAAGAAATTATTCAAATCTCCTTGAACATCCGCAAAAGCTGTTGACCATAGGAAACTCAATCCCATGAGCATGAAAGTTTTTCTTATTAAGGTAGGTTTTCGTTTTGTATTCATACATCACCTGTAAAATGTGTGGCCACATCAAAAATACGGTCTTTAAGTTCATCTTCACTCATCAGCCCATAGCTCACCGGATAGGCTTTATGAGTATAAGGATTGACTGCAAATAATGCGGGTTCAACCTGGACGCCAAACTTGGCCGCTTGCCCTTGATCCACTTTTGAATTTGGAAAATCGGGCAAAGAAACCCCATCCGTGGTAATGGGAACAACCGTAATACCCGTCGTGTCAGAAAAATGTTTTAAAATAGGCGCAAAGCGTTGGCAATAAGGACAGGTACTCCGATAAAAGAAAAAGAGCCCCCCTTGTTTAGCCAACTGTTCTACCGCCGCATTTTGCTTACTTTTTTCAAGATCATGATCAACCTGGCTACCAATTGAGTTAACCGGATGTTTTAAGGAGTAATCTAATTCTGGGTTTTCTAAAAGCATTTCTTTCCAAACGCCACTGAACTTTGACGATTGGTTCACCCATTGATCTTGAAGAATCTTATAGTTTTTTACATTCTCCACCGTGGGATATAAAATTGCCTTATCTTTCGCCCACTCAATTGCTTGGTTAATCGCTTTCATTTCTTGTACTGGATTTTCCGACTGTGTCTGAGCTTGCTTTACTTGCTCCTCTGCCTTTGGATCGTCATACCAGTGCCAACCTTGCGCATGCTCATCAAAATAGGTGGATTGCGTATCCTCTGCATAGGATGAAGAAACGCAATAAACCCACAGAAACATCGCCATTAAGGCTGTTTTAAAACTAATCTTGTTGATGGCCATTTTGTTTTTGTCCGTTTTGGTACATATCATTGATTTCATCCTGCAACTTTTGTTGTAATGCTGCGGGATTAATCTTGGTCATTTTGTTTTGAATGTCGTTATAAAACTCACTGAAATCGATTTTTGAAAAATCAATGTGTTGAAGCTGATCTGGCGTTAAACCTTCGCAGTTTGGATGTTTGCCAGAACCAAAACTAATTCCTAATTGACCTTGCCTTCCCTGTTGTTGAATAATGCGCCCAAGTTTTGACGGAAAACTGCAGTACGCTTTTTTATGCTGTACGCATACGCCCAAAACTTTTTTAGAGCAGTAATCTCCTACATAGACCGTTAAGCCATTTTGTTTATCTACACCTAATTTTTGTTCATCAGGGTTACATTGAGCTAAATGAATATCTTTACCCCAACCAGAATCTGCGCAGCAGTTTGCAAAATCTAACCCGTCTTCGCGGCACTCTTCATCATTCCCTTTGAAAATGAATGCACCATCAAAGTTGGTAGTTGCTGAAGCGCCCGCAGATAAAGCGGAAACCCCCTTATTAAAATTCTGATCGGGTGTTTTATTGTGTTGAGAACAATTGCCTTGTAAACAAAAGGTATCGCCACCACAAACCATTCCTATGCCACCCGTACATTTTTGTACAGGACACTGGTAATCCTCTTGAGAAACAACACAGACATTGCCAATCATGGTTTGGCATTTCGAGCCAATTTGTTGGCATCCTTTATCACGAAGTGGTTGACAATTATTATCGGAGTGAGCGCCTTGACCACAATCATAGGCATCCTGTTTTTCCCAGCATTGTGCTGTGACCGGAACGCCATTAATCATTTTCGTGGTTGGGCCGACCGTGCACTTTTCTGATTGCAGTGCGCAGGTTCCTACAGACGCTTGTTGCTCTAAACCAATACAGTTATCATTCCAGCTTTCTGTAATTTGCATCGGTATTTGTTTTTGGATACGAACGGTAAATTGCTCGCCAGCCAGCTGTCCAAAGAAGAACCAATGCCGACCACCAAATAAGTGCACGGCAATTAAAAAGTGATTACCACATGAAGGCATTTGTGTGACAGAAAACTGTGTTTGGGTATAGGGTGAAATAGGATTTGTATTAATCACACTGAAAGACAGACCATCACAGCTAGGTGCGGTGAAAGTACCTGAAGCATTAAATTGCGTGATCCTTCCATTGGTACTGACTATTTTTCCCGTTTTAAGATCAATGACTGCATCAAACCCAGCACTACCGAACCATCCTGTTGCTCCGTTCCCGACAAGATTAATCGTAATATCATTCACGTCATAGTGTTCAGGAATAGCTTGTGCAATCAGTTGCTTAGAACAGGATTGTTGGCCACGATCCGTTTGTTCATTACAACTTTGTGTGGTGTATTCGGTATGACATTGTTGTGTTTTGGAACAATCGACATATTGATCAGAAACCCCATTCACAATATCCGCCGCATCATTAGAAATAATTTTTGACTGCTTCATTTCAGGCGCATTTGGATCGATTTTAAAATCGGGTCGTTCATTAAAGCTGTTATACACAGATTGCCCAATATCTGTATTCAAAAAACTTTGTGCCGCATCCTTAGACATGTTGGTATTGGTTTGGGTTTCTCCTTGATAGTATTTGGTTTGATCAGGATTCGTCGTATACTGTTTGTACATTTGTTCTGGATGCAGATTTTGTATGTTTTGAGAAACCTGCCCTGACTTGCTACTACCAATACTCAAGCCTTGCTGAAAATCCGCATTAAAATTATCGTCTCCAAACGTTTGTGTCACAAAAAGACTCAATAAAATGACAGAAATATATCGCTTTAATTTTTTCATACATCATTACCTCTTAATTTTTTAAGTGCTTCTGCAGCGATAGGTGATCGCAACGTATTTGCGTCAGCAATTTTTTTAAGTCCATACGCCATCGTGGTATTTCCATACACCACGTCATAATCTGGCAAACAACTCTCGGTTGGTAAACAATTATTTTGCAGCGTCACGACTAGTGCAGGAACTTTGGTGATTGAAAATTTTTTATAAAGCGTTGGATCAATTTCTAAGCCTTTGACCGCGGGATCTTCTTTAATAAGATCTGTCATCTTTGCCGCCGTCTCTTTAAATGAATTATTAATAAGACCACGTAAAACCACGACGCCACCGACTTTTTGGGCTTGTTCCATCCAAAGCTTCATACTTTCTTTTGGCATCGAAAACGATACAAAAACTAAAATCGGTGCCGTCACATGGTTATGATCCATTTTGCCTAAAGCAAGAGCCCCTTTTGACTGTTCGGCTTGTGCAACAAACGCTTTAATTTTTGGATCATTTTGATGTTGTAATACTTGTGTTTTAATAGCATTCACATCTGATTGGTAAGGGGCTATGACTTCTTTTTCACGAGCCGCTTGTTGTTTCGCATAAGCTGTAAAATCGGATGAGCCATCGGCAAAGACTGCGCGATTTAGACACAACAAACTTAACAAGATCATGCCGCTATAAATGATGTTATGGGCTTTTTTAATTAGCTTATTTCTCATAGTCGTTTCCTATAACGCACAACAATTACGTTTTCGCCAGATCAAATACCCAAAGTCTTCTCCTGCATAAGGGTATTCATGACCCGCACCCCAAGTCGCTGTGGTATGACCAAAGGGAAAGCAACCACCATCACCAGTGGTTGGGACTGGATTTACCATTTGATAGCGATAACGAGATTTTGGAATAATAGGAGTGGGATATTCATAACAAAGCGCCGTTCCTCCTGCACTCGTGCTATCCCAAACGAGGCCTTCGCGGTGCATTTTGTAGGTCATGCGTTCAGCAATAAGGGTGCTTGCTTGCACACCACCAACATGCTCTTGTACATGTCCAGTTAGTGGATACATATTGCCTTGGCTGCCTGCGCACCAAAATAAAGGATCAATCGGCAATCCCCCTGCCGCTGTTTTGATACTATCCGCGGCACAAGCCATTTGAGAAATAGGATTGGCAAACAACACATCTTCAGGATTCAGTAAAAATGAAAGCTCATCATCTCGCCACGTGGGATCTAATTCCGTCATATAAGCAATATCAAAATCTGATTTTTCAATACAAACAGCATCTGTGATTAAATTGAGCCAATACAGCAAGGGATAAATGTACCAATGCACATAGTAAAAACTATTGTTTTGATCTGAGTTGGCACTTTCCACATTTCCCATGTTGTAAGAGCTATCCACTTGAAGCTGCATTCCCCCTAAATTCACCATACAAAAGGGATATCTTGAGACATCCACTAAAGCCATCGGCTCCCAAAAACCAAAACTAATCCCCACTTGCACCACAGGATACCTTGGGCACATACAGACGGGATTACTGGGATTATCGGTATCTGGTTCGCTTCCACTAAAAACACTGGTGGAACCAATTGTCATAGGAAATAGGCAATCCCAACACACGTCAGTGATTGGATTGACAAAAGAGCCATGGCATAATTTTTGCGGCGCGTCTGCAAAAGCCATGCTAGAAAAAATACTTAATGTGAACATTAAAAATGTTATTCTTATTTTTTTCATGGCCGTTGTTCCTCTATTTTGATACGCAATCCATCTTGATAAGCAATAGCAGGCACGTGCTCTAACCCAAAGCGACGCGTAATTCTTCCCCCTTGATCAAAATAAACTGGCTCATGAAAAAGTTTTGCTTGTGAAAATACAGAGCCTCCCACCAAGATTAATTTCTCTTTTTTACCTGCTTTAACTAAAGCATCGTGTTTGGCCTTTGCCCAGTTCACTTGATCGCCATCATCAGCGTTATAAAAAATAAGCGTTTCGGTAAATGCTCTTTGAGCCAGAGGATTTAATTCCGTTCCTGCTTTTGCAAAGATATGCCCTTGCCCATCCGATAGGTCATAGGGAACTTCAATCGTCGGATTAAACTCAAAAGTTCTTTCTGTTTGCGTTCTTGTAAGATTAGAAAGTGGTTTAGGACGATCTGCATGCGCCTGTGCCTGATCTTGCATATGGGACTGCATCGCCTGCATTTGGCCATTTTCTTGCATGGCTACTAATCGAGAATGGATATATTCAAGAAGATCTTGTTCAGCAATCGGATAAACATCACCGACAACACCTAAATCATCAGCATGTGCGGGTTGAATCGCAAAAAAAGCTGCTATGCCTATCCCTATGCAGCAAAAAAATATTTTGGGTAATCGCTGAATAATCATGCCGTTTTACTCGTTAAATTAACTCTGTTGCATCGCTTGTTGAATTTTTTCTCTCACTAATGGCGTATAGTCTTTATAATTTCCCGCTAATACGGCCTGAGAAGGAACAAGCACGACGTGCTGTTTTTCTGAAATTTCATGCATCGTTCCTTCTAAAGTTCCGCCAAACACTTTGACTTGCTGCTGTAATTTATCCGTAGGAAGCTTTAATCCCGCCTCTGTTTTAATGAAATCACCGTAAATGCCTGTCACGTCTACGGTTCCAATCCTTGGTTTTTCAGGAGAGAAAACATGGGCTGAAAGAAGCACAATAGCCGCACCAATCATGCCCATGATGATTTGTTGCAGAATAGGAAAGATGACTTCTTTGCTACCAAAAATTGTCGTCAATTTTTCTAAAATATTTTTCATAAAGATCCTATTTGATTTTTTCATGTTCAAATTGCTCACCAAACACTTGATTCGTTGCCTCTTCCCAGGTATATCCCCTCATGACATAAGTTTGTATTCGACGATACAGTGGTTTAAGTTCATGACTTAATAGGGTTTCGCTTAAATCTTTCCAAGAGTACCCTTGCTCAACATAAGGTTTAACTTCGTCGTAAATCCCACGATTTTTCTTTCGATGTGCAATATTTTTTTGTTTCACCACTTGTTCAATCGCCTCTTGTAGCGATAGACCTTGCGTCGTTAAATTTTTGACGGCATCGTATTCTGTTCCTTTCGAGGAGAAAAGAATTTTCGAAAAATCATCAAAAACAATACGATGCACTGACGTACCAAGCGTACTCATGATGACGCACTCCGAATATTCATCCGTTGTACGTAAGCTTTTTAAGAGTCGTTCTGTGTAAGGATCGATTTCTAGGCGTTTACTTTCACGCAATTGATCAATAACCTGTGGGCTTTGTCCTAAAATCAACTTAAATTCGGAACATTCAAGAGCCGCACGACTCTCTTCATTTTTATAGTAGTCATTGACCGATTGCGTAATCGTAATAAAATTACCCGTAAATTTTCGTGCGGTTCTAAATCCACGCTCAATAAATACTTTTGCACCCGCGTTTTCACCGCCCAATAAATCCCAAGCCTCATCAATAATGCAAGATTTATAAATCGAGCGATCCCCGGTATACATTGCTTCACTAATTTGATACATCAAGACCCATAAAACGACATCACGCAGCGGTTTATTTTTGGTTAACTCCTGAAGCTCAAGCACGACAAAGTTATCGTTGAGATTAATCGTCGCTTTCCCTTCAAAATATTTCCCATACATCCCATCTTTGGTGAAGCTATACAGAAGATGCGCTAAGTCTTTACAACGCGTGTCAGAGTGTTGATTTAACCATTCTGCGACAGTGGTTACGCTCGCTTCATTCCGTTTTTCTTCCCAAGCTGCTTTAATGGCCATTTCCAAATAAGCCATTTCTTCATCCGAAGCTTGTGTCGTTGGGCGTGCCATCGCTGCGAACAAGGGTTTTAACATGGGCAACGATTCAGATTCAAAATTCGTAATAAACGTGAAGGGATTTAAACAAATGCTACTGTCTTCGGAAAATTCAATGAATTTACCACCCAACAACTTACATGTTTTTTCATAGGATCGTCCGGCATCAATCACCCATACTTTTCCGCCTCTTCCTAAAATAGCGGTAATATATTCTTGGGTAAACATCGATTTACCGCGGCCAGGTGCCGCAGAAATTGCCACGTTAAAGTTTCCATCACTTTCAAAAGGATTAAAGCCTGCTAACTGCCCTCTCCTTCCAAGTAACAAAGTTAAAATAGAAGATGTGCCTTTCCACTCTGCCTGAACGGGTGATAAAGTTACGGCATTAAAAGCCGTAATTGTTTTGTGCCGACCATAATAATCAAGATCCTCGTACAGTCCCTCACTCATCATCATCGGAAACATCGCCAACCAACTGGGAAGTTGCAAAAACGAATCTCGCTTTAAAACCCAACCATTCGCGCGATAAAGATCCCGCAATTTTCTTTCATTGTTATTCACTTGCTTGGGATCGGAATAAAGAAATACCTGGTAATACACTTTAACGGTACGATCCCCTTCTCCAATCCTTTTTTCTAAAAAACAAAAATCTTCATATTCTTTGGTCACTTGCGGCATAATCTTAGCCAACGGACTTTTAGCCGCCTTTTCCTTATTCATTTTTTTGTAGCTCATGTTGAGATTAGCTTTTTCTTTGGAAATAGCGCGTATCGACATCAAGCTCACAAAGGGACAGGCGATCTGTAAAGAAGAATTAAATAGCTGGCCAATACTATCGCCCATTTTCCAAAGCGCGGCTTGTTTGGGAAAGTTTTTGACCGTATAAACACGCCCCACATGTTCGTTATTTCCGCACGAAAACGCCAGTTGCTTCTTATCAACTTGAATCCGAAGCTCAGGATCCGTGATTTGTTGCGCCAGCGATTCATGTTCTCGCCAATTTCTTTCAGTAGGATAAACATCGTAAGTAGGGTTCACTAAATCTGACATGAGGCTTAGAAATTCATCAATGGGTAAATTTCTTGAGGCAACATTGATCGATTTTAAGGAGCTCACAATATCTTCTCGAAGCTCAACCAGCTCGCCAGTAAAATCTTCATGTCTCTTTTTAGTCATGGAGACTGAAATCAATAAACGAAAATTTCTAACCACTAAGCTACCGCTGGAAGTTAAGGATTGATAAACACCTTGTTTAAGAAAATCTGTACGTTTTTGGGCGAGCCATTTAAAAACCTCAGGTTGATAAGCCCCGGAAGAACGACTCTCTTCAAAATAATCTAAAATATGGCCTACTTTGTCTGAAGCAATCAAAATAAACTGAAAGTCGGTATCATCTGGTAATGAGTCAGTCAGAAGACTTGCCAATATATTTTCGACTTCCTCATTAGATCCCGTCAGTGGCGTTGCCTCTAAAATAAAGCCTTGGCTTCCTTTGTTGATAAAGAGCTGATTTTCATCGTCATAAACTTCGTAATGCAGCAATGTTTGCAAAGCGGCATAGTCGTAGCTGATACCCACCTCTTTTGAGGCATTAGATACACCAAAATGTATTTTTTCGTTAAAAAATGCCGCGACTTTTTGGCCAACATTTTCAAAAATATTCACCATATTTTTTACTCTCTAGTAACTATCATTAGAAATGGCATCGACAGGCGCACCGATCCAATGCCCTGGTTTAACCACTTTAAATTCTGTGCTTTCCTGATGATAAGTCCCTTGACTATCTTGAAACGGCGCAACCCAAATCCTTATGACGGTTTCTCCATACCGAACGGGTTGCCCAGGCTGCGCAATACCTTCCGAAGGATACGGCGTATTAAAATCTGTCAGTTGGGGTGAATTAGGCTTGGCATCCTTTCCTTTAGAATCACCTTTTTTACAGTCAGGACAATTGCTTCCCGTATCATCATCTCGGCCCAACTCCCCCTTATCTACCATCCCATTTAATTGGTCGACACTTTTACACATCACGCCTGCCTTTAAGGGACAATCGAAAGTAGAGTTCATATCTGCACACCCAGATAAACTCAGCATCCCAGACATAATTAGGGTTCCCGTCAATATCACTTTTAGTTGTTTCACCCACATAATTTGGCCTCTTTTCGTATCATCTTTTAAATTAAATTTCATCATTTGCACTGAGTACTCCTAACTTTGCTGTGTTGAAAAACCAAGTTCAGCCGCACGCTCTTTTAGCTTGGCTTGCTCTTCTGGCGTCATGGGAAGTTGTTGACTACCACCACCATTTTGAGCAGAATCAGAAGAAACACCATTAAAAAGCGTGGAAGTCGGAGCACTACTCTTCTTTGAATCATCATTGCTTTTGTGTTCTTTGCCATCGATATAAAAGCCTTTTAAGAAGTTCACATCGACTGGTTGTCCACCAGAAATCTGAATCACAGGATGGTATTGCTCAGCACGTTGAATCTCATAATCTGCAAGTTTATCCATCGCATTACTTGCGCCACCGGCTGCGCCATATTTGAAAATATCGCTGCTGTTAACCGTTTGTGTCGTGCCCAGAGGCGAAATAGAGTTTGTGGTATATTTTTGTTGAATGCCGTTTGAAAAACCTGATAAAGTCCCTGCCACAAAAGCACGTTGCAATAACGCTCCTTCACGCCATACCGGTGTACCGCGAACGCCACTCTTGCCGTCCATACCGGAAACATCACCCTCAATAGGCGTTTCAATAATTTCACCGGTTGGTCTTACACAACTTAAGCGCTCTGTCCTAATAAACCCACGCTCAGAAGAAATATCTCCGGTTGAGGCTAACGTAATTATGCAACCCTTCAGATGGCTATGAAATCCATTGGGCAAACTACCATCATCAATAATTTTGACTTTCATCGGCATTGGATTTGCTTGTGCATTCACTGCAGCAGAATCATCTGCCGCCTCAATAAGCACACCTTTTGCAAAACTACCTGCTGGCACATAGTTCTCAGGGTTTTTATCAGGAACATCATTATCAGGATTATCGATAGGAACCAAATTCAGCGTTTCGGATGAAATACCCCCCTCATCGGTATTAATAATGTGTCCATTTTTATCAACTTGTTGACTGACGCTTTTCGTTTCTAATTCATTGACTTTCTGCTGCAAAGAAGAAACCATAGACTCTAGCTTACTCACATCAGAGGCTTTTTCAGCTTCTGCCTTTTGTTGATCTTGTTGTTGTTGTGTAAGCGTTGTGACTTTTTGCATTAAATCCGCATTTTTAGCCGCCGTTTCTTTTTCAGTCTCTTCGGTTTGCTGTAAAACAACACTTTCTGGATCGACTTTTTTCAGAGGATTCGCAAAACTTACCGTTTCTTTTTTACCCTTCATTGGCTTATCTGTACCCTCTGAGCTTTTCGTAAAAATGGCATACAACGCCCAGCAAATAAGAAGGACAACACTTACGAGCATGATTAAATTTAATTGCTGCTTCTTTTTGATGTTTTCAGGATTATTATTCGTCATGGCTCATCACCCTATACATTACTGTGGATTGTCCAGGCGCTAATGACTGATCTTGAAAAGCAATCGCACGTGTTCCTGGTTGATAAAACGCTCGCTCATCTAAAGAAACATTTTGACCAATCGCATTTTTAACAGAGAGTATTTCTCCCGTAAGTTTTGCACCGCGGTAAACTTTCTGTAATTGCAGGGTCACTCGCCCGCCATAACCAAAAACTTTCTTATTGGAAACAGCGTTCACCGCATAACCATCGGGTTGCTTGTTATTCACCATATCGCCTATTAAGTTAGTTAAGACTTTTGAATAGTCGCTAGATTGCTCCCAATGATCGGCAGCCAATGTAGGTGATAAAGGCTTTACTTGAATTGTTTGACCTGTGATACTCACAGGAACTAATAAAAAGTTATAAGCATGTCCCTGCTCGGTTCTTAAATACAAATTAAAGGATTTTGTTTGGTATGCCTTCGTTGGCGTAATAAAAACAGCCCCACTGACAAGATCTGTTTTATCGGTATAAGCCCCGTCTTTACTATAAATTTGACTAATCCGATCGCCAGCCACATAAAACTTATTTGGCTGATTGGCTGAAATTTGTACCAGTTGTGTTTGGTTATCTTTCATGGCTTTCACGACTTCAGCATTTGCAGAAAACATGAAAAAAAAGAAAGTCGATGCCATGATTAACGGTTTCATCTTCTTACGCATTTTTAGTTACCTCATCTAAAGATTTCACAAACAAACGACCATTGTGATAGTCATAAGTAATCCTGTAAGTTATCCTTTGTGGGGTTTGCGCCACATTACCCACCACAGAGCTCAAGTCTCCAGTCACATCCACGACTAGATTTTTTTGGTCTATTTTTGAGTCGACGGGATAAAACATAAAGGTCACATGTTCTTTTTCCATGTGTTCTTTTTCATCGAGCATTTGTTGTTTTACATCATCGTAAAGTGACGGACTTACATAATCTAAGAATTTATTTCGAGAATAATCTGCCGTATTGGGTGTCGCATCAAAGCGCAAATGCAACAGATAATCACTCATTTCAGCAAGATATTCAGAAGACGTATCGTTATACCCCACCCACATGGGACGATTAATTTCTGGCGGCGTTAAAATTACTCTTTCATGAACAAACGCGAAGATAATCCCTAAAACCAACACCAAATTGGCAATAACAGAAATAAAAGCAATGCCCATGAATGCATTTCTGTTTTCAACTAAATGTTTTAAATTTGATTTATTTAAACTTAATTTCATAACCCATTACCCAATATAATCACGTTGATAAGAAGGCGGTATAAACTTCATTTTTCTGACTTCCGGCAGATACCAGTACAAAAAGCTAAATAAAAAATAATGTCCCTCTTCACCCTTCAATTTCCTTAATCCATAAACACAAACTCCACCAACAAAAAATCCCGTGATTAAATAGCGTCCAAAAATAAAAAGTGTTATGAGTGGGATTAAGAATGCAATTAATTCATCTATCGTAAATACTGCGATCTTAAAAGGCTCATCAAGATACTGTGGAACACGTTGTTTGTCTGAATCCATATTTTCATACCCCTATTTAATAAATACTGAGAACACAACATTCACAAACAACGATAAAATAACGATTCCTAAAAATACCGTGGGCTTTCTCGAAACAACGTACCCAACAATGGCAACAATAGTTTCTGCAATGTAGAAATAAGTTAGTAGACTTCCCTTGACTGTTGCCTCAGCACTACCCGTTGTTCCCTGTAAAATATCAGCATTATCAGCAAAGGCATGTCCGCACCAAAACAACAAAATTCCCAGAACAATCATCTTGATAAAAAATATCGCCTTTGGACTTGTCAAAACCATTGCCAACTCACCAGCAACCTCTCTTTTTACATTTTTCATACATGCTCTCCTATTAATAGCTTTTCACTTGAACTGTTTGAATCAAAAATTTTTGATGTGTTACTTCCCCACAAGAATTTTTATTTTGTATATCTAATAACACTGGTGGGAAATTTACTGCTCTATAACAATCTTCTAAATAGTACTGCGATGGCTGTGTTATTGATCCTGGGCGCTGATCAAAGCAATAATATTTTGCAAGCCGCTGGTCGAATTGTTGACGTTGTTCAAGCTTTACTTGTTCTTGATTGACGCAGCCAACTAGTAACAAAATATAAAAGCAACCTAAAATTTTTATCATTTTTTTAACATTCTTTCTCATAATAATGTGACCATTGGTTAGTTACGCTCTCTCTAAACTATTCTTCCATTAAAAGAAGTGCCAAAAATTTATTTTTCTTCTCTTCAAAAATTTGTTCTACTTTTTATTTTTGGCACTTCAACCCGCCTAGCAACCCCCTCAGGCAGCATTTTGGCACTAGCATTGTTTTGCTTTAACCTTTGATTTCTTCTTCCACATCCACCTCTACCTTTTTTTCAGCCTGCCCATCTTGAATACGCTTATAAATTTCTTCTCGATGAACCGATACTTCTTTTGGTGCATTAATACCTATCCGCGTTTGATTACCTTTAACCCCAAGAATGGTAATCGTGATCTCATCACCAATCACAAGGGTTTCCCCTACCCTGCGCGTTAAAATCAACATGGTTATACCCCTTAGTTATCCTCATGTTTTTGCTTATCGTGTTTCGCATCCCAAATTTCTTTTCGATCCACTTCGATGTGTTTTGGTGCTGCAATACCTACAACAACCGTATGAGGATTGATTTCTGCAATTTTTATGGTGATGTCATCGCCAATTTTGATAAGCTCATTCAATTTTCTAGTTAATAGCAACATTCAAAGCATCCTTTTTGCTTGGTTAAGTAATTGCTTTAATTCTTCAGGGTCAATGGGATGAACAAGAGAAGCATCAAAACCTAATGATTGATCATTTGTTTCCTTTTGCATCGTTAAACGCACAAAACGTGTATTTTTCATTCTGTTGCGAAGCTTGTGTACTAATGCCGATAGAGACATATCAAAATCATCTGAAACAATCACTAATGAAAAATTTATTTTTTCTAACTCAGCAAGATATTTTGCACTGGTAGCAAAACGCAGATCCACATCATAAAAGCTGAACATTTTTTTAAGTGATCGAATTTCAAAATCGTCCTGTGATAAAAGTAAAACTTTTTCATTTGTTAACGAAGGTTGACCACAAAAAATAGTTGCGTCTAATGGGCTACGTAAGCTATCTGCATAAAGCTTTAAACTCTCTCTTGCAGGGCATTCGTCAAACAGCCTTGACAAAATTTCTGCGGCATAAAGCACAGAAAAATCTGATGGCTGTTGCATACAATGGTGGTTTTCCATAACTTTTCTCCTAGAATGTTTTTTCACTTCGACAAATCTTTTGCTGCTGTTTTTTGATCTTCTTATTTCTTGGTGCAGAAATCCCTAAATGTGCAACTCCATCGTTCGCACTAATGATTTGAATGGCAATGTCATCGCCTATCTTTAAAAAATCACCTAACTCGTTATTTTGCTTTTTTTCAGTTGCGCGCATTTTCGCTTCGTACATAAGCGAAGTCTCCTGTGTCTGGTTTTTGGAAAAAATAATTTTGAAGATTTTTGAATTGAAAAAATTCTGATATGAACTACAAATCAAATGGAGAAAAAAACGATCATTTTTTTCAAAAATGAAACTCAATCCTTGAGATAAGCTCTCATTTGAAAAAACGTCATTGAATTTAAAATAAGTTATGTTGCACATATCTTTCATCACTCCAACGCACTTAGCTAATAAAAAGCTAAAACTCAGCATTACTACCCAGCTGACGTTCCCGCGTGATTTTTGATAAAATATGCGCATAAGAACGTCTAGCTAACTCTGGACTTCTTTTTGAGCCAGTTGGTTTTCTCAGGACTCTCTGGCTCAACTTGTAAATTAAAAATTAAATAACTTACATGGAAGGCATTTTATCACGAATGTTTGCAAATTGCAAACATTATTAAAAATAATTTGCTTTTTGCGTATTTTTTGTTCGTTTTTCCCATTTTATTTGCGATTTTTCCTGAAATTGCAGTATAATCTTCCGTATCCACCGTTACGCTTTGGATCGTTTGTGGTAAAAAATCTCATTTTTTTCTTAGAAATGGACGCTTAAGTTGATGAATTTAACGACCGTAAATTTCCAACAAAACTTGCTAACAGTTATTGATATAAAAACCGCATTAGCCAATCAATTTAAAAAAAATAAGAAAATAAATATTTGGAGCGGAAAAAATGCCGAATAAATATGATAAAGCTTATGAGCGCCTAAGAACGGCAAGGATAGCTGCTGGATTCAAAACCGCCCGTGCTTTTTGTGAAAAAAATGCTATTAGCATCTCAACCTATTCACTTCATGAGGCAGGAAAAAGAAATTTAAAACCCAAAGTTGCAAAAAAATATGCTGATTTGCTTGGGATTAATGATGTTTGGTTATTAACTGGTAGCGGAAATGCTTATGAAAATTTAGTGTTCGAAAACAGCATGCCGATTACTCAGGAAGAATTTAGTAAATTACTCCAATATAAAGGTGATCGCTTATTTGTCAACACACAAAAAACAACGCCACTTGATAATATCAATATGATATTGTTAACCAAAATTATTGTGGAAATCTCAAAAGTTTTGAATGACTTTAAAATCGATTTTGACCTTAATCAGCTTTCTCAAAAGTCTTCTGAAATGTATGCAGACATTGTTGAATCCGCTTCAAAATTAGAAGATCAACTTAACATGGTAAATCTCTCCATGACTGTTTTTAAAAAACAACTTCAAGAAATACGCGCAACTCAATCATCCCTTATGCTTAAGGGGCAATAAAGTGAAATTCGTGTGGCTCGCAGAAAGTTATAATAAAAATTCTCAATTTCAGTATTCACATGCAATAGAAGCTCTTTCACACTTTGATTTTGTTGGCACAGAAAAAGTTTTGGATGTCGGTTGCGGAGATGGAAAAATTACAGCTGAAATTGCCGAAAAAGTACCGCGGGGACATGTCATTGGGATAGATAGCTCTTCCAACATGATTTCTTTTGCAAAAGACTCTTTCGAAGATAGAATAAAAAACCTAGCATTCAATCTTTGCCGAGCAGAGAAAATTAATTACCACTCGGAGTTTAATTTGATCACTTCATTTGCCTGCTTGCACTGGGTAAAAGATCAATCTAGTTTCTTAATTGGCGCCAAAAATGCATTGGCACCAAATGGTCAAATGATTATTACGCTGTACCCGAAGCACCCCATTCTCTGGGATACTATTGAAAAAATTATCTCTCATGATAAGTGGAAAAAATATTTTGTTGCCTATGAAAATCCTCACATTAGTTATGATGTAACGAGTTATAGATCTCTCTGTAACAATGCTGGGTTAAAAATTAACCATATAAAAGAAACCACTCCTGTTGCTGAATTTAACAATAAAGCGGAAATGGAAGATTTTTTATTTTCTTGGTTACCCCATACAGATCAAGTAACAAAAGAAAATAAAAGAACGCTTGTTTCAGAAATTATTGAGTCTTTACCGCAAGAAAATTTTTACCCCGAGGGCTCAGCATTTAAAATACCGTTCAAAAAACTAGATGTTTGGCTTACAAAAGATTCCTAGCGACGCGTCGTCAAAAAAACTCTTGGAGCATGCATATCTGCTTCTGGAATACTGCCACCTCTTCTTCGCGAGCAACTGGTAAATATCCCCCCAAGCGAAACAAGACTTTTAACCGACTGAAAAAGGCGCGCAGCGTAACTAGGAGGTCTTTCCTCCATGATTGGTTGAGCATCCTCAATTCGCCTTCTCGGCACATTAGCCTCTTCATCAATGCTCTTGGCTCGTTCCACTAACTCTACAGCACTAGCTGCCCCATCTGCACTATCGTCACCAACTATTTGAACTTCTCTCGTCTGCCCTACTCCCCTTTTTCTTTTAAACCAAATTGAGAGAAGAATCGAACTTAAAGCATTCCCCACCAAGGCGCCAACAGCATACCCAGTAGCCCCTAAACCAGCGTACTCTGACAACAACCATCCTAAACAAGGAGCCGTTAGCGTAACTCCAGCTAAATTAAACATTGCAGGAACGAAATGTATATCATTACTTCTCAATATATTTGTCAAAGATCTCCGAGCCGAGTCAAATGGAAAAGTTAAAGCAGCAACTGAAAACATCTCTCTCGCAACTGAAAAAATATATCCTCCCTCCATTGTTTCTGCAAGGACAAATAAACCAGAAATATGACTTGAAAGACTTATGGCTAAAGTCAGCACAACACCTGAAATTAATGCAACTACCGCAGAACCAACCTTCATAATAGATAGCATGTTGTGCAAACTATCTTTTTCTTGAGCAACCAGAATTCCCATGGATTGAGATATTGGGATTGCCACCAAGCCTACGGCAACATTAAAAACAGATTCATATATGTTTTTTGCAGCTAATATTTGATTTCCTTGCCTACCCGCTAAAACACTGCCAACAACTGGCCCAGCAAACTCTCCCAAGGCAATAAGAGCACTTGCTGTCCCCGCCTTTAACAATATCTTAAAATAGCTACAACTTTCCTTTGCATTACACGGAAAAAAGTGAAATGCTCTTCTTGTGGTTTTACTCAATATCAAATATCCAATATTGAGAATATTTTGGAATAGTGTAAATATCAACGCTGGAAATCCTAATGCTGGAAATCCATAATTTTCACCAGGAAGCATTGCAAATAAGCAGCTTGTTCCTATAATAACAGCCAAACTTAGAGAAGAACTTATAATTGAAAATCGATCTCTTCCAATGCTAGGTAAAACACTCCTGCTTATATTTGCCGCATTAAAAAATGGTAGCGCAAATAAAACGGGAAATAAAAAGCGATCGATTAAAAGCGAAATAGAATCACTGTAGTTAAAAACATCATGCCAAAATTTTCCTGCAAAATAGAGCGCCGGAATAGCGGGAAAACTAACCAAAAGCGCAATCAAATTTCCTTGCCAAAATACTTGACCAATTTTGACACGCTCATGAGCATTTTTGTACATTCTCCCTGTGTAGTTACTTACAGGATTTGTTATGGCTTGTGTGGATCCACTAACACTTAAGAAAGTTATTGTAACTAATGAATTAGCAATTAATGCATCTGAATTAGCTCTTGCAACAACACTTCTCGTTAAAGCGAAAACTTGAACAGATCCCCCAATAAAAAAATATGAAGCAAGCTGCTTCATCATTGAGCGTAATATTTCTCTTACGGGCAGAATACGTGGCATTTTTGAATACTGCTATGATGGTTGGTACAACAATTACTCAAAAGAAGACAACCTCTATGCACACTTTTCTATTCTAAAAAAGTGCGCTAAGAAGAGCGAATTTTTCCACCATTTATCAATTTTAAAATGGGCGCCTTTCTAACTTTAAGTAAGTTTAATAAATCGATATTAGTTTTGTTCTTAATTGTATCAAACATCTCAAACTGTTCTTCTGAGGTAAAACTTTGCTCTAAATTTAATGGGCGAAACTCGTCAATTTTAGGCATAGTAACATCTTCCTGCTCTGTATATTCATTAATCACAGGCAACAAGTTGTTGTATAAAAAATCTCCCATTTGAGCAATATAATTTGCTTTGCAATGAAAAAGAAAATAGAACTGCCCTGGGAAATCTACCTGATCTTGTCTGTGCGTGGCAAAAGAATACATGACATATCTTCCTTGACCAAGGTCTCTTACCATCATCATCCCACTTCTCATTCCAAATTTCTCTTCCTTGAGTAAATTAATTGCAACATCTGTGTGATGTCTTTGAACAGAGCGCCATGGGTATAAGGTAAAATTCTTATAAACTTCCGCTTTATAATTTGAATCTTGTTTGATGAAATCTTTTTTACACAACTCTTCAGCCATCTGAGGCGTCGGCGATAGAAAAATACTTTCAGAGTCGCCAAAAAAAATATTCAGTGAAAAATGATCAATCCCTAATGCTCCCTTCACATGCCTACGAAACAAATTTTGAATTCTTTCTTTATGATTAAACGAAATTTCCGCTTTTGCTAAATTTGAGATACACATATTTAAAAAATCCCTGCTTATTTGCTTTCGTTGTTTAACTTGTGAAGGCTGGATTGCTCAAAATCGGGCATCTTGGTTGCTTATTTTATTAAAAAAAGCTATCCTTACAATGTCTGAGCGAAAAGTACATGTCTATTAGACATGCTCATTTTCGAGCAGTATGAGGAAGTTTTTTTATAATGTCAAGCATTTTTTAGACAAAAATCGCCATTAAAGGCATGCAGATATGAGCGTATACCCTATTGAAATTAGTGAGATTCTTCAGTCCCTCATTAAGTCTTATGAGATAAGCGAATCTGAGCTTGCAAGGCAAATTAATCTCCCAAGGGCAACTGTTAACCGCCTTGTTTCTGGAAAAACTCCAGATCCCCGCGCATCTACATTAAGCGCTATAGCCACATATTTTAACGTTACAGTAGAACAATTGATCGGAAAACAACCCCTTTCGCTTAAAAATAACTATCCAGAAGAAAAACCTACCAAATATATTCCAATTATAGCCTCCAAACAGATACATAACTGGGAACACCTTGCTAACCTTTATTCAGATCACCACTACCCCGATACTATTGAAGCAGACACGCACACAAGTAAAAATGGAAAGTTTGCCATCCGTGTCGATGGTAGCAACGCAATGTGGCCACAATTTCAAGAAAACTCTATTTTAATCATTGATCCATTAAAAGCACCCCAAAATCGTGATTTTGTTATTTCACATATCGATAAAACAAATGAAGTGGTTTTTCGTCAGTTTATCGAAGGAGAAAACGGAAACTATAGAATTTTAACCGCTATAAACCCAACTTTCCCAATAATAGAGCTAAGTCAAAAAGATAAAATTATCGGCACCGTTATTCAAACAAGAAACTCTTACTGATCACGGAAACCTCTATGTTATTCCGTCTCGTTGCTGCACTACACAAATTTCTACTTAACATCAAAAATTTATATGGTCGATTTGGTGAAAATCAAGACGGTTATAAAGAGTATTTTCTCAAGCTAGATGGTTATTTTTTTTCAAAAAAAGAAAATGGTTATATAGCAGTAATCCGCGTCCGAAACAAAAGAACAACTGATCTTATCACGATAAAAGACATTATTCAGGATAAGCTTTATTTGCGGGAGCTACATCCCTATGATAATTGCATTCTCGGTATTCTTGCCAACGAAGAACGAAATGGCAACATCAATATACAATATACCGGCGTAAAAAATATGTGTCGCTTAAGGGATCACCAGTGTATCATCAAATCTGAACCCGCATTAAGAATTATTAAAACTTATGCAAATAACGAAGGCATAGAAATCACTATCCTGGAAGCTAAATATCTCGGTAAACAGCTTGAAATACCAACGATCGCGTTAAGTGAGAATCAAGCACTACTTTACGCATTAGACCAATTTGAAGCTATCTCTGTTGGATTTAATGCGAGTGAATATATTGTCAAACAAAGAAAAGTAACTTGAGCAATCTATGGTAAATGAAACTTCGCTACACGCCTCAATTAAAAATAGCCAACAAAATCTAAACTACTTTTACATTTTCAGCGCGCTATATGTTGCAAGTATTTTAACGTCTTTAACCGTTTCCGCAAGAATTTTCCCCTTTCATATCCCTATTACTAACTTCGCTATCATTCTTACCGCTGGAACATGGACAATTCCACTAACTTTTTTTATCCAAGATATTACAACAGAAGTCTATGGCTTTAATAAAAGCAGACAGCTTATTTTTGTTACGATCCCCATTGTTATTGTTTATATCCTCTATTTAAAATGCACCACATTTTTCCCAATACCGAAATACCCAGAAAACATCGATACATCCTACAACGCTATATTTAATGCGCTTCCAAGGCACCTTTTTGCTCTGCTTGCTGCAATTACTATTGGTAATTTAGTGAATAACTACATTCTAAAAAAATTAAAAATATTTTTTCATGGTAAATATCTGCCATTAAGATTTATTTCTTCAACCGCCATTGGAGAAGCTGTACTACAGCTCGTTGGTACAACTGTCGCTTGGTTTGGGCATCTAAACTTTACTACAGAAATTTTACCATTTGTTCTTTTTTCTTATCTTTACAAAGTCGCTTTTGAAGCTATTATGACGCCAGTTAATTTCTTTGTTTGTAATTGGCTGAAAAGAGCCGAGGGTGTGGATGCTTACGATATTTAGAGGGATTTTAAAAATGAAAGCTGCCGCTATACAAATGTGTTCTTCTTCATCTGTGGATGAAAATCTTTTTACCGCTGCGCAATTGATCCGGGATGCAGCAGCAAATTCTGCTCGCCTTGTGGTCTTACCTGAAATGTTTCCTATTATGGGGAAAAAACCTAGCGACAAGGTTGTAGTAAAAGAGGTCTTTGGAGAAGGAAAAATACAAGCTTTCTTAGCGGAAGAAGCAAGAAGAAACAAAATCTGGATTGTGGGTGGAACCATCCCTATTGCTTGCGCATCTATTAACAAGGTTCGTGCGGCAAGTCTTTTATACAATGATCGAGGAGAATTAGTTGCTAGATATGACAAAATTCATCTTTTTGATGTTGTGATCTCCGAATCCGAATCATACAAAGAATCCGACACAACTGAATCTGGTAATGACATCGTTGTTGTGGAAACCCCTTTCGGTAAGCTTGGTATGGCTGTTTGTTATGATCTCCGATTTCCAGAGTTGTTTCGTCGCCTAGCTAACGCTGGCGCAGAAATTATTAGTGTTCCTTCTGCGTTTACTACAACAACTGGAGCTGCGCATTGGGAGCTGCTATGCAGAAGTAGAGCAGTAGAAAATTCTTGTTATGTCATCGGCGCTTGCCAAGGTGGCCTTCATGCAAGCGGTAGAGAAACATACGGTCACTCTCTACTCGTAGACCCATGGGGAGATTTTGTAGAAATAAAGGGCAACCGGCCTGGAGTTGTTTATACAACCATAGATCTTGATCGCTTGCATGAAATTCGCAGAAGAAACCCTGTATTAGAAAACCAAAGAATTTTTGCAACAAAAGGTGATCAGCAGGTTGATGCCTCATTAACAGCAGCAAAAGCCTCTCTCTCCTAATCCTTTTGTTTATTAGTTAATTTAACATGTGACAACGCAAACAAACTAATAAGCCCACAAAAAATCAGATAGACTGCGGGCGCTGTTTTCAAATGAAAAAACTTCGTTATAAACGTTACTATTAATGGCGTTGTTCCACCAAAAATAGCCATGCTTAAATTATAACCAACAGACATTCCTGTGTAACGCACATAGGTTGGTAGCATTTCTGATAATACTGCGATAATAGAGGAGGCTATAGGAGCTAAACAAATAGAAAGGAGTACCTCTGCTAGCAAGCACTCCCCTACCCCACCTTTTTCCAACAAATAAAAAATAGGGAACGCCATTCCAATAGAAAGGAATATTCCAAGATAAAAAATGCCTTTTTTGTCCCACTTATCTGTCAGAAAACCAAAAATTGGTACGAGAACCGTAAGTACAAATAATCCAAAAAAACTAATCATCATAGATTCTTTTAGATTTATCTTAACAACTACTGTAAAAAAGGTAGGCAAGTATCCAATTATGATGTAAATAAGTACCGCCAATAAACTACTAACAAAAAAAATCAAGCTCATCGGTTTCAAAAATTTCTTGGTACAATCAATCAGTGGTACCTTAACAAGTAAATTCTCTTTTTCAGCGATTAAAAACATCGGTGATTCACCACATCTTAACCTAAGCATTAATGCGAGTATCCCAAAGAAAAAAGACAACAAAAATGGGATACGCCATGCGAATAAAACAACTTGATCATTTGAAAAAAAACTGCTTACTAAGAAAGCAATAGCAGAACCCATCAACAAGCCAAAATAAGTGCTGCACATAATAAAGCTGCCGTAAAATCCTCTTTTCTCAGCACGTGCGGACTCAACCAAGAAAGCACCTGATCCCGTCAATTCCCCACTAACAGCCAATCCTTGAAAAAAACGCAGCACCGTTAACAAAATTGGCGCAAAAACACCCATCGTTTTATATGTTGGAAGAAGTCCAATCAGCGTCGTTGGTAATGTTATAAGAACAATGGAAAGTAACAGCGCAAAACGGCGCCCATATTTATCGCCAATATGTCCAAAAATAATTCCGCCGAATGGTCGCACAATAAACCCACTTGCGAAAACCCCAAACGTCAGCATCATAGCAGAAAAAGTGTCCGTCGTAGGGAAAAACAATCTTGAGAATATTGACGCAAAATACCCATAGAGAGCAAAGTCATACCACTCAAGCGCATTCCCAACAACGTTGGTCAAGATTAGATTGAAATCATTTCGATTCATTGCTTTTTATAATTTCCACTAATGCTTTAACCAGTTTATGAATCCCCTCATAAACTTCAACAATGTTATTAGCCACCATATTAGCAGGTGTACTAACCACCTTGTTTTTCACGTCAATAATAATATCCTCTGCTTTACAGTCTTTGTGCGTTGCTCCCATTCTTCCAATTTCTTCTGCGAGCGATTTATCATTGCCGATAGTTAGTTCAGCATGTTTGAAAATTTTGGGAATCATCATGGGTGCTATACAAATAAATCCCATTGGCAAACCTTGATTAATCGCTTTATCAATAAAAATTTTCACATCAGGATTGAAAGTGAACTCCTCATGTTTCTCTATCCAATTACATAAGTGACTTACAGCGCCAACACCACCTGGGAAAATTACTGCATCATAGTTATCAACTTTTGCTTCACTCAAAGGTTTAATTTTTCCTCTTACTAATCGACTCGCCTCTTTTAAAACACTTCTTTTCTCTTCCGATTCTTGCGTGTTTGTAACATGGTTTATTACTTGACTTTGTTGAATATCAGGAGCAAAAGCATCCCATTCAACTTTTTCCTGAGCTAGAGATAGCAGTGTTAACACTACCTCGTGCGTTTCTGAACCATCGTTTTGACCACAACCCGCTAATATTAAAGCTATACGCATACAAATTCTCCAATTTTAATAAAATAAAAATATGCTCTTCTAATGCGATTGTATCGCTATATGCTTGTTCAGTGGCTTAGGAACATCGCTGCCCTGCCGCCTCAAGCAAGTTTTCCTATAACTTTTCTCCATGCACACCACGAAGATACTACAATTTAGTAAGTATGCTATTAATCTCTTTCTTACATTTAAAAATGAGCTCTACCCTCCCCTCTTCCGAGCTTTTCATCATAAGTTTAACCTGCATCGGATAAAAAGCTTGTTCAAGTTGTTTTAATAACTTTTGATCATTAAACGAACTTTCCTGCTTTTTTTCAGGGAAAACAGACGCGTTATCCTTACCCTCTTGCCGGCAAATTTTTTCAACTTCCCTAACACTTAATTTTCTTGTTATTACTTGCTGAGCAACTATCGCCTGTTTATTGGTTGGAAGTCCTAAAATGGCTCTCGCATGCCCATACGAAATTTGATTGTTAATCACCTGCTGTTTAACCTCTTCTACAAGATCAAGGAGCCTCATCATGTTGGTAACCGTTGCTCGGCTTTTTCCTACTTTTTTTGCAACCTCCTCATGAGTAAGGTTAAACTCTGTTAAAAGACGGTGATATGCTTCTGCTTCTTCGATTGTGTTTAGGTTTTCGCGTTGAATATTTTCAATAATTGCTATCGCTGTAATATTCTCATCGCTTAACTCTTTTATGATTGCGGGAACTTCGGTTAAGCCTGCAATCATTGCCGCCCTGTACCTTCTTTCTCCTGCAATAATGACATAATGCTCTTCATTTTTTGATTTTTTTAATAAAAGCGGTTGTAAAATTCCTTGGATTTTAATAGACTCTGCTAATTCAATTAGCGTATCTTCTGAAAAAATTTTTCTAGGTTGAGACGGGTTTCTTTTTATTTGATTGATATCGACCCATTCAAATTTTGTATTTTCATGTTTCCCGTCAGTTTTTGATTCGATAATATTTGTGTTTTTTCCAAAAACAGCGTCTAAACCAGATTGAAGCACCGCTTTATTGCTTTTGTTTTTATGATCTTTCAACATAAGAATCCTGTTCTTTACGTAATACGTGTAGAGTATTGCTTACATCAATGTAAAAGTCTTTTAAGAAACCTATTTTTATCAAGTTACTCAGCGCCTCTCTTAAGGTTTCTTTAAAGTGTGAAAACTTTTTTGTGCGTGTGCCACATAAATTAAAAATCGTCGAAACCTTTAGCGGATAAGGTTTTTCATGAGAAGAGTAGAAAGCATGTAGCCATTTTGATAGAGGCGTTAATTTTATCCGCTGATCCCAATTGATTTTCGTATATCCGTTTGGTCTAAGGAGCTTTATTATTTCACTCTCCAAATATATCTTCCAATTTTTAAGTCCTTCCCCATTGCCATCTTCAAACTCAAATTTTCTAACCAAAGATACAACTATTCCAGCTTGGGTATCTTTATTTTTAATTGTTAATGAAGTGGCACTTAAACGAGATAATATTTCAAACAGCATTTGCTTATAGTGACTGGTCTTCGGCCACCCAAGTAATCTAATAAAGGAAAATGGCATAAATTCGATATACATTTCTTTATAATCAATATTAAAAAAGTCATGGCTTAGCGCATGCAAAATTAACATAAAAACATCTGCATCATCTTGCCTTAATTCTTCACCTCTGTATTTAATTATTGTTTGCCCGTAAGCAGAAATAGGCTCATCTTTAAAAAAAGTCCTTTTTTCTTTTTTATTAGCTACTGTAAAAAGTGCTGACCTAATAAGATCATTCGCAACTATTCTTTTTCCATTTGGCGAATATGGTATATCTTCTCTACAAACATGCTCGGCTATTTCAGTTGTTTGTATTTCCATGTAGTTACTCACATGTGTTTATAAGAAAATCGGAAATGTGTTTTATTTTTTCATTAGTAAGACTACCTTGATAAAGGGTTATGAGTGTTTTTTTATGGCCTTGCTTAACGCTTAAAAGAACGTTGTTGTTTTTGTCCTTAAAGGTATGCACTTGTGCCCCCGCTGCTTTTTTTCTCTGATCCCCCTCCCCTTCATATTGATCTATAAAAGAATCGATATTTTCAGCGTGTATTTTTTTGTTGCCAATATTAAAGGATAATTTTTTTAGTATTTCAAAGTGTTTTGGATCTTGGGCAAGTGTAGCCAACTTCACGGCGGTTTTTCTAGAAATATTTTTGAAATTGGGTATTAAATTCATCAGCTCCGGTGGAACCCTTATGTAAGCCATAATATCATTCAGTGTTTGCGTTGATATCTTCAATTGCTTTGATAGTTCCCTTTCTGAATCATACAATCCCCTTTCTATCATCAGTTTATAGTTAGTAGCTCTCGCATAATCACTTATGTTGTTTCTAGCTATGTTTTCTTCATCTTGGTAGGCGGCGGCTTCTTGATCAGTAAGAGATTCTTTTATTAAAACAAGCAATTTTACCCCTGCTTTTTTGCAGGCAGTCCACCTTCTTGTTCCATAAATTATTTCGAATTTTCCGTTCTCAGTTGGCCTAACTAAAGCGGGAATTTTTTGTCCTTGAAGTTTAATTCTTTCGGCTAGTTCATCAATATCCCCCATCTCATCATCTGGCCTATTCGCATACTTCCATCGATAACAAAGCTCAGTTGGAACATAGGCAGCTTTAAATTCAGATAATACATTTTTTACTTCCCTATTTTTCACCACAGGATAGTCTATTTTTTTTTCTTCAATCCTTGGGTTTATTTCGGGATGTTTAGGAAAAGCAGACAAGTTTTTTTTATTTTCTTTTTGGCTGTGAGGTGTGGTCTCTACATCTTCAATTTTAACGCCAGAGGCTTCTATCTGTGATTTTTGGATATCAAGAAGATTTGCAAGTGCTGATTTTGCTTTCGCCATTATTTTAGCTCCCTAGTCTAAAATTAATTTTCAGTTTCATTCTTGCTATTTACGTCATACTGCCATTCTATTTTTATGAGCTCATGAATTTCCTCATTCAACTTATTTGCGTAGCCTATTGCTCTCTCATAAGTTTTTTTGTCTGTTAAGGCTCTATCCATCTCATACAATGTTTGCATGTTTGCAGCAGCCGTTCTAACAGCTTCCGACTCCACCATGTAATTGGTCATAAAATATTCACCAGCATATCTTTGCAGCAATAAGTTCATTTTAGTAGAACTTACTCTGTTATCATGTTTTGAATTAAAAATTTTAATCCAGTCATAAGTCTTCTCCGGTAATCTTTCTAAAATTTCAGCTGTCATTTTGAAAAACTGTGATGTACTTGCGAAATCTATCATTGTTGGCGGCATTCCAGTTGTTAAAATATTTGCTGCCCAAATACCATTTATACTAATCATTCCCATTGATGGTGGTAAATCGAGAATAATAATGTCATATTCTTCATAAACTGTTTTTAGTGCTCTATCTAAAAGAGCATAAAACTCAAATGACTCTCCTTTTGATGCGTGTTGTGCAATTTTAGTTGGTAGGATAAGTTCTGCATTGTATAGACCTAAATTGGCTGGGACTAAATCAAGGCCATCCCAGTAAGTTTTTTTTATGTATGGTCTTATGTCTGTACTTTCACCCGTCAAAATTTGTAATATGGTATCTTCCTCACTAAACGAAGCATCTGGAATATAACCAAACATGTGTGTAGCAGAGCCTTGACTATCTCCATCAACAATCAAAACTCTATAACCTTTCAATGCAAAAAATTGTGCGCAATCTACTGCTTTTGTCGTTTTACCTACCCCGCCTTTAAAGTTAACAAAAGCCAATATAGCCGGTGGTTTTTTTTCAGGTTTTCTAGGCCTTGTACCAAAATGATTTCGGAGTTGGTTTATTAGCTCCAAAGTATATTGTCTATCTTCACGTATTTTTTTCTGTTGAATATCTGGTTTTGGTAAATTGTCTTTTTCATCTATTCTCCTTAATGTTTGCGTTGATCTTCCAATCATTTCTGCTGCTTCAGAGATACTCCAAGTTTTAAGTTTTTTTTGATTGTCTGGTTGTGTTGCAAGTTTGTTTAATTCGAGGTATGCTTCGAGGAGTTTGCTGTGCAATAGAGAACAGATCTCTTTTCCGGAAAGTTTGTGTTGTATAGCCATTAAAATTCGTTCCTTTTTTAGCCAAGCGTTGCGTTTTTTTGGATTGTATAACAAAAAATGCTACGTTGCAACTTTCTTGTGTTTTTTTGTTTTTTCTTTTTAAAAATAATTTTAAAATTTTTTATTGTGCTGCTGTGGGAATGTGGGAAACGAAGTTTTCCACATTTCCACAGCTTAGTTACAATAAATTTAAAATTATTTATTATATTTATTTATGTTCGGTCAAGTTATACTTTTTTGTCGTCCAAGTTATACCTCTTGCCGCTCAAGTTATACTTTAACTATCGGTCAAGTTATACCGCTTTTCTGTTATTTATCCACATATCCACAGGTACAAGAAAAAATACAATTATTTGAATATATTAAAACTATTTAATCCGGCGCGCCGGATGCTCGTATTTAATTCTATTGCTATTAAGCGCCCTACTTTTATTAATTAAGGCTGGGTTTTTGCTTATCTAAAGCAGCTACCCTTATCCATAGTTATTCTGATACACAACACTTTTGTTAAATGGGAAGATGTATTTTTTTACCTAGATTGCTATGTCTTGAAATAAATCCGCTATAGCGGATTTGGTTGCTTTTTTCTTCCGTAAAGTTATTTAATGCAAGGGATTAGTTTTTATGTTAAGAAAGTCGGGTTACAAAATTCTATTTTGATATTTGCTGTGCTTTGAGTTCTTTGTTTAGATGAGAGCGTAATTGAGCACAAAATTTACAAAAGCGATTATGTGGATAGTACGGTAGGCCTGTAATAGTAGCTGAATTTAAAAGAAAGAAAATATATTTTTATTTCATAGGCCGCTGTTATTTTCCACCTTGTAGAAATTAATTTTAAATGAAGCTCCGCTAGAACTTAAGGAGAAGTGGATTCAATTATTCAAATACGATTAATGTGATCGAAATTAATCCGGCGCGCCGGATTAATTGTAACTTGTATTATCGTCTACTTTTATGAGCGCGTGGCGTTAGCAAAAAGATCGAGAGAAATGCTATTTCAATTGGAAAAATTATGATTTCATTGGGGATCTAATTTTTAAAAAAATTAACCATGATTATTAATTATGATGTTTAATTGATGCGACGAGATAAAGGTTGTTTTATCCGGCGCGCCGGATAAAATAGTTTTAATATATTCATATAGTTGATTTGGCGCGCCGGTCAAATTATACCATGTGAAAAGTATAATTTGACCGATAGTCCTGTGTGCTGTTAGTCTGTAATTTTCTTATTTACGTAACGTTAACTTGATATTTTAGGGAATAATAAAGGTGATTATGAGTAATTTAGGGTAGGAATTTTTTCAAGTTTATATGGCCATGAAAGAGGAGCGCTTTAGTTTATCGTTGCTCGGTACTTTTTTAAGGACATCTTTTGTGAGAAGCTTAAAAGGAGAGGGGGCTATGGCTCGTTTTCTGTTTACCGGAAACATTGAATTCAATGTTAAAACTAACTATTATTTGCAAGAGCAATTTATTTTTGTTTTGTTGGGTATCTGGCGAAGTTGGATTTTTTTTCAATAGCAAGTAGTTTTCCTTTAAGTGAATTAACTTCAAGCGTTGTTTTTTGATAAAGGCCTTCAATTTGTAAACAGCGATTCGTTTGTCTTTCAAGGTTTTTTTCAAGGTTTGATATGTCTTGTTTCAATTGCTTATTTAGATCAGAGGCTTTAGAATGTTCAAGGTTCACTTCTTGAGAAGCTTTTTCAAGCTCAGCTTGCTGAAAGAGGAGGGCGCTTTTTTCATTGGCAATTAGTGTGTTTGCAAGGAGTAGGGTGGTATTATCTTTTGCTGCATCAGCGAGGGCTTGTTGCAGTTGTGCATTCTGGCTTTCTAACTTGTGGACGATCACCAATAATTCTTGGTGATCTCTTTCGGCCTGTTCTAGTTGTTGTTTATAAGTTAGCTGAGCGTTTGCATGCAGGCGGCCAAACTCTGCATAGATAGCGGTCTCTAGGTGAAGGGACATCCTCAATGTTGCTTCTTTGGCTAATGCTTGGTTTTGTTGCCATTGACGCTTAAACTCAGCAATTTTTGTAAAACTGCCGCCAATTTTATCAACAATGCTTCTGACCGTTATTTTCTCGCCTAACGCCTCGAGCTGGCCTATGGCGTCTAAAAAAATATCGTAGGTAATAGAGTTGGATTTCATGGTTAAAAAATAGTTGTTAAAGCTATTTGTGGGGATGATAACATAAAATAACGACCACTGTTACTTTGTGTTATTTGAAGAATCAATGAAAAATAAAATGTGGGAGGGTGGGGCTGGTGATAGTGTACCTAGCGCAACCAACAATGGTTAGTATTTGGTCTTTTGTTAACTGTTTTCCCTTAGCTACAAACGACAAAATCCGGATTATATTGATAACCCAGAGGATAGCAGCAAGTTTTTTGGTTTGCCTTTTCACAGACAAAGGTTGAGCCTTTTCCAGCGTCTCCTAACTGTGGAATTCCATTAATAATTGGGCCACACGGCTGTGCCCAGGCAATAGAAATTTTTTCATGACCTTCGCGTTGATCCCATGTTCTTAGGCAGTTAGCACCAATAGAGCAGCCCATGGCTCTAGCAAAGGTTGGTATCAGTTTCTGGAGTAAATTGTTTTCTGATGGGGCAATTGATACGCCCTCACACGACGCGATGGTGGGTTTTTCAGTCGGTGCTGTTGTGGCGCAGCCAGATAAAACGGTGGCTAAAGTTATCGTAAAAATAAGCTTTCGACTCTTCATAAAATTTGTCTTCAATCACTATGTAAGTTTAATACTACTCTGTTTTTTTAAAGTATCAAAATTGGCGCCTAAATTTCATTCATCTCTGCTTCAAGCTTCTTTAGCGTTTCGATAATGTCGTCAAATTTCGGCGGTGTTTTGTAAAACATCCCGGAATCTATCATGGCATGGTAGTCTTTTTCTAAGCCAGTCAAGTTTGATGCATCGGGAATCAAGCGAAATTGTTTGTTTAAGCAGTCTTCATAGTTGGCATAGCTGGCATTGAAAAAGGCTTTTTTAAAAGTGATGACGTCTTTCAGTAGATTAATATCGTTTAGGGCAACTTGACCAATGGAGTGATGTATCAATTTATACAAATCGTACCAATGGCGAGAGAGTCTTTCTGGGGAGCTTGTTAATCTTCCCCGATGACACTCAACGTGAATTAAGGTCGCTTTTTCCCAAAACGTTCTGGCGGGTGAAAGAGTGTCGATGTGAGGGTGGGGTAGGTCTATATTTAAGCTGTGTTGCTGAAGTATTGTGGAAAGATAAGGCGATATATTTTGCTTTGCGAAGGGTTCTATGCTGTTTCTCATGCCAAACTCAATAAGGACATGATCCCGTAAATAAACGTGTGATTTTGTCACTAGGCTTTTATAGTAAAACTCAATCTGTTCACCATTCTTATTCAATTTAACTTCAAAAGAGCGGGGCGATAATTTTTCTTGAACTTGCTGCGTAAGATAGGGGAGGGCTTTATCTGCTATATAGGACTGAAGTTCAATTTTCAGTTGATCACTGAATTTTTTTATTTGAGATTTGCTTGTTTTTTCAAGATCAATTTCATCATGAAAATTTCGATAATCAATCGTGACGTCCAGGTCTTCCGAAAAACGCTCAATGACTTGAAAAGCTTTTGAAAGAGATGTGCCACCTTTAAACACCATATGTTCAGGAAGCTGAAACAATAAATCGAGGATCCAGCAGACCCAAAAGTCTTTTTCAACGATGGTGGCTGGCATTCCTAGTGCTTCTGCTGTAGCAACGATCAACTCTTTTTGTTCGCTAGGCTTAAGTTCCAAAAAATGACTCATAAACCGTTATCCTCCTGTTGCTTCCAAAAACGGTAAAAATGATTGACCATCCATCCTGGCATATGTTGTGTTGCGGTCTTTAGTTTATTAAAAGCCTTTTCTCCTAACTGATGATGTAGTTTTTTGAGTGTTTCTTTAGAAACATGCTCTTTTCCCACATAACTCAAGGCAGAAATGACAAGGCCAGGAAGCGTACCCGCCAATGCTAATTTCGAGAGTGAAATATGCTTTAGTTCAACGGCTTGATGATTGATATGCATGGTACGTGAATAGCCGCTAGTGTAATAGATGGGTTTCATCGGTACTTGGGTCGTTAGTTGCAGCTGCCTTGCAGCTTCAGCCCCATGAATTGCAATGGTTTCACCTGTGATGGACGCAATAGATTCGATCAATTCTTCTGTCGGTGGTAAAACGCTACCCATGAGTTTGCTTTTTTTGGGCTTAACAAAGATCCCTCGGCAAACACGTTTTAATTCTCCAGCTTTCACCTGGCGGCTCAATATTTGCCGGATATTGGCGGTGGTTGAGAGCGCATAGAATTGGTGCGCAGAGAAGGGTTTTCCTGTGGGAATGGCGTTTAAGCTTGATTTGATCGCAGTGATGGCATTCATGAATTTGATCTCATTTGTAACCAATTTTAACTAATTTTGTGACAAATAGCAAGTAGCATAGACTGGTTTTTAAGTGAATTTTTCAATATCTTTATGGCCTTTTGAGATAGCCCCACAACAAACTAAGCTGCAGGGCACTTCTATCAGATAAACACGAGTGTTTTAAGCCAAAAACAAGTGTGGCATGAGCAGTTGAAGCCAACGCCATTTTTGTTTTTTCTGATTTGCTCTATGTGTTCTTATTGCTATCAGTGTTTCAGGAGAGCAGGGCGATGCCATGGGAGATTGTGAGAAACGATATTTTTGTACTACACTGTGCTGAGTCATATTTAATCACCTCGTTTGATTGATGTTGATAAGTGGTTTGTATTTGTTAGCGCAAAAACAAACCACGCTGTTACTGCAACTTATTTACTGCTATCTAGTACATCTAAAACACCTCTCGCGGCTAACCGACTATTTTCATTGAGCATTCTTATCCATGCGTTTTTTGTGGGGCTCCATTTAAAGCCTCTTTTTTTGAGCATTATTCTTACGTCGATTGTTGGTTTGTTCTCAAAAATAAGCATGATTCTATTTTCTTCAAGATTTTCTTGTATGATGAAGCCATTGCCGAATATATCTGGCTTTGGGTTGGCGGTTTTTTTATTTTCTAACGCGTTTATTCTTGCTTTTGTAGATTTGATGCATGCGTTGCTGTTAGGGATGTGGTAGGTAAAAGGGGGTTCATCTGCTGTTTTAAATTTTCTTTCTTGCAACATTAAAGCCATCATGTCTTTTGGAAGCTCCATAACCATAACAGCGTCTAATCCACTTTTTCGAAAAACTTGGTTAACGTGTTTCATCAGCGCGTGACGCTCTTCTAGCTGTGAAAGTTTTTCATAAAGTTTTTTTATAGCGTCAGGATCATCTGAAGAAATTGCGGTGCTAGTCGTATTAGCCTTTTGTTCATAGTATTCAGCCTTCTCAAATAAATCTTTTGCTTTATGCATGCGCGCCTCTGATTTTTTTAAAGCATTCCTTTGGCGGCGTTCGCTATGATGACCCACAAGAATGGGTTGACCAAATGGAAAAGAATGCTCCATTTCTTGTTGATCATATTCTGCAAGCTCAATGGCTTTTTTTTGATTTTGTTCAGCCAAGTTGGCATAACGTTGTTTTCTTAAAAGTTGTTTTGTTTCGTATTCGTTCATGATAATGTTCCTTTGTGTTTAAAATGCTTGCCACCTATCTCATGACAGGCGGCAAAATGATTGTTTATAGTGAGTGGCTTTGTCGAAGACAGTTGCGGAGCCATATATTAAGAAAAATATTTAAATCTTTTTTAATTTTTGGTATCACATGATTTTCGTCTGGGTAAACGACTTGATATCCGAAAGCATCTTGGTAAGTTAATGCTTCAGCAGCTTCAAGGGAGGGATAGATTTTGATTTCCATATCGGGATCCGCAATCATGTCGCCATTTGCACTATAGTAATGCGATAGGGCAATTACCATGTGATCGCTATTTTTTTGTAAAACGTCTAAATTCAGATCCATGTATCCTTCGCTTTTGCTTTTCAGTGCGTCTCCTTTGTTTAGGGCGAGAAGGGAGGGGGAAAGTCTCAAAAGTTTTTTGTAGATAGTTTGGTAAATAGTGCGCATAACCATAAGCTCCTAAAATGTTAATATTGAATAATAACTGCTAATTAACAGTTATTATATCATAATAACAGCACCTGTCAACTGTTAATTTGACATTAAACCTGCTTTTTTGCTATTTTAATTAAATATCAACAGTTTTTTTGGAATTATTAAATGCTAGGCACTAAAGAAGAAGTCAAAAAACGTTGGGAAAAAATCCCAAGTAAAATTTTAAAAGCTGAGCTTTCTAAGCGCGGGTTAAAATACGCAGACTTAATTAAAAAACTCAATCAAATTAATGTTGAAATTACCGTTAACGATTTGAGCGGACGAATTGCAAGAGGAACGTTTAGCGCAATTTTTTTTCTGCAATGCTTAAGAGCGATAGGGGTTGAAGAGATTCGATTAGAAGAGAGTTATTTTTGTGATTTTGAGGGTTAAGAATATTTGCCTAACAAAACTACTTTATTGGTCTACGATAGCATTTATTTTATCAAGGTTATGCTCCACTGTTGCAGAATAAGAAAGATTAAGATTTTTTGTGTGAGAGTGATAGTCTCCAATGCCTGTCCAAGCTGATTGGCCATCAGCTAAACTTTTGCTGAGTATCCATGCTCCGACATGGACATTTTTGCAGGAGTCATACTGCAAATCATGAGCGGTGTAGCCGTAAGCGCTGATTTTAGACAGCCAAGAAGAATTGATTTGCATGACGCCATAGTCGACCGTGCCATTTTTATTGACATTGGCCATGCCGTTTCGCCCACCCTCATTTTTCATGACGGCCAAGATGAGCTTGGCGGGCACTTGGTAAGTGATAGCAGCATGATTAATACAATCTATCGGAACATCATTGATAATAAGTGGCATTACTAAGCCTTATCGGCAGGGTGCTTATGTAGTTTGCTTACGCTTTTTAGTTTTTCCGCTGTGTGCGGCCCAGTCGCGATCTTTCTTTAAAACAAATTCAGCAGCTTGACTAAAAAACTCTTCTGTGGAAACTTTTGCCCAATCGCAATATTTTTCGATTTCGCCTTTTAAATCTGCGCTAAGATTGAAGTTTATTTTGATTTTTTCAATGGGTTTTTTCGATTGTATTAACGCCATATTTTTCACCTTATCTTTGTTTGTTGATGTAGTATTTTTTTAGTCAGATTTCTTCTGGTTCTTCGCGGGTTTGTGTCCGTAAGTTATTCTCAACTAGGCGATCAATAAGTCAAGGGCTTCGCTTCGCTCGCAAGTCGCTTCGCGACCCTTGACTTATCGCTCTATGCCTAGTTTTTCATAACTTACGGACACAAACCGTAGTCCTAAACATGGGGGAGGGTAGGCTCATTGAACGCCTATGCTCACCTTCATTTTAACAGGAACACCACCACGCCACGACGAGGTTTTGTGATGGTGTTTTTCCTAACAGAGCTAGGAGAGAAAACTATGACACAATTAATGCAAGAAGTAAAGACATTTGGTTCAAAAAACCGTGATTTTTATAGTAATAATTTTGACATTATTAAGCAAATCAAGGCGGGTGATTTTAGTTCCGCAAAAAGGTTCACTGGGTTTGGGGGGATGCGTCAATCTTTATTAACTATTGAAGGGCAAAGATATCTAAGAAATTTTCTAACTGAAGATGAAATTAATGGATTAGTTTTAAGTGCATCAAGTGCATATTTCACACCAAAGTTTCTTATTGACTTTGTTTATGGATTGGCTCAAAAGTGTGGGTTTACTTCAGGGAAAATTCTTGAGCCATCATGTGGCAACGGCGCATTTTTTGAACATATGCCAGAGAGAATGCGAAAAAATAGTAATATAACAGGAGTCGAACTAGAGCCGATAAGTGCAAAAATAGTTAAAAACTTATACCCAGATGTTAAGGTTATCAATCAAGGATTTCAGAAATTTAATGAATCAGGTTTTGATCTTATTGTAGGAAATCCACCCTATGCCTCAATGACGGTTCAAGATGAAAATTACCCTGACTTGAATCATCAAGCAATCCATCATTATTTTGTTGCGAAAAGCGTAAGACTGTTAAAAGAAGGTGGGTTATTAATTATGGTTTTACCGCTCTACGTATTAGACAATGTGGTGAAGCACGCAAGAAAAGAAATCGCCACGGAGGCTAACCTAATGGGCGCCTATCGTTTGCCAGATACACTTTTTCAAAAGGCTAAAATTACTGTGGATGTAGTTATTTTGCAAAAAGGGCGGGGCGGCGAAAAATCGTGGATTGAAACACAAAATATTAGCCTTGATAATGGGCAGCGTCTTCCTATGTCAAGCTATTTTGTTAAACACCCTGAGCATGTCTTAGGTAAGCTAGAAAGTTATGAAATTTGGTTAGCTAGTGAAAAGCGGATGCGCAGGGGTTTAAAGTGTGTTGGTTCAGTAGATGAAGTTAAGCGTAGATTGGTTAGTTTACTCGACTCTTTTACTGAGCCATCTATAAATGAATGTGTTGCTGCGGATGCTTTTAATAGAATCAGTATGAGCCTTCTTAGTTTACAACGAGAGATTCTTCAACTAAAAGCCCAATTGATAGGGTAGAAGTAGAGAGCCTTAGTAAGCATAAGTGCTGCTTGCTAAGGCTTTATTTTTTTCTTATTACCCAAGGAAAAAAATCTTAAAGAATCTTGACAAAAAAAAGCGTTACCCAAAAAAGAGTAAAGAGAATGAGCGTATGATTTGATGGGGTTATAGAAGATGTTAAGTATCGAATCAACCACACCTATCGCAATAGGATTGCAACTATATAATTTATTGATTAAATGTGAAAATTTTTTATTTAAGCGTTTTTTCAAAACCTTAATTAAATTACTATAGTATTCTTTTTTGGCTGATTTTCAATCTTCCCGAGAACTCAAATTAATTCTATTGTACTTCGTTTGTACTACTAAAGCACTTAATTTATAAAAAAAAATAGATAATTGTTTATTTTATAATACTATAGTATTATATATGGTAAGTTTGAATGAATCAGTTGATTTATTGCCACAGAAGGGGGTATCTATGAAAAGCATTACACTTAGGATTGACGAGTCTTTGCTGGAGACAATTACGCGAAATGCTGAAGTTCAAAAAATTAAGCTGTCAAGATATATTAGAATGTTGATTGAAAAGGGCTTAGTTATTGATTCGCAAATACAGTCAGGGTTTGATAAAAATACTGCTGGTTTTTCTAATAATTCTAAAGGAATTTTTGAAATAAGAATGGCTCAAATTCAAGCAGAAGAGTTATTAATTTGCCGTGAAATTTTGAAAAATATTTTACAATCTGAGTCTGATTTCAATAGAAAATCTGCTGAAGCAAGTGAAAAAGCAAAGGCATTTGTTGCAAAGGCATTAAGTGCCGATAGTGATATATCTTAGCTATTTTTCATCAAATTTTAACCGTATAATTTTAATTATTTTAAATTAAAAGTAAAGAGTACATTCAGCGTCATGATAGCGAAAGAATTTGAAGAAATTTCACATACTGGAGGAAAGGTTACATTTAGTGATGGCCATACAAAATATGAGCATTGTAATCCACATAATATTATTATGTATGAAATTGCTATTTCATTGAATGGAATATTTTTGGGGAGAGCATCGTTAAATAATAATGCTCCTTGCAAATTACCATTGCCATATTTTGTTGTAATGATGGCAAGTGACAAAGAGGGTTTTTTCGGATATCTCTGTAATGAATGTAAAAAATATTTTAGAGGAAAAATGCTTGGCGAGAGTATTTTTTGCCCTTATTGTTTACATATAGCAAATGAAATTGATTTTTTAACATCCAATCAATTAGCATATATTGGTCTTTATGTAAGTAAGTTATTTGAGCATCATGCTACAGGAGAAAAAATAGTGCTTGATTTAGATGAAATTGTTTCTAATTTGGATCAAAATATAATAAAACTGAATGCTTATGAAGAAAGGCAACAGCAGGTGATTATTTGTGAAAAGTGCAAGGCAAAGTTCGATGTTATTGGAGTTTATGTCAGCTGCCCAAGATGTGCATTTAGAAATAATTCATCAAATTTTTTTAAAAATATGAAAGAAAAATTTAGTCAAATTGATCTTCTCGGTCAAGACCTTAACGGGATACTTAACAGGGTTGTTGAAGATTATGCGGGCGTTGGAAGCGACATAAAAAATGTTTTAGAGAGAATCGTTCCGTTAACAGGACTAAACAAGAAAAAAGCCAAAAAAATTGATTTTCAAAAAATAATCACAACAAGTAAATTTTTGTTTGAAGTTTACGGTCTAAAGCTATTTTCTGATACGGATGAGCATGAGGGGAATAAAGAATTTTTGTCATTAATGCTCCAAAAAAGGCATATTATTGCGCACAATAGTTCAGTTGTTGATCAAAAATATTTAGATGAAACAAAAGATAGTTCGGTAAGGCTTGGGCAAGTAATTAAAGTTGAAGCACAAGAACTAAAGAAATTTATTAATCTTCTTCAAAAAGAAACAAAGAGCTTTTTTGAGCAATTTGAAACCCTCTTTATGGATTGGTTGGTTAAAAATTACAAGCAAGCCTTGGAGCATTGGAAGTAGCTGGTTGCTCTATATAGCTTGAATCCGCTGCTTGCGGGCTCTTACCATTTCCAATAGCATTTACTATTGGATTGTATTGTGTAGCATAATCCATTTTTAAGCGTATTATTGTAATTGCGTCTGCGCGCAGACGCATATGCTAAAATTAGCCGTTACGGAATTTTTTATAGGAAATTAGGCGGACACAGTCTAGCCAATTTGAAGTCGAAAATTTCGACTTCAATCAAAGTGAACATAGAGCATCCCAAATTAGCCACGCGGTGCGTGGCTAATCTTACATAAGTTTAGTCACTTAGTAATAAGTCAGAAAATTTACCCACAAAATTAGCTGGGGAATCAATAAGTTTCTGTTTTTCTGATTTAGGCAATTTTTTTATTAGGAATTCGATCTTCATGGCGACAGATTTGCTTTTACCAACATCCCACGATTGAGCAATAGAAACAGGCTTAAATGCTTGGGTGTATTTACATCGACCAGTTCCATTAAGGTGTTGCTTAAAACGCTTTTCTAGGTTGTTTGTGTAACCTGTATATAATGAGTCATTGTCACAGTAGAGAATATAAACCCAATAAGAATTCTTATTCATCATGCTCTTCCTTGATCTTCAAGGTTTTTCCTTTGGCGCTGGCATGGCGAGCTTTGAGCTCAATATCAATATATTGACCGGTGGTCACTAAACTTTCATGCCCTGCGTCGTTTTGAACATGTTCTGCGGGTCTGACTTTAACATCCTCAGAAATTCCCGTATGTCTTAACCAATGTACCGTCGCTTCTTGCAAGGTATCGGCCTCTTCGTTGAGGTTTGCTTTTTTGAGTTTTTCGACGGCTTTGTCAAAACAAGATTGTACAATTTCTCGAATAGCATTGGTTGAAGACATCGCACCGTCGCCTAAAATTTTTGGAATAAGAGGGGAGTCGTCAGATTTTGTGGGAAGCTCAGGCTTAAGGCCTAGAAAATTTCTATAGCGCTTTAATGCGGCTAGCATCGCATCAGAAACAGCAATACGGCGCAGCTTGTTTCCTTTACCCACAGTTTGGAACCACCACATGCTATCGTGATCCCTATAAAAATCTGACATTTTTGGCGTCCAGCGTTTGCTTTCGGTGAGCTCTGAAATCCTTAAGTAAAGCAGATAAAGAATAGAAATAATAAACAAGGTTCTTTCATGCTTGTCGGGGTTTTCTTTCGCCATAACTTCGGCCACCTCAATAACGGAATTCCATTGCTCTTGCGATAAGCGACGTACAATTTTTTTACCTTGTACTTTTTGAAAATACTGGCTACGTTGGCGGATATGAGAGATGGGATTACTTTCTGTTTTTTCTTCACGAATAAGAAAATTGTAAAAGCTTCCCAGTACGACAAAGATTTCGCGTAGCGCTTTTTGACTAAGCGTATAGTGATTTGGATCTGGTTTTTTTCCATCACGAAATTTTGCTTTGCTAATCGTTGCCACAAAAGGGCGCCATTCTGGGTTGGGAATGCGCAAGCCCTCTTTATCAATAAAGCGAGGTGTGTTTTTGATGGTGCCAATCCAAGCGAGCGGAGGGGACTGACAGAATTCGATATAAGCCTCTATATCTTCGCGCTTGAGCGCTAGAATGGATTTTTCAGCCACTAGCCATGACCATTGAAGTAAACGTTCTACTTCACGTCGATATGCGCCAAAGGTGGCTTGATTGTTTTTATAGGCCATCAAAAATGATTTTGCACAATCAAAATCATACGTTACATAGCTTAGAGTATTATAACTAGAAGAAATAGTTTGATTACTTAAGTATTCTATCCCATCAAATATAGCTCTAATAAGACAGCTAGCTGATTTGTTCATTAGTCGATTTATCGTTAATGCTATTTATTGAGAAGCCAAACGTTTCAACTCTCTTTTGGTTTAATGGGGATTCTTGAGCAATTCGAGTTAATGCTGCTTTAACATTGGCGTCAATTTTCTTATAGCTTTCTTTTGCTGGAGTTGATTTGCCAAAGCTTAGAGCGGCATCAACTATTGAGTGAAGGTCTTCTTTTTCATTCTTAAAAATTTCATAAAACGCGTCGGGAGCGGTGTTGGCCAAGATATCTTCCTCTATTGTTCCCCAAGATTTATGGAGGTAAATGTGATATAAAATATCTCTAGGACTTTTTTGATCCTTAAGTAGTTCAGTACTTAAAAAAGAATTTATTTTTTCTCTAAGCTCATTGTCTCTAATGCCATTGATTGCCATACCGAAATCCCGCATCAGGTTTTTTTTCATTTCATCGTTTTCAGATATTTTTTCTAAGTAAAAATCAATTAGCTCTTTAGCGATGTCGTTACGATTTAAATCTCTAATAAGACAGATGGCAGGATCAAGCACGGCCGGCGTATAAATTTCATAGTGCTCGTGTAAACATGTTTTGAGTGATGCGATAACCTCAGTTTCATTGTGATCAAAGCCTTTAGTATAAGGATCCCAAGATTTTTTTAAGGTGTCTAGTGCAATATTATGCTCTAATTGCCTATCAAGTTTTTTGGCTTCTTGTATGAGGTTATTAGCATTAAAATATCCTGATTCTATTCCTTCAGCTATTGATAAATCAAAACCATCAATTCCTATAACATTATGTTTTTTTAGAAAGCCCAACCAAATTTTTTCTTCAGAAGAAGCCTCTTTTTGTTGATAAAGAACGTTAAATCCGATATTTTTTAACCAATTAAAATCAGGAAGGTTTTTATCTTTGGAATAAAAGCATAGGCATAGTAAACATAGTGATTGTAGGGCTTGCTGTATCGTTTCTTCTCTGCATTGATTACTTTGAAGTATGGCTTTAAGCTCTATTGCTAACAAGTCGATTTTTTTTAAAACTCGTATATTATTAATTTTTAGTTGACATGCAAAGCCGCTGATTTCATTTTGCAAAATGCCATTATCACAAAATGCGATCTCACAACATTCTTTTGGAGTGGGATCAAACAGCAATTCTTTATCAATGACTTTTTCTCTGAATTTTTTATATTCGGCAGTGTCATTTTCTTCAAAAGCGTCTTCATTAAATATTAAGATAAGTTTGCATTTCTTTTGTTCTTTTAACATTGAAACTAAGCCTAATATATCTCGAAGGTCTAAGTTTTTACCTTTTCTTTCAAAGTCATCGATACAAATTAAGAGGTTTTTTATTGATACAAAACACGCTGCATCTATGATTTTTGAAAAATTGCCTATGGTCGGAATTCCTTTTAAGGCGTCCTTCCATTTTCTGCTAAAAGAAGTCATTACTTCATAGCTGTTTTTAGCCAAAGTTTTAATATCGACTGTTTCACCAATGAGCGCTTTATCGATAATGTTTGCAAAAATAGTTGTTTTAAGCTCTTCTAAAGAGTTAATTCCAAAAAGTGAAGCATAGGAATATTGGCTTAAAGCTATTTTTACTTTATGTTCTTTCAGTAATTGGTTCCAGGTATATGTTTTTCCAATACCAAATTTTCCTCGAATGGCTAATACTTCGGGTTCGGACGATTTAAGAAATTTAATAATTTGTTCAGTGATAATTTCAAGTGACATAGCGGCGAATAGGTTTTTGATCTAACTTCCCCGTATTTTAGCACAAACACAATAACGTTAATAGTGAAAGCTATTAACGTTGTGAGGGGGTAACATGGGGCGGATACCAATTATCCCCCCGCTTTTGATAGCTGCCCTCCGCTTTCCTAACATGGGTTTCGATACACAAAAAGCGGAAATTACCGTTTGCCATTATGTAATATGTAAAATGGCCACAAAGTGACATATGTTAATTTATGGCTATTTTTCTAAGAGCAAACTAAGGTTTATTATTTTTCCGAAAAACTGGCTATCTATTACTTCATCATGTATATCGCCTATGTGTATTAATACGGGAATAATTGATAAATTTTTCGGGGTCGATAGACGTTCTATTTTATTTTTGACCTCCTCAATAATATTAGCTCTAAGGATGTGGCGAGTAAATTTTATCTCGCACACATACAAAATGCCGGATTTTGTTTGTATTAAGTAATCTATTTGGCACCCTTTCACTCTCGCTGTTGTTCTTTGAAAGAAAGGGCCATCACAAATCACTTCGTCAGGATTAATGCCTATTAATTTTTGAATAGCTTTACGATTATTCAAAACTAAATTTTCTACTTGAATACCCATAATACTAGCCCAACCCGGCAGTGAGCTTAAAGAGCGCATATCATACTTGTTCTTATTTATTTTGGAGTATATTGGTAGCAGATATTTAATATAGAAACGAATATAATTATCGGAAAGCCTGTATTGGCTTAGCTTGGATAGATCGCCAGTTTTTAAATTCCAAGTAAAATCTCTTGAGATAAATCCGGCTGTCTCAAGCTCATCAATATAAGCTGTCAGTAAACCGCCGCTTTTTTTATTTAAAGCACTTAAAAGCTCATCTCGCTGTAAATGATGATTACAAAGTGTTTCTGCAATGCGCTGATAAAGATCACTTTTTCGTTCTAGCATTGAAGAAAAAATATAATTATAATCATTAAAAAGCAAGCCTGACGGTGTAAAGCATAAACGTCTAATATTTTCATCCGCCGATTGATTGGGGTTAATTTCTTCAAGATATTTGGGTATACCGCCGGTTACTGCCAATATTTTAATTTTTTCGTAACTTGAAAGCTTTGCGCCACCGCGATTAAGAAAGAAATTATTACTTTCTGGTAAAGATAATTCCATTAAGCGAATTTTTAGTGAGATTCGACCGTAAAATCCTTTATTGGCGAGCAATTGTTTTTCAATCCAATTAGAAACAGATCCGCACAGTATGACAATTAGGTTAGAGTTTTTTTTAAACTCTAAGTCCCAAGCGTTTTTTAGTTTGCCTAGAAAGTTAGAATCATGCGCCCCCATCCAAGATATCTCATCTAATAAGATGACAATATTTCCTCTTTGAGTTTGTTTTGCCAAGTGATAAAAAGCTTCACTCCAGTCTTGAAAAGGTTTGGCTTTAGTTGAAAATAACATTTTGAATCGATTATAAAAAGCGGTTAATTGATCTTCATTGGTAGAGTTTTTTTCAGGATAGAGTCCCGCAAAAGAATAAAGTTTTTTATTTTTACCAAACTCTTCAATTAAACGACTTTTCCCGACTCGGCGACGGCCATAAATAACAACAAGACTCGCAGAATTTTTATAGGTTAGTTCAGAAAGGAGTTGCAATTCTTGTTTTCTGCCAACAAAGTTGTTTGGGATTGACATCAGATTTCTCCGCGTTATTAATGCAGTATAGCCATAAAGTGACAAATGTCAATTTGCGGCTATATGTTAGGATTGCCCGGTGAAAATAGTGGGCTCATAACCGCGCTTGTCTAAGAAAACTAAGGGTGAAGAAATTCAAAGAATAGCTACTTTTTCCCAAGCTGTTCTCTCAGCATTTCTGTTTCTTTTTTAGCAACCGCGGATTCTTGCTTTGCTTGGTTACATTCTTGGCTGAGCGCTTCATTTCGTCTAAGGACTTGTTGCTCGCGCTTTTCAAGATCCTCAATACGTGCTTGTGCGGCTGCGAGCTTGCGCTCAAATGACAGCTTCTCAATTTCAAAGTGAGCTTTTGCATCATCGAGATCAACTTTTGCGGCGGCGAGGTCTTTCTCAGTCTCTTTAAGCGTATTTAAGTTTTCATCAAGGCGAGCTTTGAGTTGAGTATTAATTTTTTCTAAAGCTTCCAATTCTTTGACTTTTATTGCTGCAATGGCTTTGTGTACGGCCTCAGAGAGTTCGATACTTTTAATGAAAGACAATTCCTTGGAAGATTTTTCTCTTTCATAACGCTCGCGGTAAGCCGCGATAGTGCCTTTGCTGCCACCTAAGATATCGTGGGCTGCATTCGTGCCTGCTCTGCCCTCTTCGACCAGTTGTTCCCATGTTGAAACAAACTGTTCGTATGAAATACCAGGTCTGCCCGCCTTTGCCATAATTCGCCTCTCTTTTTTCTATATAAAACCAGTACTAAATATTACTAAAATAGAAATTATTTGTCAACATCCCTTGATCTGCCAGAATTTCCGGCGAACAAAGGTTGTTTTTGGTATGGTTTCTTGTTGTTTGGGGAGGCGCCAGTGACAAAAATAAATAAATACTTATTAAATACCGGTATTAAATATTACTTAATATAGAGGATTTTGCTTAAACGCCTTTTTTTAAGGGGTTTGCTCGCTTATGCTGTTACTTGGGTGGATGGGTGATTGAGATTGAATGTATTTTTTCTTCTACGGGCAACTGAGCCAGCCATTTCTCGTCCTCAACTAAAAGACAGACTTGTTTTTTAGATGTGGAGGTTCCATGGATAATTTGAACATGCTGTTTAGGGATAGAAAAATAATCGGACAAAAAATTAATCAACGCCTGATTTGCTTTGCCATCAACAGGAGGTGCTTGAATAGCAATCTTCAGATAACCATTGTGCCAACCAATAATCGCGCTGCGTTTTGCGTTTGCTTTGATTTGAACATTTAATTTGCATCGTTTAATCATATTGGTTTGTTTCTATGTTGCGAGCCCATCCCCGTCATATTTTATAAAGTATCAAATAACGCATTAAATTTTATTGGTTTTTGTTGAAACATACCGCCAAATCTTAATGAATGGTTTCAAAATCCGCCATCATCGAAAAGTGAACAAGTCCCTCAAAATATTCTTCAGTTTTCTCGGCGAAGTCAGTTAGCCCTCCATTGTCATTAGCCAGAATGAGCGTGCTTAGTAGAATAGGTTTGAATAAAACGAATAATAAAAGCTTGTAGCCTTCAGCAGGCTTTTCTGGGTATAAACAATGCAATGATTGTACAACGCTTTCAATGCAGTTCTCCATAATGAGGCCAGCCTTATCCCTAATGGCATCAAGATCATCATTGTGTGAAATTTCTGTTTTTTGCATTAAAAGTGCAGTACGATTTTCTGCGATAAGTTCAAAGTACAAATGGAGAATATCGAAACTTTGATGAATGCTGAAGCCCTCTTCTTGTGAGATAGCCTGAAGTTTTTCTATGTTTTCATTTTTAAGCTTTTGCGTAAATAAAGGTGTTAATTCTTTGGCTAGTGATACTTGTGATTTAAGCAACGAAATAACCCAGGCAATAATTTCTGATTCTGCTTGGAATGTTGTAACAAGGTGATAACCAAGGTAGAGAGTAGTTGTTTCCAGCAGTTTTTCTTTCGTTAAGAGCAAATGCTTTTTTCGGTATAGCTCTGCGATTTCTACGAGCATATTTTTAAAAGCATCTAAAAATACTGCGCTTATTTTTTCAGTGGCCAAAAATTCTTCTTTATATTGTTCTAATGTCACACGCATAAAGCATCCTCTCAAGAAATTACAATCTATTGTACCGCGAGCACTTATCTAGTAATTGAGATTTTTGTGAAAAACTTAAGACTTTCGTGTGGATTCTTGACCTTTATACTGGTAAGCATGCACGGAAGGAAGAAATACCTTATCTTCAATGCTTTTATCTGATCGTTGCTTTCGTGTCGGAAGACTATGTGTCTGACTGAAGCATATCTTTGGCGTGGGTAGCTCAGGGTTATGAAGATAGAATAGTGGCAAAGAAGTTCTTCCTGCTTGAAACGAAGATCTGCCCTCTTTTTTAAATGAAGAAACATTAAACTGCCACACTTCAGTAATTTCTCGGTGCACCACAAGCTTTTCTTTTGAAGAAATAGATTTTAATTTATTTAGTTGAACATCAATGTGCTCTCCATCCCCCGCAGCTAATAGATCCTTTTCTATTTCTTCGTGTGTACGCAACTTATTTGAGCTGTGCTTGACACGCGACCATGCAATACGCCTTGGGTGATAATTAATCCAGTGAATTGTTCGGGTCACATGTCGTAGCTTGATGGATGGAAAACCTGCTTTGCTTAAAGTTTCATGTACAAAAGGTATTGCTTCATTTCTTAATTCAAGTCGAGCCGCAGCGATTAGGCATTTAAAGGTAAGCTTGGCTTGATTAACGGTAGTGATAAGCGCCAAGGTTTCTTCTTTACAAGCAATGGCACCTGGGCAATGAAGCGTTTCTTGGGGTGATGCCGCTAATGCTGAGCCAAAATGCTTTAACGCGTGTAATATGCGGCCTTTATCTTCAACAAGGGTTTCACTGCCATAATGATAACCCCACGCTGGTAATTCTTTAAGGCTAAATAGAATGTGTCGACATAATGCTTGCAAGGCCTCTTCCACTTCTAAAAACGCAGAAACAATCCGGTTGTCCAAGTCCATGCGCGCGATCACCTTAGCAATTCAAAATTTACCCCATAACCAACGTATCGACATTATACTAAAAAACAAATCAAATAAACAACTAAGAAACATAATGAATACAGCATTGGTGGGTAAAAACCTAAATGCTTTTAATAGAGCAAATTTTGTGAGGTATAAGGCCGATTCTTTCGGGGGAATGGTGAATAGCTTTGTTGGTTATGGGGTAAATTTTTAATCTTGCTAGTTTCTTAGGCGCAAAAAAACTTATTTCTCTTTTTTGTGAATTTTGTTCTTTAGTGAAGATTTCAGGCTTGTTTTTTCGGTAAGCAATGCTGCGGTAGTTTCTAACAATATCTGATAAAGCTTTTCAAGCCTTACCGCATCTTGAATATCTTCCGCATATTGTAATTCAGCGCAAATTGTTTGTAAGCGAATAGCGCCACAATAAGCAGCAGAGCCTTTAATTTTGTGTACCAATGCACCAAGGCTTTTAAAATTATTGCCTTCATATGCAGCTTTGATGTTATTTACTTCTTCGGGTAATGTTGCAAGAAATTGTTCTAATATTTTTGATGCGGTTGCCTCTGATCCAATCAGCTTTTTAGCCACCGCGCCATCTAACAATGGAAGCGTCATGAAAGATTCTAAGGAAACACCTTGCTCGTCTTGTGTTACATTCAACACGGCATTTTGTTCTTTCCCTTTATAGTTGGGAACGAAACTATCTAAAATATGATCCGCGGTGATTTGACTTAGAGGCTTTGAAAAAACTGCGGTCATCCCAAAGCGAATACACTCTTGCTTGTGCTCATCTGTTGCGGCATGAGCGCTTAGCGCAACAATAGGAGTGCTGAGAAACAAGTGCTTTCTTAATTTTTCTGTCACCTGAAAACCACTCATATCAGGCAAACCAATATCCATAAAAATAAGTTGGTAATGGTGCTCTTGCGCGAATGTAATGGCTTCTTTTCCTGTGGTAGCAACATCAACATGGCATTGCAGTCCTTCCAACATGGTTTTTGCCACCATCCCACAAAGCGGGTCATCTTCCACCAATAGAACTCTGGGCTGCGCCAGATTTTTCTCTGTTGATATTGATGGGGCTGATGACTGCTCTTTCAATAAAAGGAAATCTTCCGCGGGCAGGTGATTTTTCAAAACAGTTTCTGGGTCACTTCCCTCCTCTGTTTGTAACAGCGATTTCTTAAACGGAATAACACAAGTAAATGTTGAGCCTTGGTTTGGTTCACTTTCAACATAAACTTCACCTTTTAAATCTGATACAAATTCTTTTAAAATAGCTAATCCCAGCCCAATGCCTTTATAAAGCCCTTTGTAGGATGGCGTAAGCTTTGTGAACTCTGAAAAAATTTCATCTCGCTTTTCGGCTGGAATGCCAATTCCTGTATCTTTGACACTTAATTTGAGAATTACCTCTTCTTTGTCTGAGCTTTCCAATTCAACTTCTAACTGAACAGATCCTTTTTCCGTGAAACGAAGCGCGTTAGAGAGTAACTCAAGTACAATACGCTCAATACGCATTGCATCGCCGATAAGATAAAGAGGGATTTTTTCATCGAAAATAAAGTGTAAGGCGAGTCGTTTCGTTTTTGCTTTGGCCTGCATCAACGCAATGACTCTCTCAAGCTTAGCTTTAAGATTAAATTTTCTTGATTGTTGTGGAATACTTCCTGAAGTCACACGAATCATTTCTAAAATTTCATCGTGATATTCAAATAATGTTTTAGCCGATGCGAGAAGGTTTTCTGCACACTCAATCATTTCAGGATCTTTTGCCTTCATCTTCATCAGCTCAGCAAATCCTGTCACACCCGAAAGCGGTGTTCTCAAATCATGACGCATGTTTTCCAGGAAAGCGGTTTTAGCAATATTTGCAGCTTCCGCACGCTCTTTCGCTTCTCTTAATGCCTCTTCTTGTTTTTTTCGTTCCGTGATATCCGAATAGATCCCGATGATGCCGATGATTTTTTGATCTTCATCAAACAAAGGTTCTTTGCTCACTAATATAGTGCGATGCTCTCCCTCTTTAGTCTTGAGCGGCACTTCTCTGTTCAAAATTGCTTGCTTTGTCTCTATGACGTTTCTGTCTTCTGCTAAATAGATATCTGCGGCACCTTTTGTCCAAGGTAAGTCATAATCTGATTTGCCTACGATCTCTTGGGAATCTTCTAAACCCACAAAATGGGCAAAATTATCATTACAACCCTGATAAATAGAATTCACGTCTTTCCAAAATACGAAATTCGGAATACGCTCAATAATTTTGGATAAAGAAAGAAAATCTCGGTGGGCACGAGCCTGAGAACGGGCTTCATAATACGCCCGGAAACTATGAATTCCTCTTTTGGTCATCCCTTCTCCCTGAGTTCACGCTCGACACTTACTTTAAAGTCGCGCTAAAACTCTGCTTTCGCTTGACTCAACATTGGATCTGACGCCGCTTGGAGATACAAGCCCTGGCGCTGAAAACAATCTATCTGAATTATAACCGATTTTTAGCCTCTCCGCTAAAATATTCCTCAAAATACAAGAAACTGACCTTCGTAACTGATTGACAACTTGAGATAAATCCGTGGTAGCTAAAAACGCTCCACGGGTCAATTCTCCCACCACAAAAATGCCTTTTCCCTCGCCTTGAACAGCCAGGGTTTCTCGATCTACTCTCACCCCCCCTAGAGGATGGGGAACTAATAATCCTTGTCGCAGCATATTTTGCAGTAACAAAGATGCTGCGCGTGTCACATCATACCCCTGCCCTATTCCGTTGATAAGCCAATCGCCACAAAGTTTTTCACCGCTTTGAAAGGTGAATTCAAACTGTGCCCGACTTGACAAATAAGCGATTTCCAATAGATGAGATTTTACTTCCAACTGCCCCGAGGCTAATAATCTTAAAATTTTTCTTGCGCTCTCTAAAGGAAAAGCTGCAAGATAAGCCATCCAAGGGCTGTAGAATTCCTTCATAAATCGCAGCTGATCTTCTTCCGTTAATAAGCCCCAAATCTTAGGAACTAGCGGATATAAAGCCACTAAAACGGATTGCCAAGGTCTTATGTGCGTTTCTGCCGCATGAATTTCTTTTTCCAGCCAAGCACGTGGTGTAACTCGTGGGTGAAGTACCGATTCTGGCTGAATGATATGGCCTTCAGCAGCACTCATCTCTGCCCAAAAAAGTTTTAATAAAACATCTAACGAAAGTGGCCGCTCATATCCATTCGTTGCTTCTGCCAATTTTTCTTCTGTTAAATATCTCAGTGCGTAGGGCCGCGATTGCCCAATCACGCAGGGGAGCAATCCACTTCGTGACATCAGGATAATTTTTCCATGATGGCCGTGTGCGACTAATTCTAAAACAGTATCAATCGCCGTCAAGCGGCTGCCAACGATATAAATCGTTTGATCGTGAGGAATGTTGGTGATGGCTTTCCGTTTATCCCAAACTGAATGAAAATAATTTGGATAGCCTTTAAGCTCCGTATAAGTTTCAGTCGGTAAATGTCCAAGACATAAAAGTATTTGTCGGGCACGTACGGTAAAATGAGCCCCTCTTGCCGACAACAAAATATTTCTTTCCGCCGCGCATGATAATACCTTGAGCGCTTCTGTTTCACACATAACCTCTACATGAATTCCGTGTGTTCGGGCAGCCAATTTTGTCTCTTCAAATAATTCTCGTAAATATTGACCAAACAATTGCCGCGGTGGATACTGCGTATCAATGACAATATTTTTTCGCTTTAACCACTGTAAAAAACCATCAGGTTTTCCAGGTTCTGCGCTCATAATATCTGCGCCAAGATTTAAGATATGGTCAGGCTCTGAGGTTGAGTAACTAAGGCCTTCACCTATGTGTTTAGATTTTTCGACAACAAGAATGGAAGCGGTTTGCTGTTTTGCGGCAAATGATTGGACTAATTGAACTAAGGCAGCTACGCTCGCGGCTCCTCCGCCGACAACTACAACATCATACATAGTTCTTCCCTCACGCTGTATGGTTCAATTGATTCAATCGCTCATCTTTCATTTTATGACGATCAGATGACAATAGATAGCCCTTTAATTTCGCTTGTCGATCAAGCTTACCGTTCGGCGTCATCGGCAACGCCTGAATGATCCGATATTTTTTAGGGATCATATGAGTCGGTAAAAAATTTTTAAGAAACATGATTAGCTCGCTTGCTGTTATTTTTTTATTGTTTTTATTTAACACTAAATAAGCTTCAAAATACGCTTTTCGCCTTAAAGTTTTCTGCATCCGAATGACGCATTCTTGAATGCCTGGGTGTTGCATTAAAGCCTGTTCTATATTCAGCAAATCCACACGTTGTCCATTGAGCTTCACTTGCGTATCCACTCGATCAACAAGATGTAAATCACCCTGCTTATCAATATAGCCCAAATCGCCCGTTCTATAAAGATGCTTAGTTTTATGATCTAAAGCAAGGTCAACAAATTTTTCTTGCGTTAACATAGGTTGATCAAGATATCCCAGTGCCACCCCTGCCCCACCGATATAAATTTCGCCAACGTTTCCCTCTAAAACAACATTTAACTTTTCATCTAATACGTAAAGCTCCGTGTTAGAAAAGGGTTTTCCTACCGGAACAGAAATATTTGTCGATGAGAGCGCCTTATATCCCATTTCATAAAAAGTGCTATCAATGGTCGCTTCCGTCATACCATACGAATTAATCACTCGTGTTGAAGATGGGCATAATCTTCTTAACGTCAGATATTCTTCCCAATACCAATGATCAGAGCCACAAATCAGCAATTCTAGCGTATCTAAGCTTAATTTGTGCTTAATGACGTACTGTACCAATCGCCTTAACACCAACGGAACAAACTCCGCACAGGTAATACATTCACGAATCATGAGCTGATAAAGTTTATGGGGCTGCAAAAGATAAGTCATGGGACATAAAATTAGACTTCCTCCTGTACATAAAGCACGCACGACATCGCCAATAAACACGTCGAAAAAATAATTGGCTAATTGTAGATGTTTTATCTCTGGTGTTAAGTGATAAGCGGTTTTCCAAGCATTCAGAACACTAACAAGATTAGCATGAGAAACCATCACTCCCTTGGGAAAACCTGTGGTTCCTGAGGTATAAATGATATAGGCTAAATCTTCTTTTTTATACTCGCACTCAATATCTTCTTTAGGAAAATGAGATAGTATTTTTTTTATCTCTTCCCAAAAAATAGGTGTGGTATCAAGCTTGTGTAGCACAGGCTCTAAACATCGACTGGTCAGCAAAACACGCGTTTTAACTTCTTTTAATACATGCGCTATGGTTCGTATTGGTAAACGAAAATTGATGGGTAAAAAAACTAAACCTGCTTTTAAACATGCGAGAAAAATAACGATAACATCAATGCTTTTCTCCATACAAACCGCAATCACATCACCTTTAACCAGATTTTGTGCCTTTAATAAAAAATGGGCGCATTGATTCGCGGCTTGATTAAGCTGTTCATATGTCCTTTGCTTATGGCCATACTTTATAGCAAGTTTATTTGAATTTGTTTTGGCTTGAACTTCAAATGCACGTGCGATGGATTCTAAATGTTTTGGCGGACTCATGATGCTCGTTCGTCTAAATCGACTATAGCATTATGATACTTTATTGCGGCATATGCAGTATATGAGTGATGGGGTACACAGGGAATAATTGGGGTTCCGAGCCCAAATCATCCGTATTTACCAAAATAACCTATAACCAATTGAATTAAATTATATCATTCGACAAGTCCTCATTCGATTTTGACCATCAAACACCGTGCTGTACCTCACACGCAAGTTTAACTCTTTAATGAGATTTTTTCAAAAAATTCCTTTAAAATACAACATACTAATTCACACGGCTGCATGACAACTTGCGAAAAACCGTTGTTCGAACAGCAATGATTACGCTATTTTTCGCCAGAACCAGTTCTGAAACAAAAAAGTTTTAAACCTCATGCCCAGACACAAAAATATTCGCATGCGTTAGTAGTATCTTTCCATTTAAAGGGTACCAGCCAGATTCGTGCGTAAATGCAACACAAGGAATTACCTAATCAACTTTCTGTCCAAAAAGTACTCCCCATACAGCAAAATATTATCCCAAGAGATTGGACTGATATGTGGCAACATTGTTAAGCAAATCGGCGCAATCTCATGACCAAATTGCTCAATTACCCGCTTAATTTCTTTGGCTTGCCAATAGATGATATTGGCCAGGATGAGTGTTAGGCAACTGCAAGTATTTTTCTGCTCCTGTATGTCTCTGACGCTGATTTTACCGCGCTTCCCATAAGCAAGATCTCGCGCCAATTGGTGAATCTGCTCTCCCTTGAGCAGTCCCCTTCTGCGCTTTTGTCGCAGTAATGGGTCAGACATGTATTCCAAGATGTTTTCTGTTTTGAATATCCGCCCAAGTTCACGATTTGCACGGTAAAAATGATTTTTCTCACTAAAGCCAACCAAGCGCTTTAAAGCAGTTGATGCAGTGGCATGGCCTTTTTCTAATGAGGCATAAAATTGCCCTATCCGATCCCATTGTTCAACAATCCAATCCATATGAATGAGACGGTCATTGGCTGACAGTAATGATACCAGGGAACCATGATCTTTTTCTTTATCAAGGTAATAAATTCGTTGACGCTGGACACCACGAATCCGTGGGCTAAATTTTTTACCCAGCATGGCAAAAGCAGCAAAGTTGATCTCCGTAAACCCATGTGTATCTGTGTAATGCTCCTCAATATCCAAATCACTTTCGTTGTAAAGAATACCATCCAAAGTATAAGCTGCATCACGATCGGTACATTCAATAGGGGTACTGTAAAATGGAGCATAATTGTCCGCAACAAAGGTGTAAAACTCCAACGCAAAATCACCGAAGCGCGTGCTATACGTTTGTTGTAATGATTTTCGCTTGAGTTCGAAACGCTGGCCATCACTACTGGAAGTTTTTCCTTCTCCCCATTGGCTTGATACATCCATCTTTGAAATAGCGTTAACAACGACAGCTAATGCAGCACGTTGAGCATCTTCCGTGAGCTGCCAATCAGTAATTCGTTTAATCTGTTCATAGCTTACACCTTGCGTAAGGCGAGCCATCGTATAAGGTCCAATGAAACAACCATGCGCCATAACTGTAACCAATATTGCGCAAACATCATCAGCTTCTCGCTTGGACTGCTTGGCTGAAGGTGTAAATTCTTTGGTGTAGTGTAAATCATTATCCACTTCAATCAGCAATTGTGGAAGTTTAATGGATCGCATATGTGTTGATAGCCAGGATTGCAGCGTTGCTAATACACTTGTCTCTTCTTTTGATAATGTTTCCGCTGGATCTACTGATAAAATCCATTTGTCATTTTCGACACGCGCATATTTATTTTCCGGCTGTTTTGCTAAAAAATTGTCATAAGCCAAGTTAAGGCGTTCATTAAAATAAGCAGCTACTCCTTCAGGTTTTTCCGGCAATCTTGCACGCTTAAAGAAATCAGTGCGCATGTCTTTCCAATCATGGACTGGAATAAAAAAATCACTGAAATGCCCATAGCGCTTGCTTCCTTGAACGGATATGTTTCCTGCTCGAATGTCATCTCGCAAACAAGTCAGTAAAGCGCATTCCCAAGCATGTTTATCGACATTACCTTGTGGCGCAACAATGCCTTGCAGTTTGGCTGGCATAAAATTAATCTGAATATCGCCAGGCAATTTACGTTTATTATCTTGATTCAGTTCACGCAAAATATTTACTGATTGTATGAGGCTATCTGCCTGGTCACTTTCTTTTTCAAATTGAAGATGATCGAGCATAGCCGGCGTGAATTGTCGCAAATATGAAAAGCGATTGACCACTGAGTAAAACACATGGCTTAGTTTACCCGTCAACCAAGATTCTGATTCCGTAATTTGCGTTTGCAGTTTTTCTCTGTCCACCTGAGTAAAAATGATGGCACGTAAGTCTTTATCCAGTACGGTCTTGTCTAGTAAAATGCTGCCGATGGTTTTTAACATACCCAAAGAGGTTTTAATATTTTTGCGTTTCTTTTGCATTTCAGCGTCAATCTGGTGTTCTGCTTGTGTATAAAGCCTTGTCATTAATTTTGAGTGCATATCGATGATGTAGTCCACCGTATCAAGGCTGGTTTGCCATAAGAAACAAACGATCGCGGTATAACGATGTTCGGATTGTAGTTCGCGCAACCGATCTGCAGAGCAACGATAAACATATTTGGCTAAGCTACGCTGATAATTATTGTTCAACCAACTAAGATCAATAGCAAGAATTTCAGTATCTTTAATGATATCCAATTTCTGAGTAAGCATTAGCATGGATTTTGGCGAAGGTTTACCAGGAGAGCGTTTTAATTTCTGTAACTTTGATTGCCTTGTTTCATCAATCTGTAGTAATTGATCAAGCTTTATCTGCGTCGTGCCATCAAGTAGACCTGTCAGCTTAGAAAATATGAATTGTCTCGCTTTCTCACGATATTGAATGATCAAACGCTGAAGCGTGTCATCACTGGGTTGCAATATTTTTTGCTCACGCAAAAACCTTTTCGCTTCAGCCAACAACAAAGTCATTTGTTCAATTCGCTGAGCTTCTTCAAATAAAAATTCACACAATTTTGTGGAAGCCTTAATTCCAAATGCCGCTAATCCAAGATAGCTGCGAATATGTTCTTGATGCCGAGCAATGTGCTGGCGATGCTTGGCATACTCATGAATTTGTTGTTCGTCCACATCAAGTTGCAGAGCAGAAAAGGAAAGAGCCTCTCCAATAATTTCAAGGGGTTTTTGTTTCGGGAAAAAATTAAATACACGCACATAAATGAGTTGATAACCAAAGCCTAGTCGATTATGCGCGCCACGGTAGGATTTAATTTTATTCAAATCTTCAGGTGAAAATTTGCCACTATCAACAAGCTGCTGATGAGAATAATAATGATTCAACGATAATCCTTATTTTGAGATAGCTTGCTTCTGTGCATACTCATTAATATCTACACCACGATAGCGTAAATATTTATACAGGGTACTTTTAGAGATACTGAGCTTCTTTGCCACTTGATTCACAGAAAGTTTTCGCTCTCGATATAAAGTTTCTGCCGCACAAGCAGTCGCTTCTGATGATTTCGGTATTCCTCTCGGCCTCCCACCCTTACGACCACGCGCACGTGCAGCATGCAAGCCTGCGTGGGTACGTTCACGAATCACATCGCGCTCAAATTCTGCAAGAGAAGCAAAAATATTAAAGATAAGACGTCCTTGTGAAGTCGTTGTATCAACAGGATCATTCAAACTACACAACCCGATGTTATGCTGCATAAACCATTGCACTAATTCGATAAGATGTTTTAACGAACGCCCCAGGCGATCTAACTTCCAAACCACTAACACATCACCAGATCTCAATTGCTTCAGAAGGTTATTCAAGATAGGTCGGTCTGCCTTGGCGCCGCTCACCACCTCTTCATAAACTCTTTCGCAATTGGCTTCTTCCAACGCGATAACTTGCATATTTAAATTTTGTTCTCGTGTACTAACACGCGCATAACCGATTTTCATGATAATAATATTCCCTCATAGCTTAAAAGTTTACGATACCCAACTGCTCGATAGTTTAGTAGACTTAGATTTTGAAAACCACTATACTAAACCAAAATGAGGCGGTTTTTAAGACCCATTTTAAAAATGCGTAGGGTTCGAAAAAACGGTCGTTTTTGTGAACCATCTTATTACGTGGGTAATTTTACCCATGGCTTAGCAGCATTGTAACGATTAAAATTCTATGATCATTGCAAATAGATTTAATCATAAAATGGAAATTGAATTTTATGTTTTTAGTAAAACGAAATTTGGAACGTAGTGCCGAAGCAGATGGGAAAGTTTATGATTTGCTGCCTGTAGAGGGTTTTATTAAATATTTTAAGCACATAATGCTACAAAGGCACGAACCAAGTGAGCCACCCAAAAAAGTTGCTACCCCTGCCGCGCCAAGCGATCCACTTGTAGAAGCAATAGAAGCAACTCGAAAATTCTTGCCCTCTTTTACTGTACCAAGAGGTTTTACCGTACTAAGTGGCTTACCCCTACCGGAAGTAGGCGTCGCCGCGGCCAAGGTGATAGTTCCTGACTTTTCTGGAGGAACAGCAACGCAAGAAGTTCGTCGTTCTCTTTCTCCTGTTTTTGAGACTTTTCACCGGGTTTTTCAGGTGGAAGAAGCTACGCAGTTCTCCGTGCAAATACCCACCCCCTCACAAGCGCAGATCAATACTTATGCCGGAGCGCTTGCCTACCTGCAACAGTTGAATCAAGTGCTTCGAAGCATACAGGCTCAAATACAACAGCAGAAACATCTTATACAAAATGCACAAGAAAGACTTAGAGCTCTCGATGTCGCAGGGTTTATATCAAATCAACAGAGAAAATTAAAACAAGAAAGCGCAAGTCACCACGGGATAGTTAACGATGATGTATTTGATCAAAATAGTTTAGATGCTTTAGAAACCTACGTGAGACACTTGGATACAAGTGCTGCAACAACAATTGGAGTGTCAGCAAGTTTTGTATGGATTCCAAATCCAGTTACTATGATTCCATTGTCGATAGCGATACATGCGTGTAGAAAAGATCGCTGGCTGTTTGAAGCAGTGCTGAACAACATTCGTCATTTTAGAAACGAACAAATCGGGGCAACAAGGGCATATTCACAAGCATCAACACATCTAGATCGTCTACAATGTCAGGAAAAGGAAGCGACTAAAAAAAGAGATGCCTGGATCATGCACCTTGAGTATTGCCGCCTTTACGAAGCTTTACAGGCAGCAGAAAGCCAATATAAAACCCAGATGCAGCAACAGTTGCCTGTAAAAATTCCTTATGCTGTTTCTGTCCATCAAAAATCCTATGACCTTGGTGCTCTTTATAAAGATGCTATTGCTTTACGTAACCAAAGAGAATCCAAAGTAGGAGAATTCGAAATAGCGCTTGATGCCCGTATTGATTGCGCTTTATTACTGTATAGAATGGCTGAGTTCTATGGAAAAATATTATTTGACGCCAATCAAACAGCGCACGGCGATTGGCTGCCTGCTCTTCAATGGATGAGGACTATTGATACGCTCCTAATGGCGTTACTCACTGCAGATTTAAAAAACATCAGCAAAACGCATTCAATCGCTATTGTGATGAATCATGTGGCACAAGATATTATAGATTACTCTGCTGGAAGAATGAGCTTTCCAAATGTTTTATCTAATTTAGTGAGTAATTTGGTACTTATTAAACAACATCATCGCTATATTCAGAGCGATTTTTCGACTGCTTTGGCTGTGTTTAATGTCCCTTATTTAGCGCAAGAATACCTTCAATTGCAGCAATCTATTCAATCGAATATTCCTGCGCAATCTGCAGCACAAGGTCGCTTTCCTCCACGAATGGGGCCGAGGAGAAATACTGCAGCTTCCTCTGGTGCAACGAGTGCTGCTGCTCCTGTGCAGCCAAGCGCAAGACCGTAATTGAGGAGAAAACTTATGTTTAATCCTTTTGCAGCCATGGGAGCAGCGCTAAAAGCGAGTGAAGGTGCTGTAGAAAAGCATTTACAGCAGGGTGCACTACTTGCTCAAAAAGCTCCAGCCCCTCAAGAAAACGCTGAAGAAATGCGCGAAGTTTATTTACTTTCTCTTGGTGGGGGAGGAATTAGAGGACTTATTGCTTGCGAAGTTTTAATCGCACTAGAAAAGATGGGCGTAACCATTGCAAAACATTTTAAAATTATTGCGGGCACTTCTGTTGGAGGAATTGAAGCGCTCGCACTTAATGTTCCTTTACCACAAGATGCGAAAATCCCTCGTTATACTGCTACTGATATTAAGGGCTTATTTGTCACACACGGAGAAAGCATTTTTGCAACAAATTGTTTTAACATCTTTGCTTTATTTGGTCCTCACCATGAAGCAAGTGTATTAGAGGATGTTTTGTTAAAATATTTTGGAGATTATGAATTAAGAAATGCAGTCGGACATGTCGCCGTAACGACGGTAAGTAATGAAGCTTGGCGCCCTCGGACATTCGACAGTTATTTGGCAAAAAAAGAAAAAACAGCGGCCAGTCACAATTTTAAAATGTGGCGATTGGCTCGTGCAACTTCGGCGGCGCCTACCTTTTTTGCTCAAATGCCACTTGACGGTTCTGAGTTAGTAGATGGAGGGCTGGTACAAAATTATCCAGTCAGTTTATTATTTGATACGGCGAAATTGCATCATCCCGGTAAGCCATTACGAATGCTTAGCATTGGCACCGGTTTTTTTGATCGAACGGTTGGTTTACCATCTGGGGCTTTCTACTCACTTAAATGGGCAAAAGTAATTGCAGATGCAACAATGACGCCACATAAATTTCTTGATAGAGACCGTATGGTTGGAGAACTCGGTGAGAATTTTTTTGAATTGGAGCCTGTTTTTGACCGTGAAGTCGCCATGAATGATGCCTCATCCTCAGCAATTGAATTTTTAGAGCATACTGGACAAGAACTTGTTGAGAAGAATCATGAAAAACTTGAAAGTTGGGCTAGAAGAATGACGTTATGATAACTCTAAAAAACATTTTGGAATTATCTTTTAAATAATTTCTATAGCGCTCGCCTTTGAAGATGCGAACTATGCAGGTAGCTTAGAGACAGCACGATCGGT
>CAYYFQ010000008.1:0-79819 GCA_964471475.1 uncultured Gammaproteobacteria bacterium
GGTAGTTATAACATAAATTAAATGGGTTGGTTGAGACTTTCGGAAAAAGTATCGATTTTTTGTTAGAATAATTAAAGTTCTTCGTATACGATCTGTGAAAAAAACTAAATTCTCAATTATCGAGGCCTCCTATTTATGAAACTTTACTACTCCACCGGTACTTGCTCATTAGCCATTCGTATTATCTTACATGAGTTAAATATTACTTGCGAATATATTGCCGTTAATTTAAAAACTAAATTAACGGAAAAAGGGGTCGATTTTTTCTCCATTAATTCGAAAGGAAGTGTTCCCGTATTACAATTAGATAATGGAGAAGTTTTGACTGAAAATAGCGTCATCCAAGTTTACTTAGCCGATACTTATAAAGCTACTTCTCTCTTGCCACCACTTGGTGATTTCAATCGTTATCGTGTATTAGAATGGTTAAATTTTGATAGTACCGATATTCATAAAGGCTTTTCACCTTTATTTAATACCAACGTACCTCAAGATGTCAAAGATACTGTGTTTAAGCCTTTACTTCGTAAGCGCTTGGATTTTTTAGATGCCCACTTTACTAATCACACATTTTTTGTGGGTGATGTATTTACTTTGCCAGATGCTTATTTATTTGTGATGCTACGTTGGCTAAAACCCGTTGGTTTAAATCTTGACGATTGGCAAAATCTAAAACGCTTTTATACAGACACGAAACTGCGACCCGCAGTAGAAACTGCATTAGCGGAAGAAAATTAAACTGAAAAGCTTTCTGAGAATTTATTTTTTAGCAACCACAAAAGCACAAGACCCGGGAGGCAACTTAAAAAACTAATTAGAAAATACATAGGCCACCCGGTTTTTTCGACAAGCCAGCTAGCTAAGGGACCTGTAAAAATACGTCCCAAGGAAGCACACGCTGAAAATAACGCAAATTGAGTGGCGGTATAAGGTATTTGGCAAAGACGCATTAAAAATGCTAAAAATACTGTCGTGGCCATCCCACCAGTCAGTGCTTCAAAACTAATTGCCGTAAACAGTAAAGTAAAATTTTTACCAATGATTGCCAACCCGTAGAACCATAAAATCCCTAGCGCTTGTAAAACGCCGAACCAAAAAAAAGATTTAAAAAAACCATATTTTTTATACCCAAGCCCTCCTATAAACGCTCCGACGATACTAGCAACAATTCCTACAGTTTTATACGCACCGCCTAATACTACTAAACTAAAATGTAATTGGCGTAATAAAAAAGTACTAAGTAAAGCAGATCCCAAAGCTTCACCAAATTTGTAAAGAATAATTAAAGCTAAAATCGCAATGATATGCTTTCGATGCAGTAAATCAACCAACGGATCTAAAATAGCATGTCGCCAATTTACTTTTTCAAACGCTGTAGTCACCCGGTTGGTTTCTTCAGGAGCAAAAATAAAACTAATAAACGCTAGTAAAATTAAAAAGCTCATGATTTGATACGTAAATTTCCAACCCCATAGTCCTGCCATTACTAAACCAAGGCCGCCACTTACGAGCATTCCCATTCGATAAGCACTGACATAACAAGCATTCACCAAACCATATTCATTGGAGGGAAAAGACTCTGTTCGATAAGCATCGATAGAAATATCTAACGTCGCTGAAATAAAAACTCCGAGAGCTGCTAAAGCTACAAAACTGAAAAGATCCTCGGGGAGGCGACTCAAAGACAAAAAATATAACGTAGGCGCTAAACACAATAACAAACTTAAAATCCATCCTCGTCGATGACCGCGCCAAAATGGCAGTTTACATCGATCTACAAAAGGTGCCCATAGAAATTTAAACGCGTAAGGATAAGCAATTAAACTTAAATACCCAATTGCCATCAAAGACAAATGGCCTTCAGTTGCCCACGCTTGTAAAGTACCCCCAAATAAAACTAAAGGAAGTGCGGACGCAAAGCCTAAAATACAAGGAAAGATATAAGTAAGTGGGGGCATGCGCGTCCTTTACTTTTATGTAGGGCGTGTTGATAGTTTTAACTATTCCTGCCATAACACATTGATTTTTTTGCGCTTCGTTGCTCACATACCAACCCACATATGCTCCACTACAATGCTCTCAAATCAACGTTTTCTGTCTCGGCATAGCGAATTGTCAACACGCCCTAGTCTTATTTATGGGTAATCCCTTTTACTGTTAAAGTAAACACAAGCGTTTCATTCGGCCCAATAGGACTCATCGGTACTCCTTGTGGACCATAAGCCATAGAAGGCGCAACCACTACTTCCCAAGTAGAACCAACAGGCATCATTGCCAAGATTTTTTGCATCCCCGGAATCATTTGGTTAAGCGCCAAACTTACTGGTTTTCCACCGTTATCTTTAGATGCATCAAAAACTGAACCATTGACTAATTTTCCTACATAAGTAAATTCTACCTTGTCAGTTAATTTAGGAATGGAACCTTTACCTTCAGTGATGATGCGATATTGAATTTGACCATTAGCAATGGATTTAACGCCCGGTTTAGCTGCATTTGCTTTCATGAAAGCTTGACCATCCGCAAGATTTTTAGTTGCTTCCATTTTTATTTGTGCTTCATGTTTCGCTACCATGGTTTTTTGAAAATTCATCATGACCGTTTGCATTTCTGCAGGTTGCATGGCAGGAGCTGTGCCCGTTAACCCATCAGTAATTCCTTTTTCTAAAACTTTTTGATCCACCCCGATTTGCTGAGCATGTAATCCTGTCCCAACATTAAAACCAATCACATAGCTCAGTTTTTCTTGATCCGTTGCAAAAGGAGAAGTAGAAGGAGTAGCAGCAGCTAAAGCGTTTTTTGCATTATCTGCAAAAATTTGACTTGTCGCTAACGTACTTAACAATACCATCGATAATATGATTTTTTTCATAAATGCTCTCTTAAATATAAAATTAAAAATTAAATTGTGGCGTATGTTTAGATCGGTTCTATAAATTGATCTTCGTCATTACGAGCAAGTCAATGACAAATTTATAAAAACTCCTTTTCTACACCGGATGCCTAATTACCTTTCTTTATTCCTCCGCTCCATGCTCACGGTGATCTCGATCGGTAATTTGTTTGCCTTTTTGTTTTTCGATTTGATGCTTCACTTTGTCCATCATCATATCTACGGATGCATACATATCTGTTTTATCTGCCTTAGCATGAATGGGGGGTTGATGGGGAATGTGAATCGTTACTTCTGCAATTTGATTTTCGCGTTCAACCCGTAATACCACATGCGCATCAATAATACGATCAAAATGTTTAGATAAAGCCTCAAAACGTTTTTTGACATGATCTTGCAAAGCTTGTGTCACCGTAAAGTGGCGTCCGGTAATTGAAATATTCATTACTTATTTTCCTATTTTAAAATGAAGATCGGCTATTTTACCCAATTGGGCTACCACACGCAAAGCGACTTCCCCTCTCGCCCTCAACAAAGCGAATTGGCAACACGCCCTAGCGCTATACCAAAGTGTCTAGATAACGCTCTGCATCTAAAGCGGCCATACATCCAGTACCTGCCGAAGTAACCGCTTGGCGATATACTTGATCACACACATCCCCTGCAGCAAATACCCCTGAAATACTGGTAGCAGTTGCATTTCCATTTAACCCGGTTTTAACTACAATGTAGCCATTTTTCATTTCTAATTGATTTTCAAATATCGTTGTATTTGGATGATGCCCAATGGCAATAAAAACCCCTTGAAGATCAATGTGTCGAGAGCGTGATCCATCCAAAGTTTTGACGTTAATGCCTGTGACAAATTTCCCATCACCAATGACTTCTTCTAGCGTATGATTCCAAAAAATTTCTACATTTCCACCTTGGGTTTTTTTCATAAGCTTGTCGATTAAAATTTTTTCAGCTCGAAACTTATCGCGGCGATGCACCACGTAAACTTTGCTTGCAATATTTGCCAGATACAATGCTTCTTCAACCGCTGTATTCCCACCCCCTATCACCGCTACTTCTTGGCCACGATAAAAAAAGCCATCGCAAGTAGCGCAAGCAGACACCCCTTTGCCCATATAAGCGCTCTCGGAGGGTAGCCCTAAATACTTGGCACTCGCGCCCGTCGTAATAATTAAAGCATCACAGGTATATTCACCGCTATCACCAATTAAAGTAAATGGTTTTTGATGAAGTTTTACTGTATGGATTTGATCAAAAATGATAGCGGTTTCAAAACGTTCTGCTTGCTTTAACATGCGGTCCATCAACTCAGGACCTTGTACGCCGTTAGGATCCCCAGGCCAATTATCCACGTCAGTCGTGGTCATCAACTGCCCCCCTTGTTGAAGACCAGTGATTAACATTGGTTTAAGATTAGCACGCGCCGCATATATAGCCGCCGTATAACCAGCGGGACCGGAACCTAAAATAATAAGTTTTTGATGTGTCATAGGTAATTTAAGAATGGCATTCAAATTAAGAGCGTATTATATACCTCTGAAAACTACTCTGTCAGTACCGCCACACACCCTAGTGCTTTCCCGTGCTCCCAAATCCACTCTCTCCGCGTTGTGAAACGACAAAATCTTTTACCGCTTCTAATTGAACTTGGAGCACCGGGATCACAACTAATTGCGCGACTCTTTCTCCCGGCTGCACTTCGTAAGGTGTTGTACTTCTATTAAAGCAAGAGATTAATAATTCACCCTGGTAATCACTATCGATAAGGCCTATAGTATTCCCAAGGATAATACCGTGGCGATGACTTAACCCCGAACGAGGGACAATGATAGCAGCATAATTCGGGTCATCGATGTGAATTGCTAAGCCAGTAGTCAAAAAATCACTTTGACGAGGCGCTAATGTTTTTGGTTCTGATAAGCAAGCACGCAAGTCCATGCCTGCAGCCCCTGAGCTCGCATAGTGGGGCAGAGGAATTTTAGTCCCAACTAACGGGTTAATAATTTTATATTGTAGTTTCATGATATTTCACTTGATTTATCTGTGTACCGAAAAAATTTTTAATGCCTCTGAAAGAATCTCCTCCGGCGATCGACGACCGTCCAATCGCACAAAACGTTTGGGTTCTTTTTTTACAAGCGCTTGATAAACCAAGCGCGCATTTTCAAAAAAAGTTAATTGTTCATTTTCTATACGATCCCCCTTTATCGACCGCTTGCGAGCCCGTTGTAAGGCTTCTTCTGGCGGCAAATCAATCCAAAAAGTAAGATCCGGGTGTGTATTAGGATGCGTCATTTCCACAAGCGACTCGATCCACTCTGCAGGAATGTGGCGCCCTCCTCCTTGATAAGCACGGCTTGTATCAGAGAATCGATCACATAAAACAATTTTGCCTTTCTCAAGTGCAGGTTGTATAACTTCTTTGACGTGTTGCGCTCGAGACGCAAACATGACTAAAAGCTCAGTAATCGGCTGCACAGTTTCATGGTCCGGGGATAAAATGGCTTGGCGTAGTTTTTCACCCAGTACTGTACCTCCTGGTTCGCGCGTTTGCAACACATCAAAACCTTTTGCTATGAGAGCACTCCCCAGCCCTTGTTGTAATGTCGATTTCCCGACCCCTTCGATGCCTTCAAAACTAATAAATTGGCCTTTCATTTTTTATGCCTTCTTTCTATGGCGCGATATTGTTTCACTGCACGATCTTGACCGCTATAACTAGAAGAAAAAATATGTCCTCCATTACCATTTGCTACATAGAATAAATCCTTGGTAATGATAGGATGCATAGCGGCTTGAATAGAAGCTTCTCCTGGCATTGAAATAGGGGTGGGGGGCAAACCATAATTTAAATACGTGTTATAGGGGGAGATAATTCGGAGTTGGCTAAATTTTAGTACTCCATCAAATTTATCACCTAAACCGTAAATAACGGATGCGTCGATTTGTAAAGGCATATGTATCATTAATCGTTTTAAAATAATACCTGCTATTCGTGGGCGATCGGCATTTAGCTGTGCTTCTTTTTCTACCATGGAAGCCACAATTAACGCTTGATAGGAATTTTGGTAAATTAAATTAGGAGCGCGCTTATCCCATGCTTTTTGCAATCGTTTTTGCATTTCTACCAATGCAGTTTTTAAAATAGCTGTATCATAAAAACCGGCGCTGAATTTATAGGTGTCGGGAAAAAATAATCCCTCCAAAGAGGTGTCGTTTATTTTGAGTAGCTTAGCTACTTGTTCATCAGATAATTTTTGTGTTTTGTGAATAAGGTAGGGATTTGCATCTAAAGCAGCTCGTAATTGTTTAACCGTCCAACCTTCAATAAATAAAAAATCTCGAGGCACAACATCGCCTAATACCATTTTTCGCAATAAACCAATGGGTTTTAACCCTGGAGTAATGTTGTATTCGCCCGCATGCAAATGATTCGACGCATGCATTAAGGAGCTCGTTAATAACAAGTAGGCCCGAGGATAAATCAACAAACCAGAGTCATGTAACTCATTGGCCAAATGCACCACTGAACTTCCCATAGGGAAAATAACGCTTACCGCTTGCGCATCTTCATCGACAAAAGGGGTACGCAAAAAAGCAACGTAAGTACCAAGAAAAATTAAGGCCGCAAATAACACTGATCCTACAAAAATAATTTTTGCACGTTGCAGCACTTGATGGTAGGCAATTAACACAACGGCTTATCCATTAAAAACATACAAAACCTCCATTAAGTGTATAGAACGCCTCTAAAGTTCAAATTGATAGAGGTGCCCTAAAGGTACCCTTAACTCATGCGCTTAAAAACTAAAGTAGCATTTGTACCACCAAAACCAAATGAGTTAGATAATACATGATTTAATTTCACTTCTCTAGGCTTATGGGGCACAAAATCTAAGTCGCAATCTTCACTCGGGTCATCTAAATTGATGGTAGGGGGAATAATTTGATCTTGCAACGCTAAGACACAAAAAGCAGCTTCGACTGATCCTGCAGCCCCTAACAGATGCCCAGTCATAGATTTTGTTGAGCTCACCGGTAATTGATACGCATAATCCCCAAATACTTCTTTAATGGCTTTCACTTCGGGCTCATCACCTAATGGCGTCGAAGTAGCGTGGGCATTAACGTAATCTATTTGGGAAGGCTCGAGTTGCGCGTCGCGTAAGGTATTCATTATCGCCAGCTTTGCCCCAAGCGCTTCGGGATGAGGAGCCGTTAAATGAAAAGCATCAGAACTCATACCAAAACCAATAAGCTCCGCATAGATTGGCGCATTTCTTGCTTTGGCGTGCTCGTAAGATTCCAACACCAACACACCGGCTCCCTCTCCCATGACAAAACCATCACGTTTTTTATCCCAAGGCCGACTCGCTTCCTTCGGATGCTCATTGTTTTGTGATAAAGCGCGACAAGCAGAAAACCCGCTTACCCCTAAATGGGTAGAAGCCATTTCGGCCCCTCCTGTAATCATCACGTCAGCATCACCATATTGAATGATTCGCATCGCTTGCCCAATAGAATGAGAGCCAGTGGCACAAGCCGATACAATCCCAAAATTAGGACCATGAAAACCATATTGCATGCACACATAACCCGAGAGAGTATTAATAATGGACCCTGTAATAAAAAATGGAGATATTTTGCGGTGCCCTTGGTTAGCTAAGGTGACAGCATTTTTATCGATCGTAGCTAATCCCCCAATTCCTGAACCAATGAGCACACCAATTCGATCCATATTTAGAGCAGCTTTCTCTTGGAATAACCTTGAGTTTTCAATAGCCTCTTTAGCTGCCGCTACCCCAAAATGAATAAAGGGATCAAATTTTTTAACTTCTTTAATGGAGAAATAACGTTCAGGATCAAAATCTTTTACTAAAGCAGCAATTTGGGTAGGATAACCTGCTTGCTGAAATGCAGGAATGCGTTCAACACCACTTTGACCATTAAGAATAGCTTGCCAAGTTGTTTTGACATCCAAGCCTAGCGGTGTGATAAGCCCTAGGCCAGTAATAACTACACGACGTTTTTCCACAGGTTTTTATCCAGTGAATCATTAATTAATTTGCAACGGTTTCTTCTTTTGCGTGTTGCTTAATATAATCAATGGCTTCTTTAACGGTAGTAATTTTTTCAGCATCGGAATCGGGGATTTCTGTATTAAACTCTTCTTCTAACGCCATTACAAGTTCAACCGTATCCAAAGAATCGGCCCCTAAATCATTTACAAAGGAAGCACTATCAATTACTTGGTCTTCTTTGACGCCTAATTGTTGAACAATGATTTTTTTTACACGTTCCTCAAGACTTGCCATAAAAATTTTCCTCAGTTATTAACTAAAATTTCTGAACCTATTGTGAAACAAAAAGCCTAATGCTGTAAAGAGATTGACAAATTCTAACGCTTGAGTTAGAGGTAAGTACATCCGCTACAGTTTTATCAATCCATGCTTCAATGCCAGTTTTGCTAATTCCATATCGTTTCGCACATTCAATTTTTTCAAAATGTTTTGATGGTGTTTATTAATTGTTTTAGGGCTTAAAAATAATCGCTCTGCCATTATCGCAGTTTTTTGACCGTGACAAATCATAATTAAAATTTCTAATTCTCGTTGGGATAATAAAGTTAAAGGGGAAACATCTTGATTATTTAAATAAGCAGTAGAAATTTGCTCCGCTACTTGGAGCGGCAAATAGGGTTGTTTGTTTTTTTGACTCACCGCATTCGCGATAGCTTCAACTAATTCCGCAGGCGAACACATTTTGGTAAGATAACCAGAGATGCCCAATTTTAATAACTGGTTAAGATAAAGTTCGTCGACTTGGCTCGTCAAAGCAATCACTTTAGCTGCTGTTTGGGAAATTCTTTTCACTACCATCATGCCACTGATATCTGGCAATTCTATATCTAATAAGATCACATCTGGCTTCAATTTTTTTGCCATTTCTACCCCATCTTTACCGGTGGAGGCTTCCCCAATAATGACAAATTTTTTGTGTTGTCGCAAAATAGCTTTAATGGCGGCCCTTACCAAACTAAAATCTTCAATAATTAAGATTCGAGTAAATTCAGGTGTATTCATTTTTGTGTTGTTTTTCTGTACCATAAGTTGCGTTTACCTTATCTATTAGCCTTTATCGTAGGTGTAGGAATTGTTATATGTGTTATTATTAAGGGCACAAAAATGGAAGTGCACGAAATCCTCGATCGCGTAATGAAATCGAAAAAATTCGAACAGTTATGTGTAACTAATGTCACTAAATTCAATGTAGTTGGCCCTTGGCAAGGGGTTAACGAACCGCATTATAAATTGATAAAAATTACCAAGTACTCAAGTAACCCTAATTGTTTGTAAAAAAACTAGTTGAGAAAAACCGCTCAAAATCCTTGTCGGGCGTGGCTTTCAGCGACTTAGATTTTTAACTATATTAATAACAATAGGTTAGGGTCATTTTTGTTGATGCATTTTGATAATGCTTTTTAAAAAAGGAATCGTCAGTTTTTTTTGTTGTTCTAACGATACTTCATCTAATTTTTCTAATAAGGTAATTTGGTCACTCCAAGAGCGAGAATAATGCCGAATCAAATATTTTGCAAGAGCGGCCTTTAAAGTGAAGCCAAACCTTTGCGCATAATTTTTAAGCAATAATTCTTTTTCTCCATCATTGAGCGGCGTGATTTGTAGTGCTAAACAAGACGATAAACGTGAGAGTAAATCGGGCAAATTTACAGATAATTGCTCATAAGGGCGATGAGCGCCCCAGACCAAATTAAAAGGCGTTTGTACCGAACGATTAAATAAATGAAACAAAATCTCTTCTTTTTTAGGATCGCCCAAACCACTTTCTAAGTTATCAACCACAATCAAATGATTATTTTCAATTAAAGATAAAAGCATCCCCCATGATTGGGGTTGATGCGCAAGATCTATATAACAGCAACGATAATTTTTTTGTTGCCAATAATGGCAAGTGGCTTCTAATAAATGTGTCACGCCATCGCCATAATTAGAAAAAAGATAAAGGGGAGTACCTGCTTCGAGATGCTGTAAAGCATGAATAACTTTTTGGTTGGCGCCTATGACAAAATTATCAAAGGTATTTATTTGTTTTTTTTTAAGCGCTAAGGTTTTTTGTTTCATAAATTTCTAAGGGTTAATTAAATAAAATTTTACCCGTCATTTCTTTTGGGATATTTATACCCATGAGTGACAACACCGTTGGCGCTATATCTGCTAAAACTCCTTGCGAAGTGGTGGGTTTCACTGCTTTTCCTACATACACTAACGGCACCAGCGCTAAGGTATGAGCCGTATGCGGCTGATGATTTATCCCATCAAACATGCAATCTGCATTGCCATGGTCGGCCGTCACTAGCATGTCTCCATGATGATTACGTAAAGCATCCCAAATTTTTTTCAAGCAAGCATCTATCACTTCAATCGCTTTCACGGTGGCTTCAAAATCGCCTGTATGTCCTACCATATCCGGATTAGCTAAGTTACACACTAATAAATCAAAGCGTTCCGTTGCAATTGCATTCACCAAAGCGTCTGTCACTTCATACGCGCTCATTTCTGGTTTTAAATTATAAGTAGCAACTTTTGGAGAAGGTATCAACAAACGCTCTTCTCCAGGGAGTGGCTTTTCACGCCCACCATTAAAGAAAAAAGTAACGTGCGCATATTTTTCAGTTTCAGCAATGCGCAATTGCGTTTTGCCAAGAGAAGCAAGATATTCTCCCAATGTATTATGTAAATCTTGAGGAGTAAAAACTGCTTTAGTCGGAATATGGTCAGCGTAAGGTACCATACTCATCATAGCGCTAAGTTGAGGAACTTTTTTACGTACGAACCCTCGAAAATCTTGTAACAAAAAAGCTTCGCTAAGCTCTCTTGCACGATCCGCTCGGAAATTTACAAAAAATAAAACATCTTCATTTTCAATGGGTGGCGCTGTTCCGATCCAAGTTGGTCTCACAAACTCATCAGTTTCACCGCGCGCATAAGCCATTTCTAAAGCCTCGAGAGGATCTTGCGCCGTAAAATCAGTTTTTGCTAGCGTTAAAGCATCATACGTTTTTTCAATCCGCTCCCACCGATGATCTCGATCCATCGCATAATAACGCCCTGTAATTGAAGCCACTTTGATACAAGCGTGCTCTTTGCAAATTTGCATGAGTTTTTTTAACGAGCTTTCGGCACTTTGCGGAGGTACATCGCGGCCATCTAAAAACGCATGTATATAAATTTTCTTACAGCCTGCTTTAACTAACGCCATCATTAAAGCAAAAAAATGATTTTCATGGCTATGCACACCCCCTGGCGAAAATAACCCCATAAGATGAACCGGATGTTTTTTCCCAAGAGCAACTGTCTCTTGGATAACAGGCAAATGCTCAAAAGAAGCATCGGTAAGCGACTGGTCAATTCGTGTCAGTTCTTGATAAATAGTGCGACCCGCTCCAATGGTCATATGCCCCACTTCTGAATTACCAATTTGCATGTCTGGCAAGCCCACGGCAATTCCAGAAGCGTTCAATAACAGATGAGGATAATGAGCCCACAAATAATCCCAGGTGGGTGTATTGGCGGCAGTAATTGCATTGGCTTGTGTGGATTCGCTATAGCCAAAACCATCTAAAATTAATAATAAGAAATTTTTTTGAACGCGCATCATTTATCTGTGGCTTGCTCAAATGGTGCCACCTCTCCTTTCCCTCGTCGAACCACAACAGGATACTTGCCCGTTAAGTCAATTAATGAAGTAGGTTCACGACCGCAAAATCCCCCATCTAACACCAAATCTACGCGGTGACCCAATAAATCATAGATAACGGCAGGCTCAATCAAAACACCCTCGTAATCAGGCAAAATAAGCGAAGTACTCAATAATGGCGCGTCACATAATTCTAGTAACGTTTGGGCAATCACATGTTTGGGCACACGCAAGCCTATTGTTTTGCGTTGAGGATGTTGTAATTTGCGAGGTACTTCTTTGGTAGCATTCAATAAAAAAGTATAAGGGCCCGGGGTATAGCGCCGCAATAAACGATAAGCACTATCACTGACTTTAGCAAAGTGAGATAACTCAGAAAGATCGCGACACATCAACGTCATGTGATGTTTGTCATCCAACTGACGAATACGACGAATACGTTCAATCGGCTCTTTAAAACCAATCTGGCAGCCTAGCGCATAACCAGAATCGGTAGGATAAACAATCACCCCAGCAGAAGCTAGTACTTGCACTGCTTGCCGCATTAAGTGCTTTTGCGGATTTTCAGGGTGAATATGTAATAATTTGTGTGATGACATACGTGAATCCACTTAAAAAATTTAGGGATGCCTCAGCTAATTAACCCTTAATTTACACAAGAATACTGTAATACTGTAGTATAATCTACAATTAACTAAATGTCCTATTTTAAAAATATTATGAAATTTTTATTTGATTTCTTCCCTATTGCTTTATTTTTTATTTTTTACAAACTCTTTGGTATTTACATTGCAACAGGAGCTGCCATTGTCGCTGCCATTATTCAAGTGATTTATTGTTATTTTCGAAGAAAAAAGATTGAATTTTCTCAATGGCTTACGCTTGCAATCATTGTCCTCATGGGGGGAGCCACCCTTCTATTTCATAATGAAGTTTTTATAAAATGGAAACCCAGCATTATTGAATGGGTTTTTGCTGGTGTCTTTTTATTCAGCCAATGGTTTGCCGAAAAACCATTGACACAGCGCTTGCTAGAAAATAATTTACAATTGCCCTCTCACCTGTGGCTTAGGCTTAACTTAAGCTGGGTCATGTTCTTTCTCGGTATGGGACTATTAAATCTTTATGTCATTTATCATTTTGACACAAATACGTGGGTAAATTTTAAATTATTCGGCATGTTAGGGCTTACCATTTTATTTGTACTTTGGCAAGCTTTTTACATTGGCAAATACATTAAGGAATGAGGATGACAAGCGCTCCTTTATACACACTCATTGAAACGCGTTTGCTAGAATTGAAACCTTGTGATTTTCGTTTATTGGATGACAGTGCTAAACATGCACGCCATGCGGGCAATAATGGAGGATACCATTTAGAGCTTCATATTCAAAGCCCCAAATTTGATGGTTTAAATTCGTTGGCTTGCCACCGAATGATTCTAGCGCTTATCTCCGATTTAATTCCTTATCCTATCCACGCTTTATCTATTAAAATACTTCGCTAGGAGAAACTTATGTGTGGTATTGTTGGTGCTTCTGCTAATCGCAATGTAATACCTATTTTGCTGCAAGGACTAAAACACCTAGAATATCGCGGATATGATTCTGCAGGCTTAGCGATTTTAGATACTCGTGGTCATATTGAACGCCGACGTGTCGTAGGCAAAGTTGATAAACTGGTAGAAAATATTGAAGAAAATCCTTTAACAGCTTCTTTAGGAATTGCTCACACGCGTTGGGCCACTCATGGGGCTCCTCATGAATATAACGCCCACCCCCATCTTTCCCAGGATCAAATTGCATTAGTTCATAATGGTATTATCGAAAATGCAGATAGTTGTCGTGCCCAACTGCAAGAGGCGGGGTATACGTTTTCTTCACAAACAGACACAGAAGTTATCGTGCACTTATTGCATTTTTTCTACCAAATGCACAAAAACTTTGCTCAAGCGATTCAGCAAATTAGTGAAGAACTCTCGGGTGCTTATTCGCTTGCCATCATTAACACGGATTTTCCTGATCAAGTCTGGGGGCTTCGCAAAGGATGCCCGCTTGTCGTGGGAGTTGGTATCGAAGAAAATTTTTTAGCCTCTGATAAATTAGCACTTTTACCCGTTACTCAAAAGTTTATTTCTCTTAAAGAGGGGGATATCGTTTGTATTGATCGTACCCATATTAAAATTTGGGATTCCACACAGAAACTAGTTGAACGCAACATAAATGAAACCGAATTTACTCAGGAGATGATCACTAAAGCAGGCTATCGACATTTCATGCTCAAAGAAATTTTTGAACAACCTGAAGTTATTCAAAACTTATTAGAGCAAAGTTTTTTTCATCACCATCTGCGAGACAATCCTTTGGGAGGAAAAATACAACATATTTTGCTGCAGGCCAAACAAATTGTTATCGTCGCTTGTGGCACAAGTTATCTTGCAGGATTAACAGCAAAATATTGGTTAGAAAGCATTGCACAAATTCCCTGCCAAGTAGAAATAGCCAGCGAATTCCGCTATCGAGATCCTGTCGTTAATGAAGGAAGCATCTTTATTAGCATCTCTCAATCGGGCGAAACGGCTGATACGTTAGCTGCTCTACGGTTAGCGAAACAGTTAAATTTTAATGCTTACATCGCTATTTGTAACGTAGCTGAAAGCACTTTAGCAAATGAGTCTGACGCCGTCATCTTGTTACACGCGGGCCCTGAAATTGGAGTTGCCTCCACAAAAGCTTTTATTGCACAGCTTTATGTATTATTGATAATTACTTTACTTCTTGCCAAGCATCATCATAAAAATATATCTGTGCTCGAAGAAGCAATTATTAAATTACCTCAATTTATGCAAGAAATTTTACAGTTAGACAAATGTTTAAAAAACTTAGCGCAACAATTTATTCATCGGACGAACGCTTTATTTTTAGGACGTGGGGTCAATTATCCCATTGCACTTGAAGGCGCACTGAAATTAAAGGAATTGTCTTACATCCACGCGGAAGCTTATCCAGCTGGTGAACTAAAACACGGGCCTCTTGCTTTAGTCGATCATGAAATGCCTATTATTTTGTTAGCGCCCAACAATGCTTTATTTGAAAAAGTGCATTCTAATGCACAAGAAGTAAAAGCACGCAACGGTTTCTTAATTATTGTAACGGATAAACCAGAAGCTTTTTCTCATCTTGGGGAAGTGATTACGATGCCTAGTGTTCCTCCTATTTTGGAGCCTTTTATTTATGTGTTACCACTACAATTATTTGCCTATCATGTCGCTGTCTTAAAAGGTACCGATGTCGACCAACCGCGTAATTTGGCAAAATCTGTCACTGTGGAGTAATGTGTAAAATTATCTCTCATGAACTTTAAATCTCTCAGCGATATTTCTGTCACTAAACTTACCGGGGTGGGACCTGCCCTTGCTCAAAAACTAGCAAAAATAAATATTTTTTCTGTTCAAGATGTTTTATTGCATTTACCTTTCCGCTATCAAGATCGAACAAAAACAGTGCCCATTGCCATGCTGCAAGCTGAAGATTACGCGGTAGTCGAAGGGGAAATTATCGACATGCGTATCATTCAAAAACGCCGGCGTTTTTTACAACTCACACTAAGTGATCACACCAGCACTTTGCAAATTATTTTTTTTCACTTCAATGCTTCTTTGCAAAAAAAATTTTCTCAAGGAGGTGTTTTTCGTTTTTTTGGAAATGTTAAAGCTTATGGTTATGAATTAAGCTTGATCCACCCTGAAATAATTAACACCAAATTATTAAGTGACAAACACATGGAACAAAGCTTAACCCCTATTTACTCTTCTACGGAGGGATTAAGCCAAAAAATTTGGTGGCAATTAACTGAACAAGCATTAGCTATATTAAAAAAAAACCAAATCCAACTATCGGAGTTAATTCCAGAACAGTGGTCAAAAGAATTTCAGCTTCCTCCTCTTATCACTGCTCTACAAATTATGCACCGGCCTACACGTGATATTGATACACACGCCCTCTTAGTGGGAAAACATCCAGCACAACAACGCTTGATCTGCGAGGAATTACTTGCGCATCACATTAGTTTAAAACAACATCGCCTACAAGCCCGAAAACTTCAATCCCCAATTATTTTTCACAACAAAAATTTAACCGATTCTTTACTTTGCCAATTGCCATATTCACTAACTGCTGCCCAACAACGTGTTTTAAAAGAAATTCAAAATGATTTGCAACAAGCTTCGCCCATGCAACGCTTAGTACAAGGAGATGTGGGGTCAGGAAAAACCATTGTCGCAGCTCTCGCTGCGTTATCAGCGTTGGCTGAAGGTTGGAAAGTCGCTTACATGGCGCCTACAGAATTATTAACCGATCAGCATATACAAAATTTTCGCACGTGGTTTACTCCTCTACAAATCGAAGTCTTGAGCATTACTAGTAAAATGACCGTCAATGAAAAACAACATGTGTTAGCAAAATTAATGGAATCCAAACCCATTATGATCATTGGTACCCATGCTTTATTTCAAGAAGCTATTAATTTTGAACGTTTAGGCCTTATAATTATTGACGAACAACATCGTTTTGGCGTACATCAACGATTAGCTTTGCGGAATAAAGGTATGCATTCTATCAATGGTCAGGATATCTATCCGCACCAGTTGATCATGACAGCAACCCCTATTCCTCGTACCTTAGCCATGACAGCTTATGCAGATTTAGATTACTCCGTCATTGATGAGCTTCCCCCAGGACGAAGAGCTATTCAAACTAAAGTGATTAATAACTCTCAACGTAATACTCTTATTGACCACATCATGCACCTGCTTGCTGAAGGAGCTCAAATTTATTGGGTGTGCCCATTGATTGAAGAATCTGAAGTTCTCCAATGTCAAGCCGCCGAAGTATTTTATAAAAATTTATGTAAACGTTTACCGAGTGCTCATATAGGGTTAATTCATGGTCGAATGAAAGCGCCTCAAAAAGATGATGTCATGCGCGCTTTTAAAAACAATCAATTGAAAGTCTTAGTAGCTACGACGGTAATTGAGGTCGGTGTCGATGTGCCTAATGCGACTTATATGATCATTGAAAATGCTGAACGCTTAGGCTTAGCTCAATTACATCAACTTCGAGGGCGCGTTGGTCGTGGCAATAAAGAAAGTATGTGTATTTTATTGTATCAAGCGCCCTTGTCTATGCAAGCAAAATTTCGTTTGAATGCCATGCGAGAAACACAAGATGGCTTTATTATTGCGCAAAAAGATTTACAACTTAGGGGACCTGGAGAAATATTAGGAACTAAACAAACTGGGATAATGGAATTTTTTGTCGCTGATTTACAGCGAGATCAAATATGGTTGGATCGTATTCAAAAATTACCTGAGAATTGGTTTAGCGATTATGCAAAAGAATGTCAGTCGTTGTCTTCGCGCTGGTTGAGAGAAAAAGTGGTATTGGGCTCGGTTTAGCTACAAAAAAAATTTCTCTGCCGAAAAATTATCCAATGCTTTATCAAAAAATTGTTTGTGAATTGTCGTGATAAAAATTTGACTTGGTAAAGTTAGCAGCATATTCATGGCTTGATCTATGTGCTGTAAATCTAGCTCTGCCGTTAAATCATCTATCAAAAAAATACTTGCTTGTTGTGTTAATTGATAAAGTAATAGCGTTTGTGCAATTCGCATCGAAAAACCAAGCATTTTTTGCTGTCCGCGAGACAAAACATGATCCGCATCGTATTGATCAAGTTTAATTTTTAAATCTGCCCGATGAGGGCCATATTGAGTGAACCCTAAAATTTCATCTCGCTTGCGCGTACGTTGGAGCAAAGCAAGGTATTCTTTATCACGATCCCACCCCGAATAAAAATCTATTTCTACTTGTTTAATGATATTTAAACTTTGAAGAAGCTCTTGCAATACAGGCAAAAATAACGTTAAATAAAGCCGTCGATATTGGTCTATTTGCACGGCAGCATTTGTTAACTCTTGCTCCCAAAAATCACATTGGATCGCATCCATGTTTTTTAACAACGCATTGCGCTGTTTAAGTGCACGTTGAAAGCTTTGCCACACAGTTAAAAATTTTTGTTCCGCATAAAAAACACCCCAGTCTAAAAACTCTCGACGATACTGTGGACCAGCATCTAACAAATGAAAATTTTCATGATGGATTATTTGCGTAGGAAGAATTTTTAAAATATCTGTGTGGCTATTTAATACATCTCCATCAAGTTTTATCTGAGATAAGGTATTTTCTCTTTGTTTCTCAAATCCAATTCGGTGGTTTTTTGCATCAGCATTGATAAAATTTCCCATGATGCGGAAAAATTTTTTTTGATATTGAATTGCGGTCAGATAAGAAGCGCCTCGAAAAGAACGCCCCATTGATAAAAAATAAATTGCTTCCAACAAAGAAGTCTTTCCTCGACCATTATCTCCAACAATAAGGTTGAATTTTTGATGTGGCATAATTTCAAAATTTTCGAAATTTCGAAAATTTTGAAATTCTAACGTGGATAAAAACATTGCTACGCCTTGGATTTTTCGGTTAAGCCGCAAGATACCCTTAACACTTGGGGGCTCTATAAAAATACAGGCATTACCACAAACAAAGTACTAGCCCTTTCATGGTCTGTTCCTTTCAAAAGTAAGCCACTGTCATTTTGAGCGATGCATAACTCTATTTCGGTCGACGCAATACAATTAATCACATCCATTAAATAGCTCGCATTAAAACCTAATTGCACTTCAGGATGAGAAAATTGAATATCTAAACGTTCTTCGGCTTCTTCGTGATCCGCATTATGACTCTGTAATTGCAGCGAATCTTCTTGCCATAATAATGTCACGCCACGAAATTTTTCGTTGGATAAGATAATCACACGGCTCAACGCTTGTTTAAATTCATCGCGGTTTAAATTAATTTTTCTATCCGTCGGTTTTGGTAAAACTTTATTGTAATCGGGATATTTGCCATCTATCAATTTTGAGGTTAATGTAAAATCTTTAGCGACCACACGAATATGATGTGGTGACAGCGTCACTTCCACGGTTTCATCTGTATTTTGCAACAAGCGCAATAGCTCACCAACACCTTTACGTGGCACAATCACTTGATAAAAATTTAAAGTTTCTTGCACCGCCAATGTGCAAATAGCCATTCGATGTCCATCTGTCGCAACGGTCCGAATTTCTTTATTGCGTAATTCTAACAAGAGCCCATTTAAATAGTACCTTACATCTTGTTGAGCAATAGCAAAATGTGTTTGTTCGAGTAAGTAACGCAATTCTTTTTGAGAGATATGAAATTGATGTTCACTTTGACTTTCCTCTACCATCGGAAAATCTGCCGCAGGTAACGTTTGGAGAACAAAACGACTGCGACCCGCTTTGACATTAAACCGGGTAGATTCCAGTGTACATTGCATTAACGTTTCGGGAGGAAAACTGCGGCAAATATCATAAAATTTGCGAGCAGGTACCGTAATTTTCCCAGACTCCCCTGCGTGCGATAGTGTATGGCGTCCGATTAATTCAACTTCTAAATCTGTTCCTGTTAACGCCAGATATTCATTTTCTACACTAATGAGAGCATTAGCCAAAATGGCCAATGTTTGACGCCTTTCCACTACCCCAACCACGGTGGATAAAGGTGCTAAAAGATCGCCGCAACTGATAGTAAATTTCATACTCTTTCTCCATGAATCACCAAATCGTAAGCGCGTATTATGCCATCAATAGCATTTGTTTTGCTATGGTGCTCTTTAAGTCCTACACTCTTTCAGATAATTATCCGTGAAATCTGAATATAGCTTGTGACACCCAGTAAAGTTGAACGGGTTTCTGAAGCATGGATGCTGAAGTAAAGCCTACCGAGGATGTACTTGTAGCGTCCCATAAGACGAGACCTTAATTGCCAAGTTAACAATAAAGTATAGTGAAATATGGATCAAATCATGTATCATAGGATTTTTATGACGGAGATACGGTACTTATGATCTGGCCCATTATTCAAAAAGGGGAGGTAGTTGATATTATTGCGCCCTCTGGAAAAATTGAACCAGAAAATATCCCCATGATTCAATCTCTTGTCGAAAATTTGGGGTTAACTCCAAGAATTCCTTCTGATTTATTAGGCGATCATCCTTATTCCGCTAACACGGATGAAAAACGTCTTGAGCACTTGAAAAAAGCTTTATATGCTCCTGACAGTACCTTAATTTGGTGCGTCCGGGGTGGCTATGGCACGACAAGAATTGTCCCAGATTTACTTGGTTTAAATAAACCAGAAAAACAAAAATTATTAGTGGGATTTAGTGATATAACTTCTTTACACCTTTGGCTTAATCAAGCTTGGCATTGGCCCACATTGCACGGTATGATGGCACGACAAGCCGCTTGCTTGGCTCATAATGTCAATGATTTTCAAGCTTTAACGAATATTTGGTTTAATGGTCTAAAGGAGTATCGCTTGCAAAATCTTGAACCACTGAATGAAGCCGCTCGTGTGAATACATCAATTTCTGGCATCACATGCGGCACAAATGCTACTTTAATTCAATCAAGCATTGGGACCCCGTGGCAAATAGATGCTCGGCATAAAATTATTTTTTTAGAAGATATTAACGAAGTACCTTATCGTCTCGAACGCTTATTAGTCCACTTAGCTAATGCGGGGATATTTAATGAAGCTCGTGCTATTATTCTAGGTGATTTTGGTGAAAATTTAGCCCAAGAAACAAATCGATTATTAGACTTTTCTTTGAAAAATTTTTCAGAAAATTATGTAACTTCGCGAAATATTAAAATTCCCATTTTTCGTTTGACTGGCTTTGGCCATTGCGTGCGTAATAAACCTATTCCTCTGGGTGTTCATGGACAGATTACTGATGGAGGTATCTTTTTTTCTGTGAACCTTGAATCATAGAGAACATAATTTAACCAGCAACACCACTAACAATTTTATCTACAAATTTGAGGACTTTTTATGACATCCCACTTTCCTATCATTGAAAAGGCTTATATCAACGATCTTTGGATCGACGCAGAAAATAAAATCGAAGTTTTTAATCCTGCGACAAAACAACTTATTGGAACAATCCCTAATTTAGGCGCAAAAGAAACTAAGGAGGCGATTGATGCCGCAAGCACAGCTTTTCCAAAATGGGCTGCGCTTACTGTTTTAGCTCGAGCAGATATTTTATTTAAGTGGTATGCGTTGATCATGGAAAATCAAGTATCGCTTGCTAAATTAATTAGTTTAGAGGGGGGTAAATCACATGCAGAAGCGATGGGAGAAGTCGCTTATGGAGCCAGTTTCATACGTTGGTTCGCAGAAGAAATTCGGCGTTCGAATGGGGATGTGATTGAAAGTGATATCCCAAGCAAACGCTTCTTTGTTATCAAACAACCTGTGGGTGTTGTTGGTGCAATTACTCCGTGGAATTTCCCCTTAGCCATGATTACTCGTAAATGTGCGCCCGCTTTTGCTGCGGGTTGTACGGTTGTGTTAAAACCTTCTGAGTTGACACCCTTTTCTGCCATAGCTTTAGCCGCCTTATCCAAGGAAGCTGGCCTTCCAAAAGGTATTTTTAATGTGATTACGGGGGATGCGAAACCCATTGGAGATAGCTTATGCGAAGATATTCGTATTCGAAAAATTTCATTTACCGGCTCCACTAAAGTAGGGCAATACCTAGCCAAGCAAAGCGCTCCCACCGTAAAACGTTTGTCTTTAGAATTAGGTGGAAATGCGCCTTTTATTATTTTTTCGGATGCAGACATCGATAAAAGTATTCAAGAAATTTTAGTGGCTAAATTTAGAAATAATGGGCAAACCTGTATTTGTGCTAATCGCATTTTAGTGGAACGCTCTATTCTTTCGGAAGTTAAATCAAAGCTAATAGCGGCAGTAAAATCTCTTAAAGTGGGTCATGCCTTTGCCGATGAAAGCGTTCAACTTGGGCCACTTATTAACCAAGCTGGTTTAGACAAAGTGCAACGCTTAGTAGAAGATGCTATTCAACAAGGAGCAGAATGCTTGTTGGGTGGAAAGCCACTTAACTTAGGCGGCTATTTTTTTGAGCCCACCATTTTGGCAAATATTCAATCTACCATGCAGATTGCCCATGAAGAAATTTTTGGCCCCGTCATTGCATTGCATAGTTTCGATACCGAAGAAGAAGCCATTGCTCTTGCTAATGATACCAATGCCGGCTTAGCTTCTTATGTCTTTACCAAAAACATTGGACGCTTATGGCGAGTGATGGAAAAATTAGAATATGGTATGGTGGGAGGAAATACAGGGTTTCTTTCTAACACGGCCGCTCCTTTTGGAGGAGTGAAATTTTCCGGCTATGGGCGCGAAGGTTCTAAATATGGCTTAGAAGATTTTCAGGTGATTAAATCTTTTTGTTTGAGCGTTGAATAGATTTCACTTGAAATTTCCAACTTTTCATTATAGAGATCACTCCAGGGCAAGCGCATATTAAATTTCATTAAAACATAATGTTATCATCCCGCGAACAAGTCGCGGGATGACAGCAGCGGAGTTAATTTCTCCCCGCTTGAAGATAAAAAACTTAATATGCGCTTGCCCTGAGATCGCTCTGAATTTCGAGAGAGGCCCTTAATAAAATATTAAGCTCAGTTCTGCTATGCTAAAGTTGAAATGGTTTAAAGGGAATATAAAAGCAATAGTCGATTTTTATTTTTTAATTTAATTAAGGAACTTTATGATGATTACGCTAAAAAATTTCGCATTGTGCATATTGGTAGCCACTAGTTTGGCTCAGAGTAGTTTTGCTGATGATTTATGTAAAAAATTTGATCCTAGGCCTTTCACATCCTCCGAGTCATGGTATGGCCCCACCGATCATCTTGGTAATGCTACTATCTATATAACGAAGAGCTCAACGGGCCAAGGTGTGTCATATTTCTGTGATTGGGGTCCTGGTCTTTGTCACTTCGGTGAGCAGAACTTTACGAAAACTTGCACTTCCGATGGTCAAACTGCAACACTGCTACTAAACGGTTCAATCGTTGGAGCGGTCAATGCTAAAGTTATTTTAAAAGCAAACGATTTAACTCATGTTGATGTGACCATAGCAGGAGATAGTATAGCAACTGGGCATGGTGTTTTGGAGCTTCAAGATTAAAATTTTTATATGGCGCTAGCCACTATTTTTAGCTGTTGGACTAAGCCAAACTTAGCCTAGGCGGATTGATAGAACGTATTTACAACGCTGATCTATTTCGTTGGAGCATCATGAAGTCTTTGAGGTGCCCCCGTTACCACATCCTCCATAGAAAAAAATTCTTGAGTCTTTAAAAATATATTCCTATAATTCTGAACAAATTTTTCTTGGGTATCCACAGGAATAAAAAGCTGCTTATGTGATATTCTAACGCTCATTAACTGTGTTAGATAACTTTCAACATCCTCACCAGCTGCTTCCGATGCTATATAGGCGCAAAAACTTTCATTCTGCTTGCACGCTACCATAAAAGCCCCTCTTGAGTGCATTAACAGATTCAAATTTTTTAGATTAGCTTTTATGCCAGGTAATCGTATCAAAAAAAGTTCATCCATCAATATTACTTTTAATAAGGCTTTATTTACTTGATATTTAAAATTCACTGAGGCTTGTTTATCCACCGTCAGTAAGCTGGTTTCTTGGGACTGTTTTTTCCGATTAATAATATCATCTAACCAATTGTACATAGAATGTATACCTATTCCATTCACATTTAGTCTAGGTAAACCATCCAATAATTCACTCGTGATGGCAGGATAAGTTTCTTGCCAAAAAGCACATTCACCATCAATACGTACGGCTATTATTTTTCCATCTCCTTCTACAACTCCAAAGTTATTATTACTATTATCAATATCTCGAAAATACAAAGCATATACCAATAACTCTGCAAAATTTTCAATTTCTCCATTAAACGCTTTTTCTAAAAATCCTCTTTTTTTTATTTCATCAAGACCAGCAACATATTCAGAAAGCGTTTTAAAACCAATAACTTCTTTACTTGTTGATGCACAAAAAATACGGCTTTTATTTATTGTAATATACCGAGCTTTTGGTTGAAGAGAATGGGGTAAAAGTATTCGTAAAGCTTCTTCATAGCACACACCATTAAAAATCATTTGGATATCATTATCTATGCCAAATTTTAAAAAATGTCTGTACTGATTTTTGGGTGCTAAATTTGCTTCCTCTTTTTTTTCATTTGGAACTTTTTTTGCGATGACAATAGCATTTTTGCTATTTCCTGTGAGAGGAACCCCCGTAACAAAAAATCGAGATAAACATTTTGATGAAAAAAATTTTGGCGATTTATCTGGAGGTATCGTTGGAATAAAATAAGTTTTATCACCCACCTTATTTACAAAAGGGAAAGGCCAAAATTTGACAAAATATTTTATAAAATTTTGTTTTTCTTCTTCATCTAATAAAGATTGACGTTCAATATATTGAGAGAAAGAGCTTGTAACAGGCACCCTTCTCTCAACTAGGTCTATATAATTTTTTAACGGTTGAAAAAAAAATTTTTCTATAAAAATGAAGTTTGGATATAATACATTAAAAATAAATACGTGATTTAAACAATCAACATAGCAAAAAGTATTTCTTAAGTTTAATTGCTCTATAACTAAATTTAATGGTATTTTCAAATGTAAATTCTCTTCTACTTTTTTCAAGCGATTTTCTAAATAAAAACAGTTAATGAGTCGCTTTACTTCTTCACTATCCCTACCTTTTAAATACTCCAAAAATTCGTCCTGTAATACTTCAGCCCTTTTAATTTCATCACCACTTACAGCTAATTCATTTTCAAAACTAAGAACTTCAAATGACGATTTTTCTTGTTCTACACCCTCATCATCACTTGACTCTTTTTTATGTTTTCTAGAACACGGTGAGCTTTCTTCAAAAAAATATGAATCGGTACTTTCGCCGCTGAGTTCATCATCACTTTCATCATCACTATCCATATATCTTGATTTAAAAAAACTGGATTCTTTAATTTTATTTGTCACCTCTTCCCTGGTATAGACAATAATTCGACTAACAAGATTATTTAAATCATAAATTATTCTTTTATTTTCATGAAAATTAAATACGACAAACAATCTTAATGTGACACAGCTAAGGCCTATTATTACGTTATTTTCATCATAAGCTTCATCTAACTCATCGTTAAGTGCGTCGATAGCTTCTTGAATGCTTAAAATAAAGCTAGCGTTTTGCTCTTTCACAAACGCAAAGGCACTATTTTTCCGTATTATTTCTTCTAATTTTTGAATAAAATTCTCTGATAAAGGATGAGTACTATCTAGATAGGTGATGGTTATTAAAATATCCATTTTTTTAACTCTTTTTCTTTTTTGTGAAACAAATGGTGTTGTTGCATAAATCAAAGAAAGCCTTCATCGCGGGAAACACGAGCTCCGTTTTTATGCAACAACACCAAAGTAAATTCTTATCTAAACACTTTCTATTTTATCCACGCGCTGTAACCCACGAGGTAACATATTTCCACGGCGAGCTCTTTCACCAACATAATGAGCTAAATCTTCGCCTTTTAAAATCGCTTCTTTTCGACCACTAATCAATTTAATCGATTTACCTTTATCAACTATCGCTATCGATTGTAAAATTTCTTCACGCTTTTCATAAGCGCTGCTTGGGATATTGATAATTTTATTTCCCTTTCCTTTTGCAAGTATAGGTAATTCATTCAATGAGAAAATTAAACAACGACCTTGAGAAGTAATTGCCACTATCCACTTATCTTCTAAAGCACCTTCCAATAATTGTGGCTTTAATAATTTACCTTGTGATGGTAAATTTACTACACTTTTGCCAGCTTTATTTTTTGCATACAAATCCCCCAAACTCGTGATAAAACCATAACCAGCGTCACTTGCTAATAAAAGCGGTTGGGAGAGCTCTCCTAATAACACACATTCAAAGATCGCATTGTCTGCCGGTGTAAATTTCCCAGTTAAAGGTTCTCCTTGACCACGAGCAGAAGGTAATTGATAAGCAAGTAAAGAGTAACTACGACCTTTGCTATCTAAAAATACTGCTTGTTGATTACTGCGACCTAACGCTGCCATTAAAAAAGTATCGCCTGCCTTGTAGCTTAATTGAGTGGGATCAATTTCATGACCTTTAGCCGATCTCACCCAACCCATTTTAGATAAAATGACTGTGATTGCTTCATTTGGGATAACTTCTTCTTGTTTAAGTGCTTGAGCAGCTTCTCGTGTTACTAAAGGTGAACGTCTTTTATCACCAAAATTTTTAGCATCTTCTAAAAGTTCTTTGCGAATAAGTTTTTTAAGCAAAGATTTACTTTCCAATATTTTAGTTAAAGAATCTCTTTCTTCTGCCAATTCGTTTTGTTCCGCACGTAATTTTTGTTCCTCTAACTTTGCTAATTGACGTAATTTAATTTCTAAAATAGCTTCAGCTTGAATAACGCTAAGTTTAAATTTTTTTATCAAGGATTCTTTTGGATCATCTTTTTCGCGAATGATTTTGATAACTTCATCAATATTTAAAAATGCAATCAATAAGCCTTCTAAGATGTGCAACCGATCAGTTATTTTTTCTAGGCGGTGCTTTAAACGTTTAGTAACCACTTCCAATCGATAGCTTAACCATTCAGTTAAAATTTGATGAATATTTTTTACTTGAGGCTTCCCATTAACACCTATCATATTGAGATTAACACGATAGCTTTTTTCAAGATCCGTGCTCGCAAAAAGATGAGCCATTAAAGCTTCTATATCTACACGATTAGATTTTGGCACAATCACTAAACGTGTGGGGTTTTCATGATCTGATTCATCGCGCAAATCCTCTACCATTGGTATTTTTTTAGCTTGCATTTGCGAGGCAATTTGCTCAATGACTTTAGCACCTGAAACTTGGTAGGGTAAAGCGGTAATAACAACTTCACCTTCTTCCATTTTGTATACAGCGCGCTGACGAATACTGCCACTCCCGATCTCATATATTTTTTTTAATTCAGCTTTTGGCGTAATAATTTCTGCAGCCGTTGGAAAATCAGGGCCTGGTAGAAGCTTGCAAATTTCGCTGATGCTTAAATTCGGATCATCTAATAAAGCGACACAAGCATTTACTACTTCAGTTAAGTTATGAGGGGGAATATCGGTCGCCATTCCTACTGCAATTCCTGAAGCCCCATTTAATAATAAATTAGGTACACGAGCCGGTAAAAGTTTGGGCTCTTCGAGTGTTCCATCAAAATTGGGTATCCATTCCACGGTACCTTGATCTAATTCAGAAAGAAGTAATTCCGCATATTTAGATAATCGAGATTCGGTATAACGCATTGCTGCAAAGGATTTAGGATCATCAGTGGATCCCCAATTTCCTTGACCGTCAATAAAAGGATAACGATAAGAAAAATCTTGCGCCATTAAAACCATCGCTTCGTAGCACGCACCGTCGCCGTGTGGATGATATTTACCAAGGACGTCCCCTACCGTTCGTGCAGATTTTTTATATTTCGCGGAATTTTTTAATCCTAATTCAGACATTGCGTAAATAATACGACGCTGAACAGGTTTTAAACCGTCTCCAATATAAGGAAGAGCACGATCTAAAATAACATACATCGAGTAGTTAAGATAAGCATTTTCTGCAAATTGGTGGAGTGGTTGTTTTTCAAAATTCTGGTGTTGAATAAGTTGAGCCATGATGATCAATAGAGTTTAAGTGTTGATGGTGTTAACAATACACAAAATAAGAATGAGTTACAAGTAGGAACCCAAAATCGTCATCACGAGAAGCACGGAGTGTGACTCAAAGCTAATGCACAATAGGTTTCTACTGAAATATTTTCAGCACGATCATTAGGATCTATACCAAAACTCATCAATTGTTCCTTACTAAAAAATTTAGATAAGTTATTCGAGATTTTTTTACGTCGCTGACTGAAAGCCGCTCGTGTAATAGCTTCTAAATTTTTAATAGAAATTCGAGGACGATTTTTTTTAGGAATTAAACGAAAAAAAGCGGAATCTACCTTAGGTGCAGGTTGAAAGCTATTGGGTGGAACGTCAAATAAAAATACTACTTCGCAAAAATATTGGGTAATAATGGATAAACGCCCATAATTTTTATTCCCGGGAGAAGCTTGTAATCTTTCAACTACTTCTTTTTGCAACATAAAGTGCATATCTTGAATGTTATCAATATATTCGAAACAATGAAGTAACAAAGGTGAAGAAATATTATAGGGTAAATTACCAAATATTCTTAAATAACTCTCTTGAGAAGTTAATAAATTTTTAAAGTTAAATTTCAATGCATCTTGTGCATAAATCGTCAATTGAGAATAATTTTTTTGCCATATTTCCCATTTTGCTAATAAATCGCGATCAATTTCAATAATCGCTAAGAGAAAATTTTTACTTAATAATGGTTTGGTTAACGCTCCTAACCCTGGTCCAATCTCAATAAGTAATTGATCTGGCTGAGGAGCTATAGATTCGATAATTTGAGTAATAATATTTTGGTTAATTAAAAAATTTTGTCCGAATCGTTTCTTTGCCTGTACCATAAAAGCTCTTATTGAAATTCTAAAATAACAGGCGCATGATCGGAAGGCTTTTCTAACTTCCGTGGTTCTTTATCCACGACGCATGCTTTGCAATCTACTAATAATGTATCGCTTACTAAGAAATGATCAATTCTATACCCCAAATTTCGCTGAAAAGCACGAATACGATAGTCCCACCACGTATAAATTTTTGGCTCCTTATGAAAATAACGTAAAGCATCGGTAAATCCTAAGTCTATTAATTCTTTAAATCCCTCCCTTTCTTTTTTACTGATCATAATTTGATCTTCGATATCTTCAGGATTATCAATAGGCTCAGGAGCAATATTAAAATCACCACAAATGATAATTTTATTAGTTGTTTTTTTTATTTTTTTAACCCACGCAATCAATTCACTAAACCATGTTAATTTATAAAAATATTTTTCACTCCCTACGGATTGTCCATTAGGAACGTAAATATTAATAAACAAAATGTCTTCAATAAAACAGGCAACTACTCGTTTTTGTTCATGTTCAAGAAAATAGCCAGTTAATGCTACAGGTTCAAAAGGAAGTTTAGAAAGGATAGCGACGCCATTATAAGTTTTTTGCCCATGCACAAGGGCGTTATACCCTATCTCTTTTAAAGCCTCAAGAGGAAAAGAAGCTTCTTCGCACTTAATTTCTTGTAAACCGATGACATCAATTTTATTTTTTTCCAACCATGCTATTAAGTGAGTGACGCGAACCCGAATTGAATTAACATTCCAAGTAGCAAATTTTAGCGGCATCGTAATAATTCAATGAGTGATTGAGAAATAGAATCAACAGATCCGTCAGTTAGTTGATCAGTAAAATATTTCAATAATAAATTTGCGTAGTCCTTACCAAATTCTACACCAAATTGATCAAAAGCATTTAAATTATACATTTCTCCTAAGACGAATACCTTATGTTCGTACATGGCTAATAATAAACCTAAGTTATAAGGGTTAAGCTTTTCTAAAATAATGAGCGTTGAAGGTTTATAAGGATTAACTTTTTTGTGCGGATTTTTTTCATCTGCTAACCCTTCCCATAAAGCTTTAGATTGCGCTAAACACTGTGCCATTTGCATGTTTTGTAATTCTTGAAAATGACTCGCTGATTTAAAGGTAATAAATTCTACAGGAATTAATTGATTAGTTTGATATAAAAACTGATGAAAAGCATGTTGACCGTTTGGCCCAACATCTCCCCAAATGACTAGACCATTGTCTTTAACTTCATCACCATTTCTTTGTGTGCTTTTTCCTAAACTTTCCATTTCTAATTGTTGCAAAAACTGTGGAAGATTTTTTAATCTTGCCGTATATGGAATAACAACTCTAGAAGTAGAATGAAAAAAATGGCTATAAAAATAATCTAACCACGCAAGCCACACAGGAATATTGTGATCTAAAGGTTGATGTAAAAAATGTAAATCCATGGTATGCGCACCAGCCAACAAATCTTCGTAATTTTTTTTGCCTAAAGCAAATAAAATAATTAAACCTACAGTAGACCATAAAGAAAATCGACCGCCCACTCCTTCATCAAACCAAAAGCATTGTTCTTGACTAAATCCTTCTTTTTGAGCTTGCACTAAATTATTGGTAATAGCAAAAGCATGCATCACCCAATTTTTTTCAGAAACTTTTTTAATAAACCAACGCTTAATCACTTTCAGAAGTGCAATCACTTCCATGGTTTTAAAACTTTTTGAAGTAAATAACCATAAAGTTTTTTTCGGATTTAATTGGGATAATAAATCTTCTACCACATCAGGATCCGGAGAAGATAAAAAATGCGTACGGATTCTTTTTTGATCATAATCGCGCAACGCTTCACACACTAATAAATTTCCTAGATGGGAACCCCCAATCCCTACATTTACGATATCAGTATACTCTCCACTACCCATAATTTTTTCATAAAAATCCAAAGCCTTTTGATGAGCTTGGTGAATGGCTTGATAGTGGCTAAAAGCAAACTGTTGTTTTTTATCTCGCCACGCTACATGTGTAACCGCACGGTTTTCAGTAAGATTTATTTTATTGTCTTGATAAAGACATTGTATTTTTTGTTTAAGTTGGCATTTCTCTGATAAATGTTTTAATTCATTTCGAATTTCAGCATTCCACCAATTACGACCAAATTCTACAGATATTTCTTGTTCGGTTAATAAACAAGGGGAAGGATTTGTTTCAAAACTATCAAGAAAATGCATTAGTGAAAGAAGCTTATCTTTAACAAAAAGCTAGTTTAGCATAGGATGAAGTATTTTATCATCAATGACAACGAGTCGACAGCAGTTCCCGCTGGAAACACCCCTCCTTGTGTATCAATGGTTTCAGAGAGTGAAAATTTTTTAGTTTCGCAACCTTTTTCTAAAGAAGTACCGTAATCAGGGCTTTTTGGCCGAATTCCAGCGGGAACAGCTGACGAATCGATGAAGTTTCCTAATCTATGGCGTGTTAACAATTCTAACTATTCCGGCCATAACACGTTGATTTTTTGCGCTTCGAGGCTCACATACCAACCCACGTATGCTCCGCTACGATGCTCTCAAATCAACGTTTTCTGTCTCGGTATAGCGAATTGTCAACATGCACTAATAAAAAGTTTAAATATTTTAAATTATATTTTTTATTTATTGTTATAGTATAAACGCATTTTTTGTGTATATCAGTTTAAATTTGAATATATTCAAATATATAGTTTGTGTATAAATTGTTAACAACCTATGAATAATTTTGATAAGTTTTTCCTAAAATCTGGTTTTGCGTTTTTCATGAAAAGATGTTATAAACTTATCCACAACTAAAATTACAATTTATCCACAAATGGAAGGCTTATGTCTGAAAATATACAAAGTATGGAACACGTTTGGAATAATTGTCTGGAAAGACTACAAGATGAGCTGCCAGAATCCCATTTTAATATGTGGATCCGTCCGCTAAAATTTTCTTATAACCAAAATAAATGGATTGTCTTTGCACCGAATAAGTTTGTGCGAGACTGGGTGGATATGGAGTATTTATCTAAAATTAGTTATCACTTAGAAGAACTCACAGGTAAAGAAACTAATATTGCCTTAGTAGAATCTGGTTTTAGTGAAGCAGTAGAAAAAAAAGAGATGGCGCCTATAGAACCTGCTAAAAAACGCCGTCAATCTTATAGTATTGAATTAAATCCTAATTTTACTATTAAACACTTTGTGAGCGGTAAATCTAATCAACTTGCTGTTGCTGCGGCAAAACAAATTGTATTGAATCCCGGTACTAGCTACAATCCACTTTTTATTTATGGAGGGGTAGGTCTTGGGAAAACACATTTAATGCAGGCAGTTGGGAATGCCCTTAAAGAGAAAAATCCTAATGCGAGAGTTGTTTATCTTTCGTCTGAGCGTTACGTATCAGAGATGGTAAGGGCTATTCAAACCAATTCCATGGAGAGCTTCAAAGAATTTTATCGTACCTGTGACTTACTTTTGATTGATGATATTCAATTTTTTGCTGGAAAAGACCGCTCACAAGAAGAGTTTTTTCATACTTTTAATGAACTGTTGGAAGGCAGACAACAGATGATCTTTACTTGTGATCGATATCCAAGAGAGATTGATGGTTTAGAAGATCGTTTAAAATCTCGCTTTGGATGGGGATTGACGGTTGCTGTGGAACCCCCCGAATTAGAAACTAGGGTAGCTATTTTAATTCACAAGGCAGAATTAGCGCAGATATCTATTCCTCATGAAGTTGCTTTTTTTATTGCTAAGCGTATGCATTCTAATGTACGTGAATTAGAAGGTGCCTTGAAACGTGTGATTGCCCATATACAATTTACTGGAGAAGAAATTTGTTTAGAAGTGGTAAAAGAAGCATTAAAAGATTTAATTGCTTTACAAGATCGCTTAATTACGATTGATAATATTAAAAAGACAGTGGCGGAATATTATAAGATAAGAGAGGTGGACTTAATAGCAGTGCGTCGTACTAGAACCGTTGCAAGGCCACGCCAATTAGCGATGGCATTAGCAAAGGAATTAACAAATCATAGCTTGCCTGAGATTGGTTCCGCGTTTGGTGGCAGAGACCATACGACGGTCTTACATGCTTGTAGAAAAGTAAAAGAATTATTACAATCCGATAAATTATTAAGCGAAGATTATTTAAATTTAAAAAGAACTTTGAATGGCTAACTCAAAAGCTAAAAAAACTTTAATCATTCTATTTCTTGCTGCCATTGGTTGGTTTGGATTTGCTTTTGGTTTGGTCCCTATCTACAATGTGTTTTGCAAAATTACTGGGTTGAACGGTAAAATTTTAGGGCCGAGTGGTTACACTGATAATAGGGTAGATCCTAATCGTATAATTACGGTACAATTCGTCACCAATGTGAATGGGGGCTTGCCGTGGGATTTTTATCCTGAAAAAGATACGATAAAAGTTCATCCTGGTGAAATTACTCGCGTGGTGTTCTATGCAAAGAATAACGCAAATAGAACAATGACCGTGCAGGCAATTCCAAGTGTCACTCCAGGACAAGCTGCTCGCTATTTACGGAAAACAGAATGTTTTTGCTTTACGACAGAAACATTTCAAGCAGGTGAAAAGGAACAAATGCCCGTTTTATTTCACCTTGATATAGATTTACCAAAAGATATTCATGAACTAACATTGTCATATACAATGTATAATGCGGACAAAAGTGCTCCTGGCAGAAATGTAGTGAGAGGGAATGGCGCTCATCCCATATAAGATAAGGACGCCTATATAAATTAAGGTTAAATTTTTATGTCGAACACAAAGCATAGCGGTTATTTTTTGCCAACACCAAGCCATTGGCCAATTATCGGATCAATTGCACTTTTTTGCATTATGTTTGGAGGAATTAACTGGTTGCATCAAGTCCATTTTGGACCCTATATGTTTGCCAGTGGTTTTATCATCTTAATTTGCATGATGTTTGGTTGGTTTTCCACAGTTATTTTTGAAAGTTCGCAAGGTATGTATGATAAGCAAGTGGGTCGCTCTTATCGGTGGGGAATGGGTTGGTTCATTTTTTCTGAAGTGATGTTTTTTTCAGCATTCTTTGGCGCATTGTTTTATATCCGTATGTGGGCAGTACCGTGGCTTGGAGGAGAAAAAGGCTATAACATTAATGTGTATTTGCTGTGGCAAAATTTTAAAGCTGCATGGCCTTTGTTTCAGACGCCAAATCCTGCCCTTTTTAAAGGGCCAGAGTCCATTATGTACACATGGGGAATTCCGGCATTGAATACGTTAATTTTGTTAACTTCTGGGGTGACAGTGACAATTGCACACTGGGGAATTCTTAAAAATAATCGTAAACAATTTATTATTGGCTTAGCGTTAACTGTTTTATTAGGGATTAGTTTTTTGTTTTGCCAAGCACATGAATATATGGAGGCCTATACAGAAAAAGGATTGCAATTAGGGTCTGGAGTTTATGGAACCACTTTTTTTGCTTTGACCGGGTTTCATGGATTACACGTGACTATTGGAACAATCATTTTAATTTTTGTTCTTATTCGTGCCTGTCGAGGCCATTTTGATAAAGAGCATCATTTTGCCTTTGAAGCAGCTTCCTGGTATTGGCATTTTGTTGATGTGGTATGGTTATTTTTATTTATTTTTGTTTATTGGCTATAGCAGGTTTTAGAAACGATGGCAGATATTGATATCGAAAAACTAGAAAATGAAGCCGACAATATCGATATTGTAGATGAGAGAGTCTTAGATGATGATGAAAAAGCTAAACGTCGTAATAATCGTCAGCAATTAAAAGTTCGTCATGCCATTGAGAAACATTTAGAAAACAGAAAATTTAAGAAAGAACTTGATTATTTTTACCAAGATGATGATTTATGAATTTAGATTATCTAGCATTTGAACAAGAAATTGCTAAGATTGATGACGAAATAAATGCGCTAAGAGAATCTAAAGAAGAAAGTAGTGAAACTTTAGCTGCTCAAATAAAAAACCTAGAAGCTAAAAATAGGCGTTTGACTAAAGAGATTTATGCTAGCTTGACTATTTGGCAACAAGTATTAGTCGCTCGCCATCCAAGGCGCCCTTATGTACTAGATTATATCCCTCTTATTTTTACTGATTTTCAAGAATTGCATGGTGATCGTCATTTTGCAGATGATGGTGCTATCGTAGGAGGGTTAGCCAAGCTTGCCGGAAAAACGGTGATGGTGATTGGGCAACAAAAAGGGAGAACTACCTCTGAAAAAATTTCGCGTAATTTTGGGATGCCACGCCCAGAAGGATATCGTAAAGCGCTAAGATTGAGTGAGTTAGCCGGAAAATTTACTATTCCCGTGGTTACTTTTATTGATACCGCAGGTGCTTATCCTGGTATTGACGCGGAAGAGAGAAATCAAAGTGAAGCTATTGCACGTAATTTACAAATATTAGCGGCGCTTCCTACCCCCATTATTTGTATTGTGACGGGTGAAGGGGGGTCTGGAGGCGCGTTAGCCATTGGTGTAGGTGATCGAGTGGTTATGTTGCAATATAGTATTTATTCCGTTATTACGCCTGAAGGTTGCGCTTCTATTTTATGGAAAGATTCTAAACATGCGGCATTAGCTGCTGAAGCCATGGGGGTGACGGCTACTGATATTGCGAAATTAAATATTATTGATGCGGTCTTGCCAGAGCCATTAGGAGGTGCTCATCGAGATCCCAAGGTCATGGCAAATACTATTAAAGATTATTTAGTAAAAGAGTTGCAGATTTTAAGAAATGTGCCTATTGCTCAATTGCTAAAACAACGTCAAGAAAAGTTGCTACGGGATATTCTCTAATATTGTCCTGCATAGTAAAAAGAGGTAAATGGTTAAATAGCAATCACCGGTTTTTTCTTCAATAAATGTTGTCGTTGTTCTATATCAGATTCATAAAAATTGGTCCACCACTCGCTAAGCGGTTTGAGTTTTTGATTTAATTCGGCACGTAACAATAGAAAATCATAGGCGGCTCTAAATTTAGGTAAATCAGGAATATTTAATAATCGTTTATTGCTTCTCATATTAAATCGGTGTTGCAAGAACCAAATATCGCGCATTTGTGCAATTAATCGTTTAGGAATGCTTAAATCATGAAGGGCAATTCGACAAGCATGCTGCATCGCTTTTTCGAAAGCGGCAGCTGGTGAATGTTTAAAGGTAGATTCAAGCGCGAGTTGTTGTAATAGGATTGGCCAATACAGTACAGAAAGCATAAAAGCAGGGTTAATGCTTTTATTTTCTTTGATACGCGTATCACCATTGGCCAACGCTTTTTTAGCTAAAGCTTCTGCTTCTGGATTATTTTCCCACAAAGGGGGTAAGGATGGAAAAAGTTCGATAAGTAAGTCGTAAGCAATTAAATTTTCAAAAGTGGCAGTAGCTTTACCACTTTTTAAGATTTTAATAAATTCGTCAAATAAGCGAGCATGAGAGACATGTTTTAGCATTTCGCGCATTTTTGGAATAGCTTGCGCTGTATTTTTTTCTAACGTGAAATTTAATTTGCTGGCAAGACGTATTGCCCTTAGCATGCGCATAGGATCTTCACGAAAACGCGTTTCTGGATCACCAATGATACGCATGGTTTTATTTTTTAAATCTTCGATTCCATTGACAAAATCTACGATACCATAGTCGTCTATATTGTAGTACAAAGCATTGACAGTAAAATCTCTACGAACAGCATCTTCTTCTATGGAACCAAAAAGATTATCGCACAAAATAATGCCATGTTCATTTTGTGAGTGCAATGTCGCATCAGTACTATGAGAAGAAGTTCCTCGAAAAGTAGTCACTTCTACGAGTTGTTTATTGGAAAAAACATGTACAATTTGAAATCTACGACCAATAATCCGTGAATTATGAAACAGTTTACGTATTTGATCCGGGTGGGCATTAGTTGCTACATCAAAATCTTTTGGGTGAAGATCAAGCAATAAGTCTCGCACACCGCCACCTACTAAATAAGCTTGAAAACCAGCTTCTTTTAATCGATACAAGATGTTTAACGCCAATTGAGAGATATTTTTACGCGAGAGAATATGTTCATCGCGTTTGAGTATCCGAGTAGGAGAACGGAGTGTTTTTTTGTCTGGCATTTTTTAGCTAATTTGATTGTATAGTGGACATTGTAGGGTAAAGTATAGTTAAGCTCAAGACACGGTGCTCCTATTGAAAAAATAGTGCCTTTCTGAGGTTACTCGCGTCCAAGCAGCCTGTTAATTCAAGAAGAATCGCATAATATTCAACAAGCGTAAATCCGCTTCGCTGCTTTTAAGGTTAAGTGTTTTTTTAAACTTGAGCTTAAAAATGAAAAAGCGGACAAGCCTTTTTATCACTAACCTTAAATAATATGATATGGTTTAAAATCTGTTGGAACAAATAATTTGCCGAGCTTATTATATTCGCTATGAGAAGCTGACAAAATGAATTGCATATTAACGGACTGGTTCTGAGAAGCTGCAAGAAAAGCTGCATGCAAAGCGATATTACGAATATTACCCCCTGTAATTTTTAATTTTTCTGCCAAAAAATCATAGTCAATATTTTCTAAAGGTACTTGAGCTGGAAAGACTTTTCGCCATAAATATTTACGTTGTTGAGTATCAGGAAAAGGAAATTCGACAATAAAATGAAAGCGTCGTAAAAAGGCTTCATCAATATTTTGTAATAAATTGGTAGCTAAAATCACTATACCACGATAGGCTTCAATACATTGCAGTAAATAACTCGTCTCTATATTAGCATAGCGATCATGCGAATCATTTACACTAGTACGTTTTCCAAATAAAGCATCTGCTTCATCAAAAAATAATACTACATCTAATAAAGCAGCGGTATTAAAAATATGGCGCAGATTTTTTTCTGTCTCGCCAATATATTTACTGACCATCATAGCCAAATCAACACGGTACAATTCTAAATGCAATTCATTAGCCAATACTTGTGCCGCCATGGTTTTACCAGTACCAGATGCACCATGAAATAAAGCCACCAAGCCACCTTTAGATGCGATTGCACTATTAAAATTCCAATGATGATACACTTGATATTGGTGTTTTTTAAATACGTAAATTTTTTCTAATTGCGATAATGTTGACGCAGGCAATACAATATCTGAAAAATTTTGCTTTGACGTCTGTATTTGCGCTAGCTCGTTAAGTTTCCCTTTATGTTGCGATTTCGCATAATTAAATAATAATGCTAAGGTGATTTTTTTAGTCTTATGGAAACATTCACGCGTAGCAGTATCCACTACTCTAGAAATTTGGCTTGCCGAAAAATGAAAGGTATTAGCCAATTCTTGCAGCCCTGTATCACCTAAAATAATTTTATATTTTTGCAAGTTAATTTTCCACAGTTCACGCCGTAACTCATTATCTGGCAAAGGCAAATGAAATGTATAAGCCTGTCTTTTATGTTGTGGATTGTGTAAACAAAATACATCAAAACTGACAACATTGTTACCCACTAAGACAAGATAAGGAAATGCTGATAACTGAGTAAATAAATGCTGAATCAATCCGATAGCGAGCTTATTTTCTACTAAAAATAAATCTACATTTTTGAGAATAAGCAAACCTTTCTGGTTTAATATTATTTGACGTAACAACATTGTTACATATTGACACGCCTTCTCAAGACCATAAATTTCAAAATATTGTATAAAGCTAGCACTATCGATAATATAACTTTTTTCTACGAGTGGCTTAAATAAAATAGTTGCCAATTGTATTAATGTAGCTTCATCTTCACCATAAAAATAAAAACTATAAGTATTTTTGTGTCCAACAGAATTATTTTGTAAATAAACGATTAATTGATCCAAAGCGTTTTTTAATTCATGAGAGATAATAATTTTATCTTGACTTTGTTCATTAACAATGGCTTTATCTAGGCTTGCATTCGAAAATAATAAAAATTGACTAATATCTGAAGCCAGCTTTAAAGGTTGATGATTATCTATCGTAAAATCAAAAACCTTATTATCCAATGTTTGTAGCAATTGCCAATTTACTAATGCTGTCATATGTTGAGTTAAATAAGATTTTGCCATTAAACGTTGTTCAAGCATTGGGGTTAATATCGAAAATAATAACTCTAATGATGGATGTGTTTTATTTACGTGGTCTTGTAAATACGCATAAATCCGTGTGTATCGCATATCAATCAGCGGGGCCAGCATGATAATTAATATATCGATTTCAAATAGCGATAAATTAAATTGCTGTTGTAATAGAACGATAGGAATCTGTTGACTATTTTTTAGACGCTGCTCTATTTGTTGAGTGTATTGATCAATAGTCTTAGTTAATACCGTATATTGCTTTGTATAAGCAGCATCATTAGCCTTTTGAATTGGGCATAATAACTGATCTATTTGCGTATCACTAATGGCTTGCCAGTTGGCTATCCCATCGTTTTCTATGGCTTGCTTACGAAATACTAATACGCCTCTTTGCAAAAGTAAATCTAATTTTTTTAACGCATCTTGCCAAAACTCTGTATTATTTTGATAAAACGAACGCGTTTTTGTTGTACGTGGTTTAGCCGTTGCCATAATTTACTCAGGAATAAAATAAATGCAGTAGCGATAATGGCAATCATCTGAAGTATCCACTGCCACACTCCACGACTCACCTTTTTTAATGGGCATCGTAAATGAGTTATTCATAAAAAAATTATTATTCGCTAATAGTCCAGCACAAGCATTGGCGTAACGCACCTGATTATTCAAACCCGTCACCGAACAAGCTAAACTCATACACGCGGTAGGATTATCACTATCAGGAATGATACTACCTACCAAAGTACCATTCATTGATGCCATTCCCTGGGTATTGTTTTTATCGCCCCAAGTTTCTGTGGTTGGTATTTGAACTGCTTGATTGGTTAATCCTTCATTTGTTGAGACAGCAGGGGGATCCAAATTAATAAAATTATAGGCATGAACGGCGCCATAAACGTACAAATCTCCATAAAAAGTACCTACAACCGCCGAATTATCCAGTTTATTATAAGGACCAAGATTTAATACACCCGCATTAATAACGCCTGGCTCTTGTGGGGGCGATCCCACTTGTTGCCCCGCGTAAGTACCTACGACATTCACAACGGCATTGACATCAACACTACCATTAGGTGAAACGGATAAAATGTTGGCTTGAGATGGTGTACCAACCGCCATTAGTGAACTGGGCACAACACTATAAATAGAATCTACCAATTTTAATGGTGATAATTCTGCTGGAATAGAACTATTCAATATATTAGTGGTAAAGGTTTGCTTCGTATCATCAATTGTCGCAACAGCAAGCACAATCGGTAAACCAGCAAATTCTGCTTTATCTGCAGTGCTCCCTACAATGACCATATCTCCTACTTTTAACTCAGTAGCAAATTTAGTATTAGTTCCGTAAACAGTGTAGTTTTGAGTATCACCGGCATCAACCGCATCCGGTGAAAAGTTACAAGTCAACGTACCAGAACCCGATACACCACTGCCTTGTACCTGCAACAATGCAGAAGGCGTTGCAATTCCAATACCTACATTACCTTCGTTATAGTAAATAGATTTATTTTCATTTTGTGTCCATACTGAGTTAAGATTTACTAAGCCTGATCCATCACCCGTAAATGTAGTCGCATTGATGCTGCCCGTTACCACTAAATTAACGTTTTGTAAAGTAGATAAATCTGCATCCCCAAAAGTGAATGTCCCATCATCAGCAACATTTAATAAATGTTTATTACTACTATTGAGAATTTCAACCACACTGCCTGCAGCATGCAAATAAGTCGATTGAACTAAAGATGGATTAAAAGCTGTTTTTATCGTAATTACATTATTTTTAATTGCTGTAATCACACGCGACTGCTGTAAGCCACCAGGGGTTTGTGTGCTAATGATAATATCACCCACTTTAAGATTAGGGTCCACAACACCTGTGTCAGGTGTTACGGTGCAATCATTGCTTGAAAGTGTTCCGCTACCTGAAACGGCATTAGAATTCACTAATAAACTATTTGAAGTACAATTACCTTCAATTTGTACACCACCTGAAAAGGCGGTGTCTTGAGAATCTACATATAAACTATAATCACTTTCAGAAATACCAGGCTTAACACTGATCGATGGCACCGCTGCCATTGGCGATGGTTGTGGTTCAGGATTGCCCGCATGAGTTAAATGAAAATTTAAGGAACCCACTTGAATACCACAATAATAACGTTGATTTAAGCCGTCGTTATATTCCAACGCACCTATAGTCGCATCGCTCGTTACAGTAATCACCGCTAATAAGATAGTGGCACTAGGATCTGTTAACTCCGTTAAAAACTCATACTTTGGCACAACTTGGATATGCTTATAATTTTCTACGCCGGTTTCACTTGTGTAATCCACGGGGACTTCTTCGCAAGAAACGGTTAAATAATATTGTTTAGGTTCCGTTGGTACGGTGAGTGTTTGACTATCAAATGCAATAATTTCACGCCCAGAACCATCTACTGCCATACCGTCACTGAGCGTAAGCGCCTGATCACCCACCTTCCAGGTAACTGTTAAACCATAAGCGATACCCCACGTATGCATGTAGCGATTATGATATTGATTCGTGGTTAGAAAATAATTTTGCTCAATATCAAAATCATTGGTTAACAAAGCTTCACCCGTAAAATAATGCATGCGTTCTAATTTTCTATCTGTCATAACAATCCTTTCTTTATAAAGAATAAATTAACTTTTCCATGCTATACAATTTAATATCACTGGACTTGTCCAAACGCCCTCTCCAATTGCGGTAAATAAAACATTAGCGGTAAATTGTGTCGCTGTTAAAGTAGCGACCGACGCACTAAATATTCCCGGATTCGCATCATTATCTTGCACGGAAACCAACACCTGCGTTGCCACAAATGGCATCGTTGGAAAATCACACACAACGCTTGTCACGTTAGCAGCAGGCTCAGGGGGATTTATTGTGGCAATAAAAGGATGCATTAAAACAGGAGGAATATTGTTTGCTATTTTTACCTCGTCATTAATCAACACATAACTTTGCTTGCCAGATAAAGTCACTAATGCTCCACCACTAGTAGTGGCTATTCCTAATAACAATGTTTCATTTTCTGGCGGTGTTGATGCCAGGATAATTTGTGGTTGTTCTGTGATTAAATGAGTCACAGGATCCACCGATTCATCATAAGCAATACTAATGTAAATAGTGCTATTGGCTAATGATGAACTGATCGGCACAGAAGTATCACTTGCTAAAATCAACTGTTGCTGCTTAGCATCAAGTGCGACACCAGCAGTCACTGTTATGCTCGTGCTACCTGCTGGACCTGCTAATTGCAAACCACTAATCACCCCCGAACTAAATAAAGCAGTATTTTGATTCGACGTAATGTTTTTAGTGTATGTTTGTTCAACATCACAAAGCTCTGCGGTTAATAATAATCCTTCTTGATAATAAACACGTACTAATGGATTCAAGCTCATGCGGCAGCCTCACTGTTTAATATATTCACTTGATAATAACTAAATTCGGGTTTGTATTGATCAATAATAGCTAATGCTTTTTGTGTTATTGTTATAATGTTTTCTTGACTTGCATCGGAATTTGGTGTGATATCCACCATAAAAAGCCATGGACGCTGCCCAGCAATAATAGGATTCCCCGGCGTGTAAGTATCATACAAGACAATATTAATATCAATTTTTAAAGGGGGAACTGGTGGCGCATTTTTTATAGCGACTGAAATGATGCTGCCTTGCTCAATACTTAAATCCAATAATTGTTGTAACCCAGCTAAGGTTCCACGGGAACGATAGATTGGTATAATTTTTGCTAATACTAAACGTTTTTTATTCACATCCCAAGTTTGATCTAAAACTAGCGCGGCCCACGAGGCAAGCCAATTAATGAAATTAGCTAACCACTGATTAAATTTTTTACTATCTAAATTTAATGGTGGAATATACTGTGCAAACTCTTGTAACGCTTTAGTATCTAGAGGAGGAATAAAAGCTTGATCCTCAGGAAATAAAAAACTAAAACGTGGATAAAATAAATTACCGATCACTTCTGGGTTTAATACTTCACCGATGCCTTTTTGACCTTCTAATGTTGCATCATCAATACCACTAAAAATTTTTTCAAAAATAGTTAAATAATGGCTTAGAAACGCGACACTATATTGAGTATTACCTGTTATCTCAGGCTGTTGATAGACAGCAGGTAAATAATTTAAGTAAGTAGATAATCTATCAGCCATAATAATCCTTTAATTTGCATTCTTCACAACAATATTTAGCACTTGTGATTGCGCCAAACCCACAAACTGCGGTACTGTCATTCCGATGGGTGCACTGCCAAGAATCGCATCTACATTTAATGTAGCCATTACATTGAGCTTCATTGTTGGGTAAAAATTGATACTTAACGCTTCAATGTAACTAACTCCTGGAATTGTTAATACGACCTGACTAATATCATAATAAGTAGGCGCTTGATTGTAAGGCCAACCTTGTTGGTCTGGCCCCCCACCTATATAGGGTGAGAGAAATTCTAAAATACGCTCGCTTGCTGTTTGACTAATTTCATTTGCATCAGCCAAAGCATTGCATAGAATAGTCATCTCAATATTAACAGGAGTAAAGATAGGAGGTTCAACATAAGTAATAGTACCAAGCAAAAGTCGCGGTGCAAGATATTCATTCACCGCAGCAATAATATTGTCATAATTGTATTGATCTGATTCAGCAATCGTAGTGCTTTGTGAAACAGCAATCGTCGATTGAAAACGCTGATTAGGATATGCAGGTTGTGAATATGAAGTCGTTTCAGCGGCCACACAAATAACAGTGACTGACTCACTATCATTTAAAACAATAGCGCGTGCAATTCTATCTGAAACCCCTTGTTGCTCTAATAAACAATTGGCTTCCAGTGTTAATATGGCATAATCATCTGCTGTTACCGCTAAATATGGCGCTTCAAAAAACTGTAATACTTCTGTTTGAATTTTTTCAGCGGTAATATTTTTAGGATCAAGATTTTTCAAAAAAAGTAATAGATTTACATAATTTGGATCCAACCCTTCTTTTTGTAATTCTATTAATAGTCGATCTACCTCATTTCCAGCAGCACCGGCCCACAATTGTAAAAAACAAATATAGGTTTCAATTGGAATATAATTTGAACGATATAATAAACTTTCAGCAATCCAACATAATAATTGTAATAACGTAATACCAGGATCGGAGTAATTAAAATCTGTCCAAAGACGTGTATGCTTTGGGATAGATTCCACCATATGATTTAATAGCAGTTCATAGCTAGAAGTATCTAACTCAGGAATTTCAAGCGCCATAACACCCACCCATCCTTAGTTTACATCATTAATAAATTTTAACGACAATATTGCCAGCGCATATCAATTGATCGCTGGCAATATTTACTTGATTGCTACTACCATTGGCTGTAATCGATAAAATACTTGCGACCCCAGGAATGCGTTGTACAATACTCATTAACTCTGTTATCGTTAAACTTTCACCAAAATTCCAACCTTCGCTTAATCCACCTCCCAGACGCGGATCCAAGAATTTTTGCAATATGGCTTTAATAGTTGTAATTAATGCAGCAGGCACCGTATTGGTAGTTGCATAACATTGCACATTCACATCAATTGAAACATAGTTTGCACAATACACAGCAATACGCTGTTGCAAAGGAATAAATACTTTTGTAATGATTGATTGCTTCACTGTTTGCAATAAATCATAACTCGCAATAGGTTTTGGAGTATCAATATTGGGTAATATATAAATATTAATCTGCTCTAAACCCATTTGTTGCGTTGCTGCACGTAAAACTAATGGATTTGCTGCAACGGCGAGCGCTGAATAATCTTCTTGAATCACAGCACGATTATAACTACGCAAATAAGCGGGCGTTTGTTGTTGTAGTGTACTGAGCGCATACCCGTTGCTACCGCCAGTACTTGCTACATGATTCGTTACCGTTTGTATTTGTGAATTTGCTGTTTGCAAATCATTAATGGTATTTGCTGGGCTGTTACCTGCTGCCGCTAAACTGGCTTGATAACTAACAGCAATCACATTATCTAACCCTTTCGGTGGAATCATCCCTTGTACACCATCCCCAAAATGCAATATTCCTGTTTGATGATTTAATACATAATGCCGGCTAGTTGGTGTAGAAAAAGCAAAATTATCCACCTCTTGCCATTGAACTTGCTGGTAAAGTTCTCCATCAATCATTACTTCAGTGACCACAATATTTTTTATGACTTTCTCATCACTAAAAAACTCATCTTGATTAATAAATTTATTTTCGATCACAGCTACTTGTTGACCGGCAAGAATATAGGGGTTAGCAAATTGAAACATTTGTTTTGGTAAACCATCACTAGAACCTAAGGTTTCATTAACAACAATATTGGCATTGACTGCATTAACAGAGTTAGGATAAATACCTTTGGTTGTTGGTAAATTTGTTCCTTGATTTTGAAAACGAATCCATAATAGATTTTGTCCAAATAATGTTGCATATTGCCAATTATCTGGTAATTGCAAGATCACAATACCGGGTACATTCAAATCCATGGTTTGATCTGTAACCACCAATTCTTGCCAATGATAACCATCGTAATATTGCCAGTTAATCGTTGCATAGGCAGGGTCATAATTAAAGCGTGTTGATAACGCATAGGATTGTTCTATTGGAAAAAATAACGTTAATTTTTTATCTACTAAATTCACAGACTCGGATTGAAAGCCTAGATAGAATGACGCATAAGGATCTTGAATGGGAATATACGGTTGCTGAATTAAATTTGTCGTCGAAAAATTATTATGAATCAACGTTTGCGCAATAGACGAAGTAGTAAATTGATATGAAATGGTTAATGAATAAATAAAGGGGGGATAATAAATCGTTTGTGTTGTGGTGTCAGTTGTTTTGGTTATCGCATAATTTCCATAGGCTATCCGTACGCGTATCCAAAGATTTTCTTGGCCGGCAATGACTAAAGGCTGCAAAGTTTGACAGGTGAAATTTAATACACAACTGGTAGGATTAGTAATAGGATAGCCAGTAGTCACAAAATTATTTGTTGTATTTTCGGTAATATAAGGTGACAGATCTTGCCACGCTAAGCCATCCCAATATTCCCAAGCCAACGTGAGAGTTTCCGTTAAGGTTACTTCGGCAGCGGGATTAATACTAAATTGTAAAGAAACATTGGCTCCTGCACGATTAAAAACATCATTTGAGCCAATATAAAATGCATCTTGAGTTTGAGGTATTTGGCTAAAAGGATAAACGCCATTTTTGCTATTTAAGATAGTCGAATTATATAAAGTATTCTGTGGTGCGATGTTACTACCGGAGGTGTTACAAGTAATTTTTGTAATTTTTGGTAAAATATTTTCATAGTTTTTTAAAATTCGCACATCTTGTGATGGCTCTACAGCTAACCAATAATAGCTATCCGCTGATAAATCTTCTGTGGTTTTTTCAGCACTCCCAACGATTGCTGTGTTAGATAATAAATTATTTAATACTTGTTCAACCGTTATTTTTTCAGTGTTCTCGCTAGGTAAACCTGTCTTAGGATCAAAATCAATGATGAGTGTTTTTTTAGCTTCATCTTCAATAAAATGCACATCTAGAGGATTGCCTACATCATCAAACCATTGCATAAAGTAATCTCGATACAAATGGCTACCTGTTAAAATAATCTGCAAAGTTTGCAGCGCACTACTTGGTGCAAATAATACATTATCGCCCAATAAGAGCATATGATTGAGTGGTTGACTATTTTGATTGTCAAAAATCGCAAAAGCGGATTGATCATTATTCACTACTTGAGTTTGATCAGTAAATGTATCTTGATCTGGGTTTACGAATAAAGCGACTTCAATGCTCAGTGGTAATACTTGTAATTCATTTTTAATATAAAAAAACAAATCAGGGTTAATCGTGCTAGATACTGCTGTATTTGCTAAAATGATTGTTTCATCGGCTTGCGTTTTTGTAGTAAACGTCAGTGCAACGCTCGCTGGTACTGGAATCCCTAAGCTTGTCCCCATGAAGCTCAAATAAGTGAGAAAACGTTGATCAGGAATGTGATTCATTTTGCGTGTAACATACTCTGCTAGATTCGAAAATAATTTTAATAAAACTAATCCAGGATCTGTATTCGTATCTAATGTTTCTGGCCAATAATTTGCCCATTCTGGGCAATAGATTTTTGCCAAAACAAGTGTCTTTTGATAATACTCATTAGCGGTTAAATAATTTAATTTAATGGTCGACATTTAATTTCCTAAATAAAATGGATACACTAAATTGTTTGGTACATTGGTAGCACGCACAATATAATTTACGGTGATGTTCAGTAAATTAATTTGAGCCGGATCTCGTGTCACTATTACGTCACTCACCACAATTCTGGGTTCCCATTGCGCTAAACTTTCTTTCACATAATAAGATGCCAATGCAAAGGTTGCTGTGTTTTGTGCAGCGAATACTAGTTCATTTAAACGCGAACCAAACTGCGGCTCCATCACACGTTCACCAAGACCCGTTGCTAAAATCAACATAATCGACTGTTTAATATCAAGCTCACCTATTGCAAACATTACTCGACCACCTTTAGTCGCTATGGGAAAGCTCCAACCTTGTCCTAGAAAATCTGCTCCCTTCGTTTCCATATCAACCACCTATATTGACTGTTGATAAGCCTGCTACCATGACTTGCCCAACAGGCAATGGGGATGGGTCACTACATACTAGCGCCGTATCCATCATGCGGGCTGCGGGTTTATTATTAATTTTAACTGTTGCGCTACCAACACTTACCGTTGCATCATTGCTTGGAGGCTTCACAAAATTTGTGCCTAGAGGCGGAATTAACGGCGCCGTACCAAGCGCTATTGAACCAACAGTTGCTGCAGGTTTACCCATAATGTTCACATTATTACTCACACCTTGTTGAATCGTGCCAGAAAAAGGCAAAGGCACCATGCTAGTTGCTCCTGTTGCTAAATTAACTACCAAATAACTCCCTGTCATGCTGGGTTTATTAACAATATTATCGCCAAATTTAGCTGCTGCTTGTCCCATACCCGCTCCCTAATTAATATTAATCATACTACCTTTTAGTGTTAAGTTTTGAGTGGCATCTAATGTAATTTGTTTTGCTTTAATCGTTGCATTGCCACTTGCATTTAAAACAACATCTTGTGCTGCTGTGATATTAACCGTACCATTTTGCGCAGAAATAGTGATCTCTTTGTTGGCGCTAATAGTAATTTTTTCATTACTGGTATCAATGATAATTTGATTTTTTTTTACATCGGTGATGGTAATTGAACCTTTTTTGTTCGTATCATCAAACACAATTTGATTACCATTACGCGTTGTAATGGTAGCCACATTTTGTTGTTGTGCTTTATCCACCGGTGGCACATCAACGCCATTCCATACCGCTCCAATCACGTAAGGCATGTTGACATTTCCATAAGCAAATACAATCAATACCTCATCATTGATAGCAGGAAGAAAAAATGCTCCGCGTTTATTACCAGCAAAAAATGTAGCCATAGGAATCCACGCCGACTCGATATTTACCTTATTAACTTTCATTAAAGGATATTGAACTTTGATACGCCCAATTCCATCGGGGTCTTTGGTATCCGTCACAATACCCACAATGACACCAGGAATCAGACCGCTTTCATCATTTGATTTTAATATATCAACTAAACTCATACACCACTCCTTCGCACTTTAAAGCGGGTGCGATAACCTTGATTATAATCAAAGATATGAGCACTTGAGATCACATAATAAATTCCGCTAAAACGATCGCCTAAACCATTAATTTGAATGTTAACTCCGGCACGCACTTTTGTATTTCCAACACATTCACCTTCTCCCTCAATAAACTCAATTAGATTTTGATTGAATTGAGCCTGTGCAATGATTTTAGCGTCTTGCGCATTGACTATAGCTAAATTTTCTATCGTTGTAGAAGAGGTTGGAAATGCGTTTGTAAGTGTATTGCCTGTTTGAGTGCCCCCCATTTTAGCTTGGGGACTTGCAGTAGCTGCTTGACCTGAGATGACATTTTTACTTTGCTGATCCCACCCCACCACATCAATTTGACTACTTTGTGTTAATATTTTTAAACGTAAATGTAGTTTGATCAAATCAACTCCATATAAAAACGTTACAATGGGCGTTTGTCCTGCTTTACTGCTGCGATAAAAAAATTCTTTATCGTTAACTGACATTTCATAATTATTAAGATCACAACGTTGTTTTAAAAAACTGTAATTGGTTTGATTGTTTTGCAGTAAATAAGGTATTTGTATATTACTTGCTTCGACTTTGGGAATTAAGCCAACTGACTGAGCAATTTGTGCAGCGATAGTGCTATCAGTTATTTTGGTAAATACTTTTGTTTGCGTGCCAAAATTAAATAAATATAAGCGGTCGTACCCAATCACTTCTAATGTTGAGTATTTTTCAAATGTAGGTTCCAAAACACAAATTTGCCCAATCACTAGTGGCAGTAACTGCGCTAAACCCATCGAGACTTTAATCACGTCACCGAGTTTAAAAGTTTCCAAATTAATACCTTGCCAAGTATTTTTATTAAAATTAATCATACTAATGCTAAAACGAAACATACTTGGTACGTTCAATTCATCTTCTACCGTAACTTGCTGTATGGAAGCTAATAACTGTTCTGGCAAAGCTTTATTGTTTTGCATAATACTGAAGCCACTAGATGTTAATATGTCTACCATAAGTTAACTCTGATGATGGGTATCGGGAATTACAATTGTTTTTCCAATATCCAGCAGTGTTGGAAAAGTTAAAGGATCAGCAATATTATTCGCTTTAGCAATTAATCGCCATAAACCACTATCGCCTAAAGTTTCATACGCCAAAATATCGAGACGATCTCTTGCCGTTACAATACGCAGACGCCGACAATTATACAAACCCAGCGATTCCAATTCTTTTTTTGTCGTTAATACCGATTGAAATTTAACGGTTAACCAAGCTCGTAATGGTAAACCTTCACTGGAAAACATAATAAATTTTTGACTGAGTTGAGTAATTACGCCGGAATACCACGAAGTAGTAGACCACGCAAATAAACATGTGGGCGGTCGTTTCCGATCGCCTTGACTACCTTGTGTTTCTTGTGGTGTTAGCAATGCCGCAATCTTACTAGTTTCTTCTCTAACATCCGTATTTTTTTCATAGGTGTCAAAAAATAATGACACGACAAAATCTTCTTGTTGCAATTGGTTAAACTGTAAGTTACCACCTTCACCACTATATTCTGCTGTACTACTCAAAGTTAATTCAGTCGGGTTATACATAACAGGGATTTCATAATCAATACGTTGTGAACTATCTAAAACCACTATTCTGGCTTTTGCTAACATGACAATAATCCTCTACGTTCAATATCTTGACGCAATTTTTTTTCTATCAAATTTTGCACATTACTCGCTAAGGCATTTAATTCATTTGATGTGAACGTGTTCAGTGCTGCCAAGTTTCGTTTATTTTTTTTGTTTATCGTAATGGGTTCCGCCGCTGCTTGCATTGTTTGATTTAACGCAGTAGTTTTGGTAATTTTTTCTTGCACGACAGTTACAATTTTCTCTAAATTATTTTCTACTAAAGTATCTTGAGTGGAATTTTTATAAATAAAATTTGGTTTTTCATATCCACTATTCAATACTTTTACAGCATTAACTTCATTTATAGGCAATACTACTTTATTAAAAGCTTGAGGTTGATTGGACGAAGTAGACATCACACCAGCTTGAAGATTAACCATTCTAGCCTCAATGGTATTTTTTTTTTGCAATGTAGAAAAGTGCATTTTAAAAGGATAGATGTTGTTAGTATCTTTAACGGAAAAACGCGCATTAAAAATATTGTTTGTAAATGTTGGGCTTTGCAATAAGGCATTTATTCTTTGCAAAAAGTAATGCGTATGATCATTATGTTGTTGCTGAAATATTGTAGATTTATTCGCCACTTCTCTTCCTTCATTTTGACGGCTTAATTGTTGAGCGAATATTTCTAGTGTTTTGGGTTGTTGCAGTACCCGCAAATCAAAATACTTAGGAGCACTCTTTGATTCAGCGATCAAGTCGCGGAAGTGAAGAGGCGCTGGCTCTATTGCTAAATTTTCAGCATTCATTTTAAGATTAACTAAATTTAAAGATGGCTGACTCTGCAATACTTGCTGCGTTAACGCTATTATTTTTTGATTTATATTTTCTTGCTTGTGTAAATGATTGCGTAGAAAAAAGGCTACAGGCTGCATTACTAAACTGATCATTGGCATTAATTTATTTTCAGTTTGTTGTCCAAGCAAATAAGTAAAATTTACGCCATAATAATACTGCATTAGGGCGTGTTGACAATTCTCTAGGTTGCGACAGAAAATCAATGTTTTATGACCAGCATTAGTAAAATTGCCAACACACCCTAGCATTTTGTTTGATCGATCATCCTTAATACTTGGCTGACGACAATGAAATGTCTGTAAATCGACACTGCTAATTATTGTAGTTGCTAACATTAGTAAATGGCTCCTGCTAATGAATAAGCTTGACTCAGTTTAGATAATTCTATTCCTTGATGAGTTAATGTCATTGATTGTGTTGCCACCACGTCCGCACTTGCATCAAAACTTGGACCTTGCCACTGCGTGGGCCACGCATCAAAAAAATTCCACCATACGGCGGGTAATTGATTGGCATCTAATAAGTAAATAGTGCCGTTTTTGCGTTTTATTTTTCCTGCAATGACGTCACGATACCAGCCCCAAATCATGTCGACAGCCGTTACCCCATATTTCAAATTTAAATCTTGATAGGTAGTCATTTTAGGTAATTTATATTCGATATTATTGGCGCCTCCTTGGCGAATCGTTTCAACTTCAGTATTTATTTCTAAACCACGAATTTCGGTAAAGCCACCAACAATCATGCCTTCAATTTCTAATAAAAAACGGCAAGCTAAGAAAGGATCATTGCGGATACCGAATGAATTTTTTGCTGCCATTGCTGCAGCATTGGGTCCAAAAACCATGCTTTCTCCTTGATGTTAAGCGATCAACGATTTTTCTTGCTTCGGTGGCGCATTCATTTCTTGATTGATTCGGCTAATTTGCTCGCACCATTGTTGACGCTCTTTATGTTCTAAATTCATTAGGGTGTCATATCCCCAATGAAAATGATAAGCCAAAAATGCGAGTTCATTCTGTAGCCGAGCGGGGTCATACCCCGCTAAACTTTTCCCATTTTTTGCACCTCAAGATAAAACTCATGCTCGCACTTGGGGCAACTATGTTTTGCAGCGGGCTGCATAGGGTAATTAATTTGATTATAAAAATCTTGTAAATAGGCTAAGTCCGCTACAAATAAGCCTTCAATGATTTTAGTATTCATCATTTCAATATGACCAAGGCGCGTTATAACACGCGATAATACGATAATTGGTAAATAACTAATATTATTTTGTACTCGTGGGTCTTTATTAGGAAAAATTTCATCTCCTGCAGTGGCAAGCCGCATAGTACCACGCTTGTGCATGGTACCATCGGCATCAATATAACCCACTGGCAATGTAAATTCATACTCTGTTTGCACTACGGCATTCATCATGGTTGCTCCTCAATGATTTTAAACCACGCGCTCCATTTTTTCTAAAGTAACGGTAAAGGTTTCAATTTCAACTTCATTGCTTGAAGCATTCATACCTGATGCTTCATAGCCGATGGGCCAAGCATTTAAAATATTCCAACGCGCAGTAACATTACCAGCACTATCTGTTAGCATTAATGAAATATTTTTTCTACCTGCATCAGGGCCACTAGTTTCTACCACGTGATACCATTCGTAAAGGTCTAGGGAAACCGTTAGGCCTTTTTTCAAGGTTAAATCGCCAAATTTACTTAAGCCTCCTAGCTTTCTAAAATAACTGGGATCTGTCCCTTCGCGATATTCAACAACATCTGTGCTTGCATTAGGCACCGTTGCTTCTGAAAATGCAGCGGTTTGGATGCCATCGATTTCTACTCGAAATAAATAATTACGAAATGGATCCGTTCGTTGTGATGCATCAGCCATAAAATTCTCCTTTAAATGAATACTAAGCAGGTTGTACTATTTGTGCGATACGTACAACCACAAATTCTGCGGGGGTGACGGGTGCTACACCTATATCAATATATAAAATACCTTCCGCCATGGTGGTAGGTGTATTATTGCTAGCATCGCACACGACATAATAAGCTTCAGCAGCAGATGCCCCCACTAAAGCGCCCTGCTGCCATAAGTTATACAAGAAAGCGCTGATGTCTCGTGTAACCGTTCCCCATAACGTAGAATTATTGGGTTGAAACACGACCCACTGAATGCTTTGATAAATACTTTGCTCGATATAAATTAATAGTCGACGCACGTTGACATAAAATAAACCGGATTGTAAAAAAGTGCGTGCTCCCCAAATACAAATGCCATAACTCAGCAAAGGTTTAATGACATTTATGCCTGCCGGATTTAATATTTGTTGATCGCCGTAAGTGACTTTTTCAGAGATGGCAACCGCATGACTTAATTGACCTTCAGAAATTCCTGCCGGTGCACCAAATATTCCAACTGTTGTACTGGTATAAGCATAACGCCCTGTTACTAAACCAGAAGCAGGCATTAAAATTTGTACCCCATTGTTTGGATTTAATACCCAAACCCAAGGATAATAAATTGCTCCGTAAGAAGAGTTTAATGCAGCACCATCATTGCCTTGCACAAAGCCTAATACATCGGTTGTATGATCAGTGCTATCAGGTGGGTAATAAGGTGAGTCAACTACAGCAATCGCTTTACCTGTACTTTCTAGCGCACTTAGCAAAGCATTAATATTACTGGTTTGTGTCGTAGTAGTGGAACAGTTTACATTGTCTGGCTCTGCTACAATGCTAACTGTTTGCAGCTCATCGATAAGATCAATCAAATACGACGTATCACCTAAAACAGTTTGTGTAATTGTTGCAATAACTCCAAGTGGCTGTAAAGCATTCGATAACAATGGAATCACAGGTGTTTCAGCAGCTTCCACACTGACCATAATAAAAAGCGAAGAGCCATTAATTCTTTGTTGAATATTAGATAAGCCTGTTGAAGGATTCACCACTAAATCAACTGAAGTAAATCCGGAGAATTTTTCCAAGATATAATAATTCGCTTTTGAAGTTGGATCCGTATAAAGACTACAATTATTGGCTTTCGCATAATATTGTAACTGTTGATTTGATTGGCTCTGTTCGCTGCTGGGTGTTTGTACAGGGACCAAAACAGTTATCGAAAATAATGGATTAGCAGGCGCATTTTTAGGATCGGTTGCCGGATTATCATAATTGGTCATGATATAAATATCACTCGTCGTCACATCTTCTGCCGATGCTGTATAGGATTTATTTAAGGCAGACTTATTTTTGGAAGAAGATTTCGGTGGTGGTGGTGGTGGAACTTTATAACTTAACCATGGAGAGACCACATTGATGGCCATCGAACTTTTAACAGGATCACTGGTTGTACTCCCTGCGCCAACGGTGCCTGCAGATAAAGCGCTGGTCATTGAACTCTTACTAGGTGAGATTGAATTCAAAACATAGCAAGCTGTTCCGCCTGCTGCAAAAAAATTATATACCGCATACGCAAGATAAAAATCCCAGACAAAAGTGCCGAAAATGCTTATGTATTGATTCCACGACGTTACTAACTGTGGCGTCGTCGGCGCTGGTGAACTAGGTGGTGGATAGTTAGCTGGATATGAGCTTAACGTGTAATTGGATGGCATTCCCATAAACAAAGCAATATCGGTCGATACCCCTTGAATAGAACGCGCAGAAGAAACTTCTTGAATATAGACACCAGGTACTTGATACGAGACAGCCATAAGATAAAACTCCTTTTAAAAAATAAACATTAGCCTTCTTGCCTAACGTCATCTTTTGTTTGATAGCAGCGTTGCTTTTTGCTTTCAAAACAAAAAACCGCGTTTTGCAAGAAGTCTATTACATTTAACGATCAAACTCACAATGTAATTTGATAATTAAACACCGCATTACTATCATTCGGCTCATCTGGGATTTTAATCAGTGTATTCACCAGCGGCACATTCGGTTGACTTGCATTACAAACTTTAAGCTTATAGCTCCCTGGCTTTGGTTCAATAAAAACATAATAGCCATCAGCACTTTGATATACTTGAGCATAATTTTTATCATTAAAAAAAAATAAAAATGCTCCAATTGCAGGTTGGTTGGTCGCTGAATCAGTCAATAAAATTGCTGCAGAAAGCTTTTCCAAAATACCTACTTTTATTTCCATCATGTATCAAATCCTTTAATGGGTTTTTATTTGACTTAATGTTGATGAGTCTCTCGCTTGGAACACACGGCCAATGCTATGCCGAACCGTTGATGGAATTCTTACTGGGCTCATTAAATAATACAATGCTAATTTATAAGGTTGCCCAGGAAAACTGGTCCACAGATCACGTATCTCACGTAAATTTTGTAAATCAGGTGTAATTAAAATATTGTTATTGTCTGATGTTTGCAAACTGCCCGTGGCCGCAACGGTAGCTTCGTCATAAAATAATTGAGCAAGTTGATCAATGATAACCAGTTCGGTTTCGGCAGAAGCTGAATATGGCGCCATCAAATAACGTAAATCAACGGTAACTGGAGCGCGCACTTCCATGAAGCTCCCATCATCATTTCGCACAACTTCAGGTGGCGCATTTCTTAAATAAGCGTTGTATTCGATTTGATAAAGATAGAGAGACAAACAAGTTCGGACACCAGGATCAAACTGGCCAGGAGCTTGGAAGGTAATGGCGTCTTCGGCTTTCAGTTCATCGATATTTTGTTGGATTGTTGTTTTTAGTGATTCACTGACATCCCTAATAATTAAACTCGTATCAATACTACTCATGATAGCTATCCTTGTTTAATTGAAAATCACATTCGCTCTAAATCTTAAGAGCTAATTCGAACTATACAATGATTTCATTTTCTATTTCAAGTCTTTTTTGTTATAATCCTTCGCACGGAACAAAAAATTAAAAGCGTATCGTATTAAGATGTTTAAACAGCGCTTTCACCCTGCGATTTATTCGCGAGGTCCAATATTTTTTTGAATCTCGCGAGATAACAGACCCAGTGAGTTTTGTCTCGTAAATAAGTTGTCATGCAAGCTTAGAGATTTTTTAATTACTTCAAGGAGGATGACTACATGCGTCAACACAATATTTTACGCCTTACTTTTTTATTAGCACTCATTGGATCTTCTTCAGCGTGCACAATGTTCCAGCCGTTAGAAACAAAATATCAGCCAGTCAATCAATCAACAAGAAATCATTCCAACTTGCCATCGAACAATAATCTTCGTACGAATATATTTAACAATGTTCAAGTGTTACAAAATACGACAACTAACACATTAAATGTCAATAACGCTAGCACCTTAGCCGCCACAAATGCCAGCGCATTGAATGTATCGGGTGGAAGCACATTAAATACAGTCAACGCAAATGCAATAACCTCTACAGGAAATATTACAGCAAATGCATTAAATATCCCTGGGAGTGGTGCAAACATTCATGGCCTAACCAACGTTGATCAATTTCAAGCTACTTCCGCAGTCATTACTAAAGGTATCCAAACAGGTGCATCGAGCAATTTTAATGGAGATATCACAGCCAGCGGAAACATTAAAGGCGCTACTCTTCAACTCTCACCTTCTTCTTTTGCGGGTCCCTTTGATGTTGATGTTAATAGCAAAGGCGGAGCTTCTAAAGCATTAATTCCTGTGAACACTGGAGTTTGCTTCCTCACTCGTGTCTATGGAGAGTTTGCAGGGGTTGGAGAATGGGCACAGATTGTTAATGCTGGTGGGATTTGGGCATTGCAAGTCGCCGCAGGTAGTGGAAGCAGCCACGTCGGCGCTTCTGCCATGTGTTTTATCTACAATCATAGTTAAAAATTTACTTAGTTTAAGGAAAACATCCTATGCAACGATCCATTATTTTTTTTCTTACATTTTTTTCGATCTTGATGATGTCAGTTTCTGGATGCTCAATGTTTCAACCTTTAGAGACCCAATATCAACAAAAACAATCAAGCGCACCGACAAAAAAAACTCAAACAACACTGAAAACCACGGGTACCAATACGTTTAGCGATATTATTGTCACAAACAATACAACGACCAGTACATTAAATGTTAATAATAATAGTACATTAAATGGCGTAACTGCTAACACCTTAAGTACATCAAATGGTTTACAAATAGGTACGCCAGGGGGCGCTACCGGTAGCATTGACGCTACAGGAAGCATTACAGGATCAAATATTACAGCAAATGGCACATTAATGGCTGGTGATATCACATCAAAGGCTAATGTTGCAGCCAGTAATGACATCGTTGCAACGAATAATATATCCGCAAATAATGGGAGCGTAACCGCTAACAATGGCACATTGAGTGGCGCTTATTTTCAATTGACGCAACCATCATTAACTGACGCTTATTTGGCTTATGCAGGAAAAGCACAAACGGGGAAAACACAAATGATTCCTATTGATAAAGGATTTTGTTTTCTTACCGCCACAAAAGGAAAGTTTGAAGGGGGTGGTGAATACGTGACAATTATTATCGAAAACAATTATTGGGTCTTGCAAGCAACGGCGGGTAATGCAGCAGACAACTACGGCATTAGCGCTGAAGCAAGATGCTTTCTTTATAAACGAGCATAATGCTAAAACGGCAGGTGGAGAGAGTAACTAGAGTCTATAGCGATCTCTCTTAACCATCATCCGTATCTTTTTTCTTTTTAATTTTTTTGCGCTTTACTTTGGCTGTCACATCGTCTTCATCAGGCTCATAATCACTATCACTAAGGTAGCCAAATCCATTAGAAAGGTAATGAGGTTCATCACCCATAAAATCTTTCACTTCTGCTAAATGCTGTTTGGTTTTCTGAGGGTCTTTTGGATAACCTTCTAACTGATTTAAAAAAAACTTGGATACTTTTGGTTTTTTAACTATCCCACTCTTATGCAACCTATGACCACATGTCGCACAAGGAATCTTCACTCCACCGACAGTAAATTTTTTCTTTGAATGTTTCACTTTTTCATAAACGGGAATAAAATCTCTTTCAGCATGCTCATCTGCTGCATCAGGATCATCAGAAATTTTCCTTTTTTTAGTTGAAATATAAATTTTATCGGATTTTATCTGATCAAGATCCTCTGGCAAAACTTCCGGTTTGGTTCCAGCTTCTTGCAGCTGCTGAAAAAAAGCAATTAATTCTTGGCTACCTTTAGCGTGACGTTTTGCAGCATTTTTTTGTTTCGAAGATTTAATGACACGCTGATTAAATTTAGCTTTTTTCCTTTTTGCGTGGCTTGCTTTACTAGAATAGGGTGCACCCTTAATACTATCAAGATCTTTGCTAAGATATTTTAAGAACGCATCAAAATCTTTTGCTTCTTCCAAGAGATGCTCTGAAGACGCCGCATTATTAGTGGCAATAAAAAGACTATTCAGCTCAGAACTAAAAGCAGATTGAACTTCAATAGGCTTTTGATCATCTTCTTCCAATTGATCTTTAAAAATTGAAGACATCTCAATCAAACCTTGCAAAGTTCTATCCTCTTCAAAATCCATAGGCTCAAGTTTTCTTTCTTCTTTGTCCTTAAATGCAAATCCACTATTAGGTATTCCATAGAGATTAGTTTCCGCCACTACTTTGTCTTTGCTATAACTACTCGGTCCAGCTTCCGCTTCTGCTGCTTCTTTAGCGAGTTTTTGGTTAGTAAAAGTATGATCTTTATCATCTTCCGCCCATTGTTTTAAGACGGCTTGTATTTGCTTATTACCTGGAAGTCTTTCGACCTCTTTAGCGGTTATATTTTTTTTCTTTCCAATATTAAGTATGCGTTGCACATTCGTAGGCGTATTTACTAAATGCGGTGATTGGGGTGTATAAGTTTCCAATAAAGCTTCAGCACTTTTGCCCTGAACAACCGCATCTGCGACGGCATTAGCATGACGCTCATATTGATCTCCTACCTGTCCCACATTATTTTTTAAGGGAATAGCTGACTGTTGATGAAAATAATGTGCAGCTTCATGCGCCACCTCAAATAAAGAAGGTTGTGAGTCTGCAAAAGCGATTTTATTAGCCATGGTGTACGCTTTAGCGTTAATCAGCTTACTTGCTGTTGCTGCTGAAGGATTCACATAAGCGTTGATTGCCGAAACATCATATTTTCCAAATGCGGCTTGAATACGATCTAGATGCGGTATTTTTCCACCATGTCCTTGTATTCCTGTTTTAGCAATAGCTTGTATCGCTCGTGGATTTTGATTAATTTTGTTCAATAGTTGCAGTACTGCTTGATTACTGAGATCAACCTGTTTCGCACTAGAAGGTTTATGCGGCGTTAAGCGTTTGGTGGTCATCTTCCGTTTAGATTCCGTTGCTGCCATGCGGTAAGTTTTATTCATGAGTTCCCTTCTCCAATTTATGTATTATTTTCTCAATGCTAAGATGGTTTTTTCATTACCAAAGCGACATTGATCACAATAATAATCAATATAAAGCTTGCCATTCAGATGGTCAATTTCATGCTGTAATAAACGTGCTAAAAATCCTTTTGCAATCCGATGAATTAGATGCCCATCTTCCGTATATGCTGAAAAATCAATGGTATTATAACGCTCAACTTCTCCCATTTTATTAGGAACGGAATAACAACCTTCCCAATCTCGATATTTGCCTTGATCGACATAAGGAGTATAACTCGGATTAATAAATACGGTCGGCGGTAACATATCATAAACCGCTTGACGTTTTTGTTTTGCTTCTTCTGGAATTTGAATAATGATAATACGAAGCGGCACTCCTATTTGAGGCGCCGCAAGGCCTGCAGGCTTTCCATAAGGGCTTTCGAGCCCTACAAAAGTACTTTTCAATGCTACAATTGTTTTTTTCGCTTCAGCATTTAAAGGAAAGTGCACTGGATTTGCGCGAACACGTAAAACATGGTGATCTTTTTGATCAATAGTCACAAGTGGCATAATATTACTCTGCACAGTATTATCAATAGCAAAAGCAGCGGAAAAAGAAAAACACAATACTCCTATTAAAATCAGCAATTTTTTTACCATGATTCATCCTTAAAACATAACGTTTTTCATCATAACAAAAAATGATATCTTGAGAAAGTTTACTTTTGCAAAACAATAGGCCACACGGGTTTTTATAAAAATAATACACTTTCGTGATCAAATTTAACAATCTTTCTTTACAGCGCGGCTTAAAACCATTATTCGAGAATGTTAACTTAACGTTATTTGCTGGTCAAAAATTGCTTTTATTTGGAAAATGAGGGCTTAAAAACTTACCTTTCAATTGCATCCGCCAAGATTACTCGGAGGAATAGCTGATCAGCAAGTGGACAATTCTGCTAAAAAACAGTGACTTTCTGAGTTTATTTTTAATGTATAAAAAAAATTAAAAATATAATATGTTCATTTAATATTTTTTCTATGATCTATCCTATTCAATACGACTACTTCCTTGTTAATCCATGGCTGGATCATTTATTAAGTATGGTCATTGAACAGAAAATTTCTGATGTACATATCGAGCCGACTCAAGAGCACTTTCGTATTCGTGTTCGACAAGATGGTTTGTTAAGAGCATTACAAAACTTATCTATTGAAAATGGATTGGCGTTGATAAATCGTATTAAAATTCTGGCACATTTAGATATTACAGAAAAACGTATGCCACAGGATGGGAGATTAAATTATGAAAAATTTATTCACTGTGATTTTAGGGTCAGTAGTTGCCCTATATTAAATGGGGAAAAAATGGTCATTCGAAATTTAATGACTATGTTAAGCCCATTATCATTGGAGGCTTTAGGAATGAATGAACGGCAATACAATACCTTTTCTCGTTTAATACAACAACCACAAGGATTAATTTTAGTGACTGGCCCCACAGGCAGCGGAAAAACGCTGACATTATATAGTGCGTTACAAGAAATCAATCAACCAAGTAAAAATATTGTGAGCATAGAAGACCCTGTGGAAATTAAATTAGCAGGGATTAATCAAACCAATATTCAACCAAAAATAGGATTAAATTTTGCACATTGTTTACGAGCCTTATTAAGACAAGACCCAGATGTGTTGATGATTGGAGAAATGCGTGATAGAGAAACAGTAGAAATTGCTTTGGCCGCAGCCCAAACAGGGCACTTAGTTTTTTCTACGTTGCATACAAATAGTGCTATCGAATCCATCCATCGTTTATATCAAATGGGGGTTGCTTCTTATAATATCTCAGGTGCGTTACTCATTATTGTGGCGCAACGATTGTTGAGAAAATTATGTGTTAAGTGCAAAAAGAAAAAAGATCAATTTTATGAAGCGGTGGGCTGTGAATTTTGTTTGGAAGGATACCTTGGGCGTGTTGCCGTTTATGAGTTTTTAGAATTTAACACCCTGGTAAAAACTATTTTTTATCAAGAAAATTATATGCATCAATTGCAAAACTATTGCCGAGAGCATAAGATTTTTAATTTACGAAAGCACGCTTATGAAAAAGCTATAGCAGGATTAACTAGTGTGGCGGAAATTACTCGTGTGTTAGGACATGGTAAGTTGTAAGTTGCGCTAAGCTCTTAAAAAAGCTCTTAGCAAAGCGCAACGCATAACGTGGAAATGAGATAACGCGACGAATGAAAAAATTTATTCTTTGTTGTCTGCGGAATCAGCACTTTTTTCTTTTTGAATGCGTAAATAAATTTCTTCTCGATGTACGGAAACATCTTTAGGAGCATTAATACCAAGGCGTACTTGGTTACCCTTAACGCCCAATACAGTGATGCTTACATCATCACCGATAATTAATGTTTCACCAATCCGACGAGTTAAAATCAACATAAGAGAATCTCCTTTTTAGTTCAGCTTCCTGCAGTTAATATTTAAATCTTTCTTAGTGCTTATTATTTTTTAACTTAATTAAAAAACTAGCTAGCAATCAAATGAAAAATTCAAAACACCGCACAGTGAAAATCATAAAAATTACTTTTTACTTACTCACTATTTTTAGCTGTGTCATTTTATAAATATGGCGTTAACGGAATAACTATTAAGCCACAGTCAACTTACGATATGATAACCTAAAAAGCTTAAGAAAACCTTAAGATAATGAAAGTGTTAAAGAAATGATTTATCTATATTGTTCCCAAAAGTCCATTTTTGGCCTATCTTATTTTTCCGAAAACAGGTTTTGTGCTCAATATACACTACTATATGATAATATTAGTATATAATAGCAATTCAACGCAGTTATTACGGATCCAGCCACTAGGATAACTGTTTAATCATAAAAAAATCAAGAGGGGATATTTAATGACACGATTGGTGAAAGTAGCAATTACAGGTGCCGCCGGCCAAATTGGATACGCATTAGTTTTTAGAATTGCTTCAGGGCAAATGTTTGGCCCGAATGTTAAGGTGGAACTGAGGTTATTGGAATTGCCACAAGCTTTCTCGAGTTTACAGGGAGTGGCCATGGAATTAGAAGACGCTGCTTTTCCGCTATTAACTAATGTGGTTATTACTACTGATGTTAATGAAGCCATGAAAGACGCTAATTGGGTCGTTTTAGTAGGGGCGGTACCGCGTAAAGAAGGTATGGAGCGAGCAGATCTTTTAAAAATCAATGGCACTATTTTTAAAGAACAAGGCAAAGCTATTAATAACAATGCAGCTGCCGACGTGCGTGTTTTTGTTGTTGGCAATCCTTGTAATACTAACTGTCTTATTACTATGCATAGCGCACCTGATGTTCCACGAGATCGTTTTTATGCAATGACATCGTTGGATGCGAATCGCGCTAAAATGCAGCTTGCCATTAAAGCAGGTGCCTCTGTCACAGAGGTAACCAAGATGACCATTTGGGGGAACCACTCAGCAAATCAATTTCCCGATTATTTTCATGCGCTCATTGGGGGCAAACCAGTCATCGATATTTTAGATGGGCATTGGTTAAAAGAAGAGTTTATTCCAATGATTCAACAACGTGGTGCTGCTGTGATCAAAGCGCGTGGTGCTTCTTCTGCTGCTTCTGCCGCCAATGCGGCTGTAGTTGGGGTGAATCAAATAGTTACCCCTACCGTTAAAGATGATTGGTTTAGCGTGGCTAAATGCTCAAAGGGTGAATACGGTGTCGATCCCGGTCTTGTTTTTTCTTTCCCAACACGCTGCAATGAACAGGGCCAAATTTCTGTGGTAGAAAATCTTAGTTTTAACGATTTTGCTAAACAAAAATTTGCTATTGTTCTCGATGAATTACGCCAAGAATATGCGGCCGTGAAGGCATTAGGGTTCGTCAAAGATTAAGCACACGACCGAAGCAATTCATTGCGCTTTAACTGCGTAATTTCTTTGGTTTGTAAGTCTTGAAAAGGGCCTTGAATGGCATAATAACTAGCACCAATTTGACCAACGGTTGAGGTGAGTAACTTGTCGGCAAAAAAACTCACCGCTCCCACAATAGGGCCGCCCGCGATGGCAGCGATGATAGGCAGACTTGAGGTAAGTTTAGGCTTAATTTCTGCGACTAGTTTTAATGTGCCAGCTTCTCGATTGACGCACCCGGCTAAATCTACATTGGCGACAAGGCCATCAATTTGAATGTTAATAGGATTTATTTTTCTGGGTAATAAACTAAACTGTCCAGATAAATCATCGAAAGCAAAGCCGCGTTCGGTCAAATCACTAAAATGCGATTTAAGATGACTGCTTAAAGCGTTAATACTTAATAAATTAAGGACTCGCCCTAAATTGATTTTATTATTGGTCGATCGGCTAATATCCGTAAACACGCCTTGATTCGTAGTGACGCGTACATCCCCTGATAAAGCCTTTTGATCAAATTCCCACAAAGTTCCTGGCCATTTTGCATTAAATTGTAGCTCAGCTTTTTTGGTATTTATCATTTGAGGCCAATCTAATAATTTAAATAAATCAGCCAAATTTGGTGTTTGAATATTGCCTACTAATTGCGTTGTTCCAGGAGTCCCTTTTAAATTCCAGCCACCATGAGCCGTTAAAGTAAATGCAGGCCGGCTTATAAATAAATAGTTGATCACATTTTGAGAGCCATTAGGCCTTAGCTTCAAAATTAATTTATTAATTTTACTTTCTCCCCAAAAAAGATTATCAAGCGTTAAATTAAATGAGGGTAATTGAAAATTATTTTTTACATCGTAAGAAAAATCTTTTTGCCACTTAGTTAAGTTAATATTTTGCGCATTTATTTGCCAAAGGCCATGTTCCTCATTGGGAGCTAATATAGTTCCTTTGCCTAATGGGGTATCGAAGTAATATGCGCCGTCTGTTGCCTCGATATTAAAAATATCCGAAATATTCTTCCAATACACAATTGTTGATAAAGGTGAAGAGCTGGTTTTTCTGATTTCTACGCTGAAAGGGGTTAAATTATTTGCGGTTTTTTGGATGCCTATGGGACTATGTACACTAATTCCTTCTAAATTAGAGTTAAAGCGTAAGTCAAAAGCATCGTTGTTTGCATTCGGGATGTTCATATGAAAGGAGGCTGTGCTTTGCCCATTCAACCAATTTGCAAAATAAGGCGCAATTTCATTAAGCCAAGCAGAAAGCGGTAAGATACCTTCGCCTGTTAGTTGGGTATGCGAAGTTTTTTGATCGGTTTTTATGGTGAAAACCCACGGAGCTTTCAACCAATTTGCTTGTAGTGCGCCTGATAGTTGGTGGGGTGCAAAGGAAAATTGACCTTGCAATTGTTCTAAGTGAAGAGGGACAGCGGTTAATGACAGTCGATCGTTGTTTAACGTGAGGGTTCCTTGATAGTTTATATCTTTTTGTTCACTATTTAAAGGAATATGCAGATATAAATTTAAATCAATAGGTCCTGTAGGAGTGAGTGTATTTAATAAGGGAGATAAAGGTTTTTTTAAAGGAGAATCAACTAAAAAAGCCCATCCTAAACCAAGGTCAGTATTAATATGACTTCTTATATTTAATACACTATCTTTTTTAAAGGCAGGCACTTCTGCTTGGGTACCATTGATCGAAATATTTTTTAATGAACCTTGAGTGGCTAGGATATGCATATCATGAGAAGTAAAAAATAAATTGGCATTAAGATGGGTAATGGCTGGCCAATCTGGCGCAAAATGTAATTCTACGTTTGATACTTTAGCGGCCACTTGCATCGTACCGGATTGATCATCAAAAGGAAAATGGTTTGGCGAACCACGCCATAAAAAATTAGCATCCAGCGGGCCTCCCGAAACAATCGCTGTTTCTAGCCAATGGACTAAAGAAGTAGGCATCACACCGATGGGTAAATAATCAGAGAAATGACGGAGTGTATTAAAATGGGTTGAAGCAAGAATACGAAGAGTGACTGGGCGTCCTTCTATTTTATTGAGACGTAGTTGCGCGTTAAGATGCACATCGTTGGTGTCAAACATTAAAATAGGGAGAATTAAAGTCGTTTGATGAGTACTTTGTTGGAGTTGACCTTCGCTGTGCCAGGTTTGATAAGCGATCTTATGATGGAAAAGATTACCGAGTACCACACTGCCATTCAAAGCATTGCTGACAAAAGACCAATGGCTGCCGTCTTTCCACCGATGCCAAAAAAGATCGATATTGGCATGTTCAGTTTGCCACTGCCAGGGTTTTTCTGCTTTCTTTGCGTTACGAATTTTTAATTGTTGAAGTATTAAGCGAGTGGTTATTGATTTCCAATGGTCATTTTGCCAATTTGCCCACAGTTCACCGCCAATGTAAGCTTCTTCTAAATTAAAAGTATCTGAAATGGCATTTTCAACCCAGGGTTTTACATCAAAGCTTGGTGCTTTTAAGTAGAGAGTTCCTGTAAATTCCTTATTGTCACCGGTAAACCAATCGCCATTTAAATCGGCCCCAAATTTTAATGGGATGGGTTTGGGATTTTGTAAAAAAGTGAGTGAGGTATTCCCTACAATTTTTAAATTATTGCCAGACCCTAACCATTCAGCATTAAGTTGTTGTAATTCTATGGGTTTGTAATGAGTTGGTTGAATAAAAATATGAGCGTTTTGTAATTGCAAATGTTTAATATTTAACAAACGAGAAAAAAACTCAGTAGTTTTCGAGGACGTTCCGGGGGCTAAGCTTTCCATACCAAAAATACGCCAGTTGTTATCAGGAAGTTGATACACATGCAGTTGCCAATCATCAAATTGAATGAGGCTAAATACGAATTGTTGTTTCAGTAAAGAATCGATGATGTTAATCCGACCAGTAGCTTTCGGAATTTGCATAAGAAGCTGATGATGTTCATTCCACACCAGTGTATTTTTAATAAAAATTTCAGGTTGTAAGTGATGCCAATTGATATTCATTTGATCAAAAGTGAGTTGGACCCCAAAGCTTTTATTTAACACGTGAGTAAAATAACTTAAGTGTTTTTGCACTAGGGGGAAGCTAAAGCGCAAAGCGCTTAGTAAAGCTGCCCATAAAAAAATAACAATGGCAGTAAGCAAAATCACATGATGTAAAAGATCGTGAAAAAATATTTTGGGGCGAAAACGAGCCAAGAGAGTTTCCTATTTAGGCGTACTTGATTTCATGGACAAAGTTAATTGAAAAGTTGCTACTGCCGTTTTCGTATTATTGTGCAAAGTATAAGCTTCTATGTGCAGGTGGCAAGAAGCGCGTTCTCCACTTGTTTTTGCTTCTTCAATCGTCTTGGTAATCAATTCTCCATCCGCACAGTGAAAATAGACATCATATTCAGGGCGATACAAGAAGTTCGCGGAAAAGTCTTTGAAAACCATTGCTAAATCTACCCGTTGTTCCATAATTTGATAAAGTGCCATCAACCCACCGGCGCAATCAGCGCCTACCGCTAAAGCACCAAAATACATAGAGTTGAGATGATTTTTATTTTTAGCAAGAAAAGGAATCTTAACGAGGCAATCTTTGTGATTCACATGGATAATCTGGAGTTCCGTATAATCAATTAATGGGATCTTTTCTTTAATAAAATCACGAAGTTTTTGTAAGATTTTTTCGTTCATGGCAGATTCCTTATGGCAACGAGGCTAAGAGCCTGTTTAAAATGAACGAATTTTAACATAAACCTTTAGAGGTTTGGTGGAGGCTACTCACGAGCAAGTCTTAGCCTCACTAATACTTTTAAGCCAATTTTGATTTATTTCAAGCTAAGAACATGAGATAATGCATGCTTCTAAAATTAACTGTGAGTGAATATTATGTCTGAAGATCGCGCAAAAGCCCTCTCTGCTGCATTAAGTATGATTGAAAAAACTTTTGGGAAAGGATCGGTTATGCGTTTAGGTGATGAGGTGTGTGAACCTATCGAAGCGATCCCAACAGGTTCTTTAAGTCTTGATGGTGCTCTTGGGATAGGTGGGCTACCACGAGGTCGTATTGTAGAAATCTATGGACCAGAATCTTCCGGCAAAACTACATTAACGTTACAAGTTATTGCTGAATGTCAAAAAAGTGGGGGAGTGGCTGCGTTTATTGATGCAGAACATGCCTTAGATCCTACCTATGCAGAAGCTCTGGGTGTTAATATCAAAGACTTATTAATTTCTCAGCCAGACACAGGTGAGCAAGCGTTGGAAATTTGCGATATGTTAGTACGATCTGGAGGAGTTGATATGGTGGTGATTGACTCGGTTGCAGCTCTTACGCCTAAAGCAGAAATTGAAGGAGAAATGGGCGACTCTCATATGGGTTTACAAGCGCGTTTAATGTCACAAGCTTTGCGTAAATTAACGGCTAATATCAAACGCTCCAATACATTAGTTATTTTTATTAATCAAATTCGGATGAAAATAGGCGTGATGTTTGGTAATCCAGAAACAACTACTGGAGGGAATGCTTTGAAGTTTTATGCTTCCGTGCGTTTAGATATTCGTCGTACAGGAGCTATCAAAAAAGGTGAGGAAATAGTAGGAAGTGAAACCCGAGTTAAAGTAGTTAAAAATAAAGTTGCTCCTCCCTTTAAAGAGGCTCATTTTGAAATTCTTTATGGAGAAGGCATCTCGCGTGTAGGTGAAATAATTGATCTTGGCGTTGATTTTAGTCTAATTGATAAATCAGGTGCTTGGTACAGTTATAAGGGCGAGCGCATTGGCCAAGGAAAAGAAAATGCCCGAACTTATTTAAAAGAGCATCCAGAAATAGCACATGAAATTGAAACCCATTTGCGTCAAAAATTACTAAGTAAAGTAGTGATGGATAAAAAAACACTTGAGGCGGAGTAATCTATTGAGAAAGGAATATCAATAATGGTAAAAAAACTTTCGGGGTTTACGGCACTTTATCCTGGTACTTTTGATCCTATGACTTTTGGGCATATCGATATTGTTAAACGAGCAAGTCGTTTATTTGATAAAGTCATCGTAGCAGTCGCCGGTAATGAAGGAAAGCTGCCATTTTTTACACATCAAGAGCGTACTACTTTGGCAAAAGAAGTATTAAAAAAAATGTCTAATGTGGAAGTAATAGGTTTTAATTGCTTATTAACTGAATTATTTGCGCAATTAAAAGTTTCAGTCGTTATTCGTGGCTTAAGAGCTATTAGTGATTTTGAATATGAGTTTCAATTGGCGATGACGAATCGTCACATGGTAAATAAATTTGAAACCATTTTTTTAACACCCTCGGAGGAATATATGTTTATTTCTTCTACAATGATTCGTGAAATTGCCAAATATAAGGGTAATGTAACGCAATTTGTACCGGCAGTGGTGGCAAAAGCGTTAGAAAAAAAATTTAAGTAGAGCTCAAAAAAATGGCGCTTCTCATTACAAATGAATGCATTAATTGTGATGTGTGTGAACCAGAATGCCCGAATGATGCGATTTATCAAGGTAAAATTTATTATGAAATTGACCCGAATCGCTGTACTGAATGTGTAGGTCATTTTGATGAACCTCAATGCGTCTCGGTTTGTCCCGTTGCTTGTATTGTCAAGGATCCTGCGCGCGTTGAATCGCAAGAAACGTTGATATTGAAGTATAAAACTTTAATGCGGGAGAAAGAGACTCGTAAATAAAGGGGTAATACCATGTTTTCTTAGTTTTGTTCTTCGATGTGTAGAAATTTGGTTTGGATTACCCGTGGGCGGCTCAAACCAACTCAAATCGAAAGGAAGTAAGGGAACAAAATTAAAAATTTTTTCCGGAACAATCTTCATACACGACAAAACCGGATAATTGCAAAACGGGGGCGCGCCTCGGGTCCCAATGGCACAAGTGCCATTGGGTGTGGAGGCAGGGTTCCCAGCGATGCGAAGCATCGATGGGATGCTGCAGCGACAGGACTCGTTTAACCTCGGTTGTGGATTTTGTCGTGTACACAGTGGAACAATATAACTTATGTCACTTACGCACCTCGATTCGACACTTACTGCGCTCTCTCCGCTGGATGGTCGTTATGCTTCTAAAACGCAAGGACTCCGAGAATTTTTCAGTGAAAGCGCTTTATTTAAATATAGATTTATCGTTGAAATAAAATGGTTGAATGTGTTAATTCATCAACTTCATTTAGCGCATTCCCCAAAAGCGCTCACTGGATTGACTAAATTGATTGAGGAATTTAATGACACAGACGCAAAAAATATTAAAGCACTCGATCAAAAATATAATCATGATGTAAAAGCTGTAGAATATTATGTGAAGGAATGTTTAACCCATATCCCGGAATTAACTGCTCATCAAGAATGGGTACATTTTGGGTGCACTTCTGAAGATATTAACAATCTGGCTTATGCACTCATGCTTAAAGAGGGTTTAGAGGAAGTAATTTTTCCAGCCTTAGATGCTATTTTTGCTCATTTAAATATGAAAGCCCAGAATTACGCGGCAATTGCTATGTTAAGTCGCACGCATGGGCAGGCAGCAACTCCTACCACCTTAGGTAAAGAATTTGCAAACGTAGCTTATCGGTTAAAGCGTTTAATCAATAAACTCAAAAGGCTCGAAATCTTAGGTAAATTCAATGGAGCCGTCGGCAACTATAATGCGCATCGCATCGCGCTTCCCGACTTAAATTGGCCTCAAATTAACCAAGCTTTTGTCGAAAGTTTAGGGTTAAATTGGAATCCTTACACAACCCAAATTGAACCTCATGATTATCTGGCTGAAATCTTATCCACCTTTGCTTTGATGGAAACGGTATTAATTGATTTTTGTAAAGACATTTGGAGTTATATTTCTTTAAAATATTTTAAGCAATTGAGCACTGCGCGGGAAGTGGGTTCTTCTACGATGCCGCATAAAGTGAACCCAATTGATTTTGAAAATGCGGAAGGCAATTTTAGTTTGTCACAAGCAATAGCACAATTTTTAGCCAATCGTTTGCCACAATCTCGTTTTCAACGAGATTTGGTGGATTCCACATTGATGCGAAATATAGGGATTGTATTTGGTTATGCATTGGTGGGGTTTCAATCTTTGCTTAAAGGATTGAACCGGATTGAGCCAGACGAAGAAATAATCAAAAAAGATTTAACCCAACACCCTGAAGTGCTTGCAGAAGCTATTCAAATGATAATGCGTGCACATCATTTACCGATGCCTTATGAAGCACTAAAAGATTTAACACGTGGAAGAGAGATTTCTTTGGATGAGTTGCGAACGTTTATTCAAACATTGGATTTACCCTCGCTTGTTAAACAAGAATTGCTGAGTTTAACACCAGAAAAATATTTAGGGTATGCAGTAGAATTGGCTAAAAAATAATATGAAAAAAAATAAAACTCCTTTCTCAGTGACGATCACGGCGCTTAGTCATGAGGGGCGTGGCATTGCTAAGCCGAATCAAAAAACTCTTTTTGTAGATAATGCGTTGCTTGACGAAACTGTGCTGGTAGAATTGATGCATCAACACAGTCGTTTTAACGAAGGTATTGCCAAGCAAATTGAGAACCCCAGTAAAGATCGCGTCACTCCTCCTTGTTCGCATTATTTAATTTGTGGCGGTTGTCGGTTGCAACATATGGCATCCAGCGCGCAAATCGAATTTAAATTGACTCAACTTAAAGAACACCTCACTCATTTTGGAGAATGTCAGCCACAAGGTTGGTTGCCCAGTTTGCAAGCAGAAACTTTAGGATATAGGCGTAAAGCCCGTTTAGGTGTGAAATGGGTGAAAGCTAAAAATAAAATATGTGTGGGTTTTCGCGAATTAAGCGGTCGCTATATTGCGGATTTAACAGAATGTCCCGTTTTACATCCACGATTAAGTGGGTTGATTCAACCCTTAAGTAGCTTTATTGGGGAATTAAGTAATAAAGATAAAATTCCCCAAATTGAATGCGCGATGGGAGACGAAGATGTTGCATTGATTATTAGGCATTTGAGTGAGTTTACCGAGGAAGATTTGCAAAAACTTAAGAGTTTTTCGCAAGTGCATCACATTGCTTTATTCTTACAAAGCGCAGGTCCTCAAAGCGTGCATAAAATTTGGCCAGAAAACAACCTGGCGCCTTGGTTGTATTATGAGTTGCCGGCGCATCATATTAAGTTTGCTTTTTATCCTACCGATTTTACGCAAGTAAATACGAGTATTAATCGATTAATGATTGATCAAGCACTGGCTCTGCTATCACTAAATTCAAAAGATCAAGTGTTAGATTTATTTTGTGGTATCGGCAATTTTAGTTTACCGATGGCGCGTTATGCATGCACGGTGATTGGTGTCGAAGGTGACAAAACCATGACGCAACGTGCGAAGGAAAATGCAGAGCGTAATCAATTGTCGAATGCTCGATTTATAACCGCGGATCTATGCAAAGAATTTGATTTTCTAAAAACCCTACCCAAAGAAAATAAAATAAACAAAGTGCTACTTGATCCACCGCGCACAGGCGCTTTTGAAGTATTGCCTCATGTGGTGGCATTAAAACCTGAACGCATTCTGTACGTTTCTTGCAATCCTGCTACCCTCGCAAGAGATGCCAAGTACTTAACGCAACATGGTTATGTGTTAGATCAAGCGGGAGTGATGGACATGTTCCCTCATACTCAACATGTAGAGTCAATGGCATTGTTCATAAAAAAATGTTGAAAGCTGCTACCAATTTCCTATTGGTTAACTTAACCTTGATATCAAACGAAGCGCGCTATAGCGATGTTTTAAACGCTTCCAAATATAATGCTTTCGTTACCAAAAAATCTGCAATTAATTTTTCAGGATTTTCATCCGGTGAAGTTGGGTTATGATGAAAATAAAAACCGAAAATATTTTTGCAATCGCGCAAATATTCTTTGGTATGTAAAATATGCTGGTGCCAAAACTCATCGATTTCTTTAGTCGGCACCAAGTTTTTTGGTAAATGGAGTTTATTGAGCCACAAAAAATTTTTATATAATTGGCTACAGGCTTCTGCATCAGGTTTTGTCCAACGTGGTAGAGGATAATGTGGGCTGCAAAGAGCATCGATGATAAAGCTTAAATTCAACTGTGCTAAATAATTTTTAGCATTTTCTAAAGAAACGACAATCAAGCGAAAACCCACGCTTCATTTTCTTCATGTTGATATCCTGCGCATCGGCCGTTGCAGTGGCCGTTACACTGGGCTGTATTATTTTTTTCTTTAGCCATTATAGTTTTTGTTTCCATCGATGCAGGAATAAAAATTTCTTGTAATAATGCTTCTTGGTTTTGCATGTGAATAAACCCGGGAGTTTGTTGAATGGAGCGTTATTTATTAGTTTTATCTTTCAATGCGTTGCATTTTACCATATTTCTACAAAAACTAGGGCGTGTGCCTGAAGTATCTTTTGGGACACGCCCTATAACTGCCCTCGATAAGAATTAGCCTTTTCCCATCACACAACGGCAGGAAAAGGCTAGAACTTAACTTCACGGAGTTTTTTTCGAATTGGATTTGTGCTTAGCATTTATTTTTTGGTTCATATTTTTGGCATAGGTCTTTTGAAAATTGCTAATAGCCGCCCAAACATTTGGTTGAATGGTGTTAGTATAGGAACCCCCTACGGTTTCAGGATAATTCCCATAACATACTGGAGCAGAAGCACCTGTGTTTACAAAATACGCATTACAATTGGTACGATCAAAATTAGTATCTTTTATGCCATAAATATAAAAACCCATGAAATATTGTTGCCACTGTGGGATGTTATCATTCTTCAAGCGATTCGTAATAATATTTAACAATCCATCAGTTCCACCATTGTTAGTTAAGAATTGCGCTTGAGTATTGGTTTGTCCATTTTTGATTTGATACACATAACAATTCATATTTCTACCCGATACTTGGAAGCTTAAGTTACTAGGGCAAGTCGTGAGCGTGTTGGTGATCCATTGTTGGGCAGCATCACTCGTCATAATTTCTTGATTAGCGGGTTTAACACCAGTATTTTGGTCATACCACATGACTGCATTGACCCATTCCGTTGTGGACGAAATCGCAGGAATACCTACTTGAAACGCCATACCGGTTGTATTGTTCATCATTCGGTTCATAAAACCAAGACTACCAGTGCATCCATTAAAACCCGTGGACGCGGTATCTAACTTCATGCTGGTGGGATGACAAGCATAAGTCCCATCATTCAATCCAAACAAAGTTAATTCAAAAGCACTTAATTTTGAAGGTGCCAGCGATTGTTGAACTTGAGCGGCGGAATACCACGCTGGTGGTTGACCAACTTCAAGTCCCCCTCCATCACCAGGTTGATCGTCTGGGCCGATATCATACATGGAAACAATAATAAAAGCATTATAATTTTTTAGCCATGACCACAGCTGATCTTGTAGCGTAGTATTTTTAAAAACATCTACCCCTTCCCACACACCCACATATTTTGAAGGATAGAGTCGACCCATTAAGCCCTTATAAAAATTAAGAGCCGCTTCATCCGGTAATGCGGGTCCTTCAATATCAAAAGATACGCCGTCGGCATTCATATCACTATTAATTAAATTTGCAATCAGCTTACCGGTATACATCATCATATTATCTAGTCGTTGAGTGGATACAATGGTGGTTTGGCCGTTAGTACATTGGTTGGTCGGTAAATTAAACACTTTGTTGGCTCCACTAGAACTTCCACAAGGAAGCGTACACGATTGTTTATTTGCTAAATTGGTATAACAAGTTTTAATAGCGCTAGCGAGCGTGCTATCCATGGAGAATTGAGGCATGATTCGATACACCCCGTTGTTTCGATACACTTGGTTCGCAGTGGTTCCACTCACCCAACAACTGGAACCAGGGGTCGTGACATTAGGTTTCATGACATTGTAATCAATGAAAATGGGATTCAAGCTATTGCTGCAATCGGTGCTGTAAAGATCACTCGTAGGATATGCTTTCCAGTTATCTGGATCGTCAAATGCTAAAAAATTAATATAGGGATAATTTGGATAAATATAACGTAAATTGGCTCCTGAGTGATTGGGATTAATAATTTGGCTTAGCCAACTCTTCGATGACCAAGCACCCCCATTATTCACCAAATCATCTGATAAACCATAAAGTGGTACGCCAGAGCCATAAGCGCTCGTGGGGAGTGGTTGAGCGGCAGCAATTTGGAAAGCGGATTGAGTTAAAACAATTAATAAAGTAGCAAGAGGAAAAGCAATCGATTTATTCATAATAACGTCCTTGTTAAAATTGAAGTTCTTAAAGTGTAGCGCAAAAAGCAGCCCATGACAATACTTACTTACATACTGTTACGCGTGCGTCAAACCAAAAAAAATCTCTCCTGTTACCTGCTAAGATTCCGTCGCAAACACAATATCGATTTGAAAATGTTCAGAAGTTTGTAAATAATGAGCTACGCCTTGAAAAGGCGTAGCTGCTTTTACCGCCGATAAAGCCGCGTTATCTAAATTAGCATTACCGCTTGATTTAACAAGATGAATATCGCTGGCCATACCATTAGGCGTTAATAAAAATGCTACGACCACTCGCCCTGTTTGATTCATTTCTAATGCTTGGGGTGGATAAATTTGTCGTGCTTGAATTTGTTGGTGGAGCAAACTGACCAACTCATTGAATGAAGATGATGGGGTGCCCATGACTCGTTTTGTCATTGGCGAAGCATCACTACTACTCGTCGATTTATTTTCTTTAGAAAAAATTTTATTTTTCTGAGAAGAGAGTGTAAATTTTAAAGAAGGAATAGTTTGATTGCTTATGTTTTTTGATAAATAGGCATGCATAGAGCTTATCTGATTTACAGAGACAGGTATAGTTTTTGAGTCTATATAGAGACTTAAGAAAAACAAACTAAAAATAATCGCATGAAAAATAACAGCCGCTAAAGCGCATTGCCAGTAATTAGTGAAGTTTTTTTTAACACGCGGGAGCACTAAGGTTGGTCTGACATCTATTTTTTGGTGCTGCTCGGCGTCATCAAGTGGTTGAGAATTGTAAATATACTCCATCCTATGCCATGCTCGCTTTAAAACTAAGGACATAGTTTCTTCCCGCTCCAGGGGCGTAAAAATCACTTTGCGTGGATTGATTGTAAATCGTATAGACAGCAAAGCGTCGATTGAAGACATTGTTCACTTCTAAATTTACGACCATAAATTTATAAAAATATTGTAACGCACATTGGCTTAACCAGTTAATATTAGCTCGTGTACCCACATTAGCGACGTCGTTAGAAGCGATAGCTGTTCCTGTATAAAGTTCGTTAAAACTTGCTCGCCAATGCGTGGCAAATTGATCAGCAATTCCTGCGCTGGCAGCCCACGCAGGAACAGCAGGAATTAAATTATGTTTAAAAGGCCCCCCACTAAAACGAGCATCGACATAATTAAGTTGCGTTGCAAGATCAATATTTTTTTTAAGCGAAAATTCTTCGCTTAAGGTAAAACCACGTCGTAAAGTGGCTGCAAAATTATTGGTGGCACCAAAGGGTTGTTCGGGGGTCTGCATTGGGTTATACGCAATTTCATTGTGTAAATTTAATTGATATACGCTCAGTTTAGAGGTTTGACGATGAGTGTGCCATTGCAATCCTGTTTCATACGAAGTGCCGGTTTGCGGTTTTAATTCTGTTACATTAGTAGGCAACCACACTTCTTCATTTGTTTTAGGAAAGCGAAAATTCCCATCACGACGAATAAACCACTCCCAATCAGGATTAAAATGCCATTGCATCCCCTGCTCGGTCACAAATACTTGATTGCTATAATGAGTTTGCTGCCCAAGAGTTAATTGAGGATCGTTATTTTGCCATGCACCTCGCGCACCGAGCGTTAAATCCCACTTTTTGAATACAGGAATGACACTTTGTGCATAAAGATCATTTTCGGTTGTGCGAGCGAGCGAGGAATTAAAATTAGCGCTGATAGCTTTATAGTTACTTTTTTCCCCCACATACCCAAGCGTTAATTTATTTTGACCCACCATTCCGATTAATTGGGGATTCAGCCAATTTAACGTATCGGTATCACTAAAATACCCCATAAAAAAACCAAAACTATGTGCACTATTCGTCGAAGCTCTAGTTTCTAACCACCAGTCATTATTTAAAGCTTGTTTATTTAGTAGCTGATAAGTTTGCGTTCTATAATGTATATAATCTTGTGTATCGCTTGCTTGGCGTGGATTTTGATCGTATTGCGTTTGCGTTAAAAGGCCAGGAAATTGCACTGAGTCATTAGAAATTTTCTCGTTAATCGCCACAGAACCTTGCGTATAATCCCATCCTTGTTGTGCATTTAAACCAGTGTCAGATTGATAATTGTGTGGCCGATAGTTGTTAGTTTGTGAACCAAAAGCAAGTAGTTTGTAAAAAAAACCATTCGCTAATTTGTCACTATAGCTACCATTGATGAGTTTTTGATTATAGCTGCCATATCCTACATTAAATTGAGCTGCTTGGCGCATTGGATGTTGTGTGTGGATATCCATTACGCCGCCTACTGCTTGATTTCCCCACAGTGAGCCTCGACTTCCTTGCTCGATATTTATATTTTGGATATCCGATAATAAAATTGCATTAAAATTTGGTGCTAATAAACTAGAGTTTATTAAAGGAAAACCATCGACTAAAATTAGCGAATTTGCTTCGGCATTATCGCCGAATCCACGCAAGCTCAAAATAGATTGATAACTATTCCCTGAATTATTTGTTACTCGCACCACGCTTTGGCTTTTGAGCAAATCTTCAAGCGACGGGGAAGGCGTTTGTGCTATTTTTTTATGAGAAATTGTGGTTGTTTGAGCTTCATTATTTTCATCGCCATGTATGGGGGCCGTGACAGCAACTTCAGGAATAATGGTAGGAAATTCTTCGGAGCGTGATGTTAAAGCGGCACATAAAAGCAGTGTCGTGAAAATTATTTTATAAAAGAAACGCATTATTTTTTATTAGGATAATAAAAACTCGCTGGACTATAGCATAGCAGCGAGTTTTTTTGATTACTTAACGATGCTTAGCGCCTGTCGTGGGCGATCCGCAGGTAAAATCAGCTGGGTAACTGATATAAATGGCACCAGACATTGGTAACTTATAAGTATCTTTTGATTCACAAGTTAGTTGCGCTGATAATTTTCCAGCAGCAGTTTTTGAAAGATTGTTACTCATGTATGACATTACCATATGTATTTTAATATAAGTGTCGCCGGCATAATAAACGTCGCCACTAATATTGTAAGGATTTTGAGTTTTATCATAAGGGAAAGAGGCTAGTGGTGTTTCGTGGTCTAGATCGAGTTTATAAATGGTAGTAGTGAGGTCGGTTGGGTGATTTTTGCTGATAATGTCTGGGTCTAATGAGATGGAGATACTTTGAACATTTTGAGGGTCTGCGAAAGCTACACTGGCCAATAGAACAGAGGATAACAGGAATAGTTTTTTAAACATATAGACTCCAATGATTGAAAGTGTTTTGTTGTGAGTAATTCTTCCCTAAATTTTTTTCATAATACGGCTACAGTATACGCTTTTTTGTGGTGTGGAGCTATCTGATTCTAAATTTGGCGGGTGGCCTCGATATGTTGAGCTTCTCTCTTTTTTTCGTAATGATCCCTAGGATACTGAGGCGGTCTTCGTACACGAAAAAAATAAAAAAAATGCCATCACCCCCACCAAAAGGGGCTATTTTAAGACTTTTCAACGTGGATTTCTGCGTACGCGGGATGACGACGATGGGTTTTGTTGTGTACTCAGTGAAGCGGTGAAAGAAAACACCACAACAGAAAAATTTCATGTAAAATAGCGTTAAATTTATTGAAAGGAAGTTTACGTTATGAATCACAACGATGCTCAAAATCATAAGAAAAAATGGGAAGAGCTTCAGCGCGAAGCTGAAGCTGCGGAAACAACAGAGCCTTTAGAAGGCTTGCCTCCCTTAGAGACGAAAACACCCGAAGAAATTATTGCTTTAGAGAATGCAGTAGATGCAGCCCGTAATGAAGCGGAAGCTAAAAAAAATGATTATTTGCGTATTTTAGCTGAAATGGAAAATTTAAAACGTCGTTGTGAAAAAGATGTAGAAAATGCAGCGCGCTATAGCGTGGGGAAGATTATTCGGGAACTATTACCTGTTATAGATAGTTTGGAGAAGACGTTAGAGCATGCCGACAATGATAATTTGCGTCAAGGCGCTCAAATGACGCTAGATTTGTTCTTGAATATATTGAAAAAATTTCATGTGACAGTGGTTGATCCTTTGAATCAGCCTTTCAATCCTGAGCAGCAAGAAGCCATTTCTGCTGTTCCCAACAATGCGGTGGCTCCTAATACAGTATTACAAGTTTTGCAAAAAGGTTATGTGCTTTACGATCGGCTGCTTAGACCAGCGTTGGTTATTGTGAGTCAGCAAGGATAATTTGTTTTGTTGATTAGATGAACCAGTTAAAGAATGTTCCACGTGGAACATTTTTTATTGGATTTTATGCTTGAAGATCATTAGGTTGGCGGGTATTTTCTTGTGTGCTAGGTATCCTTTCAGGTGTAGAGCTCAACGTTTTACTAAATAAGCTGTGATCTAGTGGGATTCGTTCAAGTGAAAATGGTTTATAAAAGTAGTGGATGGATTTATCTTTCTCAAAGCAATTGAGAGATGGGTCAAGGAGAGGTGACGCAAATTCAAAAATCATTCCTCACAGAAGCCCGGCGTGACTAGTTACTATGGACTCATCCTATATGCAGGCTTCTATATTGTTCCACGTGGAACATCTTTTGTGAGGTAGAAAAATTTCTTCAGAATTGCCTCTCCCGTTACGCTAAGGTATCTACACAAGGTTGAAGATATTTGATTAATCAAAATGTTACTAAATAACGAATTTGAGGGTCTTTTTATAAAACTTTAAACAGCTACAAAAAAGGTGTGCATACCTTAGGATTAAAACATTTTCATTCCATTAGAGACATTAGGATCGACCGTTAATAAACAAATTGCTCCATCTTTGTCAGGAAACCCAACTAATAAAAATTCAGACGTAAATCCGGCAATATTTTTATTCCCCATATTAACACAGCCAACAACTTGACGTCCTATCAATGATTCTAGTGTGTAATGCACCGTTACTTGAGCTGATGTTTGTTTAACACCAATTTCTGCACCGAAATCGACCCACACCTTATATGCTGGTTTTTTTGCGCGAGGAAATGGCTCTGCTTTAACAACAGTGCCAGACCGCAAATCAACATTTTCAAATTCCTGATAAGAAATAATCATAACCACCCCCAAAAATATGAATGCCCGCGCTGTTTCTTTTTTTCTTGTTTTTGGCGAAACTTTTCTTCTTGTCGCGCTTCTTTTTCAGTCCTTGAAGTCACTTTTTTTAACTTTTTATTTTTCTCAAGCGCTAATCGTAATACTTTTTGAGCATGAGTTAGTGCTGAGAAGACCTTTTTAGCTTTTTCCAACCAATCCTGGCGTGGATTTAGCACATTTTATATTCTACTGTAGTCTATCTAAATCGTAGCCATTTTACTTCAAATTGTTCCGGGTTTGCTACAGTAGGTTTTTTGCTTAATTTCAAAATGACTACCATATCAATTCTGTAAATATTGGGTATCGATAAGTTCTTGATCTTCTTTTGTCAAATCAAGCTTAAGATAACTGGCGAATACTTATCTGAAAAACTGTAGTTTAGAAAAACACTTTTTACATTAAAAATATCGAAACAAACGAATTATAGCTTATTCAAAATTCGTTAAGCTACGTGCAAACAATGAAACTGAATAATCTAAGCAAGCTTATTCAAAGAATAGTTAAAAAAATTTAGTAATATGGTGTACAGCACTGCTTAAGTATTTTCTAATTGAAGAATGAGTCTGAACTTGACAAAATAGAGAGAGTTAT
>CAYYFQ010000009.1:0-66573 GCA_964471475.1 uncultured Gammaproteobacteria bacterium
GAGCGGCGGTCTCCAAAACCGCAGGTTGGGGGTTCGATTCCCTCCTGGCCTGCCATTTTTTAGTAGGATATATGTGTAACTATGGTAGAGATAATTAAACTCAAACAACCGATAAGCAATGAAAATAGCGTGCTTAACAAACTCAAATGGTTTGTGCTCCTTTTTGTTTTTGTGGCAAGCCTAGTAGCTCATTATTATTTTTCTAATATAGCTGAAATATGGCATGCCTTATATTGGCTCGGCGTCTGCTTAATTGGTTTTGGCTTATTTGTTTGGACTACACAAGGTAAAGCAGTTGTAAATTTTGCTAAAGCTTCTCGTAATGAATTACGTAAAGTGGTGTGGCCAACCCGTCAAGAAACCATACAATCTACGGTGGCTGTAATTGTATTGGTAGCTATTTTGGCTTTGCTGCTCTGGGTGATGGATTCATTGTGGCTTTGGCTAATCACATTAATTACAGGCTAGGGGAAGAACATGAGTGAAGAAATTGTTTTAAAATGGTATGTGTTACATGTTACTTCCGGATTTGAAAATTCCGTGATGCGATCTATTCCAGACCGTGCAGCGTTAGCAGGCTTGTCACAATATTTTGGTGAAATTATCGTACCGACTGAAGAAGTCATTGAAATGAAGGATGGTAAAAAGCGTAAAACAGAGCGCAAATTTTTCCCAGGCTACGTGTTGTTAAAAATGCATCTTACCGATGATACTTGGCACATGATTCGTAAAGTACCGAAGGTGTTAGGCTTCATTGGTTCTAATAAAGATCGCCCTACTCCCATCTCGGATGCGGAAGCAGATCAAATCATGCGGAAAGTGCGAGAAGGTGTTGATAAGCCTAAGCCAAAAATATTATACGAAATGAGTGAAGTAATTCGCATTATTGATGGTCCTTTTGCTGATTTCAACGGTGTGGTTGAAGAAGTTAACTATGAGAAGAATCGTTTACGTGTCTCCGTTTCGATTTTTGGCCGTTCTACGCCTGTGGATCTTGAGTTTAAGCAGGTGGAAAAATTGCTTTAACGTACTAGGGTTCGTTTACAATGACTGAACTGGCGAAAAAACTTAAAACTCGCCATTTAAATATGATTGCCCTGGGTGGTTCCTTGGGCACTGGTATGTTTTTAACAACGGGTTATGCGGTCTCCATTGCAGGCCCTGCTGGTGCGTTACTTGCTTATTTTTTGATGGCGGTCGTAGTTTATTTCCTCATGAACAGTTTAGGAGAAATGAGTACTTACGACCCTCATACCGGGACTTTCTGTAAGTATTCTGCCGATTATATTAGCCCTTCCTTTGGTTTTGCTATGTCGTACAATTATTGGTTTAATTGGGCGATCACGGTGGCTACCGAAATTTCAGCTGCAGTTATCATTATGCAATTTTGGTATCCCCATGCAAGTGTATTTTTATTGTCCGCATTATTTTTTTTCGGCGTTTTATTCACCAATATCTTTTCTGTACGAATTTATGCAGAAATTGAAAGTTTTTTATCACTCATTAAAATTATTGTAGTACTCGTTTTTATTTTTGTAGGGATGTTGTTACTAGGTTATCATCCGGAGCTGGTCGTACATAACTGGACAATTCCTGGTGCGCCTTTTCATCAAGGATTATTTGGATTTGTCACCGTTTTTTTATTTGTGGGTTTTTCTTTTCAAGGGACGGAGCTTATTGGTGTTGCTTCAGGAGAAACTCAAGATCCGCACCTGAGTATTCCTAAATCGATTCGTTTAATTTTCTGGCGTTTGAGTTTATTTTATTTGTTGACCACTTTTATTATTGGTGGTTTGTTTCCTTATACGATGTCTTCTTTGTCAGTGCAAAATAATGTGATGTGGAGTCCTTTTACTTTATTGTTTTCTAAGATTGGCGTCACTTATGCGGCTTCTTTGGTTAACTTTGTTATTTTGGTGGCAGTTCTTTCTGCCACGAATGCGAGCTTATATTCTGCAACGCGAACTTTATGGTATATGGCGAGCGTTGGGCAAACACCTAAAATTTTTGGTAAATTAAATAATGCAGGTACTCCACTTTTGGCACTCTTAGTGACGGCATTGATAGGTTCGTTAGTATTTCTTTCATCTTTTGTGGGTAATGGCTTATTTTTTACAGATATTGTGCAGGTTTCTTCTTTATCAGGCTTCATTGCTTGGTTCGGGATTGCGTGGAGTCATTACAAATTTCGTAAGCACTATGTCGCACAAGGGCGCGATCTTCGACAATTGCATTTTCGTGCTAAGTGGTTTCCCTATGCTACTCTTATAGCGCTGGTAATTTTGTTATTTATTATGTTTGGGCAAGTGATCCCTTGGGTGTTTTCTCATCACGGCATTATTGAATTACTGATGATTTATTCTGCTTTGATTATGTTTGGAATGCTATGGTTGGGACATTATCTTTTTACCATTAATTTCAGACCCCATTAGTATTGTAAATAACAATCTTATCTTTTTGTATTTTTTGTAAAAAATTTTTTTTGTTTGGCATTGTATCCATAGCCAGTTTATAGTATCATCCCTGCTAACATAATGAGCATGTAATCTCTTGTTTCTTGGTTTGCTAGAATAATACATTAATAAAAAAAATGAACTTAACTTGATAGCTTTTTTATTAAAATTGAGATACAATTAATTCGTAATCTGAGATTAAGTTGCGTGCTACATTTGGAAACGTGCGCTCTTAATGAATATCTTAGTTTAATTGTTATTGATTAAGAGATATATGAAAATAATTTTTACACATTGCAGTAGAGCAATAATTTTAAAAGGAGAAATAGTGTGGCACAACATCTGCAAGATCCATTTTTGGAAGCGCTAAAAGCGCATAATGTCCCAGTTGCAATTTATTTGATTAATGGGATCAAATTGCAAGGTCAAATTGAAGCGTTTGATGAAGATATCGTATTACTGAAAAACACTATTAGTCAAATGATATATAAACATGCAATTTCAACCGTGGTTCCTACTCACAGCATTAAATTAGATTTGCATATTGATTCAGATTAATTAAATGTTGTTGTAGTTTTCATCGCCCCGAGCTTACCTTATTTTCGGGGCGCATGCTCTGTGAGCAAAAAATATAACTATCATTTTCTCTTCACCATAAAAAATCGTTCTGCTAATGTGATAGAATAAGCGCTTTTAACTTCAGTCACTTCAAATTATCATGAACACAAAAACCGTATTTCGTAATCTTTCTAGCTCTGAATTAATTGCACATGCTTTAGCTCGCCACGAAGGGAGATTGGCTGCTAATGGTGCTTTAACTGTTAACACTGGCACACGAACGGGACGTTCCCCTAAGGATCGTTTTATCGTTAAAGACCATTTGACGGCTGAAAAAGTGGCGTGGGGACCTGTGAATCAACCTTTTGAAGCAGAAGCTTTTGATCAGCTTTATACAAAAGCCCTTGACTATGTTAATGCAAAAGATCATTTTGTTTCAGATATGCAAGTAGGCGCAGAGCCTAAATATGCACTGTCCATTGAGATGATTACAGAAACTGCTTGGCAACACTTATTCGGTAAGAATTTATTTGTTGAGCGTACTAAAAATTCTATTGAAGCGAATCGTCCTCATTGGACGATTTTGAATGTACCGGGTTTTATGCCAGATGTACTTGTCGATAAAACACATTCCGATGGTTGCGTGATTTTAAGTTTTTCTCGCCAGGTTGTTTTGCTTTGTGGAATGCGATATGCGGGTGAAATGAAGAAAGCATTATTTGGGGTGATGAATTTTCTTATGCCAGATGAAGATGTACTCCCGATGCATTGTGGAGCTAATGTAGGCGAGTCTGGCAATGTGGCTTTATTTTTTGGTTTATCCGGGACCGGTAAAACCACATTATCTTCTGACCCCGCGCGTTATTTGTTAGGCGATGATGAACATGGATGGTCTCCCGAGGGAGTATTTAATTTTGAAGGGGGATGCTATGCAAAATGTATTGATCTTTCTTCCGAGCGCGAGCCGATTATTTGGAATGCTATTCGCTTTGGTACAATCATGGAAAATGTAGTGCTAAATTCTACTACGCTTCAGCCAGATTATCATGATAGTTCATTAACACAAAATACGCGGGCGGCTTACCCTTTAAGTTTTGTGGAAAAAAGAATTCAGAAAAATTATGCGGGTTTACCAAATGCAGTTGTTTTTTTAACTTGTGATCTTTATGGAGTGTTGCCCCCAGTTGCTTTATTAACCCGTGAGCAAGCGGCTTATTATTTTTTAAGTGGTTACACGGCCTTAGTGGGTAGTACGGAAATGGGGCAGGGCAAAGGTATTAAAACTACATTTAGTACTTGTTTTGGTGCGCCATTTTTTCCTCGCCCCCCTAAAGTATATGCTGATTTATTAATGAAAAAAATTAATCAAACCAAAGCAGATGTATATTTAGTGAATACCGGTTGGACGGGTGGTGGTTATGGCAAAGGAGGAGAAAGATTTAGCATTCCTGTGACGCGGACTATTGTGGACAGTATCGTGGAAGGCAAATTAAAAAATATCGAATATGATTTACTGCCCGGCTTTAATCTTAAAATTCCTAAAAATTTACCGGGTGTGGATAGTCAATTACTAGATCCTCGCAAGACTTGGCCTTTACTTGCTGATTATCAATCCTATGCAAATCAATTGATTCAGGAGTTTAATGCCAATTTTAAACGTTTTGACGTTGATTCATCTATTCAACAAGCAGCTCCCAAGGAACTTTCATGAAAACAATTATTCAAACGGCGTTAGCACCACGACCCATTGGTGCTTATAGCCAAGCAGTGGTCGTCGATGATGTTGTGTATTTGTCTGGTCAAATAGCGATCGATCCCGCTACCGGCGAGTTAGTGGGGCAGACTTTTGAAGAGCAAATCAAGCAAGTTTTTTTAAATATGGCAGCCGTATTGAGTGCTGCGGGTGGTGAATTAAGCCAAATAGTGAAGCTTACCATTTACCTTAAAAATTTTGCTGAAGATTATCCTAAACTCAATGAAGGAATGGTTAATTTCTTTTTTGATAACTATCCTGCACGCACCACCATTGGAGTAAGCGCTTTACCTAAAAATGCGTTGGTAGAAATTGATGCGGTGGTTAGTTTGAAAAATTAAAAGTAATTATGCTAACATGCTCACGTTTCTTTAATTATTAATCATCAAGGACTCTTATGAAAACACTTGCTCAAATTTTAATGGTTTCTGTTGTGGGTTTAACCGTTTCTTCACTAACTTTTGCTGATTCAGCCGAAATAGATAAAAATGCTAAACGTGCTGCTCCCAAGGTTGATAGAGTAATAAATGCAGAAAACGCACGCCATAATCACGTTGATACGACAATTCACAGTAACAACATTAAACAGACGACTAATGTAAATACACGCCTTAATGCGCCCACAATAATAGAGAATCCCCGTTCGTCGTTGACGGCCGATAATGGCAGCCATAATAAGGTATTAAATGTGCCTGTTAAGGATAATGGAAACACTGCAGACAACGGTGCCCAAATTGGTGGTGTAAATAGCAGCACTAATACAGCTGCGGTACAAGGAGTGGGTAACACAGGTGCTCATTCAGGCAATTCAGTAGGCGCGGGTAACAGCACTTCCAATATCGTAAAAAATAGCACGATCACAGCGACTGATAGCACATTGTTTAGCAATAATGGAAATGTGACTAGCCCAGTAACACCTCCTCAGCAATGAAAGGAAGGCAGCAGAGAAGTTAGTAACTACGTGAACGGTGATAAAATTACAGCGCTTAATGGTTCAGGCGCTGATAATTTTATCTCGCTCGATAGCGGGGTCTCAGGAGCTGCTGTTCATAATACCGTCATTGATAGCCAAATTGATTTGACTAATGTAGGAACACATGACGATATTGCGGTGAAAGGTAAGGGAGCTAACTCTACGATGGAGCATGCGAATGTTCAACTAAAAAATCTTGGAGCCAATGATGCTATCTCTATGCAAGCTAATGTGGTAGGGGGATCTTCAAATGATTCTGCAGTGGTATCTGCTTTAAATCAAGGAAGTGGAGATACAGCGCGCATTGTAGGAAACTTTGTTAATACCTCAGGTGTTTTGCTGCAGAATAAAGGGAATAATGACCTGAGTATACTCGATGGAACGAAAGGTGGGAGTATTGATATTAATGGCTCAAATGATGTGGGGATGATGCTACCATGGTTTGTGGGTAATAGTGCTCCATCATTGCAAGCACAATATGGAGTGTTGAATCAGTTGTCAGAGAAGTGAGCACAATTTTTTGTGCTGTATAGAGATATTTCTACAAATTACTTGACTTTCGTTTCATAGCTAGGTAAAATTTTCCACCTTTGTTTGTGGGCTTTATCGTATTTCATCCGCATCCATGTGTTAACTCGCTCGTCAGTAATTCAATACAATTGATTGAAAAGCGAAAATTAAAATTTTAGGGCGTGCTGATAATTTGTTGTTTAGCAAATTGTCAACACGTCTTAGTAAGAAATTGTTTTTGGAGATTATTTAATGGTTACAGTAAACCAACTAGTTCGAAAAGGCCGACTTACACCTGTGTGGAAAAGTAAAAGTCCGGCTTTAGCGCGTTGCCCCCAGCGTCGTGGTGTGTGCACGCGTGTGTATACCACAACACCCAAAAAACCAAACTCCGCTTTACGTAAAGTCGCGCGGGTTCGTTTAACTAATGGTTTTGAGGTGACTGCTTACATCGGTGGGGAAGGTCATAATCTTCAAGAGCACTCCGTGGTATTAATTCGTGGTGGTAGGGTAAAAGACTTGCCGGGTGTGCGATATCATATTGTTCGTGGAGCTTTGGATACTTCTGGTGTAACAAAACGTAATCAGGGTCGTTCGAAGTATGGTGCCAAACGTAGTAAGAAGAAATAATTTTTGAGTAGATTAATATGCCGAGAAGAAAAGTTGTTGCAAAGCGTGAAATTCTAGCCGATCCAGTTTTTGGTAGTATGTTGATCGCAAAATTTATTAACCGCGTCATGAAAAATGGTAAAAAAAGTTTAGCGGAAGATATTGTTTATGGGGCTTTAGCTAAAGTTGAAGAGCGCCTCAAACAAAAAAGCAAAAAAACAGAAGGAGAGGGTGGCGAAGGTGGTGATGCAGGTGGTCATCATGGAGGCGCACGTTTTACTAGCGTAGTAGAGTTGTTAGAAGCCATTCTTGACAATGTTCGTCCTACCGTTGAAGTCCGTGCTCGTCGTGTAGGTGGAGCTACTTATCAGATTCCTACTGAAGTTCGCGCAAGTCGCCGAGATGCATTGGGTATGCGTTGGATTATTGAGTGTGCGCAGTCTCGAGGTGAAAAAGGAATGGTATTGAAGTTGGCTGGTGAATTTTTAGATGCTTTAGAAAGCAAAGGCGGTGCAGTTAAAAAACGCGAAACCATGCATGCCATGGCTAAGGCTAATCAAGCTTTTGCACATTTTGCACGTTAACAATTCTACTACGTCGGCCCTAAAACGTTGAGGTGCTGTGCTTCGTGGCTCACATACCAAACTGCGTATGCTTTACTACGATACTCGAACATCAATGTTTTCTGTTTTGACTTAGCGAATTGTAAATATTAAAAAGCCTCGGATTCTGCCGAGGCTTTGTTTTTCACTTAATTTAAAACTTAAAAGAGGTTTAATTGTGGCTCGTACAACACCCATAGGTAATTACCGTAACGTTGGTATTTCTGCGCATATTGATGCAGGTAAAACCACTACTACCGAACGTATTTTGTTTTATACAGGCGTCACACACAAAATTGGTGAAGTGCATGAGGGGGCTGCTACCATGGACTGGATGGAGCAAGAACAAGAGCGTGGTATTACTATTACTTCTGCCGCTACTACTGCGCATTGGAAAGGCATGGATAATCAATTTCCTCTTCATCGGATCAATATTATTGATACCCCCGGGCACGTAGATTTCACCATTGAAGTTGAGCGTTCTTTACGTGTACTCGATGGTGTTTGTGTTGTATTTTGTGCCGTAGGTGGTGTGCAACCTCAATCTGAAACGGTGTGGCGTCAAGCAAACAAATATCATGTTCCTCGTATTGCTTTTGTTAATAAAATGGATCGCGCAGGCGCCAACTTTTTAAATGTTGTCAAGCAAATGAAAGAGCGCTTAGGGGCGGTTGCTGTTCCTATTCAATTGCCTATCGGGGCTGAAGAAAATTTTGAAGGTGTGGTAGATCTTATTCGTATGAAAGCGATCTATTGGAATGAAAAAGATCAAGGTTTAACTTATGAAGCGCGCGATATTGCGCCCTCTATGCTTGAAGAGTGCAAAAAATGGCGAGAGCACATGGTGGAAGCTGCGGCTGAAGGCTCTGAAGAACTCATGAATAAATATCTTGAAGAAGGAGATCTGTCAGAAGAAGAGATTCGTCAAGGGATACGTGAGCGTACCATTCGCAGTGAAATCGTTCCTACTGTTTGTGGTTCGGCATTCAAAAACAAAGGCGTGCAAGCCATGTTGGATGCCATTATTTATTATTTACCGGCTCCAAGTGATATTCCTCCAGTGAAAGGTATTTTACAAGATGGTGAGCCTGCTGAACGTAAAGCGCTTGACACAGAACCTTTTTCTGCATTGGTTTTCAAAATTATGACGGACCCTTTTGTAGGAACTTTAACGTTTGTCCGTGTTTACTCTGGTGTATTAAATAGTGGTGACAGTGTATATAACTCTGTCAAAGATCAAAAAGAACGTATTGGTCGACTTGTACAAATGCATGCAAACACCCGAGAAGAAATCAAAGAAGTTCGTGCGGGTGATATTGCTGCGGTGGTTGGTTTAAAAACAGCGACGACGGGAGATACTTTATCTGCCGCTAATAACGTGATCATTCTTGAGCGTATGGAGTTTCCTGAGCCAGTGATTGCGGTAGCGGTTGAACCAAAAACAAAAGCAGACCAAGAAAAAATGGGGATTGCCCTTAATAAGCTTGCTCAAGAGGATCCTTCTTTCCGTGTGCGTACAGATGAAGAGTCTGGTCAGACTATTATTTCGGGAATGGGTGAATTACATTTAGAAATCATTGTGGATCGGATGAAGCGTGAATTTAATGTCGAAGCGAACGTAGGTAAGCCACAAGTCGCTTATCGAGAAACCATCCGCAAATCAGTAGAACAAGAAGGCAAGTTTGTTCGTCAAAGTGGTGGTCGTGGTCAGTATGGTCATGTTTGGTTGCGTATTGAGCCGAAAGAAGCAGGTGCTGGTTTTGAATTTGTGAATGATATTGTGGGTGGTGTGGTTCCACGTGAATACGTGCCTGCAGTTGAAAAAGGTATTAAAGAACAAATGCAAAATGGTGTGATCGCAGGTTACCCCGTAGTGGATGTCAAAGTTTCTTTGTTTGATGGTTCTTACCATGATGTCGACTCCAATGAAATGGCTTTTAAAATTGCGGGTTCTATGGGTTTCAAAGAAGGCGCGAAAAAAGCACAACCTGTGGTGCTCGAGCCGATTATGAAAGTTGAAGTTATTACTCCTGAAGACTATATGGGAGATGTAATTGGTGACTTAAATCGTCGTCGTGGCGTGATACAAGGTATGGATGACTCTCCTGCAGGACGCGTGGTATTAGCGGAAGTTCCTATGGCTGAAATGTTTGGGTATGCTACTGATCTCCGTTCGGCTACACAAGGTCGAGCGAGTTATTCCATGGAATTTGCAAAATATATGGAAGCACCCGCGAATGTGGCTGAAGCCATTATTGCTAAACGTACTCAAAAGGAATAAAAAAGTATAAAAAAGTGTTGTAATGAAAAAAAATCCCTGCTATAATGCAAGGCTTTTCCGAAAATTGTTAGTTTAACGTTATTTAACAGGTTAATCGTATGACGCAGTCTACTGCAAATGAAAAAACGCATGAAAATATGAAAGATGCATCCGTAGGTTCGACAAAAAAAACCACGTCAACAAAAACTGTGAAAAAAGCGGCTAAAAGTAGCGCAGTTTCTGCAAAAGCCACCGCAGTCAAAGCAGGTGCAACTTCTCCAAAAGCTGGGTCAGGCGCTTCTCAATCTAAATCATTGAAGCAACGTATTCGCATACGACTTAAAGCTTATGATTATAAAATTATTGAGCAATCTGCGAAAGAAATTGTGAATACTGCTAAGCGTACAGGATCACAAATTTGTGGTCCTATACCATTGCCAACAAAAATCGAAAAGTTAACTATTTTAGTTTCGCCTCATGTAGATAAAGATGCGCGCGATCAGCTAGAAATCCGTACTCACTTACGTTTACTTGATATTATTGCGCCTACTGATAAAACAGTAGATGCATTAATGAAGTTAGATTTGGCGGCAGGTGTTGATGTAGAAATTAGTGTGGATTAATTCACTGAACAGAATATATAAAAGGTTTCGTTATGAGTTTAGGTTTAGTAGGTCGCAAATGCGGCATGTCAAGAGTCTTTGATGAGTCGGGCGTTTCTTTGCCTGTGACAGTGATTGAAGTGCTTGATCAAAAAGTAAGTCAAGTAAAAGATAAAGACTATACGGCTATTCAAGTAGCTTACGGAAATAAGAAAAATCGTAAAGTGACGAATGCATTGAAAGGGCACTACGCCAAAGCTGCCATTGAGCCTGGTTTAGGATTAATGGAGTTTCGTTTAGATGACGTCAGTAGTTATAAAGCAGGCGATGAAATTAAAATAGATCTCTTTGCTAAAGGTCAATTCGTTGATGTGTTTGGTGTAAGTCGAGGAAAAGGATTTGCGGGGACTATTAAACGTCATAATTTTTCTATGGGTGATGCTACGCACGGTAACTCTTTATCGCATCGTGCGCCAGGTTCTATCGGGCAACGTCAATCGCCAGGACGTGTATTTAAAGGTAAAAAAATGGCTGGTCGCATGGGTGGTAAGCGAGTGGCGGTACAAAACCTTGAAGTCGTTCAAGTATTACCTGAAAAGAAAGTAGTACTAGTTAAAGGTGCTGTGCCTGGTGCCCCTGGTGGTTTGGTCGTCATTAAGCCTGCAGTTAAAACAGCGAATAAAGGTTAAGGGTAATAGCATGCAAGTTCAATCTTTAAATTTAGATAACAAAAAAGCTACTTCGTTTGAAGTGATGGATGACTTTTTTAACGCACCTTATCGTGAGTCTTTGATTCATCAGGTGGTGACGGCGTATCAAGCGGGTGCGCGAGCTGGTACTAAACAACAAAAAACACGTGCTGAAGTGAGAGGTGGTGGTGCTAAACCCTGGAAGCAAAAAGGATCAGGTCGCGCGCGTGCTGGTACTACACGTGGTCCTATTTGGCGTAAGGGTGGTGTGACTTTTGCCGCTCGTCCACAAGATCATTCACAAAAAGTTAATAAAAAAATGTATCGAGTGGCTATCCAATCGATAGTTTCTGAATTATTACGTACGGGTCGCTTAATGATTGTTGATAAAATCGATGTGAGCGAACCTAAAACTAAAGCAGCTTTAGCGCTGTTGGCTAATTTTGATTCACGGAATGTCTTATTAATTCCAGAAGAAATTACTGAATCACTTTATTTGGCGGTAAGAAATCTACATCAAGTAGGTTTATGTGATGTTTATTCAATTGATCCTGTAAGTCTAGTTCGTTTTGAAAAAATTATTATGACGCCTGAATCTATTCGTCAATTACAGGAACAATTTGTATGAGTACTCAACATCACTTAACACAAATCATTATCGCGCCGGTAGTGACAGAAAAATCTCATCGCTTAACTGAAACACAAAAAACAATTGTTTTTAAAGTGCAACCTAAAGCTTCTAAAGCGCAAATTTCGGAAGCTATAGAAAAATTATTTGATGTAAAAGTTGCGCAAGTGCGCACTGTTTCTATCAAAGGGAAAACAAAAACTTTTGCAGGCAAGGTAGGTAAGCGCGCTAATATTAAAAAAGCATACGTTACGTTAAAAGAAGGTTTTGATATTAATTTTGCAGCACAAGCACAATAGATGATTCAAGGTAAAATATTATGGCAATAGTTAAAACTCGTCCCACCTCTCCTGGTAGACGTTTCGTTATTAAAATAGTACGTGGTGCTTTGTCAAAAGCAGTGCGTCCTCCTAAGGGTTTAAAAGCTAAATTAAAATCGAACGCGGGTCGTAACAACACAGGACGTATTACCGTCCGACATATGGGAGGCGGTCATAAACGTACTTATCGTCTTATCGATTTTAAACGTACTAAAGATGGTATTCCAGCTACGGTTGAATCGATTCAATATGACCCCAATCGTTCTGCCAATATTGCTTTACTATTGTATGCGGATGGCGAGCGTCGATACATTTTATGCCCACGCGGTTTAGAAGTTGGAGCTAAGGTGCAATCGGGTAGTGATGCTCCTATTGTGATAGGTAATTCGATGGAATTAAAAGATCTTCCTATTGGTACGGTAGTGCATAATATTGAATTGAAGCCTGGTAAAGGCGGTCAGTTGGCAAGATCTGCAGGGGCTTCCGCTCAATTGATTTCAAAAGATGGTGGGTATGCAGTTATTCGTTTGAAGTCTGGTGAAACGCGTAAAATATTAGTGAAAGCGCGTGCTACGATTGGCGAAGTAGGTAATGAAGAGCACAACCTTATTTCTTTGGGTAAAGCAGGTGCTAAAAGATGGCGTGGTGTAAGGCCGACGGTACGTGGTGTGGCCATGAATCCAGTTGACCATCCGCATGGTGGTGGGGAAGGAAAAACTTCAGGAGGGCGTCATCCTGTTACTCCGTGGGGTATTGCAACAAAAGGTTATAAGACGCGTAGTAATAAGCGCACTTCAAATATGATTATTAGCAAAAGAAAAGGTAGGGGATAATTTGTGGCTCGTTCATTAAAAAAAGGTCCGTATATTGATCATCACTTGTTAAATAAAGTACTTGATTCTGTTGAAACGTCGAATAAAAAACCAATCAAAACCTGGTCACGTCGTTCAATCATTATGCCAGAAATGATTGGTTTAACACTGAACGTTCATAATGGAAAAGTTTTTATCCCTGTGTTTGTAACTGAAAATATGGTGGGTCATAAGTTGGGTGAGTTTGCTCCTACACGCACGTTCAAAGGGCATTCGGGTGTAGATAAAAAAGCGGCAGATGCTAAGAAAGGTGAATAATATGGCAACAACACAAGCAAAATTAACTAACGCTCGCGTATCTCCGCAAAAAGCACGTTTAGTTGCTGATCAGATTCGTGGAAAATCAGTAGACAATGCGTTAGATGTTTTAAATTTTGGATTACAAAAAAGCCATGAGCTTTTCAGAAAATTATTAAATTCAGCTATCGCAAATGCAGAAAATAATTTTTCTGCAGATGTTGATGACTTAAAAATTACTGAAGTGACGGTTGATGCTGGTTCTACATTAAAGAGAATGCATCCACGAGCAAAGGGGCGGGGTAATCGCATTTTAAAGCGTACTTCACATATTAAGATTGTTCTCCAAGAAGAGGCGAGGTAAAAATGGGGCAGAAAGTTCATCCGGTCGGTATGCGACTCGGAGCAAGAAAAATTAAAGACTGGTCGTCTAAATGGTATGCGCATGGTAAAAAGTTTTCTGAAACTTTAATTTCTGACCATAAAGCACGTTTGTTTTTACAAAAAGAATTTGCAGCAGCAGGGATTGCCAGAATCGTTATTGAGCGTTTAACAAAAACAGCAAAAATAGTTATTTTTGCGGCAAAGCCTGGCATTATTATTGGTAAAAAAGGCGAAGACATTGAAAAAGTTCGTCAAAAATTGTCTCAATTATTAGGTGTGCAAGTGCACATTAATATTGAAGAGGTGAAAAAGCCAGAGGTAAACGCTAAGTTGATTGCTGATTCCATTTGTCAACAACTTGAACGTCGTGTGATGTTTAGACGAGCAATGAAAAAAGCAGTGAATGCTGCTTTAAAAGCAGGAGCTAAAGGAATTAAAATTACTGTTTCTGGTCGTTTAGGCGGTGCCGAAATTGCACGGACAGAATGGTATCGAGAAGGACGTGTTCCTTTGCACACCTTACGAGCAGACATCGATTATGCTTTGTCAGAAGCAAAAACCACCTATGGCATTATTGGGGTGAAAGTTTGGGTTTACAAAGGCGATGTTTTTGAAACCACCGAATAAATTTTATTGAGTAAAGTGTCATCATGTTGCAACCTAAAAGAACGAAGTTTCGTAAGCAGTTTAAGGGAAGAAATCGAGGAATGGCTACGAGTGGTGCTCGAGTCAGCTTTGGCCAATTTGGCTTAAAAAGCACCGAGGCTGGCAGAATTACTGCTCGTCAAATTGAAGCCGCACGTCGTGCGATGACTCGATATATTAAACGGGGCGGTAAAGTTTGGATTCGTATTTTTCCAGACAAACCCATTACTAAAAAACCATTGGAAGTTCGTCAAGGTAAGGGTAAGGGGAATGTCGAATATTGGGTAGCGGTTATTCAGCCTGGCAAAATGTTGTTTGAGCTTGAAGGTATTCCTGAAAATGTAGCGCGTGAAGCTTTTACACTTGCTGCTGCCAAGCTACCGTTAAAAACTGTATTTGAGATTAGGACATTATTGTAATGAGTAAGAAAAAAAACTATGCTGAGCTTTCTTCAGAGGCATTAAAAAATGAATTAACAAGTTTATTAAAAGAACGTTTTAATATTCATATGCAAAAAGTCAGCGGCCAAGCAGTCAAAACGCATTTATTGCGTGAAATTCGCAAAAATGTGGCGCGCATCAAAATGTTGTTAGCGATGAAAGGGGTAAAAGTATGACAACAACAGCGACTACAAAAAAACATCAGCAACCGCTCATGGGTAAAGTAATTAGTAACAAAATGGAAAAAACGATCGTCGTACGTATCGATGATATTATGAAAGATCCTACGTATAAAAAATATGTGAAACGTTACCGTCATGTGATGGCGCATGATAATGAGAATCAATGCAATATCGGCGATACAGTAATGATTTCTCAGGCTAAGCCTTATTCTCGAAAAAAAGCTTGGACCTTGGTAAAAATAATCGAAAACGCTAAAGTGTAAGGTGAAGTTATGATTCAAATGCAATCGGAAATGGATGTTGCCGACAATAGTGGTGCTAAACGTGTGATGTGTATTAAAGTCTTAGGGGGCTCGCATCGTCGTTATGCTTCTGTCGGCGACATTATACGGGTGAGTATTAAAGATGCAGTACCCCGTGGCAAAGTTAAAAAAGGGGATGTCTATTTTGCGGTGATTGTCCGTACAAAAAAAGGCATTCGCAGAACGGATGGATCGGCGATACGTTTTGACTCAAACTCAGTAGTGTTATTAAACGCACAACATCAACCAATTGGTACGCGTGTTTTTGGGCCAGTATTGCGTGAGTTGCGTAGTGAAAAATTTATGAAAATTATTTCACTTGCTGAAGAAGTTATTTAGAACTATTTATAAAGAATCAGAGAGGGGATTGTGAATAAAATTAAAGTAGGGGATGAGGTACAAATCATCGCCGGTCGAGATAAAGGCAAAAGAGGGAAAGTGCTGAAGTTTTTCATCAAGAAAGGCATCAAGCGCGTTGTGGTGGAAGGTGTCAACATGGTTAAAAAACATGTTCGCCCTAATCCACAGCTCAATGTTCAAGGAGGTATTGTTGAGCAAGAATCCAGTCTGGATTATTCCAATATTGCTTTGTTTGATGTGCAATCTGGCAAACCTGGAAAAGTAGGTATTAAATACACAGAAGACGGCAAAAAAGTCCGTTATTTTAAATCAACTAATCAAGTAATCGAACAGGCGTAACTATGACAGAGTTCGAAAATTTATATAAAACTAAAATTGTCTCTGCTTTACAAAAACAATTTAAGTATAAAAATGTATTAATGGTTCCTAAGATTGAGAAAATTACCCTCAATATGGGAGTTGGGGAAGCGGCGGCAGATAAAAAACACTTAAACAGTGCGCTCAATTTATTAACGAAGATTTCTGGCCAAAAACCGGTGGTTACTAAAGCTAAAAATTCGATTGCAGGCTTTAAGATTCGTGAGGAATGGCCTATTGGTTGTAAAGTCACATTGCGTCGTAAGCGCATGTATGAATTTTTGGAGCGCTTGATTACCGTAGCAATTCCTAGGATACGAGATTTTCGTGGTTTAAAATCTAATTTAGATGGCCGTGGAAATTACTCAATGGGCTTAAGGGATTGTTCTGTATTTCCAGAAATTAATTATGAAGATATGGATACCCTGTTGGGGATGGATGTAACTATTACTACTTCGGCTAAAACAGATGCAGAAGCTAAAGTATTATTACTTAATTTTGATTTTCCTTTTAGAGATCGTTAAAAATGGCTAAAAAATCTATCGTCAATCGTGAAACAAAGCGTAGAAAAATGGTGGCGCGCTATAAAAACCAGCGTGCTAAATTACTTGCGGTTTCAAAAGACATTAATGCAAGTGAAGAAGAGCGATATGAAGCGCGTTTGAAGTTACAAAAGCTTCCACGCAATTCATCAGCGACACGCTTAAGAAATCGTTGTGCTATTACTGGTCGTCCTCGAGGAGTGTATCGTAAGTTTGGACTTTCTCGTTCGATGCTACGTCAATTAGCGATGCGTGGCGAAATTCCTGGAGTAGTAAAATCCAGTTGGTAATTTAATTTATTGAGGTTAGGTTTCATATTATGACAATGCAAGATCCCATTGCTGATTTAATTAATCGCATCAATAATGCTAGCTTAATGCGTAAGCCATCTTTATTAGTGCCCTCATCAAAACTTAAAGTAGCGATTGCCGCCACTTTGCAAAATGAAGGCTATATTGAAAGTTTTCGCGAAGAAGAAAAAAATGGACGTCGTCTATTACATATTGTGTTGAAATATGCTGATGGCAAGCCATTGATTTCTAAGTTACAACGCGTGAGTAAGCCTGGTTGTCGTCGTTATTCTGGAGTATCTCACTTGCCTAAAGTGATCGACGGTTATGGTGTGGCTATTGTGACTACTTCTAAAGGTGTTATGTCTGATGCGCAAGCCCGCCAGTTGAATCTGGGTGGCGAAATATTATGTTATGTATTTTAATGATGGATTAAATTTTTATGTCTTCAATATCACGAATTGCTAAATCACCCATTAAAATTCCGGGTGGTGTCAACATTAAAATTGACAACAAAATGGTAACGGTGACGGGGCCAAAGGGTGCTGTCAGTCAAAATTTATTAACAGATGGGGTTTCTATTAATATCCTTGATGGCAAAGAAGCTCAAGTGGTCGCTACTACTAATGGAACCACTTTAAAACAAGTTACCGGAACAGTAGGGGCTTTGTTAAAAAATTTGATTTATGGAGTGACAACTGGCTTCGAACTTAAATTAGAATTAGTAGGTGTCGGTTATCGTGCACAGGCGCAAGGAAAGAAATTAAACTTAACATTAGGATTTTCTCATCCTGTTGTTTTTGATGTGCCGACAGGAATCACGATTGAAACCCCTAGTCAAACTGAAATTTTGGTTAAAGGTGCGGATAAAAATCTTGTTGGGCAAGTGGCTGCAAAAATTCGTCGTTATAGACCGCCCGAGCCTTATAAAGGGAAAGGTATTCGCTTTGCAGGTGAGGCGATTAAGATTAAAGAAACCAAGAAAAAATAAGGTGAAGCCATGAAAAATACTACGGCAAGATTACGTCGAGCGAAAAAAACTCGAGGCATCATTAAAAGAGTGGAAGCTCAACGTATTTCGATCTATAAATCGAACCAACATATCTATGCTCAATTATTAGATCTGGATGGCAAGGTATTAGCTTCAGCTTCTACAGTGGAAAAAGCATTTAAAGCACAAAATGCCAAACAAACTAAATGTGATGCAGCTGCTTGGGTAGGAGCTGAAATTGCTAAAAAAGCATTGGCTTTAAATATTAAAGAAGTAGCTTTCGATCGTTCAGGCTTTATGTATCATGGCCGTGTGAGACGTTTAGCAGAGGCAGCGCGTGAAGCTGGTTTAGGATTTTAAATAAATAATTAAGGTAATAACCATGACAAGTTTTGATCAATCCACTAACAGTGATGGTCTTATTGAAAAATTAGTTGAAGTTAAAAGAATTGCAAAAACTGTAAAAGGCGGCCGCATTTTTAGTTTTAGCGCTTTAGTCGCTGTGGGAGATGGAAAAGGCCGGATTGGAATAGGGAGTGGTAAAGCTAAAGAAGTTCCAGTGGCCATTCAAAAAGCTATGTACGCAGCTCGCCGTAACATGGTAAAAGTAGAACTTAATGGCACTACGATCTTACATCGTGCGGAATCACGCTTTGGCGCATCTAAAGTGGTGATGCTCCCAGCCTCTGAAGGTACGGGTATTATCGCTGGGGGTGCCGCTCGTGCGGTATTTGAAGTCTTGGGTGTAGGCAATGTGTTAGCTAAGATTGTAGGTTCCAGTAACTCTAAAAATGTTATTCGTGCTGTCCTTAATGGATTATTAGCGATGGCGAGCCCTGAAACCATTGCTAGAAGACGTGGTAAGACTGTTGAAGAATTAAATATTAACGCCTGATGAGATTAAAAAAATGACTATGCAATTAAATACATTAAAACCTGCTCCTGGGTCAAAACCTAAAAAAACACGTTTAGGGCGTGGTATCGGTAGTGGCCTTGGTAAAACTTCCGGCCGCGGTCACAAAGGGCAAAAAGCACGTGCGGGGGGCTTCCACAAGGTGGGCTTTGAAGGTGGTCAAATGCCATTACAACGCCGTTTGCCTAAGTTTGGTTTTAATTCACGCGTTAATTTAAATACCTTTACTTTGCGTTTAGTTGAATTGAACAAAGTGGAGCCCGGAGAAGTCGATTTATTGGTTTTGAAAGCAGCAAAACTCGTGCCTCATCGTGCAGACAAAGTAAAATTTGTTTTAAATGGCGAAATAACTGGGGCTTATATTCTGAAAGGTTTAAGCGTCACTAAGGGAGCTCGTGCGGCTATTGAAGCAAAAGGTGGAAAAATTATTGAGAGCCAGGAATAATTTGTTTTCATGAAAAGCCAAGCTCCTAAATTATCCACTAACAATGCGCCTTATAGAGAGGTGACCAAAAGGTTACTTTTCTTATTGTTGGCTTTATTGTTTTTTAGGTTAGGAGCTCATATCCCTGTTCCTGGTTTAGATGCCCATAAAATTGCAAATTTAATTAATTCGCAAACGAATGGTTTTTTAGGTTTGTTTAACATGTTTTCAGGGAATGCTTTGTTGAGAATGTCGGTATTTTCTTTAGGAATTATGCCTTATATCTCAGCTTCCATTATCTTGCAATTGTTAACTTCTGTGTTACCGAGCTTGGAGCAGTTGAAAAAAGAAGGAGAGCAAGGCAGACGTAAAATTAATGAGTATACACGATATCTGACTTTATTTATTGCATTGTTGCAATCTATTGGGATATCAAAATGGTTAATGTCAGAAGGGGTGGTACAAATCCCAGCTTACAATTTTTATTTCTTATCCATTATTACGTTAGTGACCGGTACGATGATTGTTCTCTGGCTTGGCGAACAAATTACTGAGCGCGGAATAGGGAATGGTATTTCTATCATTATTTTTGCTGGAATTGTTTCAGGATTGCCTTCCGCGATTGCTCGTACTTTTGAGCAAGTTCGTCAAGGTCAATTAGCTTTTTTATCTTTGTTAGTGATTATAGCTGTTGTGTTTTTAGTGATCGCTTTTGTAGTGTTTATGGAGCGAGCACAGAGAAGGATTACTATTAATTATCCGCAACGTATGCAAGGCAAACGATTAATGGCAGCCCAAACATCGCATTTGCCATTTAAAATTAATATGTCAGGGGTGATACCACCAATTTTTGCTTCTAGCATTATTTTGTTGCCAGCTTCATTACTGCAGTTTTTTGGCAGCTCACTTAACCATCATTTATGGTTGGCGCAATTGAATTTGGCTTTATCGCCGGGGCAGCCTTTGTGGGTAGCGCTTTATGCAGCAGCGATTATTTTCTTTTGTTTCTTTTACACCGCATTAGTGTTTAACCCAAAAGAAACTGCTGATAATTTGAAAAAATCAGGAGCATTTATTCCTGGGATCCGTCCTGGTGAGCAAACCGCTTCTTACATAGATTTAGTGATTACTCGACTCACTCTAGTTGGTGCCTTATATTTAGTGCTGGTGTCGTTATTACCCCAGTTCTTAATGTTGACATGGCATGTTCAGTTTTTCTTTGGAGGAACATCCTTGTTGATTATTGTGGTCGTTACTATGGATTTTATGGCGCAACTACAATCGCATTTATTGTCCCAGCAGTATGAAAGTTTGTTGAATAAGAGTAAGTTTTAAGATTTTAATTAAGAGGTCAACTATGAAAGTCAGAGCTTCGGTAAAACGTATTTGCCGTAATTGTAAAATAGTAAAACGTGGTCGTACAGTTCGTGTTATTTGTAAAGAAGCAAAACATAAGCAAAAACAAGGTTAATTTAACTTGATTTTTAAAGGGTATTTATATTATCATTAACGTTTTTTTAATTTGCCAGGAGTAAAGTAAATGGCGCGTATTGCGGGTGTTAATCTCCCACTTAATAAACACATTGGTATTGCGTTGACCTATATTTTTGGTCTAGGACGCCCTACTGCAAAACAAATTTGCGAAAAAGCAAAAGTTCATCTAGAAACTAAAACGAAAGATCTTTCCGAAGATCAGATAGAAAAACTACGTAAATTAGTTGCTGAATTTAAAGTAGAAGGTGATTTACGTCGTGAAAAAGCATTGGCGATTAAGCGATTAGTAGATCTAGGTTGTTATCGAGGGCTACGTCATCGTCGCGGTCTTCCGGTAAGAGGCCAGAGGACTCGTACGAATGCGAGAACTCGTAAAGGGCCACGAAAAGCAATCAAGAAGTAATCCATAATTTAAAGGTAAGTACATGGCAAAAGCACCAGTAAAATCTAAAGAAGTATTAAAGACACGAAAGAAAAAATCAAAGGGATCAATTGCTGAAGGAGTGATGCATATTGTTTCTTCGTTTAACAATACAATTATTAGTTGCACAGATATGCAAGGCAATGTGATTGCATGGTCAACTTCGGGCGCGTCAGGTTATCGGGGCTCCAAAAAAAGTACACCGTTTGCAGCGCAGGTAGCAATGGAGAAAGTGGCGACTATTGCTCAAAAAGAATATGGGATGAAATTAGTAACGGTACTAGCGCGTGGGCCTGGTTCGGGTAGAGAGTCTTCTATCCGCGTTCTTATTAATTTAGGTTTTAAAATATCTGCCATTAAAGATAATACAGGTATTCCCCACAATGGTTGTCGTCCTCCAAAGCGACGTCGTGTTTAAAGAAAGCAATTAACGAGAGAGAAAACATTCATGGCAAGGTATATTGGACCAAAATGTAGATTATCAAGAGCGCTGGGGATGGATTTATCCTTAAAATCCGGCGTACGCAATTTAGATACAAAATGTAAAGCGGATAAACGCCCAGGGCAACATGGTAGTATGAAACCCCGAGTTTCTGACTATGCAGCGCAGCTCCATCAAAAACAAATTTTAAGACATGTTTATGGGGTGTTAGAAAGACAGTTCCGTAATTACTATAAAAAAGCAGCACGTGCTAAGCAATCAACAGGCTTAGTGCTTTTGCAATTATTAGAATCACGTTTAGATAATATCGTGTACCGCGCAGGTTTTGCAGCAACTCGTGCTGAAGCCCGTCAATTGGTGTCGCATTGTGCTATTTTGTTAAATGGCAAAGTAGTTAATATTCCTTCTTGTCAAGTAGCTCCAGGAGATGTGGTTTCTATTCGTGAAAAAGCACGAGATCAGTCCCGCATTGCTTCAGCTATCCAAGTAAGCGCACAACGTCCTGCTACTGATTGGTTGGAAGTTGAAGCCGATAAATATCAAGTGGCTTATAAACGTTTACCAGATAGGACAGACTTGCCAAGCGAATATAATGAAAACCTCGTGGTAGAATTGTATTCTAAGTAAGTTTACTTTAGTGCTTTCGCACTAAAATTTTTTATTTTAGTTAAGAGTGTGGTGACAATTCGTTTATAGGTAGGCTTGTCACTGTACCCTAATCTCAACGTCAGTTAAGGTGAGTAAATGCCAAATATTAATGTTCGTCAATTAGATTCAGTTTGTGCACAAGTTGTCCTCGAGCCACTTAATCGTGGGTTTGGATATACATTAGGTAATGCACTTCGTCGAGTATTACTCTCTTCTATCACGGGTGCTGCACCTACCGAGGTGGTTATTAAAGATGTTGAGCATGAATATGCGACGATTCCAGGTGTCTTAGAAGATGTGATTAACATCATTTTGAATATTAAAGGCATTCACTTTGTATTAAAAGACAAGGATTCTGTAGAATTAAAGCTTAAAGCTAAAGGCCCAGGTGTGGTTAAAGCGGCAGATATCACTTTACCCCACGACGTAGAAATTTTTAATCCAGAGCATATTATTGCGCATTTAACACAAGCTAAGTCTTTAGAAATGACTATTCGTGTACAATCTGGTAAAGGTTTTGTTCCTGCTTCTCAACTAGAAAAAACTCAAGCAGAAGAAGAATTATTAGAACACAAAAAAGTAGGTACTACTGAAGGCAATGTCATTTATTTGGATGCCAGCTTCACGCCAATTCGTAAAGTTTCTTATACGGTAGAAAATGCGCGTGTAGAACAAAAAACTGACTTTGATCGTTTAGTATTAGATATTGAAACTACAGGTACCATTTCTCCTGCAGAAGCAGTTGCTCAAGCAGCGAAAATATTGCAAGAAGAATTGGCGCCGTTCTCCGGTATCACCGCGGATGCGCTAAATATATCCCCGCGTGATCAAGGAGATATTTTACTAGCTCCCGTTGATGAGCTTGAGCTCACTGTGCGTTCGGCGAATGCTTTAAAAACAGAACGTATTTTAACTGTTCGTGATTTGGCTTTAATGACGGAAGACCAACTGATGTCAATGCCAAATTTAGGTAAAAAATCATTAGTAGAAATTAAACAAGCGCTCTTTAACCATGGTTTGCACCTTGGTATGGAGAATATTTAAGCGCTTAAATATTTATATTTAGAAAAAAGGTATTTATATGCGTCATCGTTGTAGTGGTAAAAATCTTAGCAGAACTTCTAGTCATCGTAAGGCTATGTTTAAAAATATGATGGTTTCTCTCATCACGCATGAGCGAATTTTTACTACTGTGGTGAAAGCTAAAGAGTTACGTCGTTTTATAGAGCCACTGGTTACTTTAGCTAAAACGGATAGCGTGGCTAATCGTCGTTTAGCATTTGCACGTTTGCGTGATCGAGACGCTGTCACTAAGCTTTTTAATGTGACTGCTAAAAAATATGCTGAACGCGCTGGTGGTTATACTCGAGTATTGAAAGCCAACTTTCGTCCTGGTGACAAAGCTCCAATGGCGATGATCGAATTTGTTTAAAAACGACATACTCTAAATCAACAAAAAACGGTACTGTGTTCGAGTTGAACCCTAAGTTCAAAGTGGGAATTCGTATAATTTCTTTAGGCTACTTCATTGATGAAGCTGCACACCAAAATTAGGGACAATTCCCATGCTACGTAAGCATCGGCTCAAAAACAGCAGTACCGTTCGTTTACATTCTACCACTTGAGATTGATTATGAAAAGCACCGTCCTGAGGCAAAAATTTTTGGATTTTTTTGCTAAACGCGGCCATCCTATCGTGCCTTCCGCAAGCTTAATTCCTACGAATGACCCCAGCTTATTATTTACCAATGCTGGCATGGTACCCTTTAAAAATTTATTTTTAGGTTTGGAAAAGCAAAATGACAATAGCCCTCTTTTGAAACTTGCTTCTGCGAAAAAAGTTGAAGGAGGCTCGGAGCGCGGAACCGGAGTGTACATGCGAGTACATGAGGAGTCGAGCACCAAACCGACGCACAAATTTTCCACAGGAGTAGAGTTTCAAAAGAGCTCTAATAAAGCGGTTTCGGCTCAATTATGCTTGCGTGCAGGTGGAAAGCACAATGACTTAGAAAATGTAGGTTATACTGCGCGTCATCATACACTGTTTGAAATGTTAGGTAATTTTAGCTTCGGTGATTATTTCAAGCGTGAAGCTATTCATTTTGCTTGGGATTTTTTAACCGAAGAGTTAAAGCTTCCTCAAGAAAAATTGTGGATCACGGTTTTTGACAAAGATATTGAATCCGAAAAAATTTGGCTGGAAGAAATAGGTATTGATCCTACACGTTTTTCACGAATTGGCGCTAAAGATAATTTTTGGTCAATGGGAGACACCGGTCCTTGCGGTCCATGCTCAGAAATTTTTTATGATCATGGCGAAGAGATTGTAGGTGGTCCTCCTGGTAGTAAGGAAGAAGATGGTGATCGCTATATTGAAATTTGGAATTTAGTGTTTATGCAATACAACCGATTGGCAGATGGCACTTTGGAGCCTTTACCCAAGCCTTCGGTGGATACGGGAATGGGATTAGAGCGTTTATCTGCGGTCATGCAAAAAGTGCATAATAATTATGAAACTGATTTATTTATGCCCATTATTCAGGTTGCTGCCAATATTGCGAATATTCAAAATCTTCACCATCAATCTTTGCGTGTGATCGCAGATCACTTACGCGCCACGGCTTTCTTAATTGCTGATGGCATCCGTCCTTTAAATGAGGGGCGTGGGTATGTTTTAAGACGTATTATGCGTCGTGCCATGCGGCACGGTTATAAGTTAAATATGCCAGAAAATTTTTTTGTACAATTATTACCCGCTTTAATTGACGTGATGGGAAAAGCTTATCCACAACTCGTTACGCGTCACACCGAGATTGCTCATGTGATGAAAGTTGAAGAAGAGCAATTTATGCGCACCTTATCACAAGGTATGAAATTATTAGAACAGGCGTTTTTAGAAAAATCAGCGGTGTCCAAAAAACAATTGGCGGGCGAAACCGTATTTAAACTTTACGACACTTATGGGTTTCCGGTAGATTTAACAGCCGATATTGCGCGCGAAAAAAATTATACTTTAGATATGGAGGGTTTTGAGAAAGCCATGGACAGGCAGCGCGAGCTGTCAAAATCTGCAAGCAAATTTGATGCGTATGCTGGCACTTTAAATTTAGCAGAACCCACGATTTTCAAAGGTTATACCGCTTTAAATTCTCCCGCTAAGATTATTGGTATTTGGCAAGAAGGTGAAGCCTTGGTTAAGTTAAAAAAAGGCGATGCGGGTGTGATTGTTTTAAATGAAACTACTTTTTATGCGGAATCCGGAGGTCAAATCGGCGATCAAGGATTCTTGAAGTCAGGCGGTGGAGTTTTTCGTGTAGAAAATACCCAAAAAGCAGGACAAGGTGTTGCACATATCGGTGTGATGGACTCAGGCGAATTCTCCGTGGGCGACATAGTCAATGCCGAAGTGAACGCAAGTTTACGGCAACAAACCGCACTCAATCACTCGGCTACTCACTTATTACACAGCGCTTTACAACAAATTTTAGGCTCTCATGTTGAACAAAAAGGCTCCTTAGTGGCGTCTGATCGCTTGCGTTTTGATTTTACTCATAGCGAGCCTATGACTAGCAAACAATTGCATCAAGTAGAACAACTGGTGAACCAACAAATTCGTCAAAATCATCCCATACATACCGAATTGATGTCTCCCAAAGAAGCAGTAGCTCAAGGAGCCAAGGCTTTATTTGGCGAAAAATATGGTGATGAAGTGCGCGTCCTCAGTATGGGAGAATTTTCTAAAGAATTATGTGGGGGCACCCACGTAACAAATACGGGAGACATTGGGCTATTTAAAATTATTGAAGAAGCGAGTGTGGCGGCGGGTGTTCGTCGTATTGAAGCAGTAACGGGGGATGCTGCTTTAAATTTTGTACAACATCATGAAAATATTTTGCGTGATAGTGCCCAATTAATTAAAGCGAATCGAGAAAATTTTATCGAAAAATTACAACAAAATTTGCAAATGCAAAAAAATTTAGAAAAACAATTGGAACAACTTCAAGAAAAATTTGCGGTTCAAGAAGCACAAGCGTTATGGGGCACGCATCAAACCAGCGGTGAAAAATTTTTAATTCAAGGCATACCACATAAAGATGCTAAGCAATTACGCCTTATTGCAGAAGCCTTAAAAAATCATTTTACAGATGGAGGGTTTTTATTGGCCAGTCATCTTGATGGGCGAGTTAGTTTAGTCGCGGTGGTGGCGTCCTCATTGAGCAAAACTCTCAAAGCAGGCGAGTGGGTGAATGCGGTGGCGCAAGCAGTAGGCGGTAAAGGAGGGGGGCGCCCAGACTTTGCTCAAGCCGGAGGGCCAGAGGTGGCAAATTTTGAGAATGCTTTGAAAATTGCAAAGGATTATGTGAACCAATGACTTTGCTTATCGCTGGCACTGATGAAGCGGGGCGTGGTCCCTTAGTAGGGTCGGTAGTAGCAGGAGCCGTTATTTTAAATGCAGAGTGCCCGATTGAAGGTTTAAAAGATTCTAAACAATTAACTGCTAAAAAACGTGAAAAACTATTTGAAACGATTCAAGAGAAAGCTTTAGCGTGGGCTTGGGCTGAAGCAACGGCGGAAGAAATTGACACGATAAATATTTTGCAAGCCAGTTTATTGGCGATGAAGCGTGCAGTGGAATTATTGCCTATCATGCCGCATGAAGTGCTAGCGGATGGCAATTTTTGTCCTCCCGTATCAATGCCTGTGCGGGCGCTTATCAAAGGTGATAAGCTGGAGCCTGCTATTTCAGCAGCCTCCATCGTGGCAAAAGTGATGCGTGATCGGCAAATGCAAGCTTTAGATGAACGATATCCTCATTATGGTTTTTCTAAACACAAAGGTTATCCTACCGCAGCGCATATTGAAGCGCTTATAAAATTTGGGCCTATACCGGAACATCGTCGCAGCTTTAGACCAGTGCAACTAACTGTGCAAAAGTGAAGATAGAGTAAAAATATTATGACTAGAAAAATACTGTTAACTACTGCACTTATTTACGCGAATGGCGATCTTCATCTTGGGCACTTGATTGAGCAAATACAAGGAGATATTTGGGCACGTTTTCAGCGTCTTAGGGGTAATACTTGTTATTATATTTGTGGGAGTGATGTGCACGGCACTCCGATTATGCTGATGGCACAGAAGCTTGGGAAAACGCCTGAAGCAATGGTGGCAGAATTTCAACAACGACAGCTTAGGGATGCTCAAGCTTTTGGTGTGGTATTTGATGCTTATGGTTCTACACATGATGAAGAAAATCAAAGCTTAGTGAATGCTATCTATCAAAAGCTTCAAAGTAATCATCTTATTTATGCAAAAAAAATAAAGCAAGCTTTTGATGCGCAAAAGCAAATTTTTCTTCCAGATCGTTTCGTGAAAGGTGGTTGTCCACAATGTGGCGCGCCTGATCAATATGGTGATAACTGTGAAAATTGTGGGGCTACGTATTTGCCGCTTGAGTTAAAAAATCCAAAGTCAGTTTTAAGCGATACTGCGCCTATTGAAAAAGATTCTGAGCATTATTTTTTTGATTTACCAAAATTCGAAAACTTTTTAAAAACGTGGGTAAGTAATAAAAATCATGTTTCGGAAGCCGTGGCCAATAAAATGCAGGAATGGTTTACAGCCGGTTTGCAAGCATGGGATATTTCTCGTGATGCACCTTATTTTGGTTTTAAAATTCCTCACACTCAAGATAAGTATTTTTATGTGTGGGTAGATGCACCTCTGGGATACTTCTCTATTTTTAAGAAATTTTGCGAAACAAACCAACTTTCTTTTGAAGAATTTACTCAAAAAAATACCTCCACGGAAATGCATCATTTGGTCGGGAAAGATATTACCTATTTTCATACTTTGTTTTGGCCAGCCATGTTGGAAGGGGCGGCTTTACGTTCACCTAGCGCTGTCCATGTGCATGGGTATTTGAGTATTAATGGACAGAAAATGTCAAAATCCCGAGGGACTTTTATTACGGCGCGTCAATTTTTAGCTTATTTGCCTCCTGAAGCATTGCGATTTTATTTTGCGGCTAAATCTACCTCGGGAATGGAGGATATTGACTTAAATCTTGCTGAGTTTCGTCAAAAAGTCAATGCGGATATTGTCGGCAAGGTGGTTAATTTGGCGAGTCGAGCGGCGAGTTTTATCAATAAAAATTTTAACAATCAATTAGCAGACGCTTTGGTTGATCCAAAATTATTTACCCATTTTATGGAAATGCAGCCAGAAATTGCGAAATCTTATGAATCGCGCGATTTTTCCAAAGCGGTGCGCTTAATTATGGCGCTTGCGGATTTAGCGAACCAATTTTTTGATCAAGCTAAGCCATGGGTGCAAATCAAACAACCAGAAACTGTGATCCATGCGCATCGTTCCTGTACACAAGCCATCAATCATTTTATGCAATTGATGGTGTATTTAAAGCCTATTATGCCAGAATTAGTGAAGAAAGCAGAAGAGTTTTTAAAGATAGCACCTTTGCAATGGGAAAGTGTGAATAAAGCTTTATTACATCACGCCGTGAACTTATATCAACCTTTATTTCAACGTATTGAGGAATCTCAAATTATGAACTTAGAGCAAGCGATGCAAACCGAAAATCAAAAGTCTACTGAAGAAAAAAATGCTGAGCACGTGCAAGAGAAGCTCGCTAAAAATTATTGCAGTATTGAAGATTTTGGTAAAGTGGAGCTACGTGTTGCGCGAATTCTTAGCGCAGAAGAAATTCCGGAGGCGGATAAATTGTTAAAACTACAATGTGATCTCGGTGAGGAAAAACCCCGCCAAATTTTTGCGGGCATTAAAAAGAGCTTTGCACCTGAAGATTTAATTGGAAAGCTCGTCATCGTAGTGGCCAATCTTGCTCCTCGTAAAATGCGCTTTGGCCTGTCGGAAGGCATGGTTATCGTTGCATCTGGTACTGATACCGGATTATTTTTAGTAGAGCCTCAAAATGGCGCAGAACCTGGAATGATAGTGAAGTAAGAACTTAAATTTCCTAAAAAGAAGATAGACAAATGCTCATTAATATTGATGTTTATGCAGCTTCGTAGAGACAACCTCTATGAGCTTAGTGAGATCTTACATGAATTGCACTCCAAAAGTGCTTTAGTCTGAATGGTGAGCTTATGTCCCTCTCCTAAAATTTCTTGGCTTATCTTTAAACTTTCTATTAATAAAGGAAGTGTATCAGCCCATCGGCCTATCAGAGAGTAGCACCAACTTAAATTGTAAAGTAACTTTGCGTTTAATAAGTCAGGAAAAAAGTGTTCTGCTTTTAGTGTTTGTAGCCTCTTTAAAGCCTGTTCCAGCTTAGAAGCTGCCTCAAAGTAAGAGTGGTCATCCTCTTGGTCTTCTTCGTCTTCTTCTTCATGTTTTTCGCCCGCTTGGTACGCGGCTTTAGCCTCGGCTACGAGAGGGAGAATGCTTTCTAGAAGAAAGCAGCAGTTGGCATACCTTTGACTATATCTTGGATTTTCTGGTGACAACGCAACCGCTGCTGCCAGGGAGGCGTGTGCTTTTTGATATCGTGTTGACTTGAAATACGCTACTCCTAAGTGAAAATTAAGCTGAGCTTGCAACTCGCAGTCAGAAGCAAAAGATTTACATGCTAAATTAAGTGCAGTGGTATAGGCCGAAATAGCTTCTGCAAAATTATGCTCAGCCAAAGCGTTTGTTCCTTGGCGTGAATATTCATCTATTTCTTTTATTTCTTTACGTAGATCAACAAAAACACTTGAGCTTGATCCTTGAGCGGGAGCAGGAAGCCGAGCCTGTTTTTTTAAGCGGGTTACGATCTTAGCATAATCAGCGTTTGCGTTAACCACATTCGGGTGGCTTTCTCCACGAGTTTGCGAGAGAATGGGTAAGGCCTGTTCGTAATAAGCTTTTGCTTCTTCATACTTTTTGTCATGATGCGCTAGTAGCCATCCCAGATGGATTTTAGTGAGCGCAATTTGATCCTGACAGTTATCTTCATCCGGAGGCAAATGTTTATAAATCGCTAAGGCATCGTTAAAATATATTTGTGCTTGTGGAAAATTCGCCTGATGAAGGCACACCTTTCCTAAGAAAAATAAAGTCTTAGCATGTTGAGGCCCCTTATTAGCATATTTTTGGTAATATTCCAGCGCTTTTATAAGTAACGCCTCAGGCTCTTCAAAATTGCTTTCACTATTCTCAAGTAAGAGAGCTGCTAGCTTTTTTCTCATATTAGCAACGTGGGGATGATCTTTTCCTAGAAGAGCTATAGCGTCGTTCAGTACCTCATCATACATTTTTTTGGCTTCTTCGAATTGTTTTTTTGCAATCCCTGATGCTGCCACATCAAAACCAATATCGATTTTTATCGATTGCGGGTTAATTGCGTTTTGTGTTTCTACCAGCGTTAAAGCTTGCGCCAAGAGGATTTGTGCATCCCAAATGTTTTCCCCATTTTTTATTTGAATTCTGCCGAATAGGATGTTTGCTTTGGAAATTAAGTATCGAGCACGATTTGTTTGAATACCTCCATATACACGAAAAATATTATTCAGAATCTTTATAGCCTTATCGCTTTCTCCGAGTTCGTGGAGCATTCTAGCTAGTATGAGCTTTACTTCATCAATGTCGATTTGAGAGACTTTATTTGCAATTAATTGAGGCAATACGACATTTTCAATAAATTTTTTTGCATCGGTATATCTTTCTAACCACCCTAAAAGCTCTATAAATTGGCACTGAGCAGCTCTAGTTTCATCATGATTTGGGCCATATTTCTCCCTTGAATAAACGAGAGAAACTTGAAAAAAAGGAAGGGCTTCTTGGTAATGATGCAGTCGATATAAGGTATCAGCTAGGAGCATTTTTAGTTTTTTTACTGTGTGATCCTGCTCACCACGCTCCTGTTCCAAAACATTAAGAATATCTCTTAGCCGCGGTTCTGCCTCTTCATAATGTCCAAGGAGGCACAACACTTCAGCTCGCAGGAAGTGTAATTGTTTTATTGATTCATCTTGTTGAGCAGTGGGACCACTGAATGGTGCTAGAGTTTCTGTTAGTAAAGTACGTGCCTCCTCTAATCTCTTGAGTTCCATTAAGACAATTACCCATCTCGCTGTATATACACATATAGTGAAAGAATCGGAATTCTCTGCGGCTTTTATGATTGGAATGTTAGTTGCTAGATGGCGCAGTGCTTCAGGATAATAGTGTGGGTCTGAATAGCTTAATAGAACTCCTAATATGGCTGTGATATGACATTCTAGGTGCGGAGATGTTTTTTTGCGTAGTTTTGCTTGAACGGTAGAAATAGCTGTTGTTAACTGTGCTGAATCATCGGTGTTCACCACCAAAGGTATCCCCTCTGTGGGTGAGAGGGGCAAGAAAAATGTTAATTTTGACATATTGTTATTTTATTATTTTTTAAAGATATTGGGTATTTTAACAGAGAATATTTAATGACGCTAACATCAATGCTTGCTGGCCACGGTCTACGCATGAAAAATAGACCTCTTTTAAAACGTGACCAGTTAGTTTGAAACTCTACTCCTGAACTAAGATTAAGGTTTTCGTCGCGATTTTTTCTTAGGCGTGGTGCTTTTTACGGGTGTTGCTAATTCGAAATCAATTTTCTTTTCTTCAAGGTCCACACGAGAGACTAATACATCGACTTTATCACCTAAGCGATAGGTTTTGCCAGTGCGTTCGCCACGCAAGCGTTGATGAGCAGCATCAAATTGGTAATAATCATTTGGTAAGCTGGTGACGTGAATTAAGCCTTCCACATAAATATCTTTAAGTTCTACAAATAAGCCAAAACCCGCCACATGGCTAATGACACCAGAAAATACTTGCCCTACCTTATCTTTCAAAAATTGACATTTTAAGCTTAAGGTGGCATCTCGCGTAGCATCATCCGCTCGGCGTTCGGTAAGAGAGCAATGTTCTCCCAGTTGAACCATTTGTGGGGAGGCGTAGGGATAGAGTTCATTTTTATTTTTGGTGTCGGCAATGCTTTGTTTTAAAGCACGATGCACAAGTAAATCAGGATAACGACGAATCGGTGAAGTAAAATGCGTGTAAATAGGATAAGCTAAACCAAAATGCCCCGCATTCTCAGGAGAATACACTGCTTGAGAAAGCGAGCGAAGCAACATGACTTGAATTAAATGTGCATCAGGACGCTCCTGGATTTTTTCAATCAAAAAAGCATAATCTTTTGGAGTGGGTTTTTCGCCACCCGGTAAGGATAAGCCTAATTCGCGTAAAAAGCTATGTAAGTTAGTAATTTTTTCTGTTTTCGGGCCATTATGAACCCGATATAAAATTGGTAATAATTTTTGCTTTGCTAAGCTTTCAGCGACAGCCACGTTTGCCGCTAACATGCATTCTTCAATTAATCGATGGGAGTCTAAGCGCGCACGTGGTATGATTTTTTCAATTTTTCGATCTTTATCAAAAATAATTTGTGTTTCTACGGTTGAAAAATCTAAAGCACCGCGTTTTTCACGCGCTGCTAATAATACATGATAAAGTGCATCTAGTTTTTCTAAGGTAGGTAAAATATTCTTATATTTTTTTTGTAATTTTGGATCATTTCCTTTTAAGAGCTCATCTACTAAGTTATACGTCAAGCGGGCTTTAGAGTGCATGACAGCATTGTAATATTGACTTTTAATGATTTTTCCTTGGGGATTAATCAGTAAATCAGCAGCCATGCAAAGACGGTCGACATTGGGTTTCAATGAACAGAGTTCATTGGACAAAATTTCCGGTAGCATGGGAATCACTTTGCCTGGAAAATAGACAGAGGTTCCTCGACGCATGGCTTCTTGATCAAGCGCACTTCCTGGTTTTACATAATGTGCCACATCAGCAATGGCTACGATCAAGCGATAATTTTTACCTTGCTTTTCAACGTATACCGCATCATCAAAATCTTGAGCATCTTCGCCATCAATCGTAAACAAATTTAATTCACGTAGATCAATACGATCCTTTTTATCTTTTTCAGAAACCGTGTTTTTAAAAGTTTTAATTTCTTGAGCAACTTCATTTGACCATTGATGAGGAATTTGGTGAGCACGCAAAGCAATATCAATTTCCTTGCCCGGACCAAATTTATCGCCAATGACTTCGGTGATAATCCCCGCAGGTTCGCGATATTCGCTAGGTTGTACAGTGAGTTTGACAACAACGACTTCGCCTGAGCGTGCTTTTTTAGTTTCATCGTTTAAGATAAGAATAGACTGGGGAATACGTTTATTTTCGGGGATAACGTAAGCAGCCGAACCTTCTTTGATGTAACGCCCGACAATTTCTTGCGTTTTGCTTTCTAAGACTTCTACAATCGCTGCATCACGCCGCCCTTTTGGGTCAAGGCCCATAATGCGTACCAGTACACGGTCACCATCAAATACTTTGCGCATTTGACGTGCATTTAAAAATAAATCGGGCGATAAATCATCGGGGATAAGAAAACCAAAACCATCTGGATGCCCCTGTACACGACCTGCAATTAAATTCATTTTTTCAAGTGGACCATAACCGTCACGGCGGTTAAGGTTTAATTGGCCGTCACGGCACATTGCGGTTAAGCGACGTCGTAGCGCTTCTAAATCTTCTTCACTATGCAAATTTAAATCTTCTGCAATTTCATCAAAAACAGCGGGTTTTCCACGTTTTTTTAAGTATTGCAAAATAAGTTCACGGCTGGCGATGGGTTTTAAATATTTGAGCGCTTCTCGGGCTGCAAAAGGATCTTTAAGGGATCTGTGCGAAGTATTTCCTTTCATTTTTTTAGACATAATCTTCCTTAAAATTGACGTATATAATCTGCAAATTCATTTGCCAGTAATCCTACTTCTTCTTTGTCGTCTGCTTCAATCATGATGCGTAAGACGGGTTCCGTACCAGAGGCGCGTATGAGTGAACGCCCGCGGTTTTCTAGATGTTTATTGAGCTTGGTAATTTTAGCTTGTACTTCTTCTTTTTGCAAAAGCATTTTAGCATTGGGAATATTAATATTTAATAAAATTTGAGGCATCTTGTGCCATTGAGTACTCAGTTCATGCAAAGTTTTTTGCTGTTTCACCATGGCCGCTAATACTTGGAGTGCAGAGATAATGCCGTCTCCTGTGCTTGTGAGATTCAAACACACGATATGACCCGAGGCTTCTCCCCCGAACTGCCATTGGTTTTTTTTTAAAAGTTCCATCACAAAACGGTCGCCCACTTTGGCGCGTTCAAAAGGAATATTGTGTTGTTTGAACGCAAGTTCTAAGCCCAAATTGGTCATTTCAGTACCCACAATGCCTCCGAAAAAGCGTTTTTCATTGTGTGCTTGTTGTGCAATAATGTAGAGCAGTTGGTCTCCATCGACTAAATTACCCAAATGATCCACCATTAACACGCGGTCACCATCTCCATCAAAAGCAATTCCTAAATCCGCTTGTTGACCAACAACAATTTTTTTTAACCATTCTGGGTGTGTGGAGCCGCATTGCGCATTGATGTTGTAGCCATCAGGTTCCGCGTTAATATCAATGACTTCTGCGCCCAATTCTTCAAAGACGGGAGGAGCCACGTGATAGGTAGCGCCATTAGCACAATCTAATACAATCTTTAAGCCATGTAAGCTTTTTGTGGTGGGGAAAGTGCTTTTACAAAATTCGATATAACGCCCGGGGGCGTCATCAATGCGGCGTGCTTTTCCTAATTCACCGCCAGCACACATTTTTAGTTCTTCTTGTAATTGGGTTTCAATTTGTTTTTCCACTTCTTGCGAAATTTTTAAGCCTTGGGAAGTAAAAAATTTAAAGCCATTATCGAAATAGGGGTTATGGGAGGCGCTAATGACAATTCCAATATCGGCTCGAAAAGCACGAGTTAAATAAGCGATTGCTGGCGTTGGCATGGGGCCGAGTAATTGAATATTGACGCCTGCGTAAAGTAACCCAGCTTCCAACGCAGATTCAAACATATAGCCGGAAACACGCGTATCTTTCCCGATGAGCACATTGGCGTTTTGTTTGTGTTGCAATAATACTTTGCCGACAGCCCATCCTAATTTCAAAATAAAATCGGGCGTAATCGCATCACTACCTACACGTCCTCTAATGCCATCCGTCCCGAAATAATTTATGGTCATAGTTTTTCCAACACGCGTCCTTACATATGCGTAATAATCGCATCGCCAAACTGTGAAGCGGTGAGTAATTTGGCTCCGGTCATTAAGCGCTCAAAATCGTAGGTGACGGTTTTAGCTTGAATGGCGCCATCCATCCCTTTGATGATAAGGTCTGCCGCCGCACTCCAGCCTAGGTGTCTTAACATCATTTCTGCTGATAAAATCAAAGAACCTGGATTGACTTTATCTTGGCCTGCATACTTAGGCGCGGTACCATGAGTGGCTTCAAACATCGCCACTTTTTTGCTCATATTGGCACCGGGGGCAATCCCGATACCACCTACTTCGGCAGCAAGGGCGTCCGAAATATAATCACCATTTAAATTTAAAGTGGCAATGACATCATATTCCGAAGGGCGTAGCAAAATTTGTTGCAAAAAGGCGTCTGCAATGACATCTTTAATGATAATTTCTTGATGGGTTTTGGGGTTCATAAGCTTCATCCAAGGGCCACCATCAAGTAATTGAGCGCCAAATTCTTGTTTGGCGATATTATAGCCCCAATCTTTAAAAGCACCTTCCGTAAACTTCATGATGTTGCCTTTATGGACTAATGTCACAGAGGTTCGGTTGTTGTCAATGGCGTATTGAATGGCGGCGCGGACTAAGCGTTCCGTCCCTTCTTTAGAGACCGGTTTGATACCAATTCCACAATGTTCTGGGAAGCGAATTTTTTTTACCCCCATTTCTTCACGTAAAAACTTAATGAGTTTTTGAGCGCCTTCGCTGTCGGGTGCCCATTCAATCCCCGCATAAATATCTTCCGAGTTTTCACGAAAAATTACCATATCCACTTTTTCAGGCGCTTTAACAGGGCTTGGTACGCCTTTAAAATAACGTACTGGGCGTAAGCAAACAAATAAATCTAATTCTTGGCGAAGCGTCACATTCAATGAGCGGATACCGCCACCTACGGGAGTGGTTAAAGGACCTTTGATGGAAACCACATAATCTTTGACGGCATGTAAAGTTTCTTCAGGTAGCCACACGTCTTTGCCATAGACTTGAGTAGCTTTTTCACCCGCATAAATTTCCATCCATGCAATTTGTTTTTCCCCTTGATAAGCTTTTTGAACCGCAGCATCCACCACTTTTTTCATGACAGGAGTGATATCCACGCCTGTGCCATCTCCTTCAATAAAAGGAATGATGGGCGTGTTTGGTACATTAAGGGAATCATCTTGATTTAAGGTAATTTTTTGACCGTTAGGAGGGAGTTGGATATGTTGAAAAGTCATGGGATTCTCGTAATTTAAAAAGTGGAAATGATACCATTTTTATCCCATAAAGCCAAAACCAGAAGTCCCAGCGCTAATAAAACTATTATTTGAGTCAGGGCCATTATTATTATCAATAAATAAACTGACATCCATAAATTGCTTAGCACTTGTGGGCGCCATATTTTTATTCAAAAACTTTACTTGATAAGTTAAGCTATGTTTGGAGCTATTATAAATAGGGTGCGATAACTCAATAGCTTTGGGAGTTATTTCCACCAAATTTTTTGCTTCTAAAGTAATGTCAGTAAGCGCTGCGTTTGGATTGTTTTGTTGAAAGCTATTGGATCCTGTCTTCCATTTTTGAATAAAAGCTCCGGTTTCAATCACACCTGCTTTGCGTACGGGCCGATCACTAAACCACAAAGTCTTAGGGTCTACGTTAAGTAATGTCAGTGTATTAGCGCTGAGCGTGGCGGATTGAGCCACTTGCACAAACAGCAATGAAACTTTTTGTGGTGGTACCGTTGCTTTTTGGGATGTTACTTCTTGTGCGTTTATTGAGGGAGTAAAGCTTAGGGCGGCAATCGTTAGTAGGCTAACTTCTAAAATCTTTTTCATTTCAATCTCCTTAGTGAAAAAAGCTATAATACCACGTAATGAGAGCGTATTGGCTCAAGCCTTATTTGAATACTTCGTACACGACAAAGCCGGATAATTGCAAAACGAGTGGCGCTAGCAACGCAGAGTATCACGCTAAGTGGGTAGTGCTATACTACGTGGTCTCACTAAATTTTAGGAGTAACAATATGCCTCTACCAAAAAAAATTCTGGTCATAGGAGCTACGGGTTTTATTGCAGCTCAAATTGTAACGGATTTATTGGCAGCAGGGCACGACGTGGTATGCTGCGTACGAGATGTGGCGTATGCCCGAAATATTTTCCCTAAAGCGCAAGTGTTGGAGTGCAATTTTTATCAAGACACTCAGGAGCAAGTGTGGCTCCCGCGTTTGGAAGGTGTTGATGTGGTTATCAATTGCGTTGGGATTTTATACCATCCTGATCCCCAAAAAATTTGGAAAGTGCATTTTGAAACACCAAAAGCGATTTTTGACGCTGCCGTTCAATGTGGTGTTAAAAAGATTTTTCAAATTTCTGCATTGGGTGCTGATCAAGTGGCAGTGGCCTATGCAGAAAGTAAAAAAGCGTGTGACGATTATTTACTATCGTTACCGCTAGAAGCCATTATTTTACGGCCTTCTTTGGTTTACGGACGTGGTTCCTACGGAGGGACTTCTTTATTTCGAGCTTTAGCCAGTTTGCCTTGGGTGATTCCAGTTCCAGGCAATGGTGAACAAAGTTTTCAACCCATTTATATTGAAGATTTGTCGGCTGCTATTGTGCAATTAATCAATAAATCGATCGGGCAGAGTATTGTGTTGGATGCGGTAGGTCCTGCACGTATTCATATGAAGGAATTGCTCCCAAAGTTACGTCGTTGGCTTGGTTTTGCTAAAGCGAAACAGTTTTTTATTCCTTTGCTTTGTATTCGCATCGGCGCATTTTTTGGCAATCTTATTCCTTATTCCACTCTAAATAAAACAGCCTATCAAATGATGATTCACAATAATGTGAGTACAGACGAGGCCACATTAAAGTTTCAGCAAATAATTGGGTTTGTGCCGCGCGATTTTATGACAGGGTTGTATGAGCAACCGAGCACAGTACAAGATCGTTGGCATGCGAGATTGTTTTTTTTAAAGCCATTACTTTCGCTAAGCATCGCTTTCGTATGGATTTGGACGGGGTTATGCAGCGCGTTTTTTTACCCCCATCAAGAAGCTTATCTTCTCTTGCAACAAGTTGGGATTAACGGTATGTTTGCACCCGTGGCCCTTTATGGAGCGAGTTTAGTGGATGTGGTGCTAGGGGGCGCTTTACTTGCGCAATATCGCACTAAATTGGTTTGCCAAATTCAACTATTGTTGATGGTGGCGTATACCGTGTTAATTAGTTGGAAATTGCCGATGCTATGGTTGGATACTTTTGCGCCAATCGCTAAAAATGTTCCGCTTATTGTGGCTATTTTAATTTATCTTGCTTTGGAGTCTGACCGATGAATCTTTATTTATTTTTAAAATTTGTGCATATTGTAAGCTCTACTATTTTATTTGGTACGGGTCTTGGTACGGCATGTAATCTTTATTTGGCGACTAAAACGAATGATGTACATTTGATTGCTAATACGGCGCGTTATGTTGTTATGGCGGATTGGATTTTTACAACGACTAGCGGTTTTATTCAGCCTGTGACAGGGATTTGGATGATGTTATTAGTTGGTTATTCTTTCATGGCGCCGTGGTTGCTGTGGTCTATCATTGGTTATTTGATTGCAGGATTTTGTTGGTTTCCTGTGGTGTTCTTTCAAATTCAAATGCGTAATCTTGCGATTGCTGCAGATAAAGCTAACACTCCCTTACCAGCAAAATTTTATACGTATTTTCGCTGGTGGTTTTGGCTTGGATGGCCTGCTTTTATTAGTTTGATCGGTGTTTTTTATCTTATGACTAACAAGCATTTTTAACGATGATCAAAAAATTTTTAGTACTGTGCTTATTTTGGGCAAGTAGGGTATGCCTGGGGAGCAATTTTTATGCAGGTTCTGATATCGGAGTGGAGTCGGCTGATTTTAAAGAAACCACACATGCGTTAGGCCCTTACACACAAGCGGCTTCCACTAAAAATCTGGCTGGTCATGGTGCGTTGATTGATTTTTTTGGAGGTTATTGTTTTATTCGCCAACATTTTTATTTAGGGAGTGAATTAGGCTTCACTTCTAGTTCTTTGGCGTATAACACCTATTACAGTGATCCTCTCTATGGTATCAACACGGAGACTCGTTATTCGCTCTACCAGCATGGGGGCGTCAGTTTTTTACCAGGTTATCTTTTTAAAGATGGTTTATTATTGTATGGGCGTGTAGGATATGAGCGAGGTTTATTTCAGCTCCACACGACGGATGATAGTTTAACTCCCTTGCACGCATGGATAGGTGGCATACGATATGGCTTGGGGGTGGAAAAAAGTTTTACCCCCCAATGGGGCGCTCGTCTCGATGTGAGTCGAATTCAATACCAAGGGGTGAATTATCAAGTTAACCAGGGAAATGGGGCAACGAATATTCGCATTACGCCAACCACTATGCAAGTGGCACTCGGAGCACTTTATAGATTTTAGCCGCTACGGTGATAATATTGTGTTATAATTCACAAAAATATGATGGAACACCTTATAATATGAAAAATAAAAATATTCTTGCTGTGATCGCTTTGTTAGTTCTTACTGGCTGTACTATCAAGGTTTACCACACAGATCAACCACTTCCTCCTCCCCCTGTTTCTAGCCAAACTACTGATGAGCAGCCTGCGCAGCCATTAACGCCTGGAGAAAAAGCGGCGATTAAGCAAGCTGGGCACGATGCAAAAGCCGGAATGAAAAAATGTTGGGATGCTCTTGCTTCGTGGCATCACAAGCATAAAAATCAGTCATGATTTTGAGAATAACTAGTCACGCTGTACTGAACAAAAGCTTGCGCCGCTTGTCATCCCGCGGCTTGACCGGCAACAACGCCGGCTTGACCTCGGGATCCAGTAAGGTTAACACCTAATGCTTGCTCGTTTTTTTGCCACTTTATGGAGACCGTAAACTGACCTAAGCCTAGTAATTGTGCATGCTTTACTCCAAGGGAGAAACGTTTTGTCTTAGAAGGAATAACCGCTGAGCTTCTCTTGATTCAATCAATTCAAGCGTTGCTTCTGCTTCATATCCCCTCTATCTGCTAAAACATTCGGTGCCTCTTTATCCAACAATAAAGCTTACGTTATTTTTGGGTAATTAATTTTCGTCTAGCTCCAACCACATTGCATTCAATACAGAAAAACAGCAGGCGAAACCTAAACCTAACATCCACGCAAAATACCACATAAATTGAATTCCTCTAGTTTTTACTAATAAAGCTCTTTACCATCTTCTTCAATCATACTCTTAGTCACAGGTCCTCGCATGACGCGATAGATCCATGCAGTATAACCAATCACAATGGGCAAAAATATCACCCCTACCCACAACATTAAGGTAAGCGTCAGTTGACTTGAGGAGGCATCCCACACTAATAAACTGTGAGCAGGTGTGGATGAAGAAGGTAGTAATACGGGAAACATACTGAAACCCACTGTTGCAATAATTCCAGCAATGGAAAGTGCGCTTGCCACAAAAGCAAGCTTACAAGCATTGCCTAAATTTAACACGATACAAAAAACGGCGCCTGCAAAACCTAAAATAGGCGCATAACGAAAGTAAGGATATTCACCGTAATTATGCATCCATTGGCCAAGCACCATCGCCATTTGTTTATGCAAAGGGTTAGAAGGGCCGTCCGTGGCAAGCGCTGAAGTTAAGCCATAACCGGGAATGTGTTGGATCCACCAACCACCCAGGGCAAATAAAATAATACTTAATAACGCGCACAGCATTGCCGCTTTTTGAGCGCGCCCTTTGAGAGGTGCGAGTGTTTTAGTGGCTACATAATTAGCACCATGCATCGTCAGCATGCTGACACTTAATAGACCGCAGAGTAATGCAAAAGGATTAAGGAGCGCAAAAAAACTACCCTCATAAAAGAAACGCAAGCTTTGATCAAAATGAAAAGGTACGCCTTCTAAGACATTCCCAATAGCTACGCCAAAAATTAAACTAGGAATAAAGCCGCTGAGCATTAGCAACGCATCCCAGGTGGCACGCCAGCGGGGCGTATTAATTTTGCTGCGATATTTAAAACTGACGGGGCGTAAAATGAAGCCAGTGAGCGCCACAAACATCGCCAAATAAAACCCCGAAAAAGAAGCAGCGTAAATATAAGGCCAAGCCGCGAAAATCGCGCCTCCTCCTAAGATAATCCACACTTGGTTCCCTTCCCAAATGGGGCCGAGGGTATTGATGATAATTCTTTTTTCATTATCATTTTTAGCAAGCCAGGGTAAGAGGATCACGGCACCTAAATCAAAGCCATCCATAATGGCAAAAGCAATTAATAACAATCCTAATAAAAACCACCAAATGACACGTAAAATTGTATAGTCAAACATGATTATCTACTCCTTCTATAAAGATTTATTATTTGCAGTTGGGTAGAGATAAGGCTCTGGCCCAATTTTGATATATTTCACCATAAGGTAGAGTTCCACTACCGCAAGTGCCGAATAAAAGAGCACAAAACCCGTTAAGCTGATCCATAAATCGGAGGGAGCCAAAGAAGAAGTTCCCAAAAAAGTTGGGAGAACGCCATCGACTGCCCAAGGTTGACGGCCATTTTCAGCAACAAACCAACCCGTTTCTATAGCTAACCAGGGTAATGGCAAACTGCAAGCAGCCACCCATAAAAATAGCTTACTTTTCGTAATGCGACGTCGGCAACACACATAAAAGGCATATAAAAAGAGTCCTAGCATGAAAAATGCACAGCTCACCATGACGCGGAAGGTCCAGAAAATCGGGCCAACGGGGGGGATGGTGTCGTGAGCGGCTTGCATGATTTGTGCAGGCGTTGCATCGATCACGTTTTCCGTATAGCGTTTGAGTAAGAGGCTGTAGCCCAAATTGCTTTGATGTGCTGCTAAAGTTTTTTGAGCGTCTGCATCGTTAGGATTTTTCAATAAAGTTTGAAGTGCGCTATAGGCTTTTATGCCGTCAATGATGCGTGCTTGGTTTTCAGTCACTAAATTGTTGATGCCTGCAATCGGCTCATCCAAAGAGCGTGTCGCAATTAATCCTAATACGTAAGGGACTTTGAGCGCGTAGTGCGTAGTCTGCGTTTCAGAATCTGGAATGCCAAAAATGGTAAAGCTTGCAGGAGCAGTTTCCGTATTCCACATAGCTTCCATCGCGGCCATTTTCATTTTTTGATTTTGTCCATCCAGATAACCGCTTTCATCACCTAAGACAATGACGGAAAGCGCTGCAGCCAAGCCAAAAGAAGCTGCCACGGTAATAGATCGCAATGCAAAAGCTTTATTGCGGTTGAGGAGTAAATACATGGCGCTAATGCTTAAAACAAACATGGCACCAGTGACATAACCTGCGCTGACGGTATGTACAAATTTGGCTTGCCCGACAGGATTAAACAAAACATCTGCAAAATTGCTGACTTCCATGCGTAAGGTTTGAAAGTCAAAAAAAGCGCCGGTAGGATGTTGCATCCATCCATTAGCCACCAGAATCCACAAGGCAGATAAATTGGAGCCTAAAGCTACCATCCAAGTGACGACTAAGTGTTGTACTTTAGTTAAACGTTGCCAACCAAAGAAAAATAAACCTACGAAAGAAGCTTCGAGGAAAAATGCCATAAAGCCTTCAATCGCAAGTGGAGTACCAAAAACATCTCCCACATAGTGCGAATAATAAGCCCAGTTCGTTCCAAATTGAAATTCCATTGTAATGCCGGTTGCTACCCCCATCGCAAAGTTAATACCAAAGAGCATCCCCCAAAATTTGGTCATTTGTCGCCAAATGATGCGATTGGTCATCACATAAATGCTTTCCATGATGCCAAGCAAGACAGAAAGACCTAAGGTCAAAGGAACAAACAAAAAGTGGTATAAAGCAGTCATACCAAATTGAATGCGTGAGAGGGTAACAACGTCAAGAGAAGCGATCATAAGTTTTTTAGTGAGTAGAAGTTGATGAAGAAGTGGAAGAGAAAATATGCACTAAGCCATTTGCCTGCATGCTTGCGCTCAGGGGATGACTAAAGCAAATCCACCACAAGGATGTTAATAAAATTACTTTTAAAATCAAGCAGAGTGTAATTTCTTTTGCGAGTCTAAGTTTAGGTTTAGCCATGTTTTTTACTCTCTATATACCTTGTCAGAAAATTATCCTTAAATACGCTTGTGATGCGCATCACAAGCGCGCATGTATGGATAATTATTCTGAAAAATTGTAGTTGCGCGTTATTATAATAGATTTTGAGAGTGGCTGATTGATATAAATCAAGAATTAAGTGTTTTGGGTTGAGATAGCTCGAAAATTTCTAACGGGTGCCAGCGTAGGCGGGCGTGCCCAGGCAAGTAAGCCTCTTGGGAAGGAGAAGCGAAATGTAGTTATCTTAATAACGTATCGCCAAAAATACTGGGATGATGACGTTTAATGTGTGTTCTTTGGAGGAGAAAATAACTCAACATCAACGTTTTCTATATTTGTTTGGGCGTCATATAATTTCTCGGTAGCGCGGCTTCTAAGGAAAAAAGCTCCAAAGCAAGTAGTATTGCTGTGCTTAGCTGCTCGACGAATATTGTCTAACCCTTGTTTAAAGTCTTCTGGAGATTTTGTTAAGTTGTCGGCGTTATGCGCATACTCCATCATCGCATGGACGCGATGAGGCACGGTTAAAGTTTCTCCATTTAATATAAATTTTTTACCGCCCCAGAAACTGACTTGCTGATGCCAAAATTCGAGTTTGTCGAGTTTTAATTGTTTGATTAGCGTTTTATTCTTTTGTGCGTTATCACTCTGCACCATTAGCGCTTCATTCTGGTTTGTGTTATTACTCTGCGCAATTGACGATGTATTCTTCTTTGGGGGAGTCCAGCCACATCGGTCGCTCAGTGGGGGGGGTTGTGGGTTCGTCCTAAGTCTAGCAAGAGCTTGCTGGGAACTCGCCTTGAGGGGACCGTGGTAGCCGCGTGCACTCGCCGGTGATTGAGCGAAGAGAGTCGTTTGCGGCGGTGCGCAATCAGGAATTGGATGGAGTGAGGGTGGCGTCACCGTTGCTACAGGCACCACCTCATTAGGAGAGTTGGGTTCAGCAGCATTATGAGCCTGGGAATTGTTAGAAAGACTTGGTGCGGCGGCAGAGTGGCTGCTGGCGTTCGAATTTCGATCTTCTGCGCTGCGTTTTGGAGGTGAGGGGCTTTGCTCTGCATTTGATGATGTTAATTTTTCTAATGCTGGTTGTGCTATTTCTTTTATGGCATCTTTCAGGTGTATTTTTCCTGAAGTGGGTTTCAAGGGGGGTAGTATGCTCATGAGCTCAACAAACTGTTGAAGTGTTAGCATCTTGGCCTCTACGGCATTCCGGACACATTGTAAAATATGTTCTTTGAATTGTGAGTTTGAAAGAAGCGATTTTTTTTCTTCAATTTCTTTTATTAAGGCAATGCAATCATCCAATGTAGGGGTAAGCTCAATTAAGCGAGGTACAACGTGCTTAATGACAGCGCTGGGCACGCTTTTCTCTGTTGCACTTCCTTTGGAAGCGGCGATTTGCCGACTCTCAATACTATTAATGAATGAGATGGCAGCATGCAGATCGTGTAGAGTGTCGTCATCTGTTAAGGTATGGCAGATGCTATTAATTTGCGCGATGGTTTTTGCGCCATTAATTCTGTCGGTAGGATTTCTGCTTGATTTTTCTGTCGTTACCGATGAAGAAGGGGTGATATCTGAAGCCAATGGGCTGTGACTGGCAGAGCTGCTTCCAATATGATCAAAAGAATTATCAAAAGAGCTTGCAGCCGATGCCCTTCTTTGCGATGGAATATTTATCGGGGGTGAAGCAGGAAAAGTGACTGCTGTTTCTAGCGCCAAAGTTTTTGGGTAAAACCTAAGTGTTTTACGATCTTCGGAGAGCTGAAATTGGCCGTCGCAACTTGGATCTATCGTGTAGTCTATTAAGTGATCAAGAACGGGTGAGCTGATGTTTGTAGGTAAAATAATACGTTCAAGAGTGGGGATGAGTGTGCTGTATAAATACGTTAATTTTTTTTCTACTCTATTTTTGGTTTGTTCAGGTGTTTCTCTTAATAAATCACCTTCAGTATTCTCCAGAAGGAGATAAGCATCTTTCGCATTGTCCCATACCGTTTGTGTTATGTCTGCGTCTGGATAAACAAAATAGTATCGAGATTTTAAATTGGTCTTTTGTTGTAAAAGCGTATTGGCCTGTTGGATCAGGAGTTCGTGATGAGTACGCATTTCTCCACTATGAGTAGCTTGTTTGCTTTCTGCTACCTCTTTGAGTTTTTGAAACTCACGTTGCACTTCCTTATCTTCCTCACTTACAGATTTTACTGTAACAAGAGCGATAGCTTCTTCTGGTTGGAGAAGCTCTTCTGTTGATTGATATGTAATTTCTGTTCGGGCCATAACTAGTACCTCTTCTTATAATTAATTGCTCTCTTAGCTACCATTGTATATGATTTTAGCTTAATAAAATATGAAGTTAAGGGCGACTTTTCGGAAGCTTCAGGGCGAACGCATTATAGAGCCACGCCAGTATTGAATTGTAGAGCAGTTGTTTGAACCGCTGTCATCCCGGCGAAGGCCGGGATCCAATGTGTTAAAGCATTAACGAAATTTTTTTAAAAGCTTGGATCCCGGCCTTCGCCGGGATGACAGTAGCTCAATGTTGGCGTGGGTTTAAAATGCGTTCCCCGTGTCGGAAGCTTGATTTCAGGGCTTCCGTAAAAAACGAAAAACCGAAGTCTGACCTCATAACGTACTATCCTATCAAGATGTAATCATTTACCTTATAAATTTGATTTTATTTGAATTTAACATCTTTTTAAGAGGGGCGCAATAGGACGGAAGTCAGCCATGTCGTCTGCAAACATATTGGCAATTTCACCAATTTCAAGGATAATTCTTGTACTTTCTAATTAACTACCACACTCCACCATGACCGACTCTATTATTGAACTCATCGGGGTCTCCAAATACTACCACGATACCCCCGTATTACACGAAATTAATTTATCGGTAAAAAATGGTGAATTTCTTACCTTGTTAGGCCCTTCAGGGTGTGGAAAAACTACATTATTAAGATTGATTTCGGGTTTTGAAGAGCCAAGTACTGGGCAAATTTGGATTGGGGGGCAGAATATGGAAGGCATTCCTCCCAATCATCGTTATGTGAATACGGTCTTTCAAAGTTATGCGTTATTTCCTCATATGAGCGTTTTTGACAATGTTGCTTTTGGGTTACGGTGTAAAGGAGTGCCTGCGAATGAAATTAGCGATGCGGTGCATGATGCGTTAAAAATGGTGAAATTAGATGCCTATATGCACCGCAAGCCAAATCAATTAAGTGGTGGTCAGCAACAACGTGTGGCGATTGCGCGAGCTGTGGTTAATAAACCGTTAGTGTTATTGCTCGATGAACCTTTAAGCTCTCTGGATTATCGCTTAAGAAAAATGATGCAACTTGAATTAAAGCAATTGCAACATGAATTAGGGATTACTTTTATTTTTGTGACCCATGATCAAGAAGAAGCATTGTCCATGTCTGATCGTATTGTGGTATTAAGTGAAGGCTACATTGCGCAAATTGGCACGCCACGCGAAGTGTATGAAGACCCCACCGATATTGCAGTGGCTAAGTTTGTAGGCGAAGCCAATTTTTTTGCTACGGAGTTAATAGAAGCAGATTCCCATTTTATTGAAGTGATCATTGAGCGCAAAAAATTTAAATTTAAAAATCGCAAGAATATTAAAGCGGGTGATAAGATTGTGACATTAGTTCGACCGGAAGATTTGCAAGTATGGTCGCTTGCTGAAATGCAAAATCAAAACACCGATCATATGTTTGCCGCGACGGTGGATCAAGTGATTTATAAAGGGGTGACGGTGGATTTATTATTAACGCTTCACTCAGGCAAAAAAGTCGCGGCGACACAGTTTTTTAATGAAGATGATGAAAAATTAGATTTCAATGTGGGCGAAGCTGTTTGGGTGGAGTGGTATCCAGGTTGGGAAACTATTTTACACTCAGATGAGGAGCTAGAATGAAAACGCTTCGTTTCACTTTCAAAAACTTTAGCATCAGCCTCACTTGGTTTTGGCTCGCTTTTTTTGCTTTAATCCCGGTGTTTTTAATGTTGATGACCAGTCTGGTGCAGCAGGGCGATAATGAGTTAATTCGTTTGCAATTAACCTTTGCCAATTACACGCAATTGTTAAATCCCATGTACATTAAAATTTTTTGGCGGTCTTTGGAAGTGGCTTTTTTAGTCACTGTGTTCTGTTTGATTTTAGCCTATCCTTTGGCCTATATCATTGCACGCTTACCTGAGCGCTATAAAAATTTATTGATGTTACTCATTATTATTCCTTTTTGGACCAGTTCTTTAATTCGGACCTATGCCATTGTGGTGTTATTAAAAGCCAAAGGTATTTTAAATAGTTTTTTATTAATGATTGGCTTGATTCATCAGCCTTTGCAGTTACTTTACACAGATACAGCTGCCGTGATTGGTTTAATTTACACGTTGTTGCCCTTCATGATTTTGCCACTTTACTCCACGATTGAAAAATTAGACACGAGGCTTCTTGATGCGGCGCGCGATCTTGGTGCGAACAGTTGGCAAATTTTTTGGCGCATATTGATTCCTCTTACGATGCCTGGAATTATTGCAGGTTGTATGTTAGTGTTTTTGCCCGCCATGAGCTTGTTTTATATTCCCAATATCTTGGGGGGCGCTAAGACGATGTTTGTAGGAAATCTTATCGAAAATCAATTTTTAGCAGCGAGGAATTGGCCGCTGGGCGCCAGTATTAGCATTATTTTGAGTTTATTAATGGGTTTAATGTTGTATGCTTATTCCAGATCACAAGGGAAGTTAAAGGGTGAACTTGCTGGAGACTAACCAACAAACAAGGCAAATGATTCAATGAACAAAATTAGCAAAATACTTTACTCTCTATTTATTTATTTTTTCTTTTATGTGCCCATTATTATTCTCATTATTTACTCATTTAATAATTCCTCTTACTCCTTGGTGTGGCATGGATTCACATGGGAATGGTACAAAGAGCTCTGGCAAGATTCCGACTTGCAAGTAGTCACGATGCATTCGCTGGTTATTGGCGTCTTAGCAGCCAGCATTGCGACAGTGCTTGGCACGATTGCGGCAGTGAGTTTATACCGTTATCAATTTCACGGTAAAAAATTATTGCATGCTTTAATTTTTATTTTAATTGTGTCGCCTGAAATTGTGATGGGAATTTCTTTGCTTATATTATTTTCTGCCTTAAAAGCGCCTCTTGGCTTTTGGACATTGTTACTTTCGCATATTACTTTATGTTTTCCTTTTGTTGCAGTGACTATTTACAGCCGATTAATTGGATTTGATAAAAATATTTTTGAAGCTGCTAAAGATCTGGGCGCAAAAGATTTCATTATTTTTTTTAAAATTATCGTGCCATTGCTAATGCCGGCCATTTTAGCGGCGTGGCTGCTTAGTTTTACGTTATCGCTTGATGATGTCATGATTTCTTATTTTGTGACAGGGCCTGATTTTAATATTTTGCCTCTCCAAATTTATTCGATGGTACGCTTAGGAGTGACGCCCGAAATTAATGCTTTATGCGCAGCGTTATTTGTAATTACTCTAGTGATTGTTACGGTCTCTCAATTGGCTTTGCAAAAGAAGGATTCATGATGTTTAAAAAAATATGGCTTATTATTTTTGGGGTTTTGCTGCTTAATTTTTCTTATGCGCAAGAAGAAAAAATTCTTAACGTCTATAATTGGTCCGGATATTTTCCTGATGATTTGCTGCAACAATTTGAGAAAGAAACGGGAATCCATATTAATTACTCTACTTATGATAGTAATGAGACCTTGTATGCTAAGCTCAAAGCTAATCCAGATGCGGGTTACGATATTGTCGTACCTTCTACTTATTTTGTTGACCGTATGCGTCGTGAAAAAATGTTGGAGAAATTAGATAAAACAAAAATCGTGGGTTTCGAGAATTTAAACCCTACTCTTTTAAACAAAAGTTATGATCCTTTTAATAACTACAGTATCCCTTATTTAACCAGTGTGACAGGTATCGTTTATAATGATCTTTACTACCAGCCAGGGACAATTACCAAATGGAGTGATTTGTGGGATAAAAAATTTCGTGATCAATTGTTGATGTTAGATGATGTGCGCGAAGTATTTTCTGTGGCATTAATTGTATTGGGATATTCGCCTAACACTACTCGCCCTGAACAAATTCATGCAGCTTATGTAAAGCTGAAACGGTTGTTGCCCAATATTAAATTATTTAATACCGAAGCACCCAAGGCTATTTTGATTGATGAAGATGCAACGGTAGGCATGGCGTGGACGGGAGATGCGTTTTTGGCTAGCCAAGATAACCCTCATTTGCATTTTGTATTTCCCGAAGATGGGTTTATCGTGGCGCAAGATAGTGTGGTGATTCCTATGAATGCACCGCATGAAGATAATGCGTATAAATTTATCAATTTTATTTTACGACCTGAAAATGCAGCCCGCATTAGTGAAAATACGGGCTATATTTCCCCTAATCGTTATGCTTATAAATATTTACCAGAAAAGTTTCGTCACAGCCCTATTTTATTTCCATCAGCTAAAATAATGGAACGAGGAATTTTTCAATTAGATGTTGGAGACGCAGCCAACCTTTATGAAAAATATTTGGAACAACTTAAATTAAGTGCTTAATCACCATGAAGCCTACGGAACTAGAGTACGAAGCCGATTTACAAAAGCGCCATAAACAAGGTGCTTTTGTCACATTAGTAGGTGCTTTTTTTAATGTATTGCTTGCTGCGATCAAATGTTTAGCGGGATGGTTTGGAAATTCGCATGCCTTGTTTGCGGATGGCATTCACTCCTTATCAGATCTTTTTGCGGATGGTATCGTCTTTTTAGCCTCAAAATTTGGTAATGAAAAAGCTGATGAAGAACATCCTTATGGTCATCATCGCATGGAAACTGCGGCAACGATTGCCATTGCTTTATTTTTGCTAACCGCCGCGGTGGGCATTATTGGGACAGGCGGGGATCATGTATTGCATCCAAATCATGATACGCGTATTCAGCCTTATGTTTTAGGGATTGCTTTTTTAGCGCTCGTTATCAATGAAGCGATTTATTGGCTGACATTGCGAGTGGCTAAAAAAATTCACTCTGATATGTTAATTGCTCATGCGTGGCATCGCCGCAGTGATGCGATTGCGTCCTTGATTGTATTGTTAGGCATCGCAGGTTCGATGCTAGGTTTTTATTATTTGGATGGGATTGCGGCTATTTTGGTAGGTTTATTTATTTTACGGATGGCGTGGGGGATGGGCCGCAAAGCTTTTGATGAGTTAGTTGATAGAGGTGTAAGTGAAGCGGAGTTGACGGCTATTACACAAGCTATTTTAAAAGAAGAGGGTGTGATTGGAATTCATCAATTACGTACGCGTTTATCTGGTGGAAAAATTATTGCAGATGTTCATTTAATGGTTGATCCTTTGGTGAGTGTTTCTGAAGGGCATTACATTGGTGAACAAGTCTATGCATTATTAAGAAAACAATTTCCTGATTTAAGCGATGTCACAGTTCATGTGGATTCAGAGAATGATGAATTTGTGCACACTAATTTAAGTTTGCCTGGGCGTAAAAAAATTTTAGCCATGCTTGATTCTATGAAAAGTGAACTGCCTTATTTCGAGGAGGCACATGTCAAAATGATTCACTATATGGGGTTAAATATTCTCGTGGAATTGATTTTTCCCGTAGATATTTTAAATAAAATAAGCAAAAATAATTTGCAGACACAGTATTCAACTTTAATCAAAGCACGCTTTCCAACGTTAAACGTTCAACTATATTTCGAGTAATGATGATATGAAAAATCGTGTTATTTCCACCACTGCTTTATTATTTTCTTGTGTGAGCGCTATCGTGGGTTCAGGGTGGTTATTTAGTGCTTATTACGGTGCTACCATAGCGGGCCCTCTTTCTTTGGTGACCTGGGTGATTGGTGCAATTACTGTCATTATTGTTGCGTTTACTTTTGCGGAATTAAGTGCTTTTGTACCGATTACAGGAGCAAGTATTCGATTACCCCATTATACTCATGGCCGTTTTGTTAGTTTTATTTTTGCTTGGATGATATGGATTGGTTATATCGCGTTAGCGGCAGTGGAAGTCCAAGCGATTATTCAATATGGAAGTTTTTTTTATCCTTTCTTGGTGAAAGAAGGAGGGGCGCTCACCGCGGAAGGCTATTTAGTGGCAACTATCTTAATGTTACTGATCAGCCTTGTTAATTTTTATTCTTTGCATTGGTTAATGCGATGCAATAATTTTTTAACTATCTTAAAAATTTTAATTCCACTCGTGTTGTGTGCGGTTATTTTGATTCATCATTTTCCTATTACGCATGATTCCATTAGTCAAATTACTTTTGCGCCGCATGGCATCAAAGGCGCTTTGGTGTTTTTGACTACAGGCGGAGTGGTTTTTGCTTTCAATGGTTTTAGGCAAGCTTCGGAGTTGGCTGGTGAAGCAAAAAATCCAGAGCGTGCTATTCCCATAGCAATTATTGGCGGTATCTTACTATGTTTAGTGATTTATTGGGCGCTCCAATATGCTTTTTTAGTGCTGGTGAGTGATAATGCGAGTTTGTTGGAGTGGACGAGTTTAAAAGTGTCAGAAATGAATAGTCCTTTTGCGATTGCTTTGACACAAAATCATTTAACTTTTTGGTTAACAGTATTGTATGTAGGTGCCATTGTTGGTCCTTTTGCGGCAGCCTTAATGTATGGCAGTGGGGCGGCCCGTTCGCTTTATGCGATTAGTAAAAATGGGACGGTGCCTTTATTTTTTTCTCGTTTAAATAAAAAAGGCTTGCCCGCGACAGCAATTGGCGCCAATTTTATTTTGGGAATGACTTTATTTGCGCCTTTTCCTGGCTGGAAAAGCATGGCGAGTTTTTTAACTTCGTTAATGGCATTAACTTATATTATTGCCCCTGTGTGTTTATTGACGTTGCGTATGCGTTTTCCAACACATCATAATCGCAAGTTCGCATTGCCGTGTCCCATTCTGTGGAATGGATTAGCTTTTTATATTTGCAGTTTGTTTGTATATTGGACAGGGTGGGATATTTTCAAAAAACTGGTAGTAGGATTGTTGATTGGTTTTATTATTTTGATTGCGTATCGATTGAGTCAATCGCGTAAAAAGGTATTTGATTTGGATTGGAAAAATTCAACGTGGGTGTGGAGTTTTTTTATTGGAATGGGCGTTATTGATTATTTGGGAAGTTTCGGAGGAATTGGAGTAATTCCTTTTGGATGGGATTTTTTGTGGATTGCGTTATCTAGCGTGCTGAGTTTGTACTTGGCAGTTAAATTTGCTTTTCCTGCGGAGTTACTTCAAGCACAGATTGATCATTTATTATTAGAGCATCATGATTAGACATCTTTCGAAACTCTACTCCTGTGGAAAATTTGTGCGTCGGTTCGGTGCTCGAATCCTCATGTACTGTCGTGTACACTCCGGTTCTGCGCTCCGATCCTCCTTCAACTTTTCTCACAGGAGCGAGTTTCGAAAGATGTCGATTAAAATTTTTGATAATCCTAATAAAAGGGCCATACTTTATTCGGTTTTATTGCATCTGGGTATTTTAGGGTTATTGATTTTTAGCCTCTCAATGAATCATTCATTAAATCCAAGTGCCGAAGTGCCATCTAGCATTCAAGCCAGTTTAATTTCAAATGCTACGAAAAGTGTGAAAACCTCTCCGGTCTCGAAACTTCAACCTTCTTCGGTTCCTCTTTCAAAATCATTACCTAAGGTTGAAACTAAAGAAACCCTTAAGCCTTTAGATACTAAAGAAACAGTAAATGCTAAAGCAATTCCCGTTTCAGAATCAAAGCCTAAGCCTAAAAAAACGCTTCGCACCAATGAACAAAAAAAGTTACTCGAAGAAGCGTTAGCAGCTGAAGAAAGTAAAAACACTCACCAAAAATCCGTGCGCATGGATCAAGAAGCTCAAAAATTACTTAATGAACAAATTCAAGCAGAGTCAGGAAAGCTGACTCAAAAATCTCACGCTGGGCGCAGTAAGGCAACACAGGCAGAAGTAGATCAATACGGCGCGTTAATTACGCAACAGGTGGAGCAAAATTGGATTGTGCCTCAAAACGTTGACAACCTTTCAGCATTGCTTGAGATTCAACTGGCGCCCGGGGGAATGGTGTTAAGTGTTAAAATATTAAAATCTAGTGGCAATGCCGTTTTGGATCGCTCTGCAGTAGCGGCTGTGAATAAAGCTTCGCCTTTGCCTGTGCCTAAAGATAAAGTGGCTTTTGATGCGTTTAGACGTTTTACTATCACGGTAAAACCAGAGGGCATGAGTTCAAATTTATGAATTTTTTCGTACTCGGTTTAAATTATCAATCAACACCTTTGGCGTTGCGTGAGCGATTTGCAGTCGCGAAAAATCAAGTCCCTGATTTGTTAGCCTATTTAAAAAAGCAGACACAACTTCAAGAATTAATTATTCTCTCGACGTGTAATCGCTGTGAGTTTTATGGGATAGGAGGGGAGGTACAAGCTTTGATGGGAGCAGTTTGCGAGTATGCTAAAGTGGCGTGCGAAGCAGAGATTCAAAAGCTGTGGTATTTACATTACAATGAAGCGGCGTTACGTCATTTGTTGCGAGTGACGATTGGTTTGGATTCAATGATTTTAGGCGAGCCTGAAATTTTTGGACAAGTCAAAAATGCTTATGAGATGGCAGTAGCTAATCAATCGGTAGCAAAAACGCTTCATCGACTATTTCAATTTAGTTTTCATATCAGTAAAAAAATTCGGCATGAAACGGAGATTGGAAAAAATCCGGTATCCGTGGCTTTTGCATCTGTCAAATTGGCTAAACATATTTTTTCTGATTTAACGCAATGTACTTTGGTGTTGGTCGGGGCAGGCGAGACAATTAGTTTGCTTGCCAAACATTTTTTTGAGCAAGGTATTAAAAATTTTATTTTTGTGAATCGTACTTATGAACGTGCACAGCAATTAGCAAATGCCTACCAAGGAGATGCTTATAGTTTGAAAGAATTGCCGCTGGTGATTTCACGTGCCGATATTATGGTGGTTGCTACGGAAAACCAAGAGACTTTTATCACTCCTACTTTATTTGATCCATTAGCGCGGGTTAACACTTTATTAATGCTTGATTTAAGTGTGCCACGTAATATTGCGGTAGAGGTTGGCGATATTCAAGATTGTTATCTTTACACCATCGATGATTTGCAATCGATTGTCTTAGATAATCTTGAGCAACGCCAAAAAGCCGCTTATATTGCTCAAGAACTTATCGATCAAGAAGTTCAAGCATATTTTAACGATCAAAAAAACTCTATTGACGGTGCTTCGTGGCAATTGTTTGAGAAAGCACTTAATCAAACTATGCAAGATTTTTATGAGGCTCATTTTTTATCAGTTGAGTCGCCTGATTTACATCAAGCTCTTACGCAATTAACTAAAAAGCTAAAGCATCAGGCTTTCGTCTTTGTGCAAAAAGTATTAAAAACGTCTTTAGGGCACCTCTAGAAATTAGAAATTTTGTGCGAGAACAAGGCGCGCGAGAATTTTACAGCGGAGTTTATATTTGAATAAATGAGCATTTAAAATTCTCGCGCAACGCAGTTATCGCGCAAAAGAGCAATTTATAGAGGTGCCCTTTATAGTGGACAAAGTATAGCGCTAGTCACTTAATTTTAGACAAGGCGCAAGCTCCCTCGTCGAAGGAGTGTACATAGTAGACGTACATGACTGAAGACGAGCGAGCTGGTAACGCCCTATAAAGCCAAGTGAAGGGCTATAGGACTTTCGATCAAACAGATGGCCCCTCAACAAAGTTTGCAAACAAAGCTTTTGTTTCCTCTTCTGATGGAGGAGGTGCTGATTGGTTGGCCGCTTTTCTAAATAAAAGTAGGGAGTGTTCATACACGCCCTCGCGTAAGAGTGAGGAGGGGAGTGGTTCTCCTCCGTCACCAGGTGGTCGAGGTGCTTCTGCGAGTAATTTAGCAGCAGATGCCACCATGTCAGCCTCTTGTCTCAAAAGCTGTGAGCTTAGCTTTTCTTGTTGAATGACTCGAGCAAATAAGGCGTAAAGACGTTTTTTTAAAGCCCCTTTTTCTTCGTCGCTCATGTGTTGACTCATTTCGTCGAGCACTTTTTGAAATAAGCTAACATAAGACCTTAAAGTATGAATGACATGAGCAGTAGGGGACATCTCTGGCTTTTTTTCTTTAGAAGCTAAAGCGAAACTCAAAAGTAATGCGGTGTGGTATATACTTTTTTCGGCGGACGCTTCAGGGGCTCCCAGGAAACTTTCAATAGTATTTCGAAGTAGTTCCGGTCGATTAATAGAATGGCGTTCTGGAATATTTAAGGCCATGACAAAGTGTATGAGTGCCTGATGAGGAGAGGTGCTATTTTGAAAGCTTCGCTCTATAAAAATGCTAAGTATTTCTTCAAAAGGGATGCCGATTTCATGTAAGTGTTGTATGCCTTCCGTAACAATCTTAATACTTCTATAATCTTGTGTTCTTATTAATTCACCAGATATATGATGCAAGATAGCCTTTTTTTGGAGGTTCCCTGCAATGGTTTTTATGGTTTCAAGGCTCACCGAAATTTTAAGTATTTCCATTACTGCAACTAGAGGATCAAGCATCAAATCTTTTTCGAAGTTCTTCGGGAAATTGCGAGGATTGCCAGGGCTAACTAGTTCGATGACCTCTTCGGGGTGAGAGAATAAGTCGCTCTCCAAAATAAAGTTTAATCGTCTAATAGTGTGTAATCGTTCAGTAGTGTTTAATGGTAAATGATGTAACACAGGGGCGTTTATTACCACAGATAAAAGGCAATTAATAGTTTCAGAGTCTCGCCATTTATATTTTGTAAGCGTCTGTAAATAAGTAATGATACTATCGTGAGCGTCGTCCGTCCGGATGATATTGGATAAATTTTTTATCTGAAGCCACAGTGCTGTATTGAGATGACCTTGAGTGTGTAAAGAAACAATAAATGCAAAAAAAACGTCGCTTACTGGACTTGATATAAAGGGGTTTATGGTTCCGGGGGCCCAGATAGGTGTGCCAGGAAGTCTCTCAAAAGCCTCTAGAAAATCAAGATGGTCGCGCAAGATGGGTAACGTGCTTTCTAAAGCAGCGATAGGATTATTATTAAACAGCAAAAAATTAAGGAGATTGACGAGAATATTCTGCGGTAAATTGGGTGTCGCCAATTGGAGTTCTAGTTTTCCTTTTTTTAACAGCTCTTGCAAACAGTTAATTAAATAGCTTGCGTCTGCACCGCTTCGAGCCAACCACTCTGCTAACGCCTCGTGAGTAAGTTTTAGAGGCTCGCCCTCATCGCGTATACTAAGCGCAGTCTCCAGGAATCTTATAGCCCATGGAATATTTAAGAATAGCGCATAGAAAAAAGAAGGGGAAAATAAAAATAGAGAGTGTGAGTCGAGAAAGGACTGAAGGGTGAGTGGATCGGATGAGGTATGGCTAAGATAGATTAAAGCTGTTTTTAACTGCTGATCATGTAATGGGTTCTCACTGGAATTCAAGAGACGGCGCATTATAGTATCAGATACTTGGAGATAATTTTCCTGAAATCCCTTTGCTGTGCGCCTATCCCATGATAATTGATCCTTTGTAAACAGCGTCGAAAAAATTCTATTAAAAAGAAAGCAACAAAAATTAGTTGGTGGAATTATCAAACGTGCAAGAGGACCATGGACATATCCTAATAATAAAGTTTCCCGAGCGCTTTCTACTGAATAAGCAGCATCTGGTAATTGTGGATATTGAGAATCTAGATGGGTGACACATAAATCTACCCAGCATGTTTTAGGAAAGGTATTGGAAAGAAAGTCAGATAATTCCCGCATGGTTTCTTTATGTGTGTCTTCCTCTGGGATGCGTGAAAAAATTTGCTGCATGAGTGCTTCAATATAATTTTGCCACACAGGAAAGGTTTCTGGAGTAAAAATATTTACTTCTGGAGGAGTAAAAAGATTTTGTAGAAAAGTATGTATCTCTGCAAATTGGGTTTGCTTTGAAATAGTGTCGCAAAACCTGGCTACTTTTGTGCTGACTTGGTCGGTGAATTTTTTCGCCGCTTGGTACGCTCTTTGTGATAAGTGAGGCGGCTGAGCGGTTTCCAGAAATTTGTTGATAAATAGGTCAGTTGCGCCGAGAAGTGAGGGTTTAAGCTCGTCAGGAGAATGTAATGGCATAAGAATAATGTTTTTGTTAAGTAGGTAGGTGTTATTTTATATCATGAAAGCTTAAATAAAGATTAAAGGCGTATCTTTATAGTAACTAGTTCAGGGCGAACGCATTATAGAGCCACGCCAGTATTGAATTGTAGAGCAGTTGTTTGAACCGCTGTCATCCCGGCGAAGGCCGGGATCCAATGTGTTAAAGCATTAACGAAATTTTTTTAAAAGCTTGGATCCCGGCCTTCGCCGGGATGACAGTAGCTCAATGTTGGCGTGGGTTTAAAATGCGTTCCCCGTGTAACTAGTTCCTCTCCTAAGGAAAACATTTGTTATTTGTTGTCTTTTCTATGATTTTTTTGCAACGCAAATTAAGTAGCTGCACTGGACAAAAAATCTCTGAAGCTGTCATCCCGCGACTTGTTCGCGGGATCCAAAAAGTTGAAACCTTGGGCCCCGCGAATAAATCGCGGGGCGACAGCGTTTTTAACAAGCTTTTTCAAGTAGCTTTTAAATTTTTGTCCAGTGCAGAGGTGAAATTCAATTTTGAGAGGCGTTCTTAATTTTATTTTAATATTTCTTTGCTAAAATGGCCTCCTTTAAAAATAACAATAACAACACTATGAAACTCAATATAGACCAATTGCGCAAAGCGCAACAGCAGTGGACAAGGGTCCTTAAGATCTCTCGCCAATTCACAGAACACCTGACAGACGGAGAAGAAGTTTTTTTTAAAGCGCTGAAAAAGATGATCTCTGATTTCTTTCGTTTTTCATTAGGAAAAGAAACCACAGAAAAATTTGTCTGTTTATCAGCTCATACACTCTACCTTTTGGTTCGTTTAACATCACTCATGAGTTATCTTGAAACAAAATATCAAGATGTTTTTCTCTCTTCTAGAGAAGACACAGGGGCTTTGAGGCACAGCACGTTCTATGCGATATTAGATCATTCCAATCCTTTTAATAACTGCTTTCGCAAAATTATCGAGAGCGTCGATATAGAAAATGAAGGAGGAGAGACTTTATTTATCGATTTGCTTACTAGGTATGATGATATTGCAGAAAATGCCAGTTCTTTTTCAGCTACAGTCAAGAGAGCTAATGTTAGACCAGAGTTACGCATCTTGCTAGATAATTATTGCAGTGCCATAGCTTCCTTCCTGAGTGGAAATTCCATGGGTGCACTAGTAATCCCCCCATTGTTGAGTAGTGTCAATTCGTTAGTTGATTTGACTAAGGATCTTAATACTTTTATAGATCATATTTATAAACTTGGTTCTCTTGTTTCTCCTTTGGCGCCTCACGCACGCACCCATGGACTTTAACTCATTAGACCTCTTTTGAAACGCTACTCCTACAGAAAATTTGTGTGTTGGTTCAGTGCTCGAATCCTCATGTGCTCGCATGTACACTCCGGTTCTGTGCTCCGAGCCTCCTTCAACTTTTCTTACAGGAGCGAGTTTTGAAAGAGGCCTATTCAGAAAGTATTTTTAAATACCATAAAAAATTTTAATCTTGATGGTTTTGATGTCCGTAAAAACGTGCTTCCCCAGGCGGTCTGGTTTTGAATCGCTTGTATTGCCATAAATATTGCTCGGGGTGTTTGCGAATCGCATTTTCAATCATACGATTTACTTGTGAAGCATCTTGAGCTAAATCTTCGCTTGGAAAATCTCCTAGCGTATCTTCAATAAAAAAATCATAGCCTGATAAATCGGCACGCCGATAAAAAAATAAGCCTAAAGCTTTGCTAGCGTTGTGTGCAATGAGGCGTGAAGATGTAGTAATCGTTGCCGCAGGAATATTAAAAAATGGAACAAATACGCTGTTTTGGCGCCCAGCATCGACGTCGGGAGTGTACCAAACGCTTTCTCCATTTTTTAATGCGCGAATAAGTTCGCGTAAATTATCACGTGCAATAAGTTTGTGCATAAATTGTGCGCGATAAAAATAGGTAAATGCATCCAGTAATTTTAATTTTTGTGGACGATATACTGCGGTGATAGGGATTTTTTTTTTTATCAGTCGTCCAATTAATTCAAAACTTCCTAAATGAGCGCTGATAAACAGTACTCCCATTTTTTCGTTATGGTAATGCTGCCATTTTTCAAGCCCATAAATAGTAATAGGGGGAAGTTGCTCGTCCTTAGCAAACCATGCCATGGCTGTTTCAAAAAGACTCATTCCTAGAGACTGAAAGCTTTCTTGTACCAGTTGGGCTTGTTGAGCCGGGCTTAAGCCAGGGAAGCAAAGTCGGATGTTGACTTCAGTTGTATGGCGGGCTTGACTGGCAAATTGGCGGATTAATTCGCCCACAAACTTTCCACATTGCATTTGTGTTTTGTAAGGGAGATAAGCAATTAAACGCAAAATTACAAACAAAGGAAAAATAGGCCAATACTTAGGATGCCAAAATTGTTGCCAAGGTGATTTCATAGCTCCGGTTCTATATTCATTATAAAATTTCAGTACTACTCCTAATAAGGAGTACAATGGACCTTAATAGAGCTTATCAATATATGATTACTGATGTCAAAATTACAACACAAGTAAATTATAGTGGTAATTCCTTATGACTACTAAATTAGAGACTTCAGTTGACGCGCTCCCGGTAACCCAAGATATTTGGGCATCAATGACTTTTGCTGGCTTTAGTTACTAGTGAATTCTCAATACACCCTCATTGAGATTGCTTCATTATTTTATATTTCTGCCATAATAAACCAGATAACAAACCAGTTTAAAGGTAAATTATGTATACAGAAATTGGCGCTTTTGATGCAAAAGCGCGTTTGTCGGAAATTTTGCGAGCGGTTAAAGAGGGGCATTCTTACACCATTACCATTAGAGGAAAACCGATCGCCAATTTAATCCCTACTCAATCTGCGTCTCAGCAAAAATATCAAGATACCGTTGAATCGCTCCGTTCTTTCAAAAAAATTAAAGGAGTGTCGAAAAAAACATTAATGGATATGATCACAGAAGGAAGAAAAGGATGAAGTTAGTATTAGATGCCTCAATGGTTTTATCTTGGGTTTTTGAGCGCTATACTTTAGCTGAACGGGAATTAGCGGATCGTGTTCTGGCGACATTTTTTCATTTTCAAGAAGTGATTGTACCTTTCTTATGGCATACTGAAATTATTAACGCTTTTTTGATTGGCGAGCGACGCAAACTAATTACTGAAGCTAAAAGCATGGAGTATTTAAATAAGCTACATCAGTTACCTATTTTGACTGATAAGACGCAATCTTTTTTGCGACGTGAAATCATTTTTTCTTTAGCGCGTGAGTATTGTTTAACCGCCTATGATGCTGTTTATCTGGATTTGGCATTGCTCAATGGTGCTACATTAGCTACATTTGATACTAAACTTGCAAAAGCATTTGCCAATGCTGGTGGCAAAGTGTTTTGCAGCGAGTAAGTGATTAGGGGTGTCCCTAAAGTATTTTTTGGCTGCAAAAGAAGCGAAATCGGTCAATTTTAACGATCCCCCCCTCGTTAAATATCCCCCTACCTACTTTCTGCTCACCAAATAGGCGCCTCCCAGCGCAATGAAGCCACCTAAAATTGCCATGGGTTTTGGCATCTCGTTTAAAAATAACCATCCCATTCCCATAGTCACTAAAGGGACCGCATAGAGTAAGCTACAGGTTTGAGTCACGCTAATTTTTGACAACAAATAAGTCCATAGAAAGTAAGCTAAGCACCCTGGAAAAATGCCTAAATAAATTGCATTGATGGTGGCCAAGGTGGGCGTATGCGTGAGGTCGGCAGAGAGCTCAGGGAAAAAGGGTAATAACATTGCTGTTCCTCCCCAAATGGCGTAGCAAAGAAATTGTAGCGGATTAACTTTATTGAGCAAAGGTTTTTGAAGGACGGAATAAGTGCTCATGGATATAATTGAAATAATCATGAGTAAAAATCCCCCCGCTAAGGTGACATGATGTTTTGAATAAACCAGTGGTTGATATTTGGCATTTAAGGCGATCAGTGTTACTCCTGAGATGCTAATTAATATTCCCCAGAGGGTAGTATATGTAAAACGCTCTCCTAAGAAAATGACGGCTAGTATGGTAGTGACGACGGGGCCTTGAGCAATTACAAAGCTTGATAAAGCTGCGGAGACGACGGTTTCACCATAATTTAAGGTAATATTATAAAGTCCAATTCCAAGTAGGCCACAAAAAGCGGCGATCCCTATTTGTTTGAGCGAAAAATGGCCTCGATTGGGGATAAAAAAGTAAATAATTGCCATGCAACCGCTTGCTGCAAGATACCGTAATAAAGCCAAACTTCCAGGATGATAATACCCCACACAATAACGAATGGAGACAAAAGCGGAAGACCAAAATAAAATAGTGGCAAGCGCAATGCTGAAGTATAAAATCTTTTTTGATTTTTCGGTTGTTGAAGGAGTAGCCTTACGCATGCGAGTGGTTTACCTTTATGAGAGGGGAAGTTGTTATTTTTTGTGCGCATTATATACTTATTTTACTCTCAGATGCGAGCTCTAAAGTCTAGTTCTGTTAAATAGTGGTGATAGGCAATAGTCGCAACTATTCTATTCTTAAACACTATATAAGTAATCAGATAAAAAAAATAATAGGACCCTAGGAGCTGAGGAATTTACGCACCCACTTCCCAGTGAACTAAGCCACTAACGTAGCTAACATCGCTATCAATATATTATGATATAGTAACGTACATATTAACGTACATAAAAAGGAAACGTCATGACTCTTACAACCGCAACCCATGCTCGCAGGGAATTTTTTGACATAATCAAAGCCGCCGCTAATAAGCACGAAATATTTCATATTCAACATCGAGAAGGTAATGTTGTACTGATGTCTGAAGAAGAATATGACAGCCTAATGGAAACCTTACACTTATTGTCTTCTGCGGAATTTAAAAAAAGCATGCAACGCTCATTAAAACAAATGCATAAAGGAGAAACTTATTCTCTTGATGAAGTCTTGTAACCATGCATTATGAAATTCGCTTCACTAAAGAAGCAACAAAAGACATAAAAAAGTTGAATGAAAAACAACGTAAAAAATTAAAAGAAATTTTACTACATCAAATAACCGTTGATCCATTTTGTGGAAAAAAACTTATCGGCGGTCTCAATGGTTGCTATTCAGTTCGTTTAAATATTCACGATAGAATTGTATATAGTATCGATGCATCCGCAAAAGTAGTCACTATTCATAAAACAAAAACTCATTACGGTAGTTAAAATTACTTTTTCGCCACAAATGTCCTGCGAGCTCGTGGATTTTAAAATCCACTGGCGCTCTTAAGTGAGATACTTGATGAAGACGCTTATCAATCAAACTCTCAATTCCATCTGCCTCATAACGCGCAAGATAACGTCGAAACGTTCTATCGCTTACACCTAGGGCGTGTCCCTAAAGTATCTTTTGGGACACGCCCTAATATCTTCGCCGCTTCTTCCTGCGTTAAACGGCTTTCTTGCCAATCCTCATACACTTCTGTAAATCTCATCTTCCGGACCTCTCGTTGTAGCTCCGTCGGCTTCATAGATCACCTTTTCATCATAAAAAAGGAATACTATAAAAACCGGACAGATTATCTGCTACATATCCGGACAGTTTATTTGTTACCTACATCAGATTGCTGGGTAGTTGACGAAGGACAATTTATCGTTGTACCCTAAAAAAGAACAATTGATAGAAATAGGCTCATGAAATTATTAGATTTTGAAGTTGGTTTAACTAAACCTTTTTTTTTAATTGCAGGTCCTTGTGTGGTAGAAAGCGAAGAATTAGCGCTACAGTCCGCAGAGGAACTAAAAGCGATGACCAGCGCGTTAAAAATCCCTTTTATTTATAAATCGTCTTTTGATAAAGCGAATCGCTCTTCGATTGATAGTTTTCGTGGGTTAGGCTTTGAAAAAGCGTTAAAAATTTTAGAAAAGGTGAAACAACAAGTTAAGGTACCTGTCTTAACCGATGTACATGAAGACACGCCGCTGGCAGAAGTTGCCACTGTGGTGGATGTTTTGCAAACTCCAGCCTTTTTATGTCGTCAAACTAATTTTATTTTAAATGTGATGAAACAAGATTTACCCGTCAATATCAAAAAAGGTCAGTTTTTAGCGCCGCTGGATATGTTGAACGTCGTTGAAAAAGCACGTCGTTCAGGCAATCATCAAATTATGGTTTGCGAGCGCGGCGTGAGTTTTGGTTATAACAATTTGGTAGTGGATATGCGGTCTTTGGCAATCATGCGCCAAACAGGAGCGCCTGTTGTATTTGATGCCACCCATTCTGTTCAGCTGCCTGGTGGTTTAGGGAATGCAAGTGGAGGTCAGCGAGAATTTATTCCGGTTTTAGCTCGCGCAGCAGTGGCCGCAGGTGTGGCAGGCTTATTCATGGAAACGCATCCTAATCCAGATAAAGCTTTGAGCGATGGCCCCAATGCATGGCCTTTAGGGCAAATGAAGGCTTTACTGACTCAATTAAAAGAGATTGATGAGCTTGTTAAAAAGCAAGCTTTTCTTGAAAACAACGTTACGTCGGGTGGCGTCGCTTAATGACGGATGAACAGATTTTGCAGGTATTGCCTGTTGTTGCCTTGGTTGGGCGTCCCAATGTAGGTAAATCTACTATATTTAATAGCCTCACCAAAACTCGAGATGCTTTAGTAGCTGATCAACCTGGTTTAACACGCGATCGTCAATATGGGGAATGCCACGGAATTACGCGTCCGTTTCTGTTAGTGGATACTGGTGGCGTATTGCCTACTAAAGAGAAGGAAGCGCTTACGAAATTAATGGCGCAGCAAAGTTGGCAGGCAGTAGAAGAGGCACAATTGGTATTGTTTGTGGTCGATGCTCGTTGCGGCCTTACCTCTGAAGATATCGATCTTGCTAAAAAAATTCGTAAAATGGGCAAGCGAGTTTTTTTAATTGTGAACAAAGTTGATGGTGTAAAGCATCTAGCGAGTATCATTGCTGAATTCCATCGGTTAGGATTTGCAGAGATTTTAGAAACTGCTGCATCACATAACCAGGGGATAGGTGGATTAGAGATGGCCATTGAGGAAGCGCTCTTGACTCTTTCTCCTCAAGAAAATTTTGCCAAAATTGATACTGGGATTAAATTTGCTATCGTGGGGCGTCCTAATGTCGGTAAATCTACATTGGTAAATCGTATGTTGGGGGAAGAGCGAGTCGTTGTTTTTGATATGCCAGGAACTACTCGTGACAGTGTATTTATTCCTTTTACACGTCGAGATAAGCAATATACAGTGATTGATACTGCAGGGGTGCGGCGGCGTAGTAAGATTGATGACACCATTGAAAAATTTTCAGTGATTAAAACACTGCAAGCGATTAAGGCAGCAAATGTTGTGGTAATGATGTTTGATGCGCAAGAAGGTATTACAGATCAAGATTTACATTTATTGGGTTTGATTTTGGAAGCAGGGCGCCCACTCATTTTAGTGGTGAATAAATGGGATGGTTTATCAGAATATCAGCGTTCGCGTATCAAAGATCAATTAGATTTTAAATTGACTTTCGTAGCGTATGCTAAAATTTTGATGATTTCAGCTTTGCATGGGACAAGCGTCGGCGATATTTTTCAGTGGATTGATAAAATTTATAAAGCCTCACATAAAAAGGTGACTACTTCAAAGATGACTGAGCTGCTACAGCAGGCCGTAGCAAAGCATCAACCACCTTTGGTGAAAGGGCGTCGTGTAAAATTACGTTATGCCCACATTGGTGGTCATGAGCCTCCAGTGATTGTGATTCATGGTACGCAAGCGGAAAGTTTACCTGTGTCGTATCAACGATATTTGGCGGAATTTTTTAGAAACGCTTTAGGCTTGATTGGTACACCAGTTCGGTTAGAATTAAAAAGCCCAAAAAATCCTTATAATCCATATGATGATCATGATAGGTGAATTATGTTAGAGATGTTGGTAGACATTTTAGAATCTTTTGAGGCGGGAGAATTCGATCTTCATAAGCGTGAAGATTGGTGCAAAAATTTACAACAACTAGGGGTCAAGGAAAAAGATATCACAGAGTTTTTAACGGTAATCGAATCTATTGGAGTGATGCAGAAATTAGTATTAGATGCGATGCCGAAAGGAGGCTTTTCTTTTCGTATTTATAATGAGGAAGAAAAATTGTTGCTTGACCACTCATGCCGTGGTTTGCTTTTGCACATGGAACAGTGTGGTTTATTGCCTCCAGAGCTTAGAGAAATAGTGATTGAACAGGTAGTGCGTTTAAAAGATTTTAAAATGGATGAGTGTAAATTACGCGTAATGTTATTGCTGGTTTTGTTTCAACGCTCAGGAGTGGAAAATATTATTGATCATTATGGAGCGCGGAAGGCCACCTCTATAAATGGCTCACTAAAGGAAATTAATACGTGAAAAATTTAGTTATTGTTGAATCGGTTACTAAAACCAAAACACTCAAAAAATACTTAGGGCCAGATTATGAAATTCTAGCTTCCTATGGCCATGTGCGAGATTTGCTTCCTAAAACAGGGGCGGTGGACGTTAATGATAATTTTTGGATGAATTATCAGTTAATCGAAAAAAATAAAAAGCATGTGGACGCTATCGTAGCAGCGGCAAAAAAAGTAGATAATCTTTATCTTGCTACCGACCCTGATCGCGAAGGAGAGGCAATTGCATGGCATATTTTAGAGATTTTGAAAGCTAAAAAGTTATTGAAATCTTTGAATATCTATCGCGTGGCTTTTAACGAAATTACTAAAAACGCGGTTTTAGATGCCATGAAGCACCCGCGTGAGATTTCAATGCCACTTGTGGATGCGCAGCAAGCGCGACGTGCCTTAGATTATTTAGTGGGTTTTAATCTTTCTCCGCTGTTATGGAAAAAAGTCAAGCGAGGTTTATCAGCAGGACGTGTGCAAAGCCCTGCGTTGCGACTCATTGTTGAGCGTGAAGAAGAAATTGAGAAATTTATTTCGCAAGAATATTGGAGCCTGCATGGGCTTTGTCAATTTAAAAAATCAGCGTTTGAAGCAAAATTAATTGAATATCAAAAAGAAAAATTAAAGCAATTTAGTTTTGTCAATGAAGCGCAAGCGACGGCGGCTAAAAAACACGTGCTTGAAATTGCTAAAGGCAAATTGGTAATTAGTAGTGTTGAGAAAAA
>CAYYFQ010000010.1:0-65897 GCA_964471475.1 uncultured Gammaproteobacteria bacterium
CTCCTGTGAGAAAAGTTGAAGGAGATTCGGAACGCAGAACCGGAGGGTACACGTCAGTACATGAGGATTTGAGCACCGAACCGACGCACAAATTTTCCACAGGAGTAGAGTTTCGACAGAGATCTATTAAGACTAAAGGAATATCTGAAATAGTACGGATATTTTCGGTGACATCTTCGCCTGTAAAACCATCGCCACGCGTCGCGCCTTTGATGAATACGCCATCGCGGTAAAGTAAACTAACGGCCAGCCCATCCAGCTTAGGTTCACACGCAAATTGCAAAGGAAGCACTGGATTAATGTTCAACGATTTAAAGCGATCTACGATTCTTTTATAAAAACTTTCCACTTCTTTAGCATCGAAAGCATTGTCTAAGGAAAGCATTGGCGTCGCATGCGCCACACTGGCAAAAGCCTCCAAACGCTCTCCTCCCACTCGTTTAGTTGGCGAATTAGGCGATTGATACTTAGGATATTTTTCTTCTAAGGTCTGCAACTCACGAAAGAGTCGATCATATTCTGCATCTGGCACCAGTGGCGCATCCAGCACGTGATAAGCATAGTGGTATTTTTCAACCAATGTTCGAAGATCAACAATTTTTTTGGCAATGTCAGTAGTCATTTTGCAGTTTAGGATTCATTTAATTTACCTCAGCCCGCAAGGGAAGAGGTAAATCATAGCAAAAAATTTCAACGAATGCCTCCGGCAAAAACGGCTTCATTATTTCATTAAATGAAGCCGCTAAGGAGTTAGACGTTCCTACTTCCCAGGAGATAGAGAGGGAGGAGAAACTGGCAGAGGAGCAATCTCATCCACGGTATTTTGTATTGCCTTGGTCATCTCGTCTGGCGTGCATTGATGTAATGAGTATCTGTTTAGCTGATCAACGATAGTCGTTAAAAGCCTATCTCCTCTCGATCTGCAAAAAAAGGAATGAATCCAATTGTTATAGATTAAATCGGGATGCTTTTCTCTAAAAGTAGCTATGCGCTTGATAATTTTTTCAATGCTCCAACCATTTTCCTTCGAATTATGCTTCTTTTGTAAATCCATCCACAATAGATTCAATAAAGCGTATTTACATTGTTGTATATTACCAGTACAGCGAGCTATCTCTTCGTACTTTGCTCTTTCTTCTTGCTTATTCACGGAGCCTCCGCCTCCATTGGGCGCGTTGTTTGAAGAATCCTCTACTTTAAAAAGACTTAAGCCTCTTTTAAACTCTTCTTCCCATACCGCCATCATTCGTTCAAACGGTTCTGCGACACAGGCTTTAAATTGAGCCACAGATAAGTATTCACGACTTACGGTACGAGTAGGCCAAAATGAGAGACGCGCGGGTGCAGCAGATGGCACCACTGGCTGCAAGCGAGGAGCAAGAGGAATAACAGGTGACTTCGTAACTTCAGCATCTACTACTGGTGGCACCGCCGCCTCGAAAAGAGCGGGGGGGGGGCTCGCGTCACCAGAAGAATGCGCATTGGAGGGCCCCTGAACAGATGCTGCTAGTTCTGATTGCGAATGCGTTTGGATAGACCCCCATAATGATTCCCCTAGAGTTTGAACGGACTCCGATTGAACGCCCCCCCTCTGGACAAACTTCTGGCAACTATCCATAGCCTTTCTATTCAACAAATACATATATGCTCTCTGACGTATTTCCTCCGTCCTGCACTGAAATAAAAACTGACAATTACGAATCGCCGCTACTTCAAGCGCAAGGCTTTGAGAATCCTCCGGATTTTGGTGTAACCAATGAGCCGCATCAAATAAACCATCAAGGAAAGCTTCAACGGTAAACGCTTCGAGCGTCACGCCCTTCCCCTGTCCCTGTGTCTTTATTTTTTGGCCCTGTTCATCTTTAAGTTTGGTGCCCGGAGATAATAAAAACTCGATAACGCCATGCTCATCCGGTCTCCCGTCTTCGTTATATTTTTTAGTTAAAAATTCAAGGTCTCCGTCTACTGCTAGAGAGGCGCTAGCGCGGGCGGCAGGCGCTTTCTGAGCTTCTCCCTCCTCCGTCAACATCTTCTCACCCTCTCTAGTTAGGGGAAGTCTTAGGCTACTTAAGTGCGAAGAAGAAGCCCCTCTATCCATTTCTTCCTCTTCTTCCCGCATCAAGAAAGCAGAATCTTCTTCCATCATTTGAGCAATGTTTAAAAATTCTGTAGACCTCGCGCTCGGTTGTCGCACAGTTTTCTTAGCAGTAGCCTCCAGTAGAGTTCGTAATGTGGGTAGATCACCGCCGATATGAGTGTAGTACTTTGCAAGCGGGGTAAGATATTGAACCAAAAAGGCAGTCGCATCTTCAACCTTCATCGACTCCTCAAGCTGCCTTAATTTGGATAACCAACTTTCAGTAAGCGTACGTTCAACACTGGGCTCTAGTGCCAACATCAGCGGTTCCAAAACCTTCTTCATTCCACGCAAAACTCGCTCTTTTCCCCAACTATCAACGCGTTGAAAAATTTCCAACAGTAATCGACAATGACTTAACAGCTTTTCCTTAAACTTTTCAGTTTTTTGCTCGGCTATTTGCAAGCGTGATGGCGAAAAAGTAGCGGCTTCTTTTAGCTTCTCAATCTTTTTTTCTCGTCGTATTAAATATTGAGTCGCACCCACCAATTGCTCAATAAAATCTTCGACAGTGAATGCCACTCCTTTCGGCTGACCAAGGGTATTAAATAATTGCGTTCCTTTAGCTAAGAAAAATTCATCCATTACTGGTTCTTGAATATAATCATTTGACTTAGCTTCGCTTCTGGCCGCTACTAAATCACTGCGACCCAAGCTATTGTATTGTCTGCTAAGGAATGGAAGGTCTTCACACAATTGCTCCCATGCCGCTTTTTCCGGATTTAAGGCAGCATACATTTGCCAGGATAGTGCCGTCGCCGTTTCTCTAGGTAGCAGTGAGGAGGCGCCGCTAGCGACGGCATGCGGGTAACTTAAAGAAGGGCCAGCAGAGGAAGAATCTGGGGCAGCCTTGTTTTCAACTTGGGAAAATTGGGAACCCTTCGCGTGAAGATGTGCTCTCTTCTTAGGGGAAGAAGTAACCAGAGTTGGTATGGACTCAGCAGAAACAGAAGAGGAGGAAGGTGATGGATCGCTATTATGACTCGGGGTAACTGCAAGACTGGAGGAGCGTTCTTCCGAGTGAGCAGGAGAAGAAATGCAATTATGAAAAAAACTTGCACCAACTGTTTGAAGTTCTTGATCAACGGGAGGAGCGGTTTGGGGAACACCAAGGCTGGTATCCTCCTCTTGCTGGGATACGCTCAATGCAGCATTGTTTGCTTCTGCCATTCTTATTTTAGGGCCTAAATCCTGGTAACCTGTGCTAGCAAGATTGGAGAAACGAGCCCTTTTGTTGATTAGCTCGCCAACTAGCCCCATGCTTAGAAAACGTTGATGGAGCGTTTGATAGGTTGTTTTCAACTCCACGAATCTAGCTACTACCTCCTCCGTCAACTCCGCTTGATGCATCAACAAATGATGCTCCTCCATAAAATCTAACAAAGCTTGTTGTGCATTAAAATAATCTTTTATCAATTGAGGATGCTTTTTTTGGTCAATGCCCCAACTCAGCATGAGATCTAATTTGGCGCCGTCTTGATGTACTTTTTTTAAAGCTTTTTCGTTTGAAAAAGTTGCAAGAGAATCTCGTAATTCCGCAATGTCCTCCATTGTTAAAATATTTTGAGTTTGCGGAATGTATGGCCGAAGCTTCGCCTGTAGTTGCTCAATGCTTGATGAAGAATAGTCCTCTGTGTTTAAAAACGACTCAAGCAGAGGGCGTAGCGTCTGTAACTCGTCGCCCCCCTCCTCTTCCACCGTTTGGGAACGTCGTGAAATAATTTCTTGAAGCTCTGCTTGTAAGCTCCCAATACTTGGTGGAGAAATATCAGCACCCGGAGTTAGGGCTAGGGCTGCTAAAAACTTTTGAATCAGAGGACGTACTGCCTGGAATTCGTCAGCTTGCTCTCCGCGAGCTCTATGCGCTTTTGGTGAGTTAGCCGATGGCTTAGAAGGCTGACGCGAGACTGTCAATATAGTACAAATAGCGTTTAGTATTTCTTCTCTCTCTGTTTTAAATTTCTTTAACTTTTCACCATTCATTTTCAGATAAGCACTTCGTGCTTTCATCACCTGCTTTTCATCAACCTTTCCAGACTTTAAAGCCTTATCAAGCATGTGTTGTACTGCTTGGGCGTGCAGAACCTCTTGGTTAACCAATTCAAAATAATTTTTAATAAGCTCTACCAGTGAGCTTGCCTTCGTGCTGTATTCGTTTTCAGGCTGCTGAGCAATCTTAAAAATTTTTTGATAGCACGGAGGCAAGCCATCGAATGACAAAAGATCTGTGCTTGGCTGAGCACCTGTTCTTCGGAAAGAGAGAGGCTGTGTGGCCTCCGATGGCAACTCTTCCAAAAGAAGAGGGGGGGTGAAAGCAGCAGCCTGAGGATCTCCTCCTCTCCGCATGGAAATGGGGGATGTCGCCCTGGGTGAATCCAGGGGTGATCCTCGGAGTGCTTCTACACTCTCCTCGTAATTTTGATAACGACGAGCAATAGTAGAAAATCGTTTAGGGGAAGAGAGTGAATCACGATACTGAAAAGCAGTAAAAGGGGGTAATGTTTTTGACGGCATATGACTTCCTATTTTTTATATAACCTTATTTATAGTTAAATGTTATGGAAAACAAGCTCTTATTCTCTTACAGCAAAAGTGCTATTGTATCACACAAAATAAAAAAACAAAAGCAAACTCAACGGGTTAGATCCACAACTGACAAAAGGTTTACAAAACCGCGGCGCCCTTACCCTTAAGGGCACCTCTATAAATTAGCAATTTTGTGTGAGAACAAGGCGCACGAGAATTGTGACTCAAAACATCCATGTTTTGAGGGCTCCGCCCGCGCTACGCGCGCCGAAATCAGCCATCCTGCTGATTTTTAAAGCGGAGTTTATATTTGAATAAATGAGCATTTAAAATTCTCGCGCAACGCTGTTATCGCGCAAAAGAGCAATTTATAGAGGTGCCCTTAATGCCCACACGCTATGACAACCGCACTTCGATCATGGCGCGCTGCCTTGTGACCTTGCTCAATCCCCTCCTCCGCCATTGTAGTCGCAAGTTGGTCCTTAAATTCTCTGAAGTTGAAATTCTCTTTCTTTTCTTTTAACTCGCTTAACCCGTGGAGAATACAATCGAGCAACTTTTTAATTCGTGAATCTTGCATGAACTGAGAGTATTGATCATGATGGGTATACTGCTCAATTTTATTAATCATATCGTCTATGTCCCATTTACCCTTACATTCCCCCTGTACTAATGAATTTAATAATAAGCCTAAACATCCATACTTCTGCTCTGGCAATCGCCCGGATGCCTTAAACAAAGTAAAAAAAGCTTTGTGCCTTTCATGAGCACAAACTTCTGAAGAAAACTGATGATTAATCATTGAATCGGTATCTTGATCTGTAGCTTGGTCTGTCTCGTCTTCGTAAGGTTGATCCGAGAAGCTAGCGAAAGGCAGCTGTTTTAATACAGCCATACTCTCTTCTATCGGCGAATTAGGTTCATTAGGCATAAACTCTTTTTCTAAAACAGCTAACATTAGAGTCAAGGGAGTGAGAACTCCTTCATTAAACTGCTCTTTCGCCAAATAACGCGGTGAGATGGGAGGAGAAGGCCAAAAAAGTGTGTGGGCATTGGGTGATTCTGCAGAAGAAGACTCACTAGAGTCAGGCCCCTGCTCCGTGTGTGCGCTCGTTGATTGAACAACCACTGGAATAATAACTTCATCTAAAAATTTCTGCACTAATTCTTTATAGTTGCCGGGATGCTCGTCTCGCGCTTGCATAAATTCTTTCACGTTAAAAATTGGTGCTCCTTGTTTTTGGGGCACCAGCGATTGTAAGTAGCCATTTATTCTCTGTGTGGCACATTGAACATCTTCATCAGCTTGCAATGTCCCTAAAATATACATCAATAAAAACTGACAATTAAGCTGTAGCGCAGTACGCACAGCCCCTACTTCGCTATCACTAGGATTTTTTTGAAGCCACGAGGCCGCTTCTAGCAAACCTCCCAAAAAGGATTCAATCGTAAATGCTTCGCCGATTTCTTTTCCTTCTGCATTTTGCAATCGAGTACCAGGAGGAATGAAAAACTCATATTGACCCTGTGGGGGCTGACATGCGCGCCCTTCTTGGTCGTATTTGTTTATCATAAAAGGCAGCTGGTTGACGGCTTCAAGAAATACAAGATAACCACCATCAGGAGAAGCGAAAGCATGAGCAGCAGAAGATAACTGAAGTAATGCAGGAATCAAAGAGCCCGGTAGAATCACAGAATCAGAACCAGAGGGAAGAAAAACGTCTGTGCCATCATCCACCATCGTAGCTGTGTCATCAACCCCTGTGGCCGTAGTGGGGATGGTTGCGATGGTTGTGACTATCCCCCTCCCTGTAAGAGAAAGATTTCTCTCCGTAGCTGTAGTAGATAACACACTACTATTTTCCTTCGAAAAAGACTCCGAAACCAAATCAAGTAAAGTTTTTTTAGTATCTAATGTTGGCGGCAATTCGAGTGATTTTGAAGAAGGTCGTCCGCCTGAAATCGGAGGAGTTAACCCTGGAAACATTTTCGCTGCTTCTATAAGCACCGATTCGGCGGAAGCCAAGCCATAGAGGTCTACAGGAGATCGTTGGTTTTCTCTAAATTTCTCTTGAATTGCTAGCCATTTTGCTTTCCTGCGCATAAATTCTTGGTATAAATGCTGATACTGCGTGTGCAGTTCATTCCGAACGGTTTGATCTTTTCCATCGAAATTGTTCACCGCCGTCAAAAATTTATTGATTTTCTCCATCAATTGTCGATATTTTCTTAGCTGCCAACGACTACCCCAAAAACGATACCACGGTTGAGCTGTTTTAAATCTTTCAATTTGTTGGCAATCAAACCGAAATAACACAGTTCTTGCCTCACACATGCCAGAACGATGCGCTGCAAAAACCTTTGGTGACTTCATCGCAGTTAGCCACATTTGCATACTGCGGACCATTGCTTGTTCCCGCTCGTCTTTGGGGGGTAGTTGACTCTGTAGAGCCACGAAACTTCGCTGTAAGCGAAATTGAGCCTGTGCTACGTTTTGTGGCCACTGTTCTTGGATAGTGTTGCCTATAAAACCTGGATTGCTTCGTTGCCCTTCGCCATAACAATGAAGGCAACTCTCATATAATTCGCGTACCTCATTAAATAAGCTTACATAACAGTTGAAAGTGTAAGCTTCAATTTTCTCATCGAGTCTTAATAAATGCGTATCATCTTTTACCAAGCATTGCCGTGATTGACGCAATTTACATAGATCCACCTTTATATCAGCCTGCTTCGCTATTCGTTGCCGCCAATACTTCATTAATTTTTGTTTGTCGAACTGTTGCTCATATTCCGTCAACTTGCGTACTCGTTGAGCTAATGCTGTATAAGCTTCTTCAATCGATAAAAGGCTTTGATTGCCAGAGCCTTCAGGAGCACTTTCTGAAACAGAGGGGGCAGGAGTTAAAGCAAAAAGCTGCTGCGCATCGCAAGTTAATTTTTCTAATGCCGCCGCATTAGAAAAAGAAGCACTTTCCAAAAAACCGACCAAACCATTTACGTTATCAATTGAATTTTCACCATCTTCTTTTGAAAATGCGTTAAAAAAAATACCTATTTCTGATAATTCTCGTATCTCTTCGAGAAAAGCTTGTCGCAGAGTTTCAAGCCCATCTAAATCAGACTTTTCCTCAATGTAGCTTTGATACTGCTCGTACAAATTGGAACTTAACCAATAATCTATTTTATTTTGCAAACGCTTGATAGCCAGTTGTTGATGGTAAACAACTTCGGCGTAATGTTCGATCAACTCGATAACATCATAACCGTGCGAGTCCATCATTGATGGTTGTCTTGTTCGAAAGAGAAGTTGCCTATATAAATGGACTAAGGGCAATAAAGACTGAAACCCCACGTCATCTGTTTTTTCTCGTACGTAGTCACGCACAGATTGCGAAGCTGCTTTCATTTGCTCAACAACATTGGAAGAATCTGTTGCCTCAGAAGAATCAAGCCTAATCAAACCTGCAATTTCTTCGGTGGTTTCGTTAACATCCTTAAGCAAGCGAGCAATTTTTAAAAATTTGCTTCTGGCAGCCTTTTGAGACAATTGAACAGCTCGGTTTAATGACCTTTGTTCTTCGGAGGTTTTTCTATACTTTTGCGCTAGAGGCACCAGTACATTTTGGCGAAAATCTTTGGCAGTTTCTTGAATGCTTGCTTCGGAAATCACACCCCCTGACTGTGTAAAAGGGTCACGAACTCTTAGGCTTTTCCAAATTTTTTCTAACTGCTCGTTGATTGCGACATCAGAGTATGTTGCTTTTAAATCCTCTAATTCTCGAATGAAAAATAAACAATTGTTATCTATCGCTTGTGTAAGAACGGCGGCTCGTTGTTCTGCTTGACTCACAATCCATGGAGCGGCAGACACCGTTTTTAAGTGGTTAATAAAATCGCTCATCGTCAGCCATTTTTCAACAGCACCTACTAAACACATCAAGAGGTATTCTATATCCTGTGGAGTGGAAAAAAGTTGGAAATCTCTTTTTATTTTCGCGAATGCTTTCAAGGATGGATAGGAAGCTCTATATGTCTGAGCAATAACAGTGGCTTCTTCCCGCAACTTGAAAGATAAAGCTTGTTCCACCCTCTCCCTCACGTAGGCTTCGTTAAATGAAAAGCTGTTTGTTTCTTCTCTTCCATCTTCTCTCGGACGGTTAATCCTCTCCAAGAAACGCCCATACTCGGGACGAAAAAATCCATGCGTAATACTAACATCTCCCATATTTTTACAAGCTTTCTCAAACGTATCATTATCACTACGAGCATCAGCTAAAAAATTCTGCCAATCCAGTTGCACAAAAGGTTGTCGCGCTGCGTCATAAGCTTTGAACAACTCATCGAACTGAGCTGTAATACTTAACGTAGCCGCATCCCTACAAATTTTTTCCAATGAAAAAGTATCTTCCAAAAATTGAAGCAGCTTTTTCTGGCACTCAAAATAATGCACCATTACCTTTTGCATCTCGGAGCCGGCACTACTTAAAAAATCCAACTTACAAATGTCGGCGCGTAGGGTAGCTGGCTCACCAGGATCTAAAGCTTGATAGCATGCGTCCAGAGTTCCAGCCACAAATCCACACGCAGTCAAATTGCTTGCAATCGCTTTCTGTGTTTTTTTAATCTTAGCTTTGAAATGCGCTAAAATTTTCCGATCTTGCTCATATTCCCCATTCCAAATGTTTTCAAAATACCCCTCTGGTTTTTCTACCGTAGAAGATAAATCTTCTTTCAACCACGCATCTAAGTGCTTTTGCATGTTAACCAGATGTTGGTTTTTTTGGTTCAGCAAGTGACAATAGTTTTTAAACTCTTCGATACATTGTTGAGCAGCAGTCTGTTGAGGATGGGTAGAATCGAAAGCAATGGGAATAAGTTTTTGATAGCATTCCACTAAAGGGGCAAGGTCCGGGGGAGCAGATGAAAAACTTGGCATGATTGAAGCAGGAGACGCCGTCAATTGCAATTGTTTTTGGTATTCTTCCCAGTGCTTCTGATAATCACGTTCATAGTCACTTTCTGCGCGCGCAATGTGCCAAAATCTACGTTGCATAGATTTCTTTTTAAAGGAGGCAAATGGCGATAGCGATTTTCCCATAAAATTTCTCACTTTTTTATCCAGTACCACAGAGTTTTATTATACCTTACAACTAAAAGCTTAAGAAAAAATTAAGTTTTTTAAGCCGTGGTTTGTGCAATTCCATACAAAATACCCGCGGTAAAATTTGATGGTGTCGCAATGGCAGCAGGGGGAGTGGCATTAGAAGGATAGGCCCAATTGCTTCCAGCAAGATTGGAAGAACTCATCACCAAAGGCTTTTGTAAGCCACTAGTGGTATATGAAAAACCATCCGCAAAACATACTCCGGTAGTAGCGGAACAACTCACCCCATTGAATGAGCCTGAAAAACTTAAATTAGTGGCTGCTAATGTCCACGCCGTAGTTCCATAATTATTGTTACTCATGGCTAATGGGGTCGTTGGAGCCAGTGATCCCGTAGCTGTTTGGTTACCTACTGCCACACAGTAAGGGCTTGGGCTACTTGGGGTCCCTGCACAGCTTACCCCATTAAACACCGCAGAAACAGGAGAAGTATCCACTGGAATTAGTGTAAAAGAAGCACTCGGTGCTAACTGTGCGTAAATTAATGCATTTGATATGGTGGCAGACGTATAATGTTGGCCTGCAACCACAAAAGCCCCCGTACTATTCACAGTAATTCCATTAACTGTCACATTCGTTTGCCCAAAATTATTAGGAGTTTGTGCTGCCCAATCTAGCGCATTTCCCGCATTATAATAAACTCCTAATGCATTTGCACCAGTACCTCCAGCAAAATTATTACCAATAGCCATGCATTGCTGCGTAACTGTGCTGCAAGCAACGCCTGTTAACTGCGTACTTGATGCGCTGGGGAAATTAAGAGGTACTCCTGAATTCCAAGAACTTCCGCTATTTGAGCTGGAATACACAATAGGATAAAAGACGCCGCTACTGGTGTAATATCCTGCAATATGACAATAAGTGCTGCCTCCATTCACCGCACACGTGATCCCCGTTAATGTTAAGGGATTATTGGAGGGAGCATAAAGAAGAATGGGTGAAATACCCCATGTTAATCCTTTATCGGAGCTTTGATAGACGTAACCAGCATTTAAGGTTCCAGAAGTACCTGAACCTATCGCAAGACAAGTATTCGTCCCCGCAATACATGTCACTGCGCTCATTGTCAAATTTTCAGAGTTAAGCGGCAAGATGTAACTCGAAATATAAAAAGGGGTGCTTTGCGCAGGATAAGTCCCGAGTGTATAAGTAAACGGAAGATGAGCCGTCGCCGCCGTAGAATAACTTCCTACCGCCACCGTCCCGGTGGAAGCAAGCTGTAAACTCGCACTCCCTACCACGCTATCTGTGGAAGTGGCTTCAATGGTGGTTGCCCCTATGGTGGTACCGGGCGATGCCACATTAGCCGCCAGCGAGACAATATTTGCCGTAGTTGATGTCCAGGTGACAAGACTCGTCACATCATGACTGGATCCATCTGATTCGTTAGCTGTTGCCGTGTAAGTGATGGGAGAAGAAGTAAAGGTGATCGTAGAAGTAGCGGGAGCTACGCTAATAGACAAAACAATAGGACTTCCCGCTGTCAGAGTAACCGTTGAACTGATAGCGCCTACTTGCGCTTGAATCGTCGTGTGGTGACCCACAGTAGCCGCTGGTAACACGGGTGCATTGGCATAAGACCCTGAAGTGCTCTCTACAACGGTAAGAGGCGAAGCCACGATAGTGGTATCACTTGAAGTCCACGTAGCTTGATCAGTGACATCATGGGTACTACTATCCGTATACGTCCCCAATGCGGTAAAGTGTTGACTGGTACCTACCGCCACTGTAAGGCTCCCTGGACTAATAGCAATGGATTGTAAAGTAGCAGCGGTTACTGTCAACACATCAGCCGTGCCATTAGAGACTGTATACGTTGTGCCCCCTATGGTTTCTTGATACGTCGCATTAATATTGCTAGTACCCGTGGTCAAAGTACTGGCCAATCCCGAGCTGGAAATAGTAGCGACATTTTTATTGCTAGAAGTCCATGTGACCCCACTTTGGTATTTGGTACTACTCTTATCCGCAAAGGTCACTAAAGCAGTAAATTGTTGCGAAGCCCCAAGACCAATCGTTGGGTTAATAGGAGAAATAGTCAATGTGATAGGAACTGGGCCTCCTATCGTTAAACTTGCTGTGGCTGAAGGCCCTCCGGTTCCCAGTTGCGCTGTGATAGTGACCGGTGTGGAGTTTTGACTGACCGCCGTTGCAAGCCCATGAGAACCTGCGGCATTACTGATGGTAGCCACCTCTGTATTACTTGAACTCCATGTGACATTCCCCGTAACATCTTGAGTGCTTCCATCTGTAAAGACGGCGGTGGCGGCATACTGCTGCGTGCCACCAACACCGACGCCAGTTAGCACAGGAATAGTTTGTGTAGCGGGGGAAATCGTAATATGGTCAATACCTTTTACCGTCACGCTAGCTGAAGGAAAAGCCGAAATAGAGCCTACACTAGCAGTCACCCTGGTCGTCCCCGCTTTCACACCACTCACCGTCCCACCAGGAGGACTAGTAATGGAAGTTGCTGTGGCAATAGTAGGATCAGCACTTGTCCAAGTGGCAACAATTGCTTTGCTGGTTCCATCGCTATAATGTCCAATAGCTTGCCCGGCTACTGACGTGAGCCCGACACCTACCGTGTAAGAAGTCGGGCTCATGGTAATAGAGGTAAGCGCAGCAGCTTCGGCCGTCAGAGTCGCTGATGCACTAATGCTACCGGATGTCGCCACAATGCTTGCGGTGCCACTTGGGGCGATTGCGGTAGCAACACCGGTAGAGGAGTCAATTCTCGCTACGCTTGTCCCAGGCGGGTTAACAACACTCCAAATAACATCCGTAAATGGAGTAATCACCCTTCCATTGGACAGTGTCCCCGCGGCAATATAGGTTTGAGTTTTTCCATTAGGGACTACCGCACTGGAAGGCGCTACCGCAAGAGAAAGGAGAGTCGCGGGAACCACATTCACGGGGGTATTCGCGGAGACTCCTGTGGTGGCATCTGTAGCAATAATCGTTGTCGTTCCAGACACGCCTGGTGTTGCATAACCTTGTGTAGGAGAAGTGTTACTCACTGTCAAAATGCTCGTGTCTCCTGTTGTCCAATTCACCGAGTTGGTGATCGTCCCTGTTGATCCATCCGAATAGGTACCTGTAGCAGTAAATGCAGTAGGAGCACTCCCTTCCACCAGCGATGGTGAGGTAGGAGACAGCGTAATTTTAGTTAATACTTTGCTAGAAACGGTCAACGTGGTATTTCCACTAATATTGGTCCCTGGATCAGCCGCGGTAATAAGGGTGCTTCCAGCGCTTAAAGTCGTAGCTACTCCTTGCGTATCAGCGCTATTGCTGATAGTTGCCACGCTCACATCTTTCGAGTTCCAAGTTACTTGAGTAGTAATATCGTGTTGCGAATTATCCGAAAAAGTTCCGGTAGCAGTAAATTGCTCAGTTCGGCCCAATGCAATATTTGGATTAGTCGGTTCCACCTCAATGGATTTAAGCGTAGCAGCTGTCACTTCTAGCCCTGTTTGTCCAGTAGTAGTCACCCCCGAAATAATAATACTTGCTGAAACCGTTGTACTTCCTGCGGAAAGCGGAGAAACTAACCCACCTGCACTAATACTAGCCACGACCCCTCCAGAAGATTCTGCCCACGTCACTGAGCTGGTAAGATTTCTTTTACTTCCATCGGAATAATTTCCTGTCGCCGTATATTGTTGAGTAGTACCACCGGCTGTCAAGGTAATATTTGTCGGCGTGACAGTAATAGAGTCTAAACTGGCGGTGTTTACAGCAAGTGATCCACTTCCTGAGATATTTTGAAAAGTCGCCGTAATGCTTGCAGTGCCAGGGCCATTTGCACTCACATTCCCGGTAGAAGGATCGACAGAGGCAATACTGTCATCACTACTTGACCACGCCGCCACGGTGGAGATATCCCCGCTCACCGTTCCGCTAGAATCGGAGGCTGTTGCGGCATATTGATAACTTTGTCCCACATATAACGTATTGCTGGAAGGAGTCACGGTAATAGACGTTGCAGGAATGGCTTGCACATTCCAAGGTTGGTTATAACCCGTCCGGGCGGTACCGTCTTCGTTATAAACATACAGTTCTGGAATATTATTGACGCTACCCGTAACAAGTAATTTCACTTCACAGCTATCACTCCCATCAGAGGCACCTGCGGGAGATAAGTCAAATTGACTGCCACAAATACCCGTGCCGGTTGTCACGAGTTGCGTATTATTAGGGATGGCTTCTACATAATTATTTTTTAAATAATGCGACGTATGGTTTGATACTTTAAAATAAGCAGCGGTCTGTCCCTTATCGATCACTTGAGTGGGGAGATTAAGCCCCACAATAGTAAAGGCGCCTCCTTGAAAACGAGCACTTATTTCATCAAGAGCCGTATGCATTTTCGGAAAAAAATCAGATGAAAGTGCTTGCGCAGACGAGAACAGCACACTCATCATGAACAAAAGAATAAAATGGATAAAATAACGTCTCATTGAGTTATAAAATAACCGTTAATTGCGCAAGTAATGCTTTTGTCGTTAAACTCGATTGTTTTAGCTCTCCAGCAACGGGTGTGACATTTCCATAGCTGATGATGCTAGCCCCCGCCGTGGAAGTTTCCCCTAAGTGACTAAACCGATACCCTGCACCTAAGCGTATATTTTGTGTTAAATCCACATCCACACCTAAACCTAAACTATAAGTAAACGAATTTACGGTATGTTCTGGAAAACTTAGTGTTGTAGTATCTGTAGGAGAGACACTGGTATCGACGGAAGAGGTTTTGTTGATTGATTCTCCCAACCCAACATAAGCATAGGGGTGAAAATATTTTCTAGTGGTGAAAAAGATTTTGTTATCCAATAACCATTGTTGAGTAAAAACGGTATACCGATATTTATAAGTAGTGGTGGTAGGGGCAATCGTTTGATTAAGATCCCCCACCACATTCGTTGAATTTTGTGTCATATACCCTAAGCCAATTTGCCAAGCAATGTCGTGAGGAAAGCGTAACTCATCCCCCACTGAAATCCCATATTCCCCTACTGTACTACCACTATTCGACGCGTCATAACTGTAGCCTGTAATACCGTAAGAAGTGGTAAGGCTCGTGTTTCCCAGATTAGTCCAAGCAGGACCACCCGAGAGGGTAAGGTAAGGGTGTCTATAATTCACTTGAATTTTTTGCAGTAAGTTCGTTTTTTTCTCAACAAGTGGTAATGGTGCATGATAGTCAGCACAAGGAATAGTAGGTTGCAGATAGCTGATTGTGCTCTTACTGGTAACGATGGACGAGAGCGCTTTACGCCGAACACGCGATTTAGTGTGGTGGTGATGGTAATGTATGACTTGTTTTGTATGGTATGTGGATGATTGCTTAGGCATTACAGTTACTTTTCTAACTATTACTTTTTGGGTAATACGTGTAGGTGGCACAGAAGTAGTCGCCACAGGTATAAGTAACGGATGCACTCCTCCAGCAGGTGCAATTGATACTGATGGTGCTTGCATTGAAGACGGCTTCACAAGGGGGGCCTTAGCCTTAACTGGTGAAACCGTTTTTACCGGAGACACGTTGACTGAAGGTGCTGTCACTGGAAGAGCTGCTTTAACAGAGAGTGCGTTAACTGGGAGCGTTGTAGCTGGCGGCTTTGGCACTGACGGTGTCTTACTTGGAGAGGGGTTAACAAGAAGCCCTTTGACGGAAGGCGGTTTAGTGAGCGGCTCTTTCACCGGAGGCACAGGAACACTCATCCCTGTAGGGCCAATTGAAGCCATCACAGTAACAGGGGTGGTAGAAACCGGCGGTGCAATGGAAGACTTAGAGGGAGAAACTACTTGCTGTGTTTTTGTGGAAGGCAGGTTGTTATCATCCATACTGGAAGCAAAAAAAGCAACTGTCCCTAAAAAACAGGCCCCCACCACTAAGCTGATTATAAATAAAGTTTTCCGTTGCATCGCATTTCTCAATCTTAGTAACACATCACATCATTTTCCACAGCAGGATGATACAGGAGAGGAAATCGCTTGACAACAATCAAATGCCCTGATGTATCCCTAAGTTTTTTTAAGTTTGTCATGCCAGCGTAGGCTGGCATCCAGGCAAGTAAGCATCCTGGGAAGTAAAAGTGAAGCGTACCTATATTTGATAAGCTAAGATTTTCGTCGCTTACATTACCTAAAAACATGCTTAACTGGATGCCAGCCTTCGCTGGCATGACAACCGCTTAAGTTGACGCAGCAGTCTTCGCTGATATCACAACCGTTAGAAATTTTAGGGATACATTAGTCAAATGCCTTTGACTCTCATTATAATTCTTCGTACAATCATCGATCAAAATTTTATTGAGAAAAATATGAAAGTAAGAACGCGTTTTGCGCCGTCACCAACGGGTAGTCTCCATGTAGGAGGGGCTCGTACCGCTTTATTCAACTGGCTGTTTGCGCGCAAGCATCATGGTACATTTATTTTACGAATTGAAGATACGGATGTCGCACGCTCAACGCATGAATCCGCACAAGGAATTATTGAATCGATGAAGTGGTTAGGGCTCGATTGGGATGAAGGCCCATTTTTTCAAAGTGATCGCTTACAAATTTATAAAGATCATTTAGATAAATTAAAAAAAGAGAGTTTTATTTACCCCGCTTTTGAAAGCAAAGAAGAGTTAGAAGCGATGCGGGCTAAGGCTGTTGCGGAAAAACGCAACCCCATTTATGACCGCGCTTCATTAAAACTTTCTCAACAAGAAGTAGACGCTAAAATAAATTCTGGCGCAGAATTTGTATGGCGCTTTAAAGTACCGGATGAGGGGTACACTCCTGTACCGGAGCTATTGATGGCGGATGCTGATTATCGTTTGCAAAATAATACCATTGGTGATTTTGTAATCACACGTCCTGGGACGAAAGAGCATCCGGGCATGCCGCTTTATAATTTTGTGTGCACCGTCGATGATGCCTTGATGAATATCACCCATGTGATTCGCGGGGTTGAACATTTACCAAACACAGTGAAGCAAGTATTGTTGTATCAAGCCCTAGGCTATGCACCCCCGCAATTTGTGCATCTCCCCTTGATCATGAAAAATGGTAAAAAAATGAGTAAGCGAGATGCTGATCCACAAGGGCGTTTCCCGGTGAGCGTTTTAGAAAGAAGAGACTTAGGCTACTTACCAGAAGCGACTTTAAATCACCTTGCTTTAATGGGGTGGTCCTCTCCGGACGGAGAAGAAATATTTTCGCAAGAAAAATTAATTAAAGATTTTGATTTAAATCGTTTAAGCAAAGCCAATGCAAATTTTGATGAAGATAAATATTTATTTTTAAATTCTCATTATTTGAAGGAACTCTCGGATGAAGCTTTAGCAGCGCTGGTTAAACCGTACTTAACTAAAGCAGGCTTTGATTTAAACTTATTTGAGCCACATAAATTAACTCAATTAATTGCTTTAGAAAAAACGCGCTGCAAAATAGTATCGGAATTTCCGGAAGCACTTGCCTATTTTTTTGAACCCCCCATGCAATACGATGAAAAAGGCGTGGCGAAATTTATTACCCACAATGAAAATGCCCCTAAAATTTTGCAAGCAAGTATTCACATGCTTGAAACACTCCATTCGTTTGAGTTAGAAAGCATTCACCATGGCTTGCATCAAATAATCGACCATTTAGGCTTAAGCTTAGGAAAAGTAGGCCCGATCATTCGTTTAGCTCTCACCGGTCGCACAAATAGCCCAAGCATTGGGGATATTATTTTTGCCTTAGGAAAAACAGAAGTGATTAAGCGATTAAAGCGTTTTGTAGAACATTTTGTATAAGAGTGTATTCAACACAGAGTAGCAACGCGCTAATCAATCTTGATACACACCGTACATGAGGATTTGAGTACCGAACCGACGCACAAATTTTCCACAGGAGTAGCGTTTCGAAAGAGGTCTAATAACAAAACGCACGCAAATCCTCAGTACTCAACTTGTGTTTTTCTTCGTTATTGTAATCCCGCATAATTTTTCCAGCTTGCAGCGCCAAAATTCGAGAACCATATTGGGTTGCAATATCTAAATTATGGGTGGTTAACAAACAGGTAATGCCTAGACGCTTAACCAGTTGATCGGTGATAACCATCAGGCGATCAGCAGCATGAGGATCAAGAGCACTGGTATGTTCATCGAGCAATAAAATTTTGGGAGATGCCAGCCCTGCTAACGCAAGCGCAAATGCTTGCTGCTCCCCACCTGAAAGCGAATCTACCAAATTTTTGAAGTGATGAGGTAAATTAGGATTAAAATCGGCAAGATACGATTTTAAAGTTTTCTTATCGGTAAATTTTTTCTCGCGTGAATGACTAAGTGCAAGCAAACAATTTTCTTCTACCGTTAATGAGGAAAACAAAGACTCTAAGGGATTTTGAGTCAAGCTGATTAATAATTTCGCAAAACCAATAGGTGAATAAGTAGTAATCTTTTTATCTTGAAGTAATATTTGGCCGCATGTGGGATGATAGCGCCGATCTAACAATTTTAATAAAGAACTTTTGCCCGAGCCATTGCTACCCAAAATAATAACAAATTCGCCTGCACTAATTTGTAAATCAATATTTTTTAAAATATCATGGGCAGGATGTTTAACCGCAAAACCCACATTTGTTAATTGAATCATAAAGCTCATGACTTATCCTGCCTTACGCGCACTGGCACGCAAAAACAACACCAAAATAAACCCTAAAATAATTTTGACATATACAGGGTCAATTTCTAAACGTAATAATGTATTAATTGCAGCAAAATAAAATATCACTCCAATTAAACAAGCTAAAAATTCTAAGCTCGCACGCAAATAACGTCTATGCAAAGCATTAGTAAAAATTTCTTGACCTAAAATGATAGCGCCCAAGCCGGTTAACGTCACACCAAATCCCATATTTACATCAGCGTAACTTACAGTTTGTGCTGTTAAACAACCCGCACACGCCGCTAAGCAATTAGTGATAGCAAACCCCAGTAAGCGATATTTTTCAATGGAAAAACCTAACCGAGCCAATTGATTTGGATTATCTCCAAAAGCACGCAAGCGTAAGCCTAAGCGCGACTTCAAAAGTAATATAAAAAATAAGCAAATGAATCCACAATAAATAGCGGTTTCTAAATAACCTTGCCCATCACTCTTAGCAAAAGCTTGAGAAAGCAATGTAGTTTGATTAAGCAAACTGATATTGGGGCGCCCCATTACAACGAGATTTAATCCCGTTAAAATAAAGGTAGCTAAAATACCTGCCAGTAATGCATCAATCCGTTGATGACGCTGGAAGCTTGCCACCATACAGCCCGTAAGAACTCCCGCTATCATCCCAACTAACGCAGCGATGATAGGCGAAAACCCAAGCACAATAGCATGAGCAAATACACCAGCACCTGCAACAAAACTACCATCTAACGTCATATCAGTAGCTTTTAGCAAATTAAAGCTCACATAAATAGCCAAAGCCAATGGCAAAAATGGAATACTTTGACTAATCGTTGCAAATAAAAAATTAAACATATTGAACCGGATAATCCATTGCGTTCGCATTCTCAATGATAGCTTCTAATAATTTTTTATTATCTGCCATGACTTTTTCATTAACGAACACATAAAGACGATGCATTTTAGTAATAGGTAAACTGCATGCATTTTTACCATTCAAAATTTGCAACGCTAATTCGGCGCCGTCTTCACCAATCACGGCTTCTCTTACACCGAGACTAAAATCTGCGCCTTTTTCGACACTACCTTCATCTGAAGTAATTAACGGCACATGTTTTCTTTGTGCAATTTGTGCTAGTTGAGCAATCCCGCTTGCCACTAAATTATCTTTTAAAATAAAAATACCCTGCATATTGGCAGGTAAATTGCGCGATACATTTTGCAAATCCATTAGGTTTTGAATAGTAATGGATTTAAGATCTATTCCAAGTAATTTTGCAGCTTTTTCCGCCGTAGTAACTTCAGGAATAAGTTTTTCGGTAGCACTATGAATAAGAACCAGATGCTTTAAATTAGGAGAAGTTTTATATACAAAACTTAAAATTTGCTCCGGTGAAATTTCATCATCTACCACCGCCACATTGCAAGGAGTAAGCTTCTGACGTTGCTGATCATTGATATCTGCTGCGAGCGCCACAATAGGTTTATCTTTAATCATCCCAATAGTCATTTCACTCGTTTGCGTAGCAATGGGGACGATGAGATCATAATGACCATCCTTCATTTCTTGAATAATCGAATGTTGTAAATTTTGATCATTCTGTGCATTCGCTACTTTAAAAGTAATGGGTTTTCCATATTTTTGTTGCAAGGTAGTTTTAAAACCATTGACAATTTCGGTCATAGCCTCATGCTCAAGTGGTACAATAATCCCCACTTTTGTCTCTGCAAACGTCGGAGCCACCAATAAACAACTAAGCAAACATACTATTTTTTTAATGTAGTTGATAGATAACATAATTTATCCTTTAATATCATGTAAAAATTTTTTAAAAGAGAGATTAGCCTGTTTTAATGCGTTAGACCCGCGCGTAATAGTGGCAATACTGACGCCTAATTTTTTAGCAATTTCACGTTGAGATAATTCCCCTTCGTTTAAGTAATGAAGAATTTGCATTCTTTTTTGAAGTTCTACTAACTCATCTAACGTAAATAAGGCTAAAAATAATTGCTCAAGCTTTTCTTTATTTTTAATATCAAAAAAAACTTGACAAATTTCTTTTACTGGCTGCATCAGGCTTTCTCGTTGTTGTACTGTTGTAATAGTACACAATAAATTTTGCCTTGTCAAATTATCACATAAACTTTGTTATAATAAGAAATCACTGAAACAAGAGGTAAGTGTGCTATGCCAACCACGCCATTTATGAAAATGTTTACACAATCCCCCTTTAAGTTATTACAAAAACATATGAATGTCGCTTTACAGTCGGTTCAAGAGCTACCATCGTTTGTAGAAGCCACCACTGAAAAAAATTGGGATGTCGCCTCAAAAATTCAGCACAACATTGTTGCTTTAGAACATCAAGGTGACGAATTGAAAAAAGAAATTCGTTTGCATTTACCTAAAAGCTTGTTTTTGCCAGTAACGCGTGGAGATATTTTATCGATGATTAGTGGTCAAGATAAAATTCCTAATCAAGCTAAAGATATTGCGGGTTTAATGTTAGGGCGAAGAATGCTTTTACCAAAAGAATTGCAAGAAGGCTTTCATACACTCCTTATAGAAAGTATAAAAGCTTGCGAACAAGCACAAAAAATTGTCAATGAATTAGATGATTTATTGGAGTCAGGATTTCGTGGAAACGAAATCCAGGTGGTTGAAAAAATGATCGATGAATTAGATATAATTGAGCGCCATACTGATGATCTGCAAAGCCAACTCAGACACCGATTATTTGCTATCGAAAATAATCTATCCTCTGTGGATGTTATTTTTCTTTACAAACTTATTGAAGCGGTAGGAAGACTCGCAGATTTGGCCCACGCTATTGGCGGAACATTACAAGTGCTGTTAGCACGCTAGGATTTTAAACCATGCATGCTTATTTATTCATCACATTATTTGCAGGACTAGTCACTTTTCTCACTGTATGGGGAGTAGGTTCTGCAGACCTGGCTAATATTTTAAGTACCACCTTAGGCTCCAAAGCGCTTCGCGTCAGCACAGTAATTGTGATTGCGATCATTTTTGAAATGGCTGGCGCTTTTTTTGGTGGTGAAGCTGTTTCCCACACCTTAAAGTCAGGCATTATCAATCTTGCACTTATTCAAAATACTTTTTTAATTATTCAAGCTTTACTTGCCATTTGTTTGGCCGCTTCCACCTGGATGTTGCTTGCAAGCAATTTTGGCTTACCCGCTTCTATCACGAATGCGATTGTAGGCGCACTAGTGGGCTTTGGGTGCTTTGTTTTTGGCGCAAGCGCTGTCAATTGGAGTAAAATTTTTTATATTGGATTAAGCTGGGTAGTTTCACCTTTTCTTGCAGGGACGCTCTCTTATTTGATTTTTGCAAACATTCAACGCTTGATTTTAATGCGCGCCCATCCTGATCGATATATGGAGCGCTATTTTCCAGGTTATTGTTTTGTAGTAGGCATTATTTTTGCCAATATGCTGGTATTCAAAGTATTGGCCCATACCACTTATAGTTGGCTATTACACTCTTCTTCACGTGTGGTGGTGAGTATATTGTGCGGCATATTTTTTGCTGTCTTGGGGATTTTTTTGGGATACAAGCAACAACCACCGGCCGCTAACGATAGACACGCTGCTTTTGCTTATGTGGAAAAAAAGTTTGCGATCTTAATGGGTTTCACAGCTTGCGCGATGGTATTCGCTCATGGCTCCAACGATGTGCCCATTGCAGTAGCTCCGTTTAATATGATTGTCACTATGCTAGCCAATGCTAACGGACAAAATTTATTTCCTCATCTAGGCCACTATACTTTAATTTTAGGTAGCCTTGGCGTTGTGGCAGGCTTACTTGCTCATGGAAGGAAAGTGATTGCCACGGTAGGATCTGGCATCACCACGTTAACTCCAAGTCGCGCATTTGCAGCTACTTTTGCAACGGCTTCAGTGGTCATTGTTTCCACGTCCACTGGCACTCCTATTTCTGTCACACAAACTTTAGTGGGTGGTGTATTGGGGGTGGGTTTAGCACGTGGGCTTGGGGCTTTAAATTTGAATGTAGTGCGTAACATCATTATGTCTTGGCTTGTGACTATACCAGCCACGTCAGGCCTCGCCATTTTATATTATTATTTATTACATGAAATTTTTGGAGCTTAAGTGATTAATCCTGAATGTTCTATTTACACGGATGAAATAGTACCAGAAGGTAGTGATTGGTATTATAGCTTGCTTGTTTGTAATGTCACTCAAAAAAAACTTATTCAACTATTATTAGCTTTAGTGAAAGAATGGGAAAAAGCCTTAGGAGCTCCTCGCGAAGCTGATATTCCTCACCTAAAATTACAGTGGTGGGAATCTGAACTTCTTAACACCGCCAATAATCACCCCCAACATCCTCACACCAAAGCTTTTCTCGAATTTTTTCAAAAAAAAATTTTATCTGTGGAAGATTTACTAAAGTGTTTAAAATTTTTTATTAGCAAAGTAGAAACTCCACTTCCGCAAACTGAACAAGAGTGGCTGAACCAAGCCGAAGGCAGTGTATTTGAGATCGTAGCAAACAAAATATTACAACCACCTCACACATTATCTTCCGAATATCTTCGCCATTTAAATCAAGCTTTAATGATCGCCAATAGCATTATTCATTTACGTTATTTTATTACTTACGGCATTATTCCTTTTCCGCAAGAAGCATTAAAAAAATTTAACGTGGAAGAACAGAAATTGTGGGCTTTAGAAAACTCTCCTGAGCTTGAAAATTTATTGCATCATTATGGTCGTCACACGGAAAACATTTTGAAAAGTTTGCCTAACTTCTTATCTAAAGCCGAACGTAAAAATCAAAAACCTATTTTACGATACACCAAATTGCAACGAATTTTGTTAAAAGAGTTAGCGCGTGACAACTACCCAGTACTCGTTGAACACCAACACTTAACACCTATCAGAAAACTATTAATTTGTTGGTTTAGTTAAAGGAGAAAATATGATTACACAACCTATCTATGCCCAAACACGCAACTACCTAGAAGAATGGCAACGAGCACTCAAGCAAAACCCTTTTGTGCTTGACAAAAATTTTCAACATAGCGTCAAAAAATATTTGCCTGATCCTACACTCACAGACGCATTAAACAAATTTGGTGCCCAAGTAGTAAATGACTTAGAACCTTTAGTCGCTGAAAATAATTATCGATTCAATTGGCCTCGATTAGAAAAATATAATGGAATTGGAAAAGATGTTGAGCAAATTGTACATCACCCAAGCTATATCGCTGCTGGCAATATTATTTATGGTTCTAGGATGTTGGAGCGCTTAGCCAAACCAGGGGGCTTACTCGAAAGCCTGACATTCTTTTTTTTATCAGGGCACGCTGGTGAAGCAGGACACAATTGCCCATTTGCGTGTTCGGCAGGAATTATTCGAGCTTTGCAAAAAATCACTAATATTCCAGAGGCTAAATCTTATATCAAAAAATTATGCATTCCGTCTTTTAGCAAAAATTTTACAGGTGCTCAGTTTTTAACAGAAATCCAAGGTGGCTCCGATGTCGGTCAAAATGCCACACGAGCTTTTCAAGATGAACAAGGTAACTTTCGAATTCAAGGCGAGAAGTGGTTTTGCTCGAATGCCAATGCCGATTTAATTTTAATGACCGCGCGTTACATCGATAAACCAGGCACGCAAGGGTTAGCACTTTTTCTAGTACCTAAATATATCAACGCTAAAACTCACAATGCTTATAGCATCCGTCGTTTGAAAGAAAAAATTGGCACTTGCTCAATGGCATCGGGCGAAATCGATTTCCATAACGCTTTGGCTTTTCCAGTAGGCCCGCTTGAAGAAGGTTTTAAATTGGTCATGGAAAATGTTTTGCATATTTCCAGGTTGTGTAATACCTTTTGCATGCTAGGTATGGCCCGACGTGCTTATACGGTGGCGCGTAGTTATACTCAGCATCGTATCGCTTTTGGACAACCTATTTTTAATTATCCTTTAGTGAAAGAAAATCTGGCGACCATTAAAGCTGAAAGTGACGCGATGCTTGCGGCAATTTTTGAAACCACACATCTGCAAGACAAAGTAGATTTAGCGCAAAACGTTTTCCCTGAAACAAAATTACTGTTACGCTTACTTGCCAATTTAAACAAATATATTTCAGCTCGTTTATCAGTAGAACATATTCATCATGCGCTAGACATGCTGGCTGGTAATGGCGCTATCGAAACTTTCTCACCAATGCCACGTTTATTGCGCGATAGCATCGTCTGTGAAAACTGGGAAGGAACGCACAACACCTTGCGCATCCAAATTTTACGCGATATGAATAAATTCGGAATTGAAAACCTACTTTTTCAGCACATCGAAACCCTTGTTGCACCTATCCAAGATCAAACGCGTAAAACACAAATAGAGACCGCATTAACTCATTTAAAAACCCAATGTGTAGAATTTAAAAAATCTTCTTCGGACTTACAATCATTAAATATTCGCGTGGTGGTAGATAATTTTGCTTATCTGTATTGTGCTGCTTGTTTACTTGTCGAAGCTGAGCACCAACAAGCAACTACTACTTCTTCACCAAAACTCTTATCATTTGATTATTTTATGCAGCTCCATTTAATGACTATCCCCCCGTTATTTAATGAAAGCTATTTAACCTTAGTGCAGAAGCTTGAGCCATACATGTAAGCTTGGGAAAGTAAACTTTCTAAAACTAATTTGGCAATTTTCGCAAAGACGCTATATCTTTTCAGATAATTATTCGTAGCTTACTCTAAGCTTGTGACACCCCGTAAATTTGTGCTTACACTTAAGGGTAAACTGGAAATAACTTTTCTTTCTTACAATTTATTATGGCGTCTTTGTTCTTTTTCAGTTAAAAAACTAAACAACCGCTCAACAGAAAGATTGGCGGCATGTTGGTTGTGCTCATCAATCCACGCCTGCAATTCCTCTGTGCTAAGCTGTAAAAAAACAGAATTACCTTCTTTATCTCCAATTTTTTCGACCAAAGTAATACCAGCAAAGGATTCTCGCACAAACACAGATGGATAACCATGAGCGCTTAAATCATATTCTTCCACAAGTGATACATCAGCAAATTGATGATATAGTGTGGACATTTCTTTTTCTGTTTCTTTAGTGATTTTTTGCACTGTTTTTTTAGTCTTTGGATTAGAATTTGATGCGCTGAGAAAAATGGTGCTCCCTGTCATATTAGGGCTTAGTGGGCTCAGCTCAGAAGCCCCTTCGTCCAATGGAATATGAGCATAATGAATATATTTTGAAGCTTGCCGATGACCAAGTTCAAGCAAAGTAGGTGAACTCGCTCGTGTAGCCTGATCATAACCTGAAGTATTGTATAGAATTGGATGCGTTGTATCTGTTTCATGCGCTGTAAAAGTGGTAAACATTCGAATACCCTTTTTTTGTGATATATAGTGAGGCTTATCGTGGCCAGGAATAATAAAATGATAGGGGGTTTTGATTCTGCTTAATTCTTCCGCTAAATTGGTTAATAAACCAATATCCCGTTGTCTTTGATCACGAATAAGTAAATTTTGTAACCCTATTAATACATATTCACATGCTCCACATGGAGATTTCGTAGAATCAATGTGTAAAATAACGCTATATATTTTTATAACTGAATTCATAAGGGCATAATTTTCACCTCTTAAATAGGCAATTAATCGTTTAACAAGCATTACAGACGCATCCGGATGAGCCAAGTAGGCAGCTAACTCATGTTCACTGTGTCGAAGAAATTGATCTAATCCTGAGTTACCAGAACCGTGTTTTGGATCTGTACCATGCGTTTGATTAGCTGGAATACCAATAACACGCCTACCTGTTTGATACAGTAATCCTTGTGCTAACTCCACATCTTTACCATAACCATCGTCGTCGCTATACAATTGCTGCGCGCTATTATAATTATAGCAGCCATAGCTACCTGGTATCCTCAAATCAAATGTAACAAAACGACGCTTTATTGTTCTACCATTAGTTAATTTTGTAGCAATTTCAAAGGTAATCTTTGCAGCCGCTATATTACTATTCCCATCTACTGCCTCTGCAGCGTTCGTTATTTCACGCAATGATCTATGTATAATGGCAAGTGATAAACTTATTTTTTCTTCCCCAGTTTTTGAATGGTGCGTCATTTGTAAATGAATGTCATATTTCCTGCGTACTAAACGAGATTCTGTTGATGGGAAAAAACTTGATTGAATAGTTTTGCTGTAAGTTCGTGGACAATGGGTTTTTGGGTTACTAACAGGATTATTGACCGCAAGCTGCAAAATAGATGAGCCTAATTTACGTAAATCATCTTCAATGTCATGTTTTTTTTCTTCATTTGCCAATCCAAGCGGAGTAAAGCCTCTTCGATCCATCCATTCTCGACACTGTGGCATGCGATCATGTATTTTTTGTGTAATTCTTTTATTACCGCCCCTTACTGCATAATGTAACGTTGTTTTGTGTTCACGGTTGATTTGTAAATCTTCTTCAAAAATACAAGCATCTCGTTCAAGTAACAAATCAACTGCTTCTTCATGGCAATTAAAAGCCGCCCAATCAATCGGTGTCATATTAAATTCTTCATCACGATAATTAATATGAGCGCTTAAATCAAGAAGTTCTCTAATTTTATCAACCTTTCCTTGCTGGGCAGCTAACAACAATTGTTGATTCTTTTTTTCGTGGTTTTTTTTTGGTGGCATAAAAATTATCTCAAGTTTATTGTCTTTTTATGGTTTAAATGTTTCTTGTTCCTGATATATACCCATCGTACTTGAAGATGCTGGGTTATAACAACGTATTTTTTGCAAGATAAAATCTTTCTTGAGCGCGGAATAGCCAGCCCTATTCTCAGTGAAAGAAAATTTTAGCTGGCGGAAAAGACAACGTTAGAATCCAGTATCTTCAGGTATGATGGGTATATATTTGCTTTAGCTTCTTCCTCATGCATAAGCTCATCAATAATTCTATCTTGCTCTGAAGTGGGATTCACAATGATGCCATCAAAATGATTAAGGCGATGCCCTGAGCGATCATGCACTAATATTGTAACATGGGCTAGATTTATCACCCATGTCTCGAGTACAGACAGATGAAGACAGCTGTAAGATCGAACCTTTAGATAATCCTTTTGGGACTAGAGTGTTACCCATGTCTTCGGTATAAAGTGTTACCTATGTCTCGAGTACAGACACAAGTAAGGAATGGTGCCCCAGAGAGGAATCGAACCTCCGACCTGCCCCTTAGGAGGGGGCCGCGCTATCCACTGTGCCACCGGGGCAAAACGCATAAAAAAATACGAAGGTCCCTAATGAATGCCCGCTTGCATCGCCATATAATTTGCAAAACGCGTAAATTGGCCTAAGAAAGTCAAACGCACTTTACCAATAGGGCCATTGCGATGCTTGGCAATAATTATTTCGGCGGTACCTTTATCACGACTTTCGGCATTATATACTTCATCGCGATAAATAAAAACAATCAAATCAGCATCTTGTTCGATCGCCCCAGATTCCCGCAAGTCAGACATTACTGGGCGCTTATCGGCTCGCTGCTCAAGTGAACGGTTAAGTTGAGATAACGCAATGATTGGCACATTCAATTCTTTGGCCAATGCTTTAATTGAACGAGAGATTTCTGAAATTTCTGCCACGCGATTTTCACGTAATCCTGGCACTTGCATCAATTGTAAATAATCCAAAATAATTAAACCTAATTGGCCATTAAATTGCTTCGCAATACGACGAGCGCGAGCACGTAATTCATTCGGAGTTAAAGCAGGAGTGTCATCCACATACATAGGGGCATTCGACATCATTGTTAGCGTGCTTGCTAATTTGTGAAAATCATGATCATCTAAGCGACCAGTTTTGACTTTGCTTTGATCAATGCTGCTTAGCGAAGAAAGCATCCGCATCGCTAATGCATCGCCAGGCATTTCCATACTAAAAATTAAAACGGGTTTTTTTTCTTTAACAGCCACATGCTCGCCAATATTCATCGCAAAACTGGTTTTACCCATCGAGGGACGACCAGCCACCACAATTAAATCAGCCGGTTGTAAACCTGCCGTGAGACTATCTAAATCGGCAAAACCGCAAGGAACGCCTGTTAAGGCGTCGGGAGTGTGGTAAAGATATTCCACACGATCAATCGCTTTTGCTAATAAATCTCCAATGGAAGCGGGGCCCGAGCCACGCCCTACTTCTTCTCCAATCGCAAATACTTTTTGTTCGGCAGTATCTAGTACTTCAGCTGCTTTCCGCCCCTCTGGTTGATAAGCCGAATCTGCAATTTCGCCACTAACTTGTATTAATTGTCGCAAAATAGAACGCTCGCGTACAATATCAGCATATGCGGTAATATTTGCCGCACTCGGCGTATTTTTTGCTAATTCAAATAAATAAAACTCGCCCCCCGCTTCTTCTAAAAGATTGGTATTCTTGAGTTGTTCTTTGAGAGTAACTAGGTCAAACGGTTGATTACGTTTGGCAAGATCAGCGATCGCTATAAAAAGCACGCGGTGATCCGGGCGATAAAAATCTTGCTCACTCAGTTTATCGCTTATGCGATCCCACGCGTAGTTGTCTAATATTAAACCACCAATAATGGCTTGTTCTGCTTCCACCGAATGCGGTAATTCTTTTACCGCATTAATGATGGGATCTGGACTCTTTTTTCGCTTCCCGCGAGAAGAGGCTTCCATGGGAAATTAGACTTCAGAAATAATATTAACGGGAAGCACAAAATTTACATCACTGTGAAAATGTAAATCAATCATATATTCACCGATTTGACGAAGTGCACCATTAGGTAAAGATACTTCAGCGCGTAACACTTCCACTCCAAAATTATTTGTGATGGCTTTAGCGATATCGCTCGTACCTACAGAACCAAACAACCGCCCTTCTTCCCCTGTTTTAGCAGCAATTGTCAACACTTTACCTGTTAATTGTTCAGCACGTGCTTGAGCGGCAAGTAAAGCAGCTTGCGCTGCTTTTTCAATTTCAGCACGTTGCGCTTCAAATTTAGCAAGATTAGCTGGGGTAGCGGAAATTGCTTTTTTTTGCGGAATTAAAAAGTTACGACCGAAACCTGGTTTAACTTTAACAACGGCACCAATATCGCCCAAGTGACGAATTTTTTGCATCAAAATAACTTTCATAATTTAACCTCGTGAGAAGGATGAAAAACGCACCCTAAAATTAATAAAACTATCCAACATTCCTATAAAAATTACTACTAATAACAATTGTGTTACAAAAGGTATAGCTAGATAAAAGATCAATAAAATCGCCCATTGATATTTAAAACGAGCGGTATAGCTATGAATTACACTTAAACCCACACAAGCAGGCGCTAACCCAAGCACTGGCAACAAACCAAAACAAACTGGTTGATGAACCGTCGTTGGCAGCAACATCAATAATGCCAATACTATAGTAAACCAACGGGTCAAATGCCATTGGTAAAACTCTTTTTTAAGCCCACCGGGGTTATATAAAGTCGCTTGTATAGAGCGGCCTACTACCAAGGTAATAAAGAGTAAGGCACTAAACTTTAATGCTCGGAGCCCTGTACCAAATTGGCCAAACAACACAATCATTTTTTGCAATTGCTGGCTATCCACATCATGTAACAAACTGGAAGGAGTTTGTATAGCTTGCTCTAACAGTTTAGTGAAAAATAAATTCCACTCTATTGTCAGCTGGGGAAAAAACTTATACGCACCCAAAACCACCAGCACTCCAATTAAAGTCACCAACTCAAAAACATGCGACCATCCTGCTTTGTAGCGTAAAACTAACGCCATCAACCACAAACATAGAGGGCTTAAAATAGCTAAGCTAATTTGTGCAAACGGCAAATGCAAAAAAAGTTTTAATTGCAATGCTGTAATAATAGCAATAGCAATCGCCAACCCTATTCCTTTTTGTGCTCCTTCTCGCAAAGTTACTACAATCATCAGTAACAAGCTTAAGCAATGGAAGAAAAAAATGGGGATGCTTCCCAAAATCACCGCCAATGCAAAAGCCCGTGAAGGACGCTCAATAATTTGGCAGATGTTTTCTCGCCACATATAGCAAAAAATTAATGGTGTCTATCAGTATACGGCAATAAAGCTAAGAAACGTGCAATCTTAATAGCATCACTCAACTGACGTTGATATTTAGCTTTAGTGCCCGTGATACGGCTTGGAATAATTTTGCCAGTTTCAGTAATAAAACTTTTTAATAAGTCGATGTCTTTAAAATCAACTTGGGTAATTTTTTCAGCGGTAAAACGACAATATTTACGACGACGAAAATAACGTGACATAAGCGCTCCTAATTATTCTGCAGTTGGCTGCGCCGCTTCTTCAGAAGCAAGTGGAGCATGCTCAGGTTTTTTCAGTAAAGCGGAAGGGCCGCTTTCAGCGTGTTTGCGTGTCAATACTAAATGACGAATGACTGCATCGTTGAAGCGAAAAATAGTGACTAATTCTTCAATAATTTTAGGATCACATTCCACATTTAACACAGCATAATGGGCTTTATAAACTTTATTGATAGGGTAAGCTAATTGACGACGGCCAGAGTTTTCTAAACGATGCACTACACCTTTGCCATTTTTAACAACACTGGCATAGCGATCTAACATAGCGGGCACTTGCTCGCTTTGATCAGGATGAACCATGATCACAATTTCATAATGTTTCATAATGAAACTCCTTATGGATTTAAAAAAAGCCAAGCGCAACATATATAGCACTTGGCAAGGAGTGACTAAATTTCTATAACCTATAGCACTACCCACTTAGCTTTATACAGCATTGCAAGCTCGCTCGTCTTCAGTCATGTACGTCTATGTACACCTCTTCGACAAGCGAGCTTGCGCTTTGTCTAAAACTAAGTGACTAGCGCTATATTTAGTGAGCCGGGTATTTTACCTGAAATTAGCGATGAAATGCAATGCCATTTCATCCAAAGCTGTGTCGTGTACGAAGATCCAAAGTTTGCTAACGATCAATAAATATTTTTATCGCCCTTTAAAAAGCTTTCTGCAGAAAACAGGGTTTTTTCAATATCTTCATTGCGATGTGCTATCGAAACAAAACCAGTTTCAAAAGCGGAAGGCGCAAGATAAACGCCCTCGGCTAGCATATGATGGTAGAATTTTTTGAAGCGTACCATATTCCCTTTTGCTACGGTTTGATAATTAACAATTGGCTGTTTTGGCAGAAAATAAAATCCAAACATTCCACAAACATGCTGCGCAAAAAAATCAGTTTCATATTTTTCACCAAGCACCGTCAACCCATCAGCAAGTTTCTGAGTCATCGCATTCAAGCGCGCGTAAAAATCCGGTTGGCGATCAATAATTTCTAAGGTAGTCAATCCGGCCCGTACCGCCACAGGATTACCGGACAATGTGCCGGCTTGGTAAACAGGACCTAAAGGCGCCATTTGTTCCATGATTTTTTTCTTGCCCCCAAAAGCACCTACCGGCATTCCACCACCAATGATTTTAGCTAATAAGGTGAGATCTGCCTCCACATTATATAATGCTTGCGCACCTCCCTTTGCTACTCGAAATCCCGTCATTACTTCATCAATAATAAATACCGTGTGATATTGATCACAAAGCATTCGCAATTTTTGTAAAAATTCCAGGCGAGGTAATACTAAATTCATATTTCCAGGAATTGGTTCTACAATGACAGCAGCCAAATCTTCACCGACTTCTGAAAAAACTTTTTCCACCGCTTCGCTATCGTTAAATGGGACAACAATGGTATGTTGAATATTTTCTTCTAACACGCCTGCGGAAGTCGGTGTCCCAAAAGTTAATAAGCCCGAACCTGCTTTAACCAATAAGCTATCCGAGTGCCCATGATAACAACCCTCAAATTTTAAAATTTTTTTACGCTTCGTAAAACCCCGTGCTAAACGGATTGCGCTTAAACCCGCCTCCGTGCCTGAACTCACTAAACGCACCATTTCAATCCCAGGCATGAAATGTTGAATTTTTTTGGCTAATAAAGTTTCAAGTTCTGTGGGAGCTCCATAACTTAATGCGCTCTCCATTTGTTTTTGCACAGCAGCAACCACTTCAGCATCGGTATGCCCCAGAATAGCAGGCCCCCAAGAACCCACATAATCAATATACTGATGCTGATCCACATCCCATAAATATGCCCCTTTTGCTTTTTCAAAATAAATAGGCGTCCCTCCAACTCCTCCAAAAGCACGAACTGGAGAATTCACTCCGCCAGGAATAATTTGACAAGCTTCTCGATAAAATTTTTCAGATTGCGTAAATAACATAACACCTCAGCTTAATATCATGACTTAAAAATTTCTTCCAACTCTTTGGCTAACGTATGAACCGCGCTTCCTAATTGCCAAGGTGGATTCACCACTAACATCCCCACTCCTCCTAAACGTTGTTGCACATCGGAAGGCCATGGCTGCAAGACATAATTCGCGACAGGCGCATCAATAGCATGCATCATTTTTTTACAAAATCTTTCTGTCTTCTCTCGATTTTTAATGGGATACCAGAGTGCATAAATTCCTTGAGGCCAACGCTTTATCCACTGCGGTAAATTTTTTTCAAGCCAATTAAATTCTTGAGGATCTTCATAAGGAGGGTCAATTAATACCAAGCCTCGTTTTTCTTTTGGAGGTAAAAGTGCTTTTAACAAAACATAAGCATCTTGTTGATGACAATGCACGCGCGCATCTTTATAAAAAGTTTTCTTCAATTGCTGATACGCTTCATCCGTTAATTCGTTTAAAATAATACGGTCTTGATCTCGCATCAAAGAGCTTGCGAAAGCGCTGCTCCCTGGATAAAACCGGATGGCCAGCACATTTTTCTTATCCTGATTAAAAAATTCAATGCACTTCAAATAATGCCGCAATGGCGCAGATAGCTTAGAGGCATTCGCCACTTTTAAAATACCTTGGGCAGCTTCTTGCGTTTTTTGAGAGAAAGACGTACTTAGATCGGTTAGCGGATAAGCACTGTGAGTATCAATATAAACAAAGGGCGTTGGTTTTTTTTTGAGTTTTTCGATGATCAGCATAACAACTAAGTGCTTAAAAACATCGCTGAAATTACCCGCGTGATAGAGGTGGTTATAATTCATAGATTATTCTGGCACCAGCACTTCGCGCAATTCGGGCTCGAGGCCCCCATAAATTTCTTCCAAGCGCATCACATCTTCCGCCGTTGGTCGATACCCCAATACATTGAGATTCGCATTCACCGCCAAACGCCACGCATATAGTTTGGCAGCACCCAAACATTCTTTACCAAAAGCAATCTCAATAGCTCCTCGTTTTTCGATTATCTCCATCATAGTTTTAATGGTGCGAAACAACCTGCCATAGGCAAGAGGGCCATAATTTTCATCAGCACCAGCAGAAGTCGAAAGATAATCACCAAAATCATAAACTACTAAACCATTTTTAATATCGATAATTTTAACACCGCTACCTCCTTCGCTACCTCCTTCGCCACCTTCACCACCACCTTCTTCATCTTCTTTATTTTTTTTATCGTTATAAGAAGACTCTGGCAATGCAAAATAAGGAGGAACATACGGCGTCAAGTGATACACTTCAAACCACTGCCACACTCGTAACAAATGATCTAAGCCAACTTTTCGGAAAAATTCCGCGCGCTCTAACTCATCCGTGGGAATTTTAGTTGGGTAATCACGATAGCCCATAAATTTTCTCTCTTAGCGTCTGTTTAAAATTTTACTGCTGTCTCGACCTACAGTTTTTCAGATAATTATTCGTGAAATCTGAATAGCAAGTTGCGAATAATTATCTGAAAAGGTATAGCAGATTTTAAACAAGCTCTTATTGCCAGTAGGTTTCTGTCTGCATTTCTTGTAATCGACTTAACGTGCGTTGATATTCAAAACGCATTTTTTCACCTAAATAAAGTTCTTTAGGAGGAGCGGCGCTGCGTATCACTAAACGACACCTTGCATCATATAATACATCGACCAGACTAATCAAATACCAAATTGCATTGTCATTGTCTGGGCTAATGACGGGAACTTCATCCAAAATAAAAATTTTAAACCGCCGACTTAGTTCAACATAGTCTTGCACTGAACGAGGAATACCACATAATTGAGTAAACTGACACCATAGCACATCAGCGGCTTGCTTGTAATAAGGCACCTCTCGATGATTAATAATAAGGAGCTCAGATGACAAATTTTCATCTCCCACCAAACAAGAAAATAAGATAGCAAGTGCTTCAGCAGTTTCTTTCGTTAAAGGTGAAAAATAAACGCCTTTACTTAAAGCATCACGCCAACGATAATCTTTTAAAGATTTTATATAAATTAGCTGCATTTTCGCTTGTAATAATTCGATGGCTGGATAAAAGCGAGCACGCTGCAAGCCATTACGATATAAAAGGTAGGGGGGGACATTGGATGTGATCACAAGAAATATACCTGCCGAAAAAAGGTGAGTAAATAATTCGCCCAGCAACATCGCATCAGTAATATCGTTCACAAAAAGCTCATCAAAACAAATTACTTGGGCTTTACGCGCCAAGTGCTTGGCAATTTTTTGCAAAGGATTTTTCTCTCCTTGAATTATTTTTAGTTCTTGATGAACTTCTTTCATGAATTGATGGAAGTGTACACGCATTTTTTTGACAGGCAAGCAATCATAAAATATATCCATCATCCACGTTTTTCCGGCTCCCACCTCACCATAGAGGTAAACTCCTTGTTCATGCGCAGATTTTTTTAACCATTTTGGAAAAAAAGGCTTTTGCTGTTTGATTCGCGTATACAATGCTTCTAAATTTTCTATAGCGACTAATTGCGCAGGATCTTTGTCATAGCTTCCGGACGCAATGGCGTTATGATAGACTTGCAATGGAGTCATTTCTATTTTTTCTGGAGCTAAATTCTTCATTCGTCTTCTTCAATCCAAATTTTCTTGCTATCAATTAATAACGCTAAGCTTATTGATGGTTATTGCGGCTGTCAATAATTGTGCTTTTACTCCTGCCATTCCAAGTTTAGCCCGTTTTTTTCATCAACCCATCATGCATGCTCAAGGTTTAGTGGTTATTGGGCTTTTAGCGCATTGTTTATCTCCTCTTTATTTTGCACATATTGCCAATCAAAAATCGCGACTTTATGCCATTAAAAGTGGAATGCTATTGTGTATATTGAGTGACGGCTTTTGTATACTGTCGGGCACCACACATGTTTATGGCTTGTTAGTACTTGGTATTCTAGGCATGAATTTTGGTGGCAGCATGGGTATGAGCTTAGCGCTTACGATTATACGCGATCAACAAAGCGGTGCTTTACAAAAACCCGTCAGTTTATCGATGCTAAGCTTTGCGATCTTACCAGGCATCGCTATTATGCTGGCGAGCTTTCTTCTGAGTGCTTTTGGTTGGCAGAGTATTTTTGTAGGCTTGTGTTTTTATCATGTTTATTTAATGATGAGCGCAAAAAAACTTCAGGAACCTTCTTCAAAAGCACTCGAAAAATTAGCTTTTTTTTCTTGGCACGGATTTAAAAATTTTTCATTGATTGGATGTGCAATAAGCGGAGGGCTATTGAGTGGAATAATCTATACTTTTAGTGCATTTGCTCCACGCATTGCGTTCCAAACACTCGCTGTAAGCGAACAAGCTTTTGGTCTTTGGAGCAATTTACCCTCTTTAGGAATGGTGATTGGAAACTTATTACTCTTGAAATTATCTTCACAATCTTTACTGCGCATTCTCATTTTTGCAATGACTCTTATTTTGCTGAGCATATTACTTTTTGCTTATTGCATTGTTTCTACACGATTAAATGCGTTATTTTTCTTTGGCAACATGAGCATTGCTTTTATAGGCATCCAACTGGCTTTCCCCGCGGTTGCCGCGCGACTTCTAACTCTGCCTGGCAATCATGCCATGAACGCAGGATTTTTTAACGTCATCCATTTTATTACCGCAAGCTGCATCGTGCACATCGCCAATCAGTTAACTTATTCAAGCACTATCACTCTTTTACTGACCTTCATGTGTTGCTGGATTGCCTTGATACTTACCACCTCATTTATCCCTAGAGGCTAAGCTTGCTCATGAGCAATCCACCCACCAAACCGAAAGAAAGCAAGAAAATAAAATTAATCGCTTGATGTAAAAACGAGCATTAAGACCATGGGCATTGTTGTTCTTTTTGAGCTTCGCCAATTAAAAACAGCGAATCTTTGTAGTACTTATCATTTCCGTTTGTATAATGCGTATATAAAGTGACCGCATAGTATTTAGGTTCCCAACTCGCAACGTGCAATGCGAAACCACCTGTTTGTATACCATAAGGTCCAGGCATGCCAATCATAAGTACATCAAGGGTACCGGATTTCAATAGAGGGGCATTATATTCTTGTGAAGGGAGTAAAGCGGTAGTATCCATTCGATGAGAATCGTTAAATACTGCTACCACTCGTGATGCATCTGCTGACACACATTTAGCCGAGAAAGGGCTTTGAGGAAATTCTACAGTGCAATAACAACTATTTGAAATATTCTCAATAGGAATACGGGTATCTGCAAAAGCAGGACTGCTAATTAGGCCCAAGCTGCATAAAAATAATAAATTAACTTTCATTAGATGCTCTCCTTTAGAGATTATTATAATTGGCGAGTTTCGCCTTAATTTTTAGTTGTTAGATTGCAACTGTTCGTCATAATATCATTTTTGACGAAACCATTCAAATTAATTAACACAATAGTTCTTACAGCGCAAAATAAGAAGCTCGTATCTTCTCCTGTAATAAGTATATAATACTCACTTTAACAATTGATACTCAGCAAAGATGGCTTATCAAGTACTCGCACGCAAGTGGCGCCCCCAACAATTTAAAGATTTAATTGGACAAGCGACCATCGTACAAGCGCTCACACATGCCTTAACTTCTCAGCGTTTGCATCACGCTTATTTATTTACGGGCACCCGGGGGATCGGCAAAACCACCATCGCACGTATTATCGCTAAATGTTTAAATTGTGAATCAGGGATTAGCGCCACCCCTTGCGGTCAGTGTGGCACATGCCAAAGTATTGAACAAGGGCGCTTTGTGGATTTGATTGAAGTCGATGCTGCCTCTAAAACTAAAGTTGAAGATACTCGAGAACTCTTGGAAAACGTCATGTACGCGCCCACACAAGGGCGCTATAAAATTTATTTAATTGACGAAGTGCATATGCTTTCTACTCATAGCTTTAATGCGCTCTTAAAAACTTTAGAAGAACCCCCTCCCCATGTAATATTTTTATTGGCAACGACGGATCCACAAAAATTACCCATTACTGTCTTATCACGCTGCTTACAATTTCAATTACAAGCTTTAACACCGGCTTTACTTACTCCTTATTTACAATGGATTTTGGAGCAAGAAACTATTTCTTTTGAAACTCGGGCATTGACATTACTTGCTCAAGCCGCTAAAGGTAGCGTACGAGATAGCTTAAGCTTGTTAGATCAAGTCATTGCAACAGGCAACGGATCGGTTAAAACAGAAACAGTGCAACAAATGCTTGGCATTCAAGGTCAACATTTAATCTTCCCTTTAATGAAAGCTATTCTTGAAAAAAATCTAACCATTGCTTTGGAATTGTGTCAACAACTTGCCTTCATTAGTGCCAATTTTGAATTTATTTTAGACCAATTACTTCAATTATTACATGACATCTCTATTAAGCAATTAGCTCCTGATTTCACGCTAGATTCATTAATCACCAGCAACGAAGACATTAATTCATTAGCTACGTTAATCACCGCTGATGAAATCCAAGTGGTATATCAAATTGCGCTTCTTGCCAAACGTGATATTGCTTTAGCGCCTTCTGCAGATACGGGTTTCCAAATGACGATCATGCGAATGGTGGCCTTTCGTATTAAAACCCAAGATACTCAAATTCATCCACCTGCACCACAAAAAACCACAACGACCTCTCCTCAAAAAACAGCATCTGAGGGTACTCTCTCTGGAGATGCCCTTAAAACTCCTAAAACACAACCCTCCTCTTCAGCTTCCACTCAAGCGCTGAGTGATTGGCATCACATATTGCCTCACCTAGGGTTAACGGCATTAACGAAAGCCTTTGCAGAACATCTTTCACTCGAACGTCAAGAAGCAGAGCAATACTATTTCAGTCTCCCTGAAACCCATGCAGCTTTATTGCAAGAACGCCATCGTCAAAAATTGACAGAGGCATTAACAAAATATCTTCACAAACCGATTGTGGTTCATATTCAACTAGGCAAAAGTAAAGATGCCACACCATCCATGGTAGAACATCGCGCTGAGCAAACTCAGCAAAAAGTTGAAGAAGCACTGAATGATTTTCAACGCGACCCTCAACTCCAAAAATTAATACGTACTTTTGATGGCAAACTTTTGCCAAACACTTTAAAACTGCATGAATAAAATAAGGATTCTCGAATGTCTCAACCCAACGTAATTTTAAGCGGTACGGGCGTCTATGCCCCCCTTGAGATTATCACTAATCATGAGTTAGTGGAATCTTTTAATACTTACGTCCAACGATATAACGCAACACATGCCGAACAAATTCTCGCTGGAGAAATTATGCCGCTCAAAGAGTCTTCTGATGAATTTATCGTGAAAGCTTCTGGCATTAAACGTCGTCATGTCATGGATAAAAAAGGTATTTTAGATCCTAATATTATGCAACCCATTATAGCTGAGCGGCCTAATGATCAACTTTCTTTGCAAGCGGAATTCGCCGTTAATGCTGCTAAAATCGCACTAGAAAAAGCCAATAAGAAAGCTGAAGAGGTAGACATGGTGATCTTAGCTGCTTCCAATTTTCAACGTGCTTACCCCGCCATGGCCATTGAAGTGCAATCTGCCTTGGGTTGCCGCGGATTTGCTTATGATATGAACGTCGCTTGCTCTTCAGTAACTTTTGGTTGGCAAGCAGCTTTCAACGCCTTAAAAGCAGGAGCCGCAAAAGTCGCGCTCGTGATCAATCCTGAAATTACCTCCGCACATCTAAATTTTCGTGATAGAGACAGCCATTTTATTTTTGGAGATGCTTGCACCGCAGCGGTGTTAGAAATCCAAAGCACTTGCGACAATCACAATGGTTTTGAAGTGGTAGATTGTGAGTTATTAACAAGTTTTTCCAACAATATTCGCAACAATGCAGGCTTTTTAAATCGTACATGGCCTACCACCATCAATGCTCCGGATAAATTGTTTAATCAACAAGGACGTCAAGTTTTTAAAGAAGTTACTCCCATGGCCGCCAAATTTATTTTAGATCAATTACAAAAAAATCATATTAAACCTACTGAAATAAAACGTTATTGGTTACATCAAGCTAACAGCAATATGAATAATTTTATTTTGCAAAAAATTTTAGGGGAAGAAGTAAGTGCAGATCGCGCGCCGCTCATTTTAGATGAATATGCCAATACCGCCTCTGCAGGCTCACTGATTTGTTTTGACCATTATCATAGCGATTTCAAAAAAGGTGACTTGGGATTAATGTCTTCTTTCGGCGCAGGTTACTCCATCGGTAGTATTATTTTGCGAAAACTATGACGTTTACCGAACTGCTCATCACAATGGCGCTCTCCACTTTGCTCTGGCTTGGAGTCCAAAGCACACTTTCTTTTTCAATACAACAAAGTACGCGTAATCAACAGCTGCAATTGGCCACTCAATTGTTGAATAACATTGAGCAAGAGTTACTTTTAACTCAACAAAGTTGGAGCCACGCTCAAGAAAAAGAATGGCAAAGCTTAGTGAAATTTTATCTGCCAAACGCTCAATTAATCCTTACGCCTCATCATGTTGAAATTCATTGGCCAAGCGCCAAATCCATCGCCATTAATTGCCAGGCGAAAGGGGGGTATACTTGCTTAGGTACCCCACTTTAAGCGAATTGTTAACACGCCCTACAAAAAGCTTACCCCATTTTTTAAAGCAGGAATTCCAAAAACTTTAGCTAAAGATTGTCCGATATCAGCGAAGCTTTCACGTATGCCGATCGTTTTCGGTTTGATGTTTGGACCAAAAACAATGATAGGAATATTTTCGCGTGTATGATCAGAACCATGCCACGTCGGATCGCATCCATGGTCAGCCGTAATAATTCCAATATCATCAGGGCGCATACCATGAATAAATTCTGCTAATTGTTTATCAAAAACTTCGAGCGCCTGAGCATAGCCAGCCACATCCCGACGATGACCATATAACATATCGAAATCCACAAAATTGGTAAATACTAAACTGCCTTTCGGTGCTTTAAATTGATACAGTAAAGTTTTAGCAAATAATTCTTGATTGCCATTGGCTTTTACTTCTTGCGAAATACCTTGATGCGCATAAATATCTGCCACTTTACCAATCGCAATTACTTCATGCCCATTTGCAACCAGTTGATCTAACAAAGTTTTTTCAGGAGGAAGAACCGATAAATCTTTGCGATTTCCTGTACGTTTAAACGCTCCTGGCTTGCCTTTGAAAGGACGAGCGATTACTCGCCCAATGTTATAGTCGTCTACTAGTTTACGTGCAATATTACACACTTCATACAGCTTTTGTAATCCAAAACTTTCTTCATGCGCCGCAATTTGAAACACACTGTCGGCCGATGTATAAACAATTGGTTTACCGCTTCGAATATGCTCTTCGCCAAATTCATCGATAATTTCAGTGCCTGAAGCTGCTTTCTCACCAAGCACCCCTGGAAGTTTTGCTTCCAAGATAAAACGCTCAATTAATTCCGGAGGGAAAGCTTTTTCACCTTGACCAAAATAACTCCACTCGAACTCTACAGGAATTCCCGCAATTTCCCAATGACCACTTGGCGTATCTTTACCTTTACTTTTTTCACTTGCGCAGCCCCATATAGATTCTGGCACTTGGTTAAAATCAATGCCATCCAAGGTTTTTCCTGTGCTCAGATGCGCGATATGACCAAGCCCCAAAGACAAGAGGGTAGGAATTTTTAATCCGGGGTACCGTTCCCAAATATGGCCAAAGGTATCTGCTTTTGCTTCGTTAAATCGTGAGGCATCAGGTGCGCCCCCTACACCAAAGGAATCCAACAATAATATAAAGACTCGCATCTTGCTTATCCTAGCAATAATTAATGGGTATAATACCACCATATTGGTGTTTTTGAACAAATAAATTCTATAAATAATGATTCGACCGCCCTCCCAAAAAAGTTTATTGAGAATAGCAAAGCCACGCTATGCACTTATAACAGGCTTACTATGCGTGGGGGTATCTTTCTTAACTTTTGCTCAAGCACAACAAAGTACTGTTGAACATAGTGCCCAACCATCTTCTTCATCCATACAATTACAACCACACATTCATGGCTTAGAAAAAGCACCTGCACAAAATGTCAGTAATCGCTTAAATGAAGTGATTCAAAGCTTACCCAAACCATTTTCCGAAAAAGATGCGAGGGATTTCTACGATTATAGCGGACACACCGTCAAAGAAGGCTTAGAACCATTTGCTTATTTCACTCCCGATGTAAAAAAATCGATCGATAAAACTGCACAAATCTGGCAACTGGATTATCAAATTACTCCAGGCCCTCAAACTAAAATAACAACCATACATCTAATGCTTTCTGGCGAAGGCGCTAACCAACTTGCCTTACAAAAATTATTAGAACAAGCACCGTTTAAAAAAGGAAAGCCTTTTTTAAGCGAAGCCTATGAAAACTTCAAAACAACATGGTTAAATACCGCGAATGACTTAGGCTATATTAAAGCGACTTACGTGAAACATGAGGTATTAATTAATCGAAAAACTCATAGCGCTCAAATTACACTTATTTTAGACACAGGGCCACGGTATTATTTTGGCCCCGTACATTTTAGCAAAAGCCCATTACGAGATTCTTTTTTACAGCGTTATGTAAATTTTAGTACGGGACAAGCCTATGCTGCTGATAAAGTGAATCAATTGCAAACCGACTTAACGAACACCCCTTATTTCAGCTCAGTGGCAGTCACACCACAAACCGATGATGCCGCTAAAGATCATACAGTCCCCATCACAGCGCATATCACTATGCGCCCAAAACAACGATATATCTTAGGAGCAGGTTACGGCACAGACACCGGGCCTCGCATCACCGCAGGCAGTACCTGGCGTTACGTCAATAGTTATGGACATCGGTTTGATACCTTATTGAGACTCTCTAAAGTACAAAATACAGCCTCTATGAAATATATTATTCCCGGCAAACACCCTTTAACGGATGAATACAACATCAATGCTAGCTTACAAACCAACAATATCAACCAAGGCAACAGTCAAGTTCGTCAAGTCGGCACCGCCTACACCTTAACCCGTGGAAACTGGCAGCGCTGGCAGCGCACGTTTTCATTAAGTTATCAAATTGAGCATTATAATTTTTTTAATAATCCCTACCAAACCTCTCATTTACTCTTACCGGGATTCAGTTTGCAAAATATCGTCACCAATAATCCTTTATTTCCTACGGAAGCGCATCGCTTTAATTTTAGTGTGATCGGCGCAAAACAAGCGATCATGGCCGATACCAGTTTAATTCAAGCTAAAATATCCGCCAAATGGATTCATTCTTTGAGTGAAAATAATATGATTGTACTGCGTAATGATACCGGTTACACCGCTATTCATAATCTCAATTTATTGCCGTTGTCTTTGAATTTTTTCGCCGGTGGATCACAAAGTGTACGCGCATATGCTTATAATAATTTAGGGCCTGGACGCTATTTATTTGTAGGAAGTGCAGAATATCGCTACCAGGTAATTCCCAAATGGTACGCCAGTACTTTTATGGATATTGGTAATGCTTTTAATAACTTCCCCACTGCACCACATCATGGTTTAAAAAGTAATTTGGGAGCTTTCTATAATTCTTTGCAACGAGGCGTCGGGGTAGGTGTTGTGTGGAACTCTCCTGTGGGTGCCATGGAGTTAACTTTTGCCAAAGGAGTAACACGCCCTGATCGCTCCAATAAAATTCAATTTAACATGGGTACTGATTTTTAATGCGTATTTTATTAAGCGTCGAATATGATGGCAGTGATTTTCACGGGTGGCAAAAACAACCTAAGTTACGCACAGTACAATCTGAACTGGAAAAGGCCCTTAGCGAAATTGCACAACATCCCATTGAAGTTACTTGCGCAGGCCGTACCGATAAAGGCGTACACGCGCTTGAGCAAATCGTACATTTTGATACTTTCATCGAAAGACGCCTAGAAGCATGGATTTTTGGCACTAATCATTTTTTACCGAGAGATATCAAAATCCATACTGCTAAAACCGTTGATGAACATTTTCACGCACGCCACAGTGCTCTCGCGCGCACTTATCACTATTGGATAGATAACCATCCCACTCCTTCCGTCATTTATCGTAAACAACGCTTTTGGTTTCCACGAGCATTAGATGTACATGCAATGCATGATGCGGCTCAACATTTAAGAGGTGAGCATGATTTTAACGCCTATCGCGCAGCGGAGTGCCAAGCTAAGCACCCCATTCGAGAAATAAAAAAAATCGAGGTAACACGCGAAAAAAATTTAATCCTAATTGAAATTACCGCGAATGCTTTTTTACATCATATGGTTAGAAACATCGTCGGTACTTTATTACCCATCGGTTTAAAAGAAAAACCTATCGATTGGACACAGGAAGTCTTAACCTCCAAACAACGCGCAAGAGGAGGAGCCACAGCGCCTCCGGAAGGGTTGTTTTTGGTTAAAGTAGCATATTGACAAAATCCTAAAAATGGAGGCACCCTTAAGGGCACCTCTATAAATTGCTCTTTTGCGCAATAACTGCGTTGCACGCGAATTTTAAATGCTCATTTATTCAAATATAAACTCCGCTTTAAAAATCAGCAGGATGGCTGATTTCGGCGCGCGTAGCGCGGGCGGAGCCCTCAAAACATGGATGTTTTGAGTCACAATTCTTGTGCGCCTTGTTCTCGCACAAAATTTCTAATTTATAGAGGTGCCCTTAATACTCCGCATGTTTCGACGTGCGCGGAAAGGGAATAACATCACGTACATTTCCCATGCCAGTCACGTAGCTCACCAAGCGCTCAAAACCTAAACCAAAACCCGCGTGCGGAACAGAGCCATAGCGTCTTAAATCTCGATACCACCAGTAAGTTTCTTTGTCGATGCCGGCTTCTAGCATGCGTTGATCAAGTACACTCAGTCGATCTTCGCGCTCAGAACCTCCAATAATTTCACCAATGCCGGGCGCTAAAATATCCATGGCCGCTACCGTTTTTTCGTCATCATTTAAACGCATGTAGAAGGCTTTAATCTCTTTAGGGTAATTCATTAATACCACGGGTTTTGCAAAAACTTCTTCCGCTAAATAGCGTTCATGTTCCGATTGCAAATCTAATCCCCATGAAACAGGATACTCAAAAGTTTTATCTGCTTTCTTTAAAAGCTCGATGGCGTCCGTATAATTCAATTGTTCAAAGGGATGATGGATCACATTTTCTAAACGCGAAATACAGCTTTTGTCGACACGTTGCGCAAAAAATTCCATATCATCCAAGCGCTCATTGAGCACCGATTTAAAACAATAGCGTAGTAAATCTTCAGCAAGCTTCGCATCATCAAATAAAGTGGCAAATGCAATTTCTGGCTCAACCATCCAAAACTCTGCTAAGTGACGGCTCGTGTTAGAATTTTCAGAACGAAAAGTAGGACCAAACGTATAAACTTTGGAGAGCGCTAGACAATAACTCTCCACATTTAATTGCCCTGAAACCGTTAAAAAAGCTTCCTTACCAAAAAAATCTTCTTTAAAATCTATCGCGCCCTGTGCCGTTTTTGGTACGTTCATTAAATCCAAAGTGCTCACACGAAATAATTCACCCGCTCCTTCACAATCACTGGTAGTAATGATCGGCGTATGCACCCATAAAAAACCTTGCTCGTGCAAAAAACGATGTATTGCTTGCGCCAAACAATCTCGCACGCGCGCGACAGCACCGATGGTATTGGTTCGCACACGTAAATGCGCAAAATCACGTAAATATTCGAGCGTATGATGTTTAGGTGAAATAGGATAAGTCTCAGGATCTTCCACCCCTCCAACAATTTCTATACTTTCTGCTTGAATTTCGACAGCCTGTCCCTGCGCTGGAGAAGGAATAAGCTTTCCGCGGACAACCATCGAGCATCCTGCTGTCAATTTTAAAACTTCATCCACATAATTAGGCAAGGTATTAGGCGCTACGACTTGAATAGGGGCAAAGCAAGAGCCATCATGCAAAGCAATAAAAGAGAAACCTGCTTTAGAGTCTCGACGAGTGCGCACCCAACCTTTTAAGATTACTTGAGAATGCGCGGCCACTTTATTTTTTAAACAGTCAGCGATAGAAACCATGTATTGTAGACCTTTTCAGATAATTATTCGAAAATCATTTCGGCTTGTAATACCCGCTAAACCGCATAAGCATCAACTTAAGGAGTTTATGCTAAAAACCACTGTCATGCCAGCGTAGGCTGGCATCCAGTCAGGCATGCTTTTAGGTAATACAAGCGAAAAACCCTAGTTGAAGTTAAATGCACTTTATTTTTACTTCCCAAGATCCTTATTTACCTGGATGCCAGCCTACGCTGGCATGACAGTCGCTGAGTTAAGCGCTTTACTCCATCCAGGAACAGCTCCACCTTTTGCAAAAACTTTTTGGCTTGCCACGATGGTTTGTGGCGATTGAAAAGCTTCTACTAATTCTTTTATTTCGGGGCGATTTTTATCGCTTGCTCGGATTGCGATGATGTTGACATAAGGCGAATTGGCGCTCTCTTTAAGTAAAGCATCCGTAATCGTAAACCCGGCATTTTCAATATAATCATTTGTGAGCCCTACCAAATCAGCATCATGCAGAACGCGTGGTAGTTGCGCCGCATCTAATAATTTAAATTGTAAGTGTAGTGGATTACTCACAATATCTCGCGGGGTGGCAAATAATCCTACATGAGGCTTAAGCTTGATTAAACCTCCTTGTTCCAACAATAAAAGCGCCCTCCCTTCGTTGCTCGGATCATTGGGAATAGCCACAATAGCATTCGCTGACAAATCATGAAGATTTTTAAATCTCGCCGAATAAAATCCAAAAGGATAAACAAAAGTTTTAGCAATCGGAATTAAGCGATAACCATGCGCTGCACTTTGTGATTTTAAATAAGGAATGTGCTGAAAAATATTAGCATCAATGCTGCCATTATTTAAAGCCGTATTGGGCAATACATAGTCATTAAAAACTATCAATTTTAAATCTAAACCAAATCGATCACGTGCTACTTTTTGCACCGTATGCATTACTTCTTCTTGAGGACCTCCAATAATCCCTACTTTCAAAGAGTTCTCTCGAACGGTATAATGCGTCCAAATCCATGGTGCCATCATAAAAAATAAAAATAAGGCGGTTGCTCCCCACAACACCATTTTTTGTTTTTTTTTGGTAGCGAGAGTATCTCCCAACCATTGCACAAATTGTACAATAATCACGAGTAATACTACCGTTTCTAACATCACAGCCGCATCAAAGCGCTGATAGCCGTAATTAATAGCGAGCTCTCCCAAGCCACCTCCCCCCACCACACCCGCCATGGCAGAGTACCCAATTAAACTGATAATGGTTAAACTTGCGCCTCGAATTAAAGCAGGCATCGCTTCTGGTAATAATACTTTAACAATTAATTGCCAGTGTGTAGCACCAATAGCATGCGCCGTTTCAATTAAACCAAGCGGTAATTCGCGTAAAGCATTTTCGGTAATCCGTGCATAGAATGGAATAGCAGCAATCATTAAAGGAACAATAGCCGCATTCGTCCCAATGGAAGTACCCACCAACAGTCGCGTTAAAGGAATAATGCTAATCAATAAAATAATAAAAGGGATGGAACGCACTACATTAATAATAAACCCTAAGCTGTTATTCAACAATGCGTTATCAAAAATCTGACCCCGACCACTAAAAAAATACAAAACGCCCAACCATAATCCTATGCTAATGCTTAAAAAACCAGCAATATAAACCATATAAACCGTTTGCCAGCTGGCAATAATTAAAGGCCACCCAATATTATTCATAACCCATGACCTCTACTTCGACATGTAAAGTTTTTAAATAAGTGATCGCCTCGGTGATATTGGCGGGTTCTCCAATAAAAAGACAAAGCATAAAACCTACCGCCGCTTCATTAATCATTTCTAAATCGGCTTGCAAGATATTCACCACGACATTAAATCGAGTATGCATAGCATATAGTACAGGTTCATCCGCCATGTTCCCTACAAAGGCTAAACGCACTACTAAAATAAGCTCCGACGCAAATTTTTGCTGTAGCCGTTTTTGGATTTTCGGAGATACTTTTAAGTTCAAACTTTCTTGTGTTAAAGCACGTGTAATTTGACTACGTGGTTTGGTAAAAATATCGAGCACCAAACCTTCCTCAACGACTCTCCCTTGATCAATCACTGCGACACAGTCACAAATTTTTTTGATTACACTCATTTCATGAGTAATCACTACAATCGTAATTTTCAAACGTTGGTTAATTTCTTTAAGCAGGTCTAAAATGGAACGTGTCGATTCAGGATCCAACGCGGAAGTAGGTTCATCGCAAAGTAAGACGGCAGGATCAGTAATCAAAGCGCGAGCAATAGCTACGCGTTGTTTTTGTCCCCCACTTAAATGCGCCGGGTAAAGTTGCGCTTGCTCAGTTAAATTTACTAAAGCAAGTTGTTGCTTTACTTTTTGGTCAATTTCAGTAGGTTTTTCACCTAAAATCTCTAAAGGGAGCGCAATATTCTCAAAAACTGTTCTTGAGTTAAGCAAGTTATAATGCTGAAACACAATACCAATTCTACGACGCACTGCTCTTAACTCCGAATTTTTTAACTTATTCACACACAGTTGCTCTAAATAAATATCTCCACTACAAGCCTGATCTAACAAAGCAATGCACCGCAATAAGGTAGTTTTTCCAGAACCACTGCGCCCAATAATTCCAAATATTTCCCCTTTTTTTATATTTAAATTAATATTATGCAGCGCTCGCGTCGCATGGCTATTATAAAAAAAAGTTTTATGTAAATTTTTAATATGAATCATAAAATAAAAGCTATTTCATTTTCTTAGATATATTTGCAACTCGCTTCCCCAGCGCAATGCAAATTCTGATTTCTTCTTCTGACAAAGGTAAATTATCTTGACCGCCTGCGAAGTGGGTGGCTCCATAAAAACTGCCGCCCGTCCGCGTAGATAACGTATCCGGCTCAGAAGCTGGAACCCCCACAATAATCATGCCATGATGTAACAATGGGATCATCATAGTTAACAACGTGCTTTCTTGTCCTGAATGCATGGTAGATGTTGAAGTAAATAACCCCGCGGGTTTATTGATAAGCGCGCCTGAAAACCAAATACTCGCCGTAGTATCCCAAAAATTTTTAAGCCCCGCTGCCATATTGCCAAAACGTGTAGGACTGCCCATGACTAAACCATCACAATTTTTTAAATCGTCCAACGTCACAAAAGGGTCTAGAGCTTCATGCTTAGTCGCATGATGTATTTGATCAGCTTCGCTAAAAGGCACAGTGCGTAAAACGGCTTCGCAATCTTTGACAGATTCGACGCCTTGCGCCACTTTTTGCGCCATCGATTTCACTGCACCAGTTCTTGAATAATATAAAATTAAAATTTTATTTTCCATATTTACTCCAAATTATGTGGCCCAAAAGAAAGCGGAAGCAATTCTTCTAAAAGATGCATACGATAGTTGCCTGCGCCATTATACATATAAACTTCTAAGTCTGAGACTGCAAATTCGCGCAGTCGTTGGCGACATGCGCCACAAGGTGAGCAATAAGGTTCCCCTGAACTCACCACCACTATTCCCACAATATCTTTTTCACCAGCGCTAATCATATTTGCAATTGCGCAGGCTTCTGCACATTGCACTAAAGAATAACTTGCATTTTCAATATTACATCCGCTAAAAAATTGATTGTTTTTAGTTTTGAGACAAGCACCTACTTGAAAATTGGAATAAGGAGAATACGCATGTTTTAGCATGAAACGCGCTTGTTGAAACATCTTTTCTAATTCTTCTTTCGTTATTTTACTTGACATGGCTGTTTTCCTGTTTGCGCCATTTAACTCCTTGAGGAGTGTCATCAAGAATAATGCTTTTAGCTAATAATTCTTCACGTAAATTATCCGCCTTTTCCCAATTTTTTTCCGCTCGAGCCAATTCACGCTCAGCAATTAAATTTTCTATCCACGAAATTTCAGTCGTATTAATTTGCTGTCGAAAATACTGCTCTGGATGTTGTTGGCAAATACCAAAAATTTTGCTTAATTCGACAAGTAATTTACCATAAGATTCCGCTTGTTTTTTATCAGTGTTTTTTAAGCGATTAATTTCACGTGCAAGCTCAAAAATTACCGCAAAAGCTTCCGGCGTATTTAAGTCATCGGCTAATGCTGCCAAAAATCGCTTAGTATAATCTTCCTCGTGCGGCACTTGAGCTTTTGTTAAATCTAAATCTCTCAAAGTAAAATATAAACGATCTAAACTTTGCTTAGATTGATCTAAAGCTTCAGTGGAATAATTAATGGGACTCCTATAATGTGAAGTAGTCAAAAAATAACGCAACACTTCTGCTGAATAATTTTTTAACACATCGCGGATGGTAAAAAAATTACCGAGAGATTTAGACATTTTTTCATGATCGACTTGCACAAATCCACAATGCATCCAAATATTCACAAAAGCTGTATTACAAGCACCTTGGCTTTGCGCTAATTCATTTTCATGGTGAGGAAATAACAAATCATGACCACCACCGTGAATATCAAAATGATCCCCTAATAATTTGCTCGACATTGCTGAACATTCGATATGCCATCCTGGACGTCCTTCTCCCCACGGAGAAGGCCACGTAGGTTCTCCAGGTTTGCTTTTTTTCCATAATACAAAATCTAATGGATCTAATTTATCTTCACCAACTGCTACGCGAGAACCTGCTCGCAATTTCTCAAGATCTTGCCCGCTTAATTGCCCATATGCTGGAAAGCGATTCACTGCAAAACATACATCACCATTCGGTGCCACGTACGCTAAACCATTGTGAATTAGTTTTTCGATAAAGCTAATCATTTCTGTCACATAGGCAGTGGCTTTAGGTGCATAAGTCGGTGGTAAAATATTTAAAGCCGCGCAATCTTGATCAAGCGCTTCAATATAAGTTTGAGTGAGTGCTTGGGTGCTTTGGTGGTTTTCATTTGCACGCTTAATAATTTTGTCGTCGATATCCGTAATATTTCGTACATAGGTGACTTGATATCCCATTTTTCGTAAAGCACGCGTCAAGACATCAAAAGCAATCATCACACGAGCATGCCCTATATGACAAAAATCATAAACCGTCATGCCACAAACATATAATTTTACATGCCCAGTTGTTAAAGGTGTAAATGGCTCTTTTTGTCGAGACTTAGAATTGTAAAGAATGATCGGCAGCATAGCACACTCAAGTTATATGGAAGAAAATTATAACACGTCACCGTTCACTGGGTCAGGCTTCGTTTTTTTGGTTTTTCGTTTTTTGGTCTGATTAGATAAAGGGAAGGGTTTTCAAAAACCGAAAGCCTGATCTCAATTCATTTTTGTCCAATTTTTGTTTCCTCTCCAAGAACCAAACGTTTAATATTGCCGCGATGGCAAATGAGGATGATAGCTGTCATAAAGAATAACGCAGGAAGCAACGGAATAAGCTTAAGCATGTAAGCATAGGCTGGGAGAGATAGAACCATCACAATGGAAGCTAAAGAAGAATAACGAAAAATAAAAGCTACAAGGAGCCACGTCAAGCTTGCCGCAAAACCTAAAGGAACATTTAAAGCAAATAAAACCCCCAAAGTAGTAGCCACTCCCTTCCCTCCTTTGAATAAATAATAAACGGGGAAAATATGGCCAAGGATTGCGGCAAGCGCAATGAGTCCTTGGAAAAAAAGTGGAACATGTAAATATTTCGCTAATAAAACCGGGAGCACCCCTTTAGCAACGTCTCCGATAATAACAAAAACAGCAGCGCTTTTCCCGCTCAAACGTAACACATTAGTCGCACCAGGATTTTTAGAGCCCGCTGTGCGAGGATCTGCAAATTTAAAAATCTTAGCGGCTATCAAAGCAAAAGACAGCGAACCTACTAAATAAGCAATTACCAGTAAACTTAGCACTTGCACCAGCATCATGACTATTTTCCTTAAAGACAGTTCGGAGTATACTGGACGGCCCAAGACTTATTGTCAAGCAACCTCTTATGAAACCCAATGCCAACCATTTAATTTGGATCGATCTAGAAATGACGGGTCTCAATGTCGATAATGATCAAATTATTGAAATTGCGATGGTCGTCACGGATAACCAACTGACCGTTTTAGCCGAAAGCCCAGTGCTTGCAATTTATCAACCCCCCGAAATATTGGCTAAAATGGATGAGTGGAATACCAAGCAACACCAAAAATCAGGCCTCACCGCACGCGTTATAGAAAGCAAAATCACTGTGGAAGCTGCGCAGCAAGTGATGCTTGAATTTTTAGCGCCTCTTGTGCCAAAAGGAAAATCCCCCATGTGCGGCAATAGTATCTGTCAAGACCGCCGATTTTTATATCGCTTTATGCCCCTGCTCGAAGCTTATTTTCATTATCGCAATTTAGATGTGAGCACCCTTAAAGAACTGGCGAAACGTTGGACTCCTGATCTTGTGAAATCATTCAAGAAAAAATCACGCCATTTGGCCTTAGAAGATATTTATGACTCCATTAACGAATTAAAATATTATCGCGAACATTTGTTTAAAAACGAGTGTGATTAAAAGTGACCCGCTAACTATGGCGTGTTGACAATTTATAATCGTGTATAATGTTCCCTTTTTATTATTCAACATATAAACCATGGCGTTTAACATTATCCGTAAAATTATTGGTTCACGAAACGATCGTGTACTTAAGCAATTAAAAAAAATTGTTCAAGTCATCAACGCGTGGGAACCCAAACTGCAAAACCTTTCCGACGAAGCACTTAAAGCCAAAACGCTGGAATTTAAAGAGCGTTACCAAAAAGGTGACACACTCGATCAATTGCTGCCTGAAGCTTTTGCTGTCGTGCGCGAAGCAAGTAAGCGAACATTGGGTTTGCGTCATTTTGATGTGCAATTAATTGGCGGCATCGTATTACATCGCGGCAAAATCGCAGAAATGCGCACAGGCGAAGGAAAAACTTTAGTTGCCACCTTGCCCATTTATTTAAACGCACTCACTGGTAAAGGCGTTCATTTAGTCACCGTCAATGATTACTTGGCAAAACGTGACGCCGAATGGATGATGCCCATTTACAATTTTTTAGGGTTGAGTGTAGGAATCAATCTCTCTGACATGCCAGCGCCTCTCAAAAGAGACGCCTATGCTGCAGACATTACTTACGGCACCAATAACGAATTTGGATTTGATTACTTGCGTGACAACATGGCGTTTCACTTGGAAGATCGTGTTCAACGCGGTTTGAATTTTGCAATTGTCGATGAAGTGGATTCTATTTTAATTGATGAAGCGCGTACCCCTCTTATTATTTCAGGCTCGGTGGAAGATAGTTCTGAATTGTATATCCGCATTAATAAACTCATTCCAAAGCTGGTACGTCAAATAGAAGCCAACGGCACTGGCGATTTTAGTGTCGAAGAAAAGATGAAACAAGTTTCTTTAACAGAACAGGGCCATGAAAAAATAGAAGTTTTATTAATGGCTGAAGGCTTATTAGGTGAGAGTGAGAGCCTTTATGCCCCTAGCAACATCCGTTTAATGCATCATGTTTACGCCGCTTTACGAGCCCATACATTTTTTCAAAAAGACATCGATTATATTATTCAAAATAATGAAGTGGTGATTGTGGATGAACATACAGGGCGCACCATGCCAGGACGTCGCTGGTCAGAGGGTTTACATCAAGCGGTAGAAGCCAAAGAAGGCTTAAAAATTCAAAACGAAAATCAAACCTTAGCTTCCATCACTTTCCAAAATTATTTTCGCTTGTACCAGAAACTCGCGGGCATGACAGGAACCGCTGATACCGAAGCTTACGAATTTCAACAAATTTATGGCTTGGAAGTCATTGTCATTCCTACTAACAAACCTATTTCTCGTCAAGACTTAGCTGATAAAATTTATCTTACGCAACAAGATAAGTATGGCGCCATCATCGATGTTATTAAAAAGTATATCGCCAAACAAGCACCTGTATTAGTTGGGACAGCATCGATTGAGAGCTCCGAGTTATTATCTTCACTATTAAACAAAGAAAAAATTCCGCATCAAGTACTAAATGCTAAATATCACGCGCAAGAAGCGCAAATTATTGCTCAAGCCGGCCGTCCTGGCACAGTAACTATCGCGACCAATATGGCAGGTCGCGGAACAGATATTGTTCTAGGGGGAAATCCTGAAGCAGAAATTCAAGCGTTAACTGAACCCACCGAAGCTCAAATTCAAGAAATTCGCACGCATTGGAAAAAACGCCATGGTGAAGTCATCAATGCGGGCGGTTTACATATTGTCGGTACAGAGCGCCATGAGTCACGCCGTATTGACAACCAATTGCGTGGTCGCGCAGGGCGCCAAGGAGATCCCGGTCAAACACAATTCTATTTGGCATTGGATGATAACTTAATGCGTATTTTTGCAGGCGAATGGCTCAAAACAGCCATGCAAAAACTCGGGATGAAAGAAGGCGAGTCCATCGAACACAACATGATATCGCGTGCAATTGAAAAAGCGCAGCGTAAAGTAGAAGGTCGAAACTTTGATATCCGTAAACAACTGCTCGAGTTTGATGATGTGGCTAATGATCAGCGTCGGGTGATTTATGCAAAGCGTGATGAAATTATGCACGCTGAAGAAGTTGCCGAAATGATTCGTTCATTTCGGGCAGATGTATTACATCACTTTATTAATCAATATATCCCCTTAAATAGTTTAGAAGAACAATGGGACATCCCAGGCTTAGAAAAAGCTTTGCCCAATTTATTTGATTTGTCTTTACCTGTAGAAGCCTGGTTAAAAGAGGACGAAAGTCTTGACGAAGAAAAATTGCGCACGCGCCTTTTAACGGAACTCGATACTGTATACGCAGCCAAAGAAAACCAAATTGGCTCACCCAATTTACGCCAGTTCGAAAAAAATATTCTCTTGCAAACTCTTGATCAACAATGGCGAGAGCATTTAGCAGCCATGGATTATTTGCGTCAAGGCATTCACTGGCGTGGTTATGCACAAAAAAATCCTAAACAAGAATATAAGCGCGAAGCCTACGAATTATTTGCAACTATGTTAGAAAGTATTAAAACAGAAGTCACTCGTATACTAAGCCATATTCAAATTCAAAGCGCGGAAGAAATTGCGGCGTTAGAAGCTCAGCAACAACGATTAGCTACTGAGCAAAGAATGCAATTTGCGCATGAAACTCCTCGTGAATTCGGCGTAGAAGCACCTCCTCTAAACAATCAACAATCTCAACAACGCACTATGTTAAGTGGTCAAGGAAAAATAAGTCGTAATGCGACTTGCCCTTGTGGGTCAGGTAAAAGATATAAACAGTGCCATGGGAAGTTAAGCTGATCTTCCGAATCTCTCTATGAATTGAGCATTGTCCTGTCAATTTTACCCAGTGTCACAAGCTACATTCAGATTTCACGAATAATTATCTGACAGACTGTAGTTAGTAAAAAGCCCGCAATAAGCGGGCTTTTTACTTAAAAAGAAATAAAGTAGAACTTATTTCTTTTTAGCAACCTTCTTTTTTACTACTTTCTTTTTAGCGACTTTTTTCTTCGCGACTTTTTTCTTAGCAACTACTTTTTTCTTTACGGCTTTTTTCACTGTTTTCTTAACCGCTTTTTTAGCGACTTTTTTCTTCATCACTTTTTTCGCTGCTTTTTTCTTCACAGTTTTTTTAGCTCCAGCTTTTTTTGCTTTAGCAGCTGGTTTTTTCTTCGCAGCTGGTTTAGCTTTTTTAGCTTTTGCTTTCTTTGGTTTAGCTGCGACTGCAGCAGTTTTAGTGTGTGCAGCATCAGCTTCTGGTGAAGTCAATTTCACTGCCTTAGCATTCAAGTTTGGCATAATCAAAGTTCCTTGTTTCAATAAAATAAAGTATAACCCAAGCGTGATTGTATCATAAATTTTATTTCATACAAGTACCCTGTCCTGCTTCAGTACTTTTAAAATTTCATGCGATAATGCAACTTTCCCATGAATGAAAAATAAAATTTTTTTATGCCAAAACAATCTAAAACAAGCCGTCAATGGTTAAAAGAACACTTCACCGACCCTTATGTGATAGAAGCGCAAAAAAAAGGATATCGCTCACGCGCGGTTTTTAAATTACTGGAGATTCAAAACAAAGATCGCATCATTAAACCAGGCGCTTGTATTGTTGATCTTGGAGCCGCCCCAGGCGCCTGGTCACAAAGCTGTACAGAAATCTTAAAGGGCTCTGGAAAAATTATTGCGCTAGATATTTTACCTATGACCGCTTTAGAAGGCGTAGAATTTATTCAAGGAGATTTTCGAGAAGAAGAAACTTTAGCTAAATTAGAATCTGCATTAAATCATCAACCCATCGATCTTTTACTTTCCGATATGGCTCCTAATACTTCCGGAATTAATGCCGTTGATCAACCTCGCGCGATGTACCTAGCAGAATTAGCAATGGAATTGGCTATTTCTCATCTAAAACCTAAAGGGGATTTTTTGGTAAAGATTTTTCAAGGCCACGGTTTTGATGAGTACGTGCGAACTGCTCGCACTTTATTTAACCAAGTAGATATTCGCAAACCTAAAGCCTCTCGTGCTCGTTCAAAAGAGGTGTATCTACTGGCGCGAAACAAGAAAATCAGGTAAGCTAACCAAGTTTAAACACTAATTTATTAAATACCAACCATGAGTGATACCTTCAAAAATATATTAATCTGGATAACGATTATAGTAATTTTTTTCTTGCTTGCTTCCAATTTTAATTCGCATGATAGCAATGAACAAAAACTCAACTATTCTGAGTTTATCCAAGATGTCCAAAAAGGCAGTGTGAGCAACGTCAAAATAAATGATATTACGATCACAGGTACTTTAAAAGATAGTAAAAGCTTTATCACCTATATGCCAATTCCGGATCAAAATTTACTTTCTTTCTTAGTGAAAAATAATGTTGAGGTTGCAGGTACCGCCCCCCCCCAAGATTGGTGGCGTAGCTTACTAATCTACGGCCCGTCCGTGCTGATTTTCATTTACTTCATTTATATGATCCGCATGATGCAAGGAGGCAATAAAGGCGGAGCTTTTGGATTTGGCCGCAGTCGTGCCAAATTATTAAATGATACAAAAAACAAAATCACCTTTGCTGATGTCGCTGGTTGCGATGAAGCAAAAAATGATGTTCAAGAATTAGTAGAATTTTTAAAAGACCCTCCTAAATTTCAACAATTAGGAGGACGAATTCCACGCGGCGTACTATTAATGGGCCCTCCAGGAACCGGTAAAACTTTATTAGCCAAAGCGGTAGCAGGAGAAGCGAAAGTCCCTTTCTTTACTATCTCAGGTTCTGATTTTGTAGAAATGTTCGTAGGGGTTGGTGCATCACGCGTACGCGATATGTTTGAGCAAGCTAAAAAACAATCGCCTTGCATTATTTTTATCGATGAAATTGACGCGGTTGGACGCCATCGAGGCGCTGGTCTTGGTGGTGGTCATGATGAGCGCGAGCAAACTTTAAATCAATTACTCGTTGAGATGGATGGCTTTGAAGGTAGCGAAGGCGTCATTGTGATGGCAGCAACCAACCGTCCTGATGTGTTGGATCCAGCTCTCTTACGCCCGGGACGTTTTGATCGCCAAGTGGTGGTAGGTTTACCAGATATTCGTGGTCGCGAACAAATTTTAAAAGTGCATTTACGTAAAGTGCCACTGGCCAATGACGTTATTCCTTTAGTAATTGCGCGGGGTACGCCTGGCTTTTCAGGTGCAGATCTCGCTAATTTAGTTAATGAAGCCGCTTTGCTGGCTGCGCGCGCCAATAAACGCATCGTTGACATGAAGGAATTAGAGCGAGCAAAAGATAAAATCATGATGGGTGCTGAACGCCGCTCGATGGTCATGAATGAAAAAGAAAAACGCCTCACTGCTTATCACGAAGCAGGTCACGCCATTGTAGGGCGATTGGTTCCAAGCCACGATCCTGTTTATAAAGTCACTATTATTCCTCGTGGTCGCGCTTTAGGTGTCACGATGTTTTTACCTGAAGAAGATCGTTATAGCTACACTAAAGAACGTTTAGAAAGTCAAATATCTAGTATGTTTGGTGGTCGCTTGGCTGAAGAATTAATTTTTGGCCAAGAAAATGTCACGACAGGGGCCTCCAATGATATTGAGCGCGCTACTGATATTGCACGCAATATGGTCACCAAATGGGGATTGTCTGAACGCTTAGGGCCACTTACTTATGGCACAGATGAAGGAGAAGTCTTTTTAGGTCACAGCGTTACTAAACGTAAAGAACTTTCAGAAGATACTGCCAACTCTATTGATCACGAAATCCGCACCATCATTGATCGCAACTATCTGCGAGCGCGTAATTTATTACAAGCAAATATTAATATCTTACATGTGATGGCAGACGCTTTAATGAAATATGAAACTATTGATAGCGATCAAATTGATCAAATCATGCGTGGCGAAACTCCGATGCCACCCAAAGATTGGGCAGAAATAACCAAACCGATGAGTGCTACCACGCCAACAGATACTGGTACGGAAGCTGCACAAAAAGCGTAAACATAGCCTTTAAAAGAACGCGCACAGCATTTGTCATGCCAGCGTAGGCTCATGGCGTCAACTTAAGGAGCTTATGCTAAGAACCACTGTCATGCCAGCGTAGGCTCATAGCGTCAACTTAAGGCGCTTATGCTAAGAACCACTGTCATGCCAGCGTAGGCTGGCATCCAGGCAAATAAGGATCTTGGGAAGTAACAGTAAAGTGTACTTAACTTCGTAAACTAAAATTTTCATCGCTTGCATTGCCTAAAAACATACTTAACTGGATGCCAGCTTACGCTGGCATGACAATTATCTCCTAATAACTTCAACAAAAGTTATGTGGTTTATGTCTCGTTGCGCGCAACGTGGTGCCCTTAATTTGCATCTAAGCTACTATCATTCCGCGCAAAGTTTTAGAAATGACTATATGATCGACTCCACCTTATTCAACGAAGAATTTTATCTCAAAGATCATCACACCTGGACGAAAACACTTGCAGAATTTTTAGCACATAAAGAAAATATTCAACTAACTGAAGCACACTCGGAAGTTATTCACTTTGCGCGCAGTTTTTATCAGCAATACCATTACAGCCCCATTCAGCGATTAATCATAAAGCACATGCAAAAAATCGATCCATCTTTTAATAGCATCGTGTTACAAACACTTTTCCCTAAAGGTCCAAGACAAATTTGCTTAATCGCTGGTTTACCAAAACCCGCAAGATGCGTCTAATTAACAAAATATGCTTCGTACACGACAAAACCGGATAATTGCAAAACGGGTGGCGCGCAAGCAGTATCCCAGCGATGCTTCGCATCGCTGGGATACTGCAGCGACAGGACCCGTTTAACCTCGGTTCTGGTTTTTGTCGTGTGCATAGCAAAATATGATAGGATACTTTAATTTATTAGGACGATTGCCAATGACACGATACTCCATCAAACTACTCCTTGCACTAGTAACTTTTATCTGTGCGACTACCACTTACGCCAATGAAGGCATAAAAAATGGTATCTATTTAGGCGCAGGGGGAGGAGAATCTTTTAATAATTATGTTTTTTCTACCACTAATACGGTCACCAACACGATTGCCAACACTAAACCTTCAAACAATACTTTTTTAGGAAATATTTTTGCAGGCTATGGTTTGACGACGGACGAAAATCTTTATTTTGGTGGCGAGCTTGGTACTAATTTTCCACAACGTGAAGCATCTACCACGCACCCAGGCGTTACGCTTACTGGCCAGACTTTCACCAATCATGTCTTTGTACAAGATTACCTCACCGGGGATTTATTACCGGGTTATCGAATGGATTCAAAACTTTTACTCTATGCTCGCTTAGGTTTAAGCTATGCACATTTGCAATTAACGCAAGACGCTAACAGTGCCGCTGGAACTCCTTCTTTCAGCTCTAATGCTAATAAGATAGGCGGCCGTGTAGGGGTGGGTGCAAGTTACCCTCTCACAAAAAATTTAGGTGTGGGCGCTGATTATTTCTATGCCGCTTACCCAGCTTTTTCTACGAATTGGCCTGCTTATAATATTCATTTTGAACAAAAACCACACACTAATTATTTTGGAGCATCGTTGATTTATACGTTCTAAAATCAAATCTTCGGTATGGTGCGATCAAATAATCTAAACTTTGATCATACGCTAACACAGGAATAAGCGTCGTCAACGGTTCAAAAAAATTAACGCCTACCCGCGCAGCCTTGGGATTAACGCAAGCTAATAAGCGATCATAAAAACCACCACCATATCCCAAACGATTGCCAAAGTAATCACAAGCAAGTAATGGGATGATAAAAATATCTATCTGCTTTGGCGCTATCACGCTGGCTGTTTCTAAAGGTTCTGGAATGCTCCACGCATTCAGCACCAATTCATCATCAGCTTTAATCACGTGAGTCGCTATATCTTTTTTGCCTGTCAGCAAACGATTTGTCACCACGGTAATTTTAGGGTGATGTTGCCAAAGATATTCCACCAAAGGTTGAGTATTTATTTCTCCTAACTTTTGGGAGGTTAAAAACACATGTACCACGGAATATGATGTCCAATCCAAAGCGTAGATTAACTGCTTCATGATTAATTGGCTAAGCTCATCTCGTTGCTCAATCGATAAAGTGCTACGTACCTCTAATGATTGCTCTCGCAAAATTTTTTTAGTCACCTTTTTCCATATCCTCATCCAACACCTGTGTCACCGCTTTCACCAAAGCCGCTAAGGGAATGGCAAAAAATACGCCCCAAAAACCAAACAATCCTCCAAAAATTAATACCGCTAAAATGATAGAAACCGGATGTAAATTGACTGCTTCAGAAAAAATAAGCGGGACGAGCAAATTAGCATCCAGCGCAGTCAACACAGAATAGATTAAAATAAAGTAGGCAAAATAAGGTGTCAAACCCCATTGTACCAACGCAATAATCACCAAAGGAATCGTGACAATGACAGCTCCCACATAAGGCACAATGACGGATAAGCCCACTAAAACTGCCATAAGCGACGCATAATTCAAACCCATCCATTTAAATTGGATGAAAAAAATAATACCCATAATAATAGCTTCTAATACTTTTCCTCGCACATACCGGCCAATTTGTTGATAAACTTCTAACCATACTTTCACCACTAATTGACGCTGGCTGGGTAAATAATGTTTAAAGTTAGTTAAGAGAACTTTTTTATCGCTCAAAAAGAAATATACTAATAAAGGCACCAAAATAAAATAAACACCAAACAAAATGATATTAGATAACGACGTTAAAGAAAAACTAAGTGCACGTTGCCCATAATCTAAAGCTTGAGCCTTGGCACCGTTGGTAATGCCATCTACAAAATCTGGTGAAATCACGTTCGGATATTTTTGCGCCAGCTCTTCAAAAAGTGCTTTGCCTTTTATCGCGATGAGAGGCATTTGCTCAAAAAGATTATTTAATTGATGCCATAAAGTTGGCAACAATCCGACGACCGCTATGACAATCGCCCCTACAAAAAACATATAAACAATAATGACTGACAATCCATGAGGCACACGCCAGCGCTCTAGTTTATTAATAGGCCATTGCAATAAATACGCAATCGCAATACTGACAAAAACCGGCATCAACATATTGCTAAAAAAATAGAGCACGAAAACTGCCAGAGCAAGTACGATCAGTAAAGAAACTACTTCGGGTCGACCAATGTAACGATCAAGCCAGGTACGAAAAGGATGTGACATAATGCAACGCTTCCTTAAGAACAATTGAGGAGTATGATATCATACACTCTTTCAGATAATTATCCGTGAAATCTGAATTTAGAGTAAGCTACGAATAATTATCTGAAAAGGTATAGCTCCTCATGAAAACTTCCCCTCTTTTTTTCTTCAGTGCTTATGAAGCTTCGGGCGATCGTTTGGGAGCGGCTATCATTACGGCATTGCGAGAATATTTCCCCGAAGCTCGTTTTGTAGGAGCTGCGGGCCCTTTGATGCGCGCTGCGGGTTGTGAAGCATTACTTCCACAAGAAGAATTAGCCATCATGGGTTTTGTAGATGTTATTAAACATCTTCCAAAGTTATTAAAAGCACGACGCTTTTTAGTAAAACAAGCCCTCTCCTTACGCCCGAGTGTCTTCGTTGGCATTGATGCACCTGATTCTAATTTATATATAGAAACTAAATTAAAAGCGCATGGAATTAAAACCGTTCATGTGAATAGCCCTACTATTTGGGCATGGCGAGCAAGTCGTATTCACAAGATAAAAAAAGCGGTAGATTTAATGTTAGTGTTATTTCCTTTTGAAGCTGCTATTTATGAAGCAAATGGAGTGCCCGTGCAATTTATTGGTCATCCTACGGCGGATTCCCTTCCACTTACGCCTGATAAAAAGTTAGCGCGCGATGCTTTAGGTCTTGAAGCACAAGAAAAAGTACTAGCTTTGATGCCAGGAAGCCGGCAAAGCGAGTTAAAACATTTAGCCCCACTTTTTTTACAAACAGCCAATTTATGCCGTGAAGTGATGCCTCATCTAAAATTTTTAGCGCCGATGATCAATGAACAACGTGCTAAGCAATTTAAAGCTTACTGCTCTCATTTTCCTAAGCTTCATGTGGAAATTTCGGTAGGCAATGCGCACCACGTATTGCAAGCGAGTGACGGCGTGTTGATTGCCTCCGGTACGGCAACACTTGAAGCCATGTTATGCAAAACACCGATGGTCGTAAGTTACCGTGTGGATCCTATCAGCTATTGGATCGCTAAAAAATTAATCCGCATTCCTTTTGTTAGTCTTCCTAATATTTTGGCCAAACAAAAACTCGTGGATGAAATTTTGCAAGAAGCAGCCATACCACACACATTAGCCCAGGCGTGTATTCATATGTTAGAACATCCTGATATACATTTGATTGAAAAATTTACAGAGCTGCATCAGAGCTTACGACAAAATGCAGGAAAGAAAGCGGCGGAAGCGATTACGGCTTTGGTATTGGGCGGACACGAGAAAAATAGTGATTTAGGTTAACTGGGTCGTGCCACTACCACATCCCATTTTGCAATTATCCAGTTTTGTCGTACGCAAAGGATAACAGCATCATGTTTTACTAAAGTGAATGTACAGACTGTCCAGAAGTCACCTCTTCCTCATGGTCTTCTACAAGCTCTGCTTCTGCGCAAGCGTCCGCTGCTGGTCCTGAACCGGCACTAGAGTGGTGCGAAGAACTTGTATCTATCAATGAATGGGTATTTTCATCATTCGAAGGGTTGGACGAAACACCCACCGAGCCTTCGGACGGAGGGGGAATAAGGAAGCGAAAATTTCTTGTAGAATTGGGTACTGAACTTGGTAGTGGGTTTGCAGTAAATAGTGCGTTCTCCGCTGCCCTCCTCTCTACTCGTGGCGACACATCAATTTGTTCAAGAACGTCTACATCTACTTCATCCGGGCCTTCCTCATCTGCATGAGGGGGGGAAGCAGCAGACCTCCTCGTTTGTTCAAGAACGTCTACATCTACTTCATCCGGGCCTTCCTCATCTGCATGAGGGGGGGAAGCAGCAGACCTCCTCGTTTGTTCAAGAACGTCTACATCTACTTCATCCGGGCCTTCCTCACCTGCATGAGGAGGGGAAGCAGCAACAGACCTCCTCGCATGTGCTGGTGAACTACCTAACCTCTCTAATTCTTCTCTGGCTGGGTGAGTACGCTTTTCTTGCGCTATAAACTCGAGGATCTGTCTGTCGAATGGAGTAAGATCAGCACTCTCTGTTCTTGCTATTAAAAGTGCACGAAATGCAATCTCTCTTTCCGTAAGCTCGTGGTCAGGAGTAGAGAATAATTTGCGAATCGCTTCTCTATAAAGATCTGTAAGCAAAGCTCGTTTTGTAACTAACGCAGGATATTTTTTTTCCAACTCATCCTGAAAGGCCACTTGAAGAACATCTACCGGTTCTGGGTAGGATTGTTGTGCACGATTTGCCCAGCTCATAAACGATCTTTGTTTTTCCAACAATGTATCTAAAAAAAATGGTGCTTGAGGTGGATGCGCGGCGGCCTGCTGCCCTTGATTTTGCGGATCAGCTGAAACAGATTGTAATTCCAGAATCGCATTATAGGCAGAAACAAAATGCTTTATACTTTGTTCAAAAGCATCTCCATTAGCCACCGCTTTAGTACCCTTCATAAAACGCTTTAAAAAATCTTTCTTTCGCGCTAATTTTCCATGTGGCTCCATAAATAGGGTGAGTGCCTTTTGCAATCTTTTTTGAGCATCGTTATCATTTTGATCTACCGCTCTGCGATAATTTTCGAATAACGCAGTAAGCACCTCTAGATATCGCTCAGGATAAAGATCTACCTTTTGACTCCACGACCCTTGGAGAAATTTACCGGAATTCAATAATTGCTCAACGTAGAGACCCTTGTGATCCATTTGTATTAAGCCAATGAATTGATCACAGCTGGGTTTTTTCATGATACCGAATCTTCCCTTAACACCTAACATATACCCCATAATATAATCTATGTTTTCTGCATATTTCGCGCCATACTCTTCATTCAAAGGAGAATCGCAAAAATCACGCAACACTTTGAAAGAATCCACGTTGAAGTCTGAAGGCGTTAACTCCTTTCGATTGAGTTGATCTTGCCAATAAGGAGGAAGTTTTTTGATTAAACTAGGATGTGTCAAGAAAAATTCAACAATCAATGGAGTGCCTTGAGTATTATTAGCGAGAGAAATGTCTTTGCAACCATATGCTAATAAAGCAAGAAGCTTTTTGCTAGAAAGGCTAGTCAGCAAATCCAAACGCTCGTCAAAAATATTAGTAACAATTGTTTTTTCAAGCTTACTATCCGCCTCGCGAAAAAGTGTTGCAATTTCCTTAACAGTTAATACCCTCATGGGGTCAGATTTTTTGTTCCAAAGATAATGCCTCTCCGTAAATGCTTCAAGTTCGTCAGCCCAATACTCTGCGGTATAGGTTGCTAAAGAATCCGTGAAATGCTGAGGTGGGGGATTCTTTACACATCGCTCAATTAAAATTTGGAGCACGGGTAAAACATAGTCGCCGAAAGTGGTGTCAGTGTTTTTTCTTTCGATGCTTCTACTACGAATTAGCTTAAGACGATTTGCTTTGTGTTTGAAAGAACGCTGGTCAGCTTCTCGGCATGCTCTGGCCCCTTGCAGCGGGTGATTCATCACAAAAGAGTAGTTATCTATCTTTAATTGCTTTAATTGATCATAGTTCTCTAGAACGGTGTTAACCAAAGATTCCAATGCTTCGGATCCATATTGGTCTACAGGAAGAAGGTTTCGCTTATGCAACGAGTTACAAATTAAGTCGTTTGCTTTCTTCGAAATGCAGAGTTCTATATTGCGTTTTAGATAGTGGATTTTGTTTTCTTGGCCTTCACCATCATTTGCAACCCTACCCTCTTGCAATCCCAACTTAAGTCTATTAATTTCATAATTAAGCCATAAAAGTGCCAATCTAAACAATAACAAATATCGGTGAAACAATAACTGGCGGTTTTGAATAGCAATCTCACGCTGCCTATCTGGATCTGGGTCAGGCGCTTGAACTTCACCAAGAGCGGTATAATGCTGCTCGATAGAATCAATTTCCATGACTAAACTGGCGGCAGCTGCATCCCCCGCAAGGACGCCATTCTTAATAAACGGTAGGGATTTGGTGCGAAAGCACTCAGGCGTGAAGACTTCGGCCTTCTGGAGAAAAAGCGTTAATAAGTTAAAAATAGATTCCATCTTCATAATAGCTCGCTTAACTCATAAAAAATAGTTATTAATTTCATGCTTATATAATAACTCAATTGGCATTAAGATTTGCTTAAGGGGACCTCTATAAAGTAACTAGTCACTCTGCACTGGACAAAAAATCTCTGAAGCTGTCGCCCCGCGACTTGTTCGCGGGATCCAAGCTGTTCATACTATTTCATAATACAAATCT
>CAYYFQ010000011.1:0-57298 GCA_964471475.1 uncultured Gammaproteobacteria bacterium
TGATTATTTACAAAACTCAAAAGCTTGGATCCCGCGAACAAGTCGCGGGATGACAGCTTCAGAGATTTTTTGTCCAGTGCAGAGGAAATTTTCGTACCCCGTTACAGAAGCCCTGTGACTAGTTACTGTCTCAGAAACCCGTTCATCTTTACCCGGTGTCACGAGCTACATTCAGATTTCACGAATAATTATCTGAAAGACTCTAGCGCATTAAAGCCAATAACAGATCTCAAAACCAATAAAATACGCACACAATAGAATATACATTCCGTAAATTCCATACCATACCTTTTGTTGCCATTTTGGGTTAGTAATACTTTTTTGTTGGCAAAAATGGCTTAATAGCATGACTGAAAACGGGATAATCGGCAAAATATAATAACTACGTCTAGAGCCGCTTAAGGATAAGAAGATAAAAATACTAAAGACAGAGCATAAAAGAAAGCGTTCACCAAAAATCCAACTGTTTTTAGGCACCCATAAAAATTTAATAGACATCTTTCGAAGCTCTACTCCTGTGGAAAATTTGTGCGTCGGTTCGGTGCTCGAATCCTCATGTACTGTCGTGTACACTCCGGTTCTGTGCTCCGATCCTCCTTCAACTTTTCTCACAGGAGCGAGTTTCGAAAGATGTCTAATGAACACTTGGAAAATCCAAGGCGTCCACGGTAAAGTATAAACGGGAAAATAAATGAAATAAGTATACCAAGGGCCTTGATGATCAAAAGGCTGAAAAAATCGCAAGATATTTTCGCGAAAAACTTCAAACAAACCATTTTCGGTGTATCCTCCTTTCGTGTGCGATGAAATCATAAAAGGGAGCAAATACAAAGCAAGAGCGATAAGGATTGCCATTATTGATTTAATGCATAAAAAATCTCGCCAATGATTATTTGACAATAAATCGGGTAATAACACGAGCACCACAATCACAGGTGCAATTAAGCCTTTTAATAAGGCTCCTATCGCCAGCAATACATACCAACCTAAATAAAAATAAAATCGCTGATGATTAAAAGCAAAATACCACACTAAGCTCAGCATAATGGCCGCCACATTCAACATATCAGCGCTCGCTACTCTCGCCCAAAAAATAAAATAAAACGTGGTGAGCAAGAACCAACCCGCTAACAAGGCTGTTTCACGATCAAAAAATTTTTTGGACAGCCAATAAACACTCCACAATACACTTAAACTTGCCAAAGCCGAAGGCAAGCGCAAAATAAATTTTGTTAAAACCCCATGATGTAATTTTGCCAAAGCAACAATCATCCAATAAGACAACAAAGGCTTATCATAGTAAGCTTTACCATCAAGATACGGGTGCCAATAATCTTTAGTGTTTAACATATGTTGGCAAATATCCCACCATCGATATTCTTGCGTCCAAATATTTTTGGCGCCTAAACTTAAAAAAATTAGAACAAGTGCGGCGATAAAAAGCCCAATCTCAGCAGAATTTTTTTTATTCATGCAATAATTTAAATTCACTTGAAAACTCCATTATTTTTAGTTTGTTCATTTTTACTCTTAGCGTTTAAGGATAAAATTAAAATAATTGCTTTTCTCATGTCAAGGTGTTTATACTTGTGCAATTTTAACCTATAAAGAGCAAGATAAACATGAATTCAACAACATATAAAGCTCCCGTCACACCTGATGAATTATTTGATTATGCTGAAAACCTAGGGCATGGTGAACTCCATATTAAAATGGATCCTAAGACTGGCTTACGCACCATTATTTCTATCCATAACACGAATCGTGGCCCGGCATTAGGTGGCTGTCGTTTCTTAGAATATGATCATGTCAGTGATGCAGTCTATGATGCGATGCGTTTGGCACGCGGCATGACTTATAAGTCAGCCATTAGCAATCTCCCCTTAGGAGGAGGAAAGGCTGTCATCATCAAACCTAAAAAAAATTTTGACCGTCGGGTTTTATTTGAAGCTTTTGGTGCCTTCGTGAACGAACTAGGCGGACGTTATATCACTGCTGTCGATAGCGGCACTTCAGTCTCTGATATGGATATTATTAATCGTACTACCCCTTATGTTACGAGCACTACTCGCCCAAGCGAAAGTCATGGAGACCCTTCTTTTTCAACAGCCTTAGGAGTTTTTGAAAGCATTAAAGTTATTGCCAAACATCAATTGAGTGCTGACTCACTAAAAGGTATACGCGTCGCCATTCAAGGCGCAGGTCATGTAGGCTACATTTTAGCTAAACATTTACATAATGCGGGTGCAAAAATTTTTATTTGCGATAAAAATATGGAGGCGGTAAAACGCTGCGTCGATGAATTTAATGCAGTTGCAGTAGCACCTGACGATATTTACACTATAGAATGTGATATTTTTTCTCCATGTGCTTTAGGGGCAATTTTAAATACTCACACTATCCCTAAACTCAAATGCAAAATCGTGGCGGGCTCTGCAAACAATCAACTACAAAATCCTGAGCATGCACAAATGTTAGCCGATCATCAGATTTTTTATGTTCCTGATTACGTTATCAACGCCGGTGGTATCATTGATGTATGTTGGGTATACTATAAAGAAACAGAAGATCGCATTCTCACAGAGGTTAAACGTATTGCAGACACTGTAGCTTTAATTGCGGAACAATCAAAAACTACCGGTATCGAACCTAGCATTATCGCCGATCAAATTGCCTTGCAACGATTAGGAGAAACTCCATGACAACGGAAGTTACTGCGCAGTTTGAAATTAGCTTTACACAATTTTTAAATGCAAATGGACAACCCTGTGATGAATTACCTTCCTTTGCACAAGATGCAACGATTTTAGAAAATTTATATCGCTGGATGGTATTAACACGTACTTTTGATAGCAAAGCCATTAACCTCCAACGCACTGGCAAAATGGGAACTTATGCTTCCTCCCTGGGGCAAGAAGCCGTCACTGTATCTTTAGGTGCCACAATGAAGCCAAAAGATGTATTAGCACCAGCTTATCGAGAGTACGGCGCCCAACTCCAACGGGGGGTATCGATGACTGAAATTTTGGCGTTTTGGGGTGGTAGTGAGCAAGGGAATGCTTACAAAAATTCCCCCGAAGATTTGCCGATGGCCGTCCCTATCGGTACCCAACCTCTTCATGCGGCGGGAGTAGCCACTGCTTTTAAATATCGCAAGGAACCACGTGTTGCAGTTTCGGTGTGCGGAGATGGCGCCACGAGCGAAGGTGATTTTTATGAAGCCATCAATGTCGCAGGCGCCTGGCAACTGCCCGTAGTTTTCGTCGTTATTAACAATCAGTGGGCAATTTCTCTTGCTCGTCATCAACAAACTGGAGCGCAAACTTTAGCACAAAAAGCTATTGCGGGCGGTATTCGCGGCTTGCAAGCTGATGGCAATGATGCCATTGCAATGTATGATGTGCTCCATACCGCCTTAGAACGTGCACGTCATGGGAAAGGGCCTACGCTTATTGAAGCGGTGACCTATCGCTTACATGATCATACCACTGCCGATGATGCTACCCGCTATCGTCCTAAAGAGGTCGTCGATAATGCTTGGAAAAATGAACCCATTCGACGCTTAAAAATCTTCTTAGAAAATAAACATTGGTGGGACGAAGCGCGCGAAGCTGCTCTTCTAAAAGAGTGCCAAACCCAAGTCGATGCCGCCGTTCAAGATTACTTTAATCTGCCCAAAGAAAAAGCGGCCGCCATGTTTGATTATCATTTTGCAAACTTACCTCATGATTTAGCAGATCAAAAACAAATTGCGGAGGCTTATGAGCATTTGTTTAGCGAACATCATTAAACGAAGACGAGTGCGCTTGCAACACAGCATAAAGCTAAGTGGATAGTGGTAGCTATACTTTTTCAAATAATTATTCGTAGCTTACTCCAAGCTTGTGACACCGGGTAAAGATGAACGGGTTTCTGAGGCATGGAGGCCGAAGTAAAGCTTACAGGGACGTACTTGTAACGTCCCGTGAAGCTTTGCCCGGTGTCACAAGCTTAAGATAACTTGCGAATACTTATCTGAAAAACTGTATATACCTATTACACCTATGGGTATATTACAAGACGAAATTTTAACCAAGGAATGTCATGAAAAATATTCATTTCACTAAAATGCATGGACTTGGGAATGATTTCATGGTCATTAATACTATCGAGCACCCCTTTACGTTGCAACCAGAAATGATAAAGCAACTTGCTGACCGTCATCGAGGCGTAGGTTTTGATCAATTAATGATTATCACGAAGCCCACTCAACCCGAGTGTGATTTTGGCTATCGCATTTTTAATGCAGATGGCACGGAAGTTCAACAATGCGGCAATGGTGTGCGCTGTGTCGCTCAATTCATTCACGAAAAAAAACTGAGTGTTAAAACCACTTTAAAGCTTGCTACTCCTTTCCTTGCAATTGAATGTCAAATTTTAGGCAATCAACTAGTTAAAGTAGCCATGGGTAAAGCAAACTTTTCCCCAGCTTCGCTGCCCTTTATGACACCCACCCAAGCAAGTTACTATGAACTTTTCTTCTATGACCGCTTACTATCTTTTGGCGCGGTTTCTATAGGAAACCCTCATGTTATTTTTGTCGTCCCTGATATCGCTCAAGCAGAAGTTGATACGTTAGGCACTTTTTTCAATCAGCATCTTAACTTCCCACAAGGCGTTAATGTAGAGTTTATGCAAATTCTCGATGCCAACCATATTCAATTACGCGTTTATGAACGCGGCGCCGGTGAAACACTGGCGTGTGGCACCGGCGCTTGCGCGGCAGTATCTATGGGAAAAGAATGGGGGATGTTAAGTAATGAAGTAAGCGTCAATTTGCCAGGCGGCCAACTCTTTATTGAATGTGATAAAAATAGTAATATTCACATGATCGGTCCCGCAGTAAGTGTGTTTGATGGAAAATTATGTTAAAGGAATAATGCAATGGCACCACCTCCTCTCCCTAAACCACATCTCAAGCTATTTTATGTGACAAGTAGTTGGATCATCGCCGTGTTAGCAGTACTGGTGTGGCATCCTGTTATTTCGGCAACGGTTTATTTAAGCATTGTATTTGCTTTGCTAGCATTTCCTTTAAGTCAATTAACCCCCAAAGTAACTATTTTCTCAAACCTCAGGGGGTGTATTAAACTGTGGATTTACCAGTCGATTGCCTTATTAAGCGCCCTGTGCTTTGCAGCTATCTGGTTTCATCAATTTCCTGCCTACGGTTTTTATAAAAATGATTGGGTACTGCATCATCTTTCTTTAAACTTTTTTATTAGTACGCTAGTACTCGCCAATATTTTAATTGTCTTAGTCAATACAGCCCAGCAAACAAATAATCAAATCAGTTTGTTGCCTCTTTATAAAGATGAAGATCATCAATCTCGTTCGTTGTCTTACAAAAATTTTGCATTTCGACGTGGCTTGATGCTGACGGTATTACTATTATTTTTATTAGATTGTTTTTATTTTTTATCGAGAATACACTTTAACTTATTAAGCCTCGTCTGCAGTTCCGTAGTATTAATTTATTTCGTACGTAGTCAATGGCTTTACGCATGGTTGCAAAAATGTATTAAACGTCGAGGGTGGAATTTTTTATTTTTTCTACTCCTATTGCTAGCTGCTGTCATCTTGTTAAGCACGGCTTTCAATTGGTTTATTGCGCCTGTTTTTACAAGCTCCCCTTTAAATTTTTTCCCCGTAGGTTCGGATGCACCATTAATTGTTTTTTGGGGATATGCGATTTGTACTACCATACCATTGAGCTTTTTATTAGCTCCTAAATTATTACGTTTATCGCCTCCCGCTATTTTGTTTGCTTGCGTATTTAATCCTTTCATCTGGCTCACCGTGCTTTTTGATGCAGAATTTAATCTTCTTGACCAATTAAGTCATTTGTCAAATGAAAGTTTATTTTTTATAGCCTCTGTAAGTTTAATAGCCAGCGCTTGGTGGTTGAGCAGCCACGCCTTAGCAAAATTAAACACGCAAATGTTATTTTCTCCAAATCAATATCGTGGTGGTCCGATGCCTCGCTTATTTGTCCAAAGCCATTTAGCTTTCACGCTTTTGTTGATTGGAGCAATCGCTCTGAAAGCTATTTTTTGGCTACAAGTAGAATTTTTAAGTTGTGCGGTATGGGCGATGGTATCCGATAGTTTCTTAATCGGATTTTTTTGGACGCATTTTAGGAAAACTTTCTGGTTGCGGAAAGAAAGTTAGCAATTTGTGCCGGCGTTTTTTCTGCGGTTTCAATCTTCAGGTCAGCGTAGTGTTGGTAAAGAGATAAACGAAAGTCATAAAGAACTCTCGCTTGCTCCATATTTTGAAATAAAGGGCGAATATGAGGATCTTGCGCAACACGCGCTTGCAATATTTCAAAAGGCGCATGTAAAAAAATAGTCCAACTCTTTTTTTCCTTTAAATAATCGAGAATAATTTTATTCATCACCACTCCTCCGCCCGTTGAAACAATGGTATTTTCAACGCTGCGCAAATCACGCGCAATGGCAATTTCTTGCTCTCGAATAGCAATTTCTCCTTTTTCCTCAATCAGTTGTTGCATATCGGCACACTGCGCTTTTTGCAAAACGAGCTCATCCATTTCAGCCACTTTATAATTTAGTAGATGCTCTAATATTTTTGCAACGGATGTTTTACCTGCCCCCATAAATCCAATGAGAATAATTTTCATAGGGATATACACTCCCTCAATGCTTCCCAAAACGTCGGAAAGGTTTTATTGACCACCTCAGGATTCAAAATCTGCATTTCAGGCAACCTCGCATAAGCGATTGCAAAAGACATTGCGATACGATGATCATTATAAGTTTCAATCTGTGCTGGAATTGGTTTACCTCCATAAATAATTAAAGTATTTTCCGACGCTTTTGTCTGAATATGCATTTTTGCTAATTCATTTTGAATTGCTTGAACTCGATCCGATTCTTTAACACGTAAACTTTTAATTCCTGTAATAGTAGAAATTCCTTTTGCAAATGCCATTAAAACTGCCATCGTAGGTATTTGATCCGGGCAGTTTTGCATATTAAAGTCACCCGCCTGAACGTGCCCTCCTTTTACTATTAGGCCATCATCGCTATACTCCACGTGATTTCCCATCTCAATTAATATTTTTAAAAATTCAACATCTGCTTGCAATGAAAAGGCTAGCAAGTTTTTTAAAACATAGGAGTCCCCTGTTAATGCACTAAGTGCAAAAAAATAGCTTGCGCTCGAATAATCTCCTTCAATGTAATAAGATTTTGTTTGATATGCACTTTTGGAAATACAATAAAATTTTTTATTATGAGTAATAATAGGTTGCCCCATCATTGCTAATGTCATATCTATATAAGGTGTGGATATCAATTCGCCCACCGCTTCAATGGTAATATCGCCAATAAGCGGGGCAATCATAAGTAAGACAGAAAAAAATTGGCTGCTGATATCAGCTGGAATGGCGACCTTTCCGCCATATAAATACGAAGACGTAATTTGTAATGGCGCTTGATTTTCTCTTTCAAGGTAATCGATTTTGGCTCCTAACTGCCGTAAAGCATTCACCAAAGGTGCAATAGGACGTTCGTTTAAACGTGTGTTCCCATAGATAATTTGTGTTCCAGGGATTAAGCAAGCTAAGGCTAGTAAAGAGCGAAAAGTTGTACCAGAGTCTCTAACAAATAATTCTGTATTGCATACCGGCAAGTTAAAAATATCATTAGAGACTACAATTTTTTCAATCGAGCATGTTATCATCAGATTTAATCGTTGCAAACATTTCACCATAGCTTCCGTATCCTCACTCCATAAAGGATTTACCACACTAACCACTCCTTTAGTTAGCGCGGCAAGCAACAATGCACGACTGGTATAACTTTTTGAACCAGGAATTTGAATAACGGGATGGGGTAAGGAATGTTCGGAAACAGTATTCAAGCTTTTTAAACCCTTATATTGGTACTGATTTAGTGTACCTTGTTTTTTTAATTTTGTCTCTTGCGTCTGTTCTACTTTCGCGTCACCCGTTTTACCTATAACGATTCTTGTCCAGTGCAGAGGAATAACCTCCTGAGAAGTTAGAAAATTAATGTGTTTTTAAGGCGATTTTTTTTATAATTTACTGGTAGTGAGAGCAAATAAAGAATAATCTTGTTAAGAATCAGGCATATTTAAAAATAATAGAGAACCATAATAATATGTTTACTTTTTTTGGTTGTTGTAATAAAGATACTACGCGGACTCAAGGAAGAGCTAGGATTCGCCCTGCATCATCTTCACCTCCAGCTGATATGACTCCGCCTATTACTGCTTTACCCCAAGGACGAGAGCAAGCATCTTCTTCCGGTTTATCTCCAATAGAAATACCACCTCTTCTCGCACTACCTTTGGGAGCGCTTGAAGAACAAGCCGGTGGGGAAACAAGTAGAGCCCCAGAAAATAGAGCGCAGAGATACCACGTACAAGTAGGAAGGACATCCATCAGTTTTACTAAGCCTAAAAAAGCGGAACAAGCACCGTCTGAAACACAAATAAAGGCAGCTAATGTGCATGATTCACATTCACCAGCTTCATCCTCCGATGTTGAATTTAGTGCGGGCTCAGGAAGCCTTCCTCCACCTGAACATCCTGAACACTCTCCCGATAGAGCATCTAATTCAGCAATCACTACTTTGCCGTCTTTAGTCGATGCTGGAATTGAAATTGGAACTCTCACTGCACTCTCTGAAAGGATTCACGAGGTACTTATAAGTTACGATGAAGAAAAACAAAAAGCCAGAGAAGTACTTTTGCGACGTTCCATAAGCGAAATACCACCAGAGTTATATGCCGCGACTTACTTTGAAATGATAAATAGCGAAACAAGAATTGCAAAGATTGACGATTATACATGCATGAAAGAGGAAAATTATATAAGCTTTCAAACTCAAAAGATTGCCATGTCAATGTTAGCACCTACCCAGGTACGTGGCTGGAAAATTCATATTTCTTTAGAACGTGACCCACCCGATTATTACAATTACATGCGAGCCTGGAATATATTACTTCCTATTTTAGTAGAGTTTAGAATTAACCGTACTAAAATAATACGCTCCGATAAACATATAGAAGACAATGATCATTTGAGTGGTTATGGACGACATATAACTATCTACGCCCAGCTACAAGAGGCAGACTCAATTAATTGGCATGAGTTTTTTGAACGTATTGATGAAGTTTTTAGTAAAAATAATATTCGCCCAGGAGAAAGATCTCCCATTTGCCGTCGTGTTAGCGACTATTGTGCAGTACGCAATGATGCTACGCCTACTGGAGAATATTTAGAGCCAAAAACCCTATATCAGGAATACTATTATAATGAGACGATGAAAAATGTAGGATTAGAGAGTGACGCGGTGGGGAAATTATTAGATAGTAGAGATGGCGGTGAAGCAATGCAGTATGTAAGAAACCAACTAATTGACAAAATTTCCGTTGTTACGTCTAATCCATATCAGCTGGCAGATATATTTACTAAGGGCTTGCAAGCTACTAGAGATGCTTCTAGTCCGCCAACAAAAAATACAGGGACGAGCTTACCCTCCTCGCCCTTAAATCTTTCTCTAGTTAGATAATAAGCAACATGCTATAATAAACAATAAAAATATTAATTAAGGTAAAATGAAATGCCAAGCCCTTCAGAAGAAATTATTAGAAAGATACATATTGGAGCTGATGAAACAGGCATCTATTGTAATTATGTTTTTACTTTTTTAACCAATCTTACTCCTGAAGAATTTCAAAGTCTTCAAATTAAATTTTATGCTATTGCCAATGCTAGTTTAGAAGAAAATTCTAGCAATGATCCAAAAAAATTAGTACGAATAATTACTACTCAGGAGCTTCCATTAAATCCTGTTCATACTCAAGAGATAAGGGTAACAACCTATGCTTTTCAGTATTTTTTTAATGCGCTAGCCGATTTCAAGATCATCCCAACACCAGAAGTGGCTACCATTATAGAACTTATTCAACAACATAATACAGAGGCAGCACATAGTGCCTCTTCTTCCCGCCGCGTTTCCATAGATTCATCAGCTGCTTCTTTAGCTTCCACTATGACCCACGTAACTTCACCAGTGAGAAGTAGCCCTGTGGTACCACGCTCTCCAAAATCGCCATCCCCCCCAACTTCGCCTGAACTATTAACAACAGACTCACCAATGAGTCCTGTTGCCTTATCATCCATTAACATTGATATCTAGACAACAAGTGCTTTCAAAAGTGGTTGTGTTTGCGCTAATAAAATAACTCTTTTTGACAAAAGATCATTTTTTTGTACGTTCTATCCTCCTAGAACTTTCACGTCAACTACAAACTGAGTGACGCCTTCCAAACCTATTGGCCAGAAACTCCAAACTCTTGACGCTCCTTAAGCCTTTCTGTAGACTCATCAGTACTTATTAAGAAGGTTTGTTATGGCTTGTTTATTTTGTCAAATTGCAGAAAAAAAACTCCCCGCCGAAATCGCCTATGAAGACGATGAAATTATCGCTTTTTCGGATATTTCCCCTAAAGCGCCTTGCCATCTCATTATTATCCCCAAAAAACATATTGAAAATCTTAATGCATTAACGGAAGCGGATTTTCACTTAGCTGGCAAAATCTTACATGTCGCCCAACAACTTGCTAAAAAACATAATATCCACGACGAGGGATATCGCGTCGTCACCAATTGCAACGATAATGGCGGCCAAACCATTTACCACCTGCATTTCCATCTTTTGGGCGGTCGCTCATTAACATGGCCACCTGGTTGAATATAGGTACGTCATGAATGATCAAAAACGCTTTACTGATTTATTTATTTATCGGCCCGTATTATCTATAGTCATCAGCTTGATTCTTTTGCTGCTAGGACTACACGCTTTCCATAATTTACCGCTTCGACAATTTCCTATTTTAGATACTTCCGTCATCAACGTAAGCATTTCGTTACCAGGCGCCAGTCCAAATTTAGTAGAAACCAGAATCACTGCGCCACTTGAAAACGCTTTAAGTGGAATTAATGGCATTGATTTTATGGATTCTTCCAGCGCTCAAGGCGCAAGTTCAATCACCATTCATTTCCGCTTAGGCTATGATATTAATCAAGGAAATACTGACATAGCCAATGCAGTATCTGCTACGCGCTATCAGCTTCCTCAAAATATTCTAGATCCTGTCATTAGCAAACAAGATCCCAATGCTCAGCCTTTATTTTATATAGCCTATACCTCCCCTTCGATGAGTGAAACTGAACTTGGCGATTATTTAACGCGCACCATTAAACCACAATTGGCAAGTCTGCCAGACGTAGGCACTGTGCAAGTATGGTCAAACACCTATGCAATGCGCCTATGGTTAGACCCACAAAAAATGGCCTCCAAAAATATCACCGCGACGGATGTGCAAAATGCCGTTAACAATAACAATGTTCAAGCCACAATGGGACAATTAAAAGGAGATACCACCATCTTTAATATTGTGGGTGCCAATACTGACTTAAAAACAGCGGATGCTTTTAACAAAATGTTAATTAAATTAACCAAAGGACAATTTATTCGTCTCGAGGATATAGGTAAAGCAGAGTTAGGGTCGCAAAATTATGATGTCGCCGCTTACGTCAACGGCAAACGCGTTTCCGTCATTGCTATTACACCAACTTCTAACGGTAACCCACTGAAAGTGGCTCAAGAGCTCAATGAACTATTGCCAGAAATGCAAAAACATCTCCCGAATGGAATGCAGAGCCAAATGTTATGGGATAACTCTAAATTCATACACGCCTCTTTAGTAGAAGTAGTGGAAACTTTAGCCGTTGCTGTGGGGTGTGTCTTGCTCGTTATCTTTGTTTTCTTAGGTGCCTGGCGTTCCGTATTGATCCCTATTGTTACCATTCCTCTATCGCTGGTTGGTGTGTGCGCCATCATGGGTGCTTTGCATTACACATTAAATATCCTGACTTTTCTGGCGGGAGTGTTAGCCATTGGTCTTGTGGTGGATGACGCCATCGTAGTTCTTGAAAATATTTCTCGCCATATTGAGGAAGGACGCACTCCTTTTGAAGCAGCTGTCATTGGCGCGCGCGAAATTGCTTTTGCGATTATCGCGATGACATTAACTTTGGCGGCCGTTTATGCCCCTATTGGGATGATGTCTGATATGACAGGGATTTTATTCCGTGAGTTTGCGTTTAGTTTAGCAGGAACCGTTATCATTTCAGGAATCATTGCGCTTACTCTCTCTCCAATGATGTGTTCAAAACTATTACAACCAGTCACTAAACAGTCTTTAACGAGCAAGATCGATGCTATCTTTTTTAAATTGCGTGCGCGCTATGAACATCTCTTACGCAAAGTCATCGTACACCCTAAATGGATTATCATTTTTGCTCTCTTGGTTTACCTCTGCGCTTGGTTTTTATACAAAACTCTCCCTTCAGAATTAGCACCCATCGAAGATCAAGGTGTCGTTTTAGTGGCCGCTCAAGCCAATACTTCCGCAAGCTTTGATTACACACAAAAATATGCATTGGCTATGAATGCGATTTATCAACAAACGCCAGATACTTTATTAAATGGTATTATTGTGGGAACACAAGGGCCTAATTCCGCTTTTGCTTTTGTACCCTTAACTCCTTGGAGTGAGCGCAAGCTCAGCTCGAATGATATTATTGGAATGTTAATGCCAAAACTATGGGCGATTCCAGGCATTCAAGCTTTTCCTTTTAATCCCCCAGCTCTTCCTGGTTCTTTTGGCGATAGCATTAATTTTGTATTGAAAACGACAGGTTCTTGGGAAACGCTCCAAAAAGCAGCAGATCAGTTATTAAATCTCGCGCGTACCAATACCCGCATTACTAATTTAAATAGTAACTTAAAAAATGATCAACTCACATTACTTGCGAATATTGATCGTGACAAAGCCAATAGCCTTGGCGTTAACATGCAAAATCTAAGCAACGACTTGAGTTTTTTATTGGGCGATCCTATTGCAGGTTATTTTGAACGTAACGGACAAAGCTATGAAGTAATCCCTCAAGTAGCTAATGAATTTAGGAAAAATCCTTATCAACTCGGAGAAATCCCTTTTCTTACCACGACGGGAAAGGCTGTGCCTTTCAGCAGTTTTGCCTCTTTTGAGCAAGTATCGATGCCGCAATCTTTACCACACTTTCAACAAATGCGTTCAATCACCATCACAGGCAGCGTACAAGATGGATATACCTTAGGAGAGGCATTAAGCTATCTTAATCAGCAAGCCACAAAATTATCTTCCGACATTCAGGTGGACTACGCAGGACAATCTCGTCAATTTATGGAGTCTCAAGGAGCGATGGCTCAAGTATTTGGCTTTGCCATTATATTTATTTTCTTAGTTCTTTCGGCACAATTTGAAAGTTTTCGAAATCCACTCATTGTCATGTTGAGCGTACCACTCTCTTTGTTTGGCGCTTTGTTGATTATGCATTTAACCCACTGTACCCTTAATATTTTTACTGAAATTGGTTTGGTGACGCTGATAGGTTTAATTAGTAAACATGCGATTTTAATTGTCGAATTTGCAGAACAAATTCAAGCTTCTGGAAAGTCTATTTTTGACGCCGCGCTTGAATCTGCGGTGATGCGATTACGCCCTATTCTTATGACAACCGCCGCCATGGTGCTAGGGGCCATTCCTTTAATTCTCACTGGAGGGCCCGGAGGCGAAGCACGTCGTCAATTAGGCTGGGTAATCGTCGCTGGCATGGGGATTGGAACTTGCTTCACTATTTTTGTTATCCCCACTATTTTTGCGTTTGTGGCTGGAAAGAGGACTATTGAACCTACCAAAATAACGTAGTACTTTTTTTAAATCTGGAAAGATAGCAATTAACCCACCTAATACCATCATCAAACCACCATACCAAATCCAACGGATAAAAGGCTTTTCGTAAATCCGTACTTCATAGCCTTGATGATCAAGCGTTTGTGCACCCAAAGCAATATAAATATCACGCCATAGGCCGATATCAATGCCCGGCACCGTCATTACCGCCTGACTCACCGGGTAAAATCTTTTGCTTGCGGTAATAATAATCTCACCGGGCATCAACAAAAATTTTGCTTCCACCCCCTCATAATTACTTCCCAATGTATCCTTCACTTCTAATAATTTAATTTGAAAATGATTCGCTTGCTGAGATCTCCCTATTGGTAAGATGAGGTTATCTTCGCTCGTATATTGTGTATTTAAAGTAATTCCAATAACAGTGACTGCCACTCCGATATGCGCCACAATCATGGCCCAAAAGGAATAGGAGGGTGCCCTCCACTTTCGAAAATGTTGTGTACGCCAATAAATATCCTGCAAGCAACTGAGCAACACCCAAAACGCTAAACCAAGCCCTAACACCACCTTAAAACTCAGTGTTTGTGTAATGAGCCACGGCAAAAAGAAAGCCATAGCGATGGCAAGAAAAAAACTAATTCCCACTTGCCTCAAGACTATTTTCAGTTCACTCTTTTGCCACTGACAAGCGGGAGCAAACCCCATAAAGAAAAACATCACACTCACTAAAGGCATAAAGACCATATTAAAATAAGGAGGACCTACAGAAATTTTAGCAATATGAAATACTTGTAAAAAAAGTGGGTATAACGTTCCCAGCAAAACAGTCAACATTAAAACAAAGAGTAACATGGTGTTAGCCAATAACAAACTTTCTTTCGAAACAAATTCAAAATATACTGCGTTCCCCACTTTGGGTGCTCGGAATCCATACAACGTAAAAGCAAACAGAATAACAATACCCAAAAACTCAAGTAAGTAAGCCCCACGTTTTGGATCCACTGCAAAAGCATGCACCGAAGTTAGAATACCAGAGCGCACTAAAAACGTCCCAATTAAGCTTAATAAAAAAGCAATGATCGCAAGTAATAATGTCCAATTTTTAAAAGCCCCGTTTTTGGAGGTGACGACTAACGCGTGGATTAACGCTGTCGTGACGAGCCATGGCATGAAAGAAGCATTTTCAACTGGGTCCCAAAACCACCACCCCCCCCATCCTAAATCTCGATACGCCCACCAGCTTCCTAAAGTAATTCCCCACGTTAAAAAACACCAAGCAGCAATAGTCCAAGGCAATGACCATTTAGCCCAATGAACCTCTACTTTTCCTGCCATCAACGCCGCCATCGCAAACGCAAAAGCAACCGTTGTCCCAACATATCCCATGTATAAAATAGGAGGGTGAATCACTAGCCCAGGATCTTGCAATAAAGGGTTTAAGTCGTTTCCATCGACTGGGAAGTTGGGTAATAATCGAATAAAAGGATTAGACGTAAGCAACATAAACAATAAAAAACCAAAGCTAATAGCACCCATCACCGCAAGCACCCGAGCTAAAAATACGGCTTCGATTTGTTGCCCTAAAAATACTACCAGCGTCGTCCAAAGCGCAAGGATAGCTGTCCATAGCAAGATAGAACCTTCATGTGCACTCCAGACTGCCGTCATTTTATAAAATAAAGGTAAATGCGTATTGGAATTTGCGGCTACATACGCTACTGAAAAATCATCATTTACAAAAGCAAACAGTAAAGTAAAAAAAGCGATGCCTACAAAAAATGCTTGCCCAAGTGCTAAAGAATTAGCTGAACGAACTAAAATAAGGTTATTTTTATACGCCCCCAGACAAGGTAAAACAAATTGCAAAAAGGCTAAAACCACAGCAAGGATTAAAGAAAACTGACCAATTTCAGGAAACATAGAGACTCATGATAGAATGCGTTTTTATTGAACTTTTTAAATAAACTAGTACTTTGTCCCATTAATTTTGCCTTCTTAACATTAGGCACCTTTAGGGACATGCCCTAGTACATCACGTCATTTATTTTGTCTGCCGAGATCAAGGGCTCTTTTAGAGCCCCCCTCACCCGGCGCTTCGCGCCACCTTCTCCCAGTCACGCTGGGAGAGAGACAAAATGTGTGAATCGTTGTACTAGGGGTAACGTACTAGAACATGTTGACAATTCTACCTATTCAGATCTTATGACACAAGATATTATCCTCTCAGCCAATGATGTTTCTAAAGTATTCTCAGATGCTGCCATCCATACACAGGTCCTCAAAAATATTAACTTCCACCTTCGTAAAGGTGAAAGCGTTGGAATTGTTGGCGCCTCTGGCTCTGGAAAAAGCACGCTTCTCCATTTATTAGGAGGCTTGGATTTGCCAAGCACTGGGCAAATTAACTTATTAGCTCATAATTTTACGACACTTTCTGATAACCAACTCAGTGAATTACGTAATCGCTATTTGGGCTTTGTCTATCAATTTCATCATTTATTGCCCGAATTTACGGTCCTAGAAAACGTTGCTATTCCCTTGTTAATTAGAAATTCCACGCCTGATATCGCTCATAAAAAAGCCATAGAACTGCTTTCACTCGTGGGTTTAGAGCATCGGCTCCATCATAAGATTGCTGAAATTTCTGGTGGTGAAAAACAACGAACGGCAATCGCGCGTGCACTCGTCAATCAACCACGTTGTATTTTAGCTGATGAACCCACGGGTAATCTGGATCCTAAAACGGCACATCAAGTATTTGATCTGTTATTAAACTTAAATAAAGAAATGCATACGAGCTTAATTATTGTCACTCATGATTTGGTGCTAGCCAAGCGTTTAGATCGGTGCTTAGAAATGCGTGATGGAGAATTATGTACTTTCGGTTAATTTTTATATTGCCTATTTTGATATTAAGCGGTTTAGTTTTCTTTTTTATGCGTGGTCTTAATCAAGATCCTCATCTCTTACCATCCACTTTACTTAATCAATCTGCGCCTAATTTTAAGTTACATGGCTTGCTGAACCCTCACCATATTTACGATCAATCTATTTTTCAACATCATTTGACAATATTGACCGTATGGGCAAGTTGGTGTGACAGCTGTATGGATGAAGCCAATGTGTTACAAAAACTCCATAAACACTATCCTCACATACAATTTATCGGGTTAGATGAAAAAGACAATCGCAGTAAAGCGCTCGCTTTTTTGAAGCGCTATGGCAACCCTTATCATATTATTGTGCAAGATACTGAAGATGGAGAGACCGCGATTAATTATGGTGTGTATGGCACTCCAGAGTCATTTTTAATTGACCAAAACGGTGTCATTGTAGCTAAACAAGTGGGGGCTTTAACTGAAGAGAATTTTGAAACAAGCTTTGGATTGTTCGTCACCTCAAGTAATCACGCGACTGCCCACGCCAGCGCCGTAGCCCACTGACTATGCCTCATAGTTGTAGGGATTGAGATGTTAAAGGTGTATCTTCCGTGATGGACTTTTTATTTTTGCAACAACAAAAGAGCGATTTTATAAAACGTACACAGCCACCATCTTGTGAAGTAGTGCGCGGGATAGGAGAAGCACCATTAATGCTATAAGAGGCCGACGCTCTCGGTGCCATCCCCTTCGAAGAAACTATCTCTGTTGCTTCCTGAACTGATTTATTCATTGCTGTATGGATTTTCAGCAACTGAGGTAAGAATGTAGCAATTTTCGTCGACAAAGCAGATTCCGTTAAAAAAATATATTCTGCCTCAAACAATTGTGATCTAGGAGTTTCTGTTGAATTTTGCTGTACATAGTTACCAAACTGGATTAACTGAGTTAAACACAAACGAGTTAAAGTGTTTAAACAAGCCGCTTGCCAAAGGTGTGTGCGAATCACAAGAATAAGGTCAGATGCTTTTCCATTAAAAACGAATAAAAATAATTGCAGCTGCTTATTAGATTTATCTAATTCATCGCTACATTCATCAATCTCCTTCAATCTATTCAGTATCTGCTGTTTAGCCACGCTAAAAGATGGACGCCGAAGGCTCGATAAAGGTGCTTCACTTTCTCTAGCTGATTCATATCCCACCATTTGCGCAATTACTTCTGTTATTTTTTCTAATATGGTTTTCATTATTATGCTCCTTGTCTCTGAGCTTATTATAGGATGCTGCAACACGCTTTACTCTTCTTTTGCCCTCGATACATAAGTACCCGTACGAGTATCTACTCGAATCAATTCATCCTGTTCGATAAATAAAGGCACCCGAACCATAGCACCGGTTTCTAAGGTGGCGGCTTTGCTTCCACCCCCCGAAGTATCGCCTCTTAAACCAGGATCTGTTTCGACAATGCGCAATACCACGTGGTTGGGGGGAGTAACAGCCAAAGGCATACCATTCCATAAGGTCATCACACAGACATCTTGTTCTTTTAACCAAAGTTTGGCATCTCCCACCACATTTTTATCTGCAGCATATTGCTCAAAAGAGTCAGGTTGCATGAAATGCCAGACATCGCCGTCGTTGTAGAGGTATTGGGCCTCCATATCTACCACGTCAGCACCTTCTAGGGAGTCGCCCGATTTCATGGTTTTTTCAATCACGCGACCAGTTTTTAAATTGCGTACTTTAACACGGTTAAAAGCTTGGCCTTTTCCCGGTTTCACATACTCGTTCTCTAAAATATTGTAAGGATCATTATCGATCATTACTTTTAAGCCAGGTTTGAATTCATTAGTAGAAAAATAACTCATATTTCATTGTTTCTCTTAAATGTAAAAAAAGTTTTCTTTACGTTTTTTGTACCGCAAAGAGGAAAATTATCTAGGATTATAGCCTTAGTGATGAGAATTAAACAAGTAAATTTGAATTTGCAAACTGAAGCGTTATTTTCTCATTTGCAGTCATCCCCATTAAAAAGTTATGCCTGTTGAAACAGGAGGCATTAAATTTTCACTTGATAGCTCACGGGATTTGCCGGGCAAGCCTTAAAACCACATTCAAAATAAGTAGCTGTGATATTTAAAATGAGCATTAACATGAAACAAAAAAAACCGATATGACCTAAGCGCTTAAGATTCTTAGAAGGGGTAATAGGATTAAGATATTGCGCGGGAAAGCTTAATAGAATGCACATCCATATAATCACCCCCACACACATGATGAATGTCCACGTATATAGGTGTAATCCAAAAATAGCAGGCCCATAACCTCCTGTGCCAGGAACAATATGTAGTAAAATTTGTCGCATGGCAACGGCGCCAGTGTAGATGGCGGACAACATTATTAACGTGTAATGCACTGGACGAATGGGGTAATGAATATTAAGTAAAAACCCAAAGCCCATAGCTAATAATCCTAAGCGTTGCATCAAACATAAAGGACACGGAAGCTCATGTCCAAGAAATTGAAATCCAAAGGCTAAAAAAATAACCAAAGAAATCCCTAAAAGATCAAAAATATTAAGTAATGTGATCGCTTGAGTAATGTCTTCTTGTTTAAACGCGTGTTGTAGGTTTTCCATGAAAGTTGCTCCTTATATCCTTATAGCTGTATCGTTAAAGGATCAGTAATGTCTGAAACAAAGAGAAAGAAAGCTATTATTAAAAATAGAATAAAAAGTATGATGCTTAAACGATATTTATTCCCCCATGCTAATGCAACATTGGCTGTTAAAAAGACAAATAGCCATAAAATTCCATTCATCAAAAGACTCCCTAATTATTTAAAAGGTAGTAAACTCGCTAAAATAAAAATAACTTTATAGATTGGAACCCGAATTTTAGCATAAAAAATTTCGCTAATGCTTTTGCCGGTGTGTTTTATGGAGGGCCAAAATAAGGAGTAGATCCGCTAGGAGCAGGATCCGGAGGCAAGCGTACTGGCTCTTCTTTTTCTGCGACTACTGAGCTATACATGCTCAAAGAGGATGCGGTACCCGGCGGCAAAGGCGCCATACTTGCTGGTTGTTCAGGACTTTTTTGGTTTTGAGGTTTTTCTAAAAGGCTCAGTATACCTTCATATACCTCAGGAGCAACAAGCTTAGGATCTTGATCTCCCGCTCGCTTTCTCTCCAGAAGCTGGGTAAGATGCTCATGAAGCGTATTATAGTCTCCAAAAGATTGAGGTGCTATCGAAGCAAAAACAACAGAGCGCTTCTCACCCAATTTTTCAATTACACATGTTAATCTTGCTTCCTCGTGCCGCAATAAACATGACATGACAAATAAGTAAAAAAAGTTTTTACCTGAGTACTTATCTGTCGATTGAGCAACCGTTTGCAAATCACAACAAATAAAATCTATCCAATTTGGCTGATCGCGATAACGATCTAATGCCCTATCAAATAAATCACAAAAATAATGAAAGATAAACTCATCTTGCGCCTGCACACAACAAAAGTGCGCCAAAGCTAATAACTCCATAGGCAATTCTGCGGGCCCTATCTGTTCAATACGTTCTCCAGGAGAAACATCTCTATAAATTTTGTATAAATGCTGCCCCCACGTTTTAAGAATGATGGCATTAGTGATATATGTCTTCCGGTCGCTTTCCAAACAAAGAAGCCCGTAATCTCTCCTCCTATGCTCGTCTGATAAGCCACTCCTGGCTAGTTCTGTTTCACGTTCCATATATTGCCTTTTCTTTTCTTGTGAATTTTCTTCGAGCGTTCGCGCAAGCATATTTGCTTTATTTAAATGATAGGCCCCTACAAATCCACGCAAATCTAGATTTAGAAACACATGATGCATTAATTCGAGTAAGTGGGCTTTATCACTACGGGCAGGAGAATATGTCAAACCGAAATTTTCTAGTAAGGTAAAAACCAAAAAAATTTCTACCCGCGTATAGGTTGTTGATTGATAATTTCCCCTTCCATATAAGCGATCTAAAAGTGCTCGATATTCTACTCCGTCATCCATTTCTCCTTGCATCTTTAATTTTTGATACACACTTTTTTTATAGGATATAAGAAGAGGCCAATTGCTTAACTCGGGTTTATGAGAAGAAGCGCTAGGTAAAGATCTGTAGAGCAAGACTGGAGTTTTTTTTACTTCATACACATATCCTTTGATTGCCGATTGAAAAAAGAGACTTTTGATTTTGTTTTTTGTGCCTTTAGGGAATTGTAGTTCGCTTTGCTTTGCGACTAGATGACGTAGGAGTTGATTCCATTTGAACTTAAATATCTCCATAAAGCTTATCACAGAACGAGTCATAAGCGGCTCGCTTTCTGGCAGCATTCCTTCGTACACTATTTTTTTTGCTTCCGAAGAAAATTCATGCGCTTTTTCCAAAAATCCAGCGCGACAAGTAATGTCAGCAAATTTTGTCCAGTCCATTTTCATTTCATACTCCACATAAAGCGCAAGATACAAGGGAGAGAATTCCTCCTTCAATATCTGGAATGCGAGTGCGCGCGATGCGTTCAGAGGAGAAAATATCCTCCGTATTTCGGCTTGAATCCCACTATCCAATGAAGTAAATCGACCTAAAAGGCTCTCTAGATTTTTCAAAAACCATGAATCATCTAAAGCTAAGGCTTCAAAAAAAATATTCAATATCGTATCTGCTAAAATGCGATCTACGGCTTGCTTAATAGCTTGAACAAATTTATTTACCGTCTCAGCACTTCTTACTGAAAGCATGTCTACCATTAAGTAAGTACATTTCTCATAGCCAGACATATCTGGAGAATATAACTCCAAAAAAGAGCAAAAATCATGAAGAATATGCTCTGTTGTTAGGGGCGCATATTTTTTTAATCTCGGTAATAGCACGCTTGCATGCTGCGCTGCTTGCATAACGGGCATATTTACATGAGCATAATACTTCATGAAATCAATTTTTCTAGCAGGCACACAGGTTTCAAGAAAAGTTGAGTTGTTTTGTAACCAAGCTTCCAACGAACTCACTATCTTGACGGTTTCATCCGCTTCTGCATAGGGCGTTCGTTTATCAGGTGCGCTCTCTAATTCACATAAGAATATTTCGCAAGCGGTAATTTGAGATAGTAAAGAAGCTTTGAACCCCTCACAATCAAAATCCACTTGCGTATCAGAAGAAAGAACTTTTTCCATGGTCTTCGTGATAAATTCTTTCACCCAAGGCGTTAAAAGCTGCGGAAAAAGGGAAGTAATTAGAGAAGAAAAATATGTTTTACCTGAAATACCAGGCGGCAGTGAGGTTAAATGTTCTTTTAATAAAAAAAGATCATTGGCAAGTGCTTCTAAGAGTTGTGGTGATGGCATAATTATTTTAAAAAAATTATTGTTAATTTTTTTATTTTAACAAATTTGTAATAGAACTTCTATTAACATAAAGTCTAATGTCATAACTCTAAATGCGCTGAGAAGGATCGCATCTTGCTTCGAAATAAAGTATCCTAGGGCGTGTCCCTAAAATATCGTTTCAAGCGAAAAAGAAGATAATCGAGGCAGTTTTAACGATCATCCGAGGCGAATATTGGACATATTTAACGAGGAGGATCGTTAAAATTGACCGATTTCGCTTCTTTTGCAGCCAAAAGATACTTTAGGGACACGCCCTAGATCTTAAATATATTAGGATGAAAATTTTGAACTATCTTGTGGCATTAAGTGGGGGGCTCGATTCTACTGTGGCGCTTCATATTTTTAAAAATTCACCGGGGACAAGTGTGCGTGCAGTGCACATTCATCACGGCTTATCTAGAAATGCTGATCAGTGGGCAAAACAATGCGAAACCCTTTGTGCCAGTTGGCAAGTACCATGCATTATTCATAAAGTCACGGTGAATCGTACTTTTCAAGAAGGCTTAGAAGCTGCCGCTCGCAAAGCACGCTATGAAGCGTTGGCCAATTTTTTAACAGCTGATGAAGTGCTCATCACTGGCCATCATCAAAACGATCAAGCTGAAACTTTTTTATTGCAAGCTTTCAGAGGATCAGGACCTCGAGGACTTTCTGCTATGCCCCGATTAAAACCCTTCGCCAAAGGTTGGCATTGGCGCCCATTGTTAGATCAATCTCGCGAAGCCATTGAAGATTATGCGCGTGAAAATCACTTGACGTGGATTCAAGACGAAAGCAACGATACTCTCCATTTTGACCGCAATTTCATTCGTCATAAAATTTTGCCGCAGCTAACAAAACGCTGGCCTCAGAGTGTACGTACTTTAGCACGAAACGCAGAAACTCAAGCAGAACTCATGCACTATCTTGATAATGCTGTGAACGACCTTTTACCAAAAATCCCATCCGCAGTAGCACGTTTAAGCGTTCATCCTTTGTATAAAAAAAACACTATGGATATTTTTCCTCTGTCGTTATTAGAAAACCTAGAAATTGCTTTACAGCATTGGTGCTTAAGAAAATGGTTACGTGATCGCACTCAGCAAAATATTAGCAAAGAAAGCCTACAAAGAATTATTCATGAAGTCATTTTGGCAGCTTCCGACAAACAACCTCAATATAAAATTGGAAATTATTGGCTGCGGCGCTATGCCGATGCTTTGTGGCTTGTTCCCTACCCTTTTCAACCTCCCTTAGCTGCTTTTAAAATAATTCCCGGTCAATCTTACACCTTAAGCAATGGTGCTTCCGTCTCATTATCCCCTACACTAGCAGCTTTTTTTCCTCCAGAAACAATTTTTACCGTCCGCTTTCGTGAAGGCGGCGAACTGTTTCACGCAAAAGGTGAAACTCATCAAAAACCATTAAAGCAATTATTTCAAGAATGGCGCATCCCCCCCTGGGAGCGAGATAAAATTCCATTGATTTATGCGGGAAGTCAGTTAATTGCAGTGGGGGAAGTTGAGATTTTTCGATAATTATCAAGTTTCGTACACAAAGATAGTTACCGTGATGAAATTGAATGCAAACTAAGAGTTAAATCTGTCATGCCAGCGTAGGCTCATAAGCGTCAACGTTAGGAACTTGTGCTAAGAACCACTGTCATGCCAGCGTAGGCTCATAAGCGTCAACGTGAGGAACTTGTGCTAAGAACCACTGTCATGCCAGCGTAGGCTGGCATCCAGGTAAATAAGGATCTTGGGAAGTAAAAATAAAGTGCATTTAACTTCAACTAGGGTTTTTCGCTTGTATTACCTAAAAGCATGCCTGACTGGATGCCAGCCTACGCTGGCATGACAGTCGTTTAAGTTGACGCCTATGAGTCTCTGCTGGTATGACCATCGCTTAAGCCGACGCTTATGAGCCTACGCTGGCATGACAATTATCTTTTCAAAATTTTTTAGTTCTTAATTGGCGGTTGAATTGGCATTTTTATAGTTCATCTCAAACCAAGAATCAGGTGGCGGATTTTGCGCAAGATAAACAGTAGTCCCTTGAGCAATACCGGCGGCAAGTTTGTTTTGGTACGCAGGAGAAGTGAGCAAGCTCTCTTCTTTCGGATTCGTAATAAAACCCGTTTCGATTAAAACAGAAGGGATATCAGGTGATTTCAATACCACAAAACCTGCTTGCTCCACTTGATAAGCATGTAAAGGAGTAAAAGTCTTGAGTACGCGCAACAAATCACTTCCCCAATGAAGGCTCGATTGAATCGTGGCGGTTTGCGACATATCGATTAATAAAGATTTCAATTCTTTGTCTTTGGTTTTAATATTAATCCCGCAAAGCTCTGACGTATTCTCTCGCTCGGCCAACCAACGCGCCGCTTCACTGGTTGCACCATGGGGCGATAAAGCAAATACGGATGCTCCCGAGGCTGTCTCATTAAAAGCATCCGCATGAATGGCCATGAACAAAGTTGAGTGATTTCTGCGAGCAATATTGAGACGTTGTCTAAGCGGAATAAAATAATCACCTTTGCGAGTTAAACGTGCGTCGATTCCTGGCATTTGATTTAAAATTTTTTGCAATTTCAAAGCAATGGCAAGCACCACATTTTTTTCCATATCGCCAAAAGGCCCGATGGCGCCAGAGTCTTTGCCACCATGCCCAGGATCAATAGTCACCACTACTTTAGCCAATGTAGCGGGATTTAATTGAGTGTTAAACTGATGAGTCACTGCACTTTTGGGCAATAAATTAGCGCGGCCCGTGGTTAATGGTTGGATGTTTTTAACCGATTGCATTTGCTTATTAAGCGCTTCAAGATCCGCGGCTTCTTCTGGAGGAATAGCGGAGAGCTGTTTTGCTTTTTCCACGGGCATTTCTTTATTTGGCGTGAGCACTAAGTTAATGGTTTGAAGGTGGGAATCAGCGTTTTCATCAATCCAAGAAACATAATTCATGTTTTGAGATAAATCTGCCACTAAACGTAACTGACCTGGACCATTTGGGCCTTTACCTAAACGCAATCCTGTAATAAAACCGTTGCTTTTAATTTCTTTTGGTAACACGCTGGAAGCTTGCGCGTTATTTAAGTCGATTACCAGGCGATTAGGATCGCTGAGCGTAAAAAAATTACTAACGGTTGCAGGCTTAATTTTTAAAATTAATACTGTTTGATCTTGACGTTGTTTGATTTCAATAATCTGTAGCTTGCTCGGTGTAAGTGCGCTGGCTGCGTTAATGCACAGGTGGCAAATCAGCAAAATACACATTACCCCTAAAGATACATTCGAAAGAGGTCTAATTTTAGATTCCGATAACTTCCCCACTATGATCTCATCCTAGTACATCACGTTATTTATTTTGTCTGCCGAGAGCAGGGACTCTTTTAGCCCCCCCTCACCCGGCGCTTCGCGCCCCTCTCTCCTAGTCACGCTGGGAGAGGGACAAAATGTGTGAATCGCTGTACTAGTCTTCACTCATCCTGGGACGTCTGAAAGAATGCCAGTATGCTCTATCCTAAGATTTCTTCCCTCAGCCTCATAGGATAAAATCACTCGCCAATCTGCTTTAGGAAGTCGATTCCCTCCTTGCTCCGGCCATTCGATAAGACAAATACTCTGTGGCGTAAAATATTCTTCTATGCCAAGATAATATAATTCCTCTGGGGATTTTAAACGATAAAGATCAAAATGGTGAAGGGTGATATCTGAAAGGGTGTAAGTTTCTACTAATGAGTAAGTCGGGCTATGCACATTTTCTGTAATGCCAAAAGCCTGTAAAAATCCTTGCACGAAACTAGTTTTGCCGGCTCCTAAGGGCCCGGAAAGAAAAATAACAGCACCTGAGGTTATTTTTTTAGCAAAAGTTTCTGCAGCGTTTTTTGTGTCTTGAGGAGTTTTTAGAAAGCTGTGATAGACATTATGCATAGTTTGTCGTTGGATTGTATGGCCTTTAACATAAGGCTATACATTTATTCTACCTTGATAATCCGCATAGTATTCGTACTACCCACTTTACCCATATAATCACCATGAGTGAGCACCAAATATTGGTGCCTTTCGATAAGTTTTTTACTTTTTAACAAATTAAAAAGATAATTATCATCAACCAAATCTTTCACTTGTTTAACACAGCTAATAGGGTAAACGCCTCGATATAAAGACATTTTGCGTTGAGTACGCGCATGAGGCGTTAAACCAAAAATGGGAATGCCTGAGCGAATGCGAGACATTAATAATGGTGTTAAACCCGATTCAGTAAAAGCTACAATGCCAGATACTTTAAAATGATTTGCGGTATACATTGCTGCCATTGCAATAGATTCTTCTACCATCTCAAAAGAACACTCTACACGATGACCCGATACCAACGTACCTCGGTGTTTTTCAGCACCCATACAAATACGTGCCATGGCTTCTACAACTTTTGCAGGATGCTTACCGGAGGCAGTTTCTCCTGACAACATGACGGCATCCGTTCCATCTAAGACGGCATTTGCCACATCAAAAACTTCTGCACGAGTTGGAATAGCGTTAGTAATCATCGTTTCCATCATCTGGGTGGCTGTAATAACAGGTTTGTTTAAAGCTCGTGAACGTTGAATAATCCGTTTTTGTACTTCAGGCAACACAGCATCCCCAATTTCAACCCCAAGGTCACCTCGGGCAACCATGACGCCATCGGCGGCAGTGATAATTTCATCGATCACTTCAATCGCCTCAGCTCGTTCAATCTTAGCAATAACACCTGCAGAGCCCCCCATTTGTTGAATTAATTTTTTTGCTTCCAATACATCTTGGGCTGAACGAGGAAAAGATAAAGCAACATAATCGACCTCAATATCAATAGCAATCTGCAAATCCTTTTTATCTTTTTCTGTCAAAGCTTCCGCGGATAAGCCCCCGCCTAGCCGATTAATCCCTTTGTTGTTAGATAACTCTCCTCCCACTAATACCGTAGTATGAATTTTATGGCCTTCAACGTGTTGCACTTGTAATACGACACGACCATCATCAAGCAACAATTGATCATGAGGATAGACATCTTTATATAAATTTTCGTAATCTACCCCGACCACCTCTTCATTACCGGCTTCTTTGGGATAATCCATATCTAAAATAAAAGAATCCCCACTAGATAGGCAAATACTTTGCTTAGCAAAACGCGCGATACGAATTTTTGGCCCTTGCAAGTCTGCAATAATCGCCACCTCATGCTCCGTAGCTTTAGCATGAGCGCGCACCGCTTCAGCACGTCGCCGATGATCTTCTGCATGGCCATGAGAAAAATTTAAGCGTGCGGCATCCATACCAGCTTCAAATAATTTTGTCATTTCGCCTGGGCGGTCCGTTGCGGGCCCAAGTGTTGCAATAATCTTAGTGCGTCTCATGAAGATGGATTTCCTTCATTCGTATTGCTTTGAGCTGGTAATGGTAATGGTGCATTTTTTTTCACAAAAACTTTTTTCCCATGACGATTTTTATGATGCTTATGAGAATATTTTTTATGCTTATGTGGTAAAGGTTTTTCACCAGAGCTTTCTTGTGTCACTTCAGAGGGTATTGGTTGCGAAGGTGGTAAAGTTGGAACCAGTGTTTGCGTCTGTGGTAGTGTAGACATCTCCCGATGAGTCTTCTCTAATGATTGCGTTATTTGCGCTTCAGTTTGTTTGGCTAACATTTTTTGAGCGTTTGCAAAAATATCACCACCTTGCGCCACAGAAGGTGCCAAAGGAACAGAGGGAGTTGTCACTGGAGGTATTGTAACTTGTTGCATCACAGTACCCTCCTCCACTGAGACAGGAGGTTTATTGGTTGCATTCGCTATTTTAACCACCACATGATTGCTATTATTCTCTTCAGACCGCGGATTAATACGACGTTCTCGTTTTAAAGGCCCATTTTCCGTATTTTTCATCGAGCGATTGTTTTTAATCGTTTTTTCACCCTGTGATTTAACAACATCTTTAACGGATAAACCTTGTTGTCGTTTCGGCCGAGAAGGACGATTATTGGATGAACGAGTGCGGTTAGGTGATCGCGTCGTCTTATCGGACCCTCCATTTTTAGCAAGTGTTTTTTCAGGTATGACTTCCGCCGTTTTTTTGCCAAATAAATTGCCAAGCAAACGCTTGATCACTCCCCCCTCTTTATTCGCAGCAGATTTTTTATCCCCCGCTTCTGTAATGGGGTGAGGAGGGGCCAACTCTTTAATAGCCGGTTCCTCGGATTTACGTCGAACATCTTTACTATCCGTGAGAGGCGCATGAATCTCCTGTGTTTCAATCATTTGATAGCTTGCTGTCCCCGCTTGTACCTCTTCTGCACGAATTTTTTCAATGAAGAAGTTAGGAGTTTCATAATGTGGATTTGGGAGAATCATGATTTGTGCTCGATGACGTTCTTCCATTTTACGCAAAGCATCTCGCTTTTCATTTAAAATAAAAGTAGCCACCTCAACGGGTAATTGAACCCGCAAATAGGATACTTTTTCTTTCATGGCATTTTCTTCAATCAAACGTAAAATAGATAAAGCTGAAGATTCAATGCCCCGAATATTCCCCGTCCCATGACAACGAGGACATGCAGATAAACTTGCCTCTCCTAGAGAAGGTCGTAAACGTTGGCGTGACATTTCCAATAACCCAAAACGCGATAATCGACCCACTTGAATGCGAGCACGATCCATTTTGGTTGCTTCACGTAAGCGATTTTCAACTGCACGTTTATTTTCCAGAGGCTCCATATCGATAAAATCAATAACTACCAAACCGCCTATATCACGCAAACGTAATTGGCGCGCAATTTCATCAGCAGCTTCTAGATTAGTCGCAAGCGCTGTTTCTTCAATATCTCCACCTTTAGTAGCACGGGCTGAGTTAATATCGACCGCCACCAATGCTTCAGTAGGATCAATTACAATAGCTCCACCAGAAGGCAACGTCACTGTGCGTTGATAAGCCGATTCAATTTGGCTCTCGATATGAAAGCGTGTAAATAAAGGAATGCGATCCGTGTATAGCTTGATCGAATCCAAAAAATCAGGGCGTACCAACTGGATGTGTTTTTTGACACGCTCAAACACTTGGGGATCATCAATTAAAATTTCTTGAATATCTTGACGCAAATAATCCCGAATAGAGCGTGTAACTACATCGCTTTCTTGATGAATTAAAAATGGGCCTGAGCGGCTTTTATAAGCTTGTTGGATAGCTTCCCACAGATGTAGTTGAACATTTAAATCCCATTGCAACTCTTCAATACTACGCCCTACTCCCGCTGTGCGAATAATAACTCCCATGCCTTCTGGAAGGATTAATTGAGATAAAGTGTCTTTTAATTCTTGCCGCGCTTCACCGTCAATGCGTCTAGAAATACCTCCAGCGCCAGGATTATTGGGCATCAATACTAAATAGCAGCCGGCTAAACTAATAAAAGTGGTAAGCGCAGCACCTTTGTTACCACGCTCTTCTTTTTCAACTTGAACCAACACTTGTTGACCTTCTCGTAAGACATCGCGAACACCTAAGCGCTCTCCACGTCCAACAGCTGCTTGCTGCTCAGAAGTTAACACAATTTCTTTGAAAGGTAAAAAACCGTGACGAGAAGCCCCCCCCGGACGCTCAGAAGCAAACTCTACAAAAGCGGCATCTAAACTGGTTTCAAGATGACGAATTACACCACTATAAATATTAGCTTTTTTTTGTTCCCGACCGGGTCGTTCAATATCTAAATCATATAACAGTTGGCCACTTACTAAAGCAACTCGCAACTCTTCAGCCTGAGTTGCATTAATTAACATGCGTTTCATTCAGAATCTCCTATGAGAGTTCAAAGATCATCATAAGAATTGCGTACCATGAATGCGCGGGTAATAAAATGGAGAGCGAATTAAAAACGCTCTAGCACATTGTGTCAACACCACTATGACGTTAACTTCTTAATTTTGCTTATTTCTAAAATCGCTACCACCTTGCGCGAAGGCGCGGGCCCAAAATTTTTGGATCCCGCGGACAAGCCTGGGATGACAAGCAAAAAATTAATGAAATACCGTACTAGTATTTTTTCATGTGCGACAACATTAACAGGACGCATTACCACTACGCGCCCTAATCATTCTTTATCATGAGAGCATCACTAAGTGATGATCAATTATGTAAATCCTTAATAGGATAGACATATAAACTTTTACCCGAAACGCTCTTAAGCTAGGGCGTGTCCCTAAAGTATCTTTTGGCTGCAAAAGAAGCGAAATCGGTCAATTGTAACGATCCTCCTCGTTAAATATGTCCAATATTCGTCTCGGACGATCGTTACAATGGCCTCGATCATCTTCTTTTTCGCTTCAAACGATACTTTAGGAACACGCCCTAGTGCTTACTGTTTGCATCGCTCATAACTTGAGTTATATAGTTAAGTTAAAGGGCAAACCAAAGACGCTATTCTTATACATTGTTCATGCTATAATTTCAAAAACTAGAGCGATTGAAGACACACCCTAGTAAATACTTAAAGACTTAGCACTCACGCATTCTAACACAAAACTCTCAAAATTATGCTAAATAGCTTAATATCTCATGTGCACTTTACGTCTGTTCATGGCATTCCCTTACGTTATTATCATCGCGGCAAAGGAAAAAATTTAATATTAATCCATGGGTTAGGTGCAAATTTAGACTATTGGTATAAAAATATTGACTTTTTAGCGCAACATTTTGCGGTATTAGCCATTGACTTACCAGGATTTGGGTATAGCGGTAAAAAAAACTTCACGCCGTCTCCGGAATTTTATGTGAATTTTTTCAAGGAAGCGATGAATCATTTTGGCATTAAAAAAGCTAACTTTGTAGGGCATTCCATGGGGGGAGCTTTAACATTACATTTGGCCCTTCAACACCCTGAACTTATTGAAAAATTATATTTAATTAGCAATATTGGATTTGCTCAACAAGTGGCCCTATCCTTTAGATTATTAACGATTCCAGGCCTACGCACTCTCTTGATGAATTTTTCAAAAAAACAATTTGCGCACGCACTACGTCAACATGTCTATTGTGAAGATTCTCTTTCTGATACTTTTGTTAATGCTATTTACCCGATGGCTGCGGATCCAGAAAGCAAAAAGATTTTATTAAAAATCCTAGGGGATTCTGTAAATCTCTGCGGCATCAAAGCTAAAGAAATTATTCCTTTAGAAACAGGTGCGCATAAAATCCAACAAATTCCTTTAGCCATTTTGTGGGGTCGCAATGATCCTGTGTTAAATCATAATGTTTATTTGAAAGCCAGCCAACATTTCTTACCAAATGTTCCTTTCACCACGATTGAGCAATGTGGGCATATGCCCCAATTAGAACACCCGACAGACGTAAATCAATTGTTAGTAGATTTTTTTGGATCAGGGAGAATATGACACCTCTGTACACACAACAAACATATACGCTGTGCCGCCACAGGTCCTGCCGCTGTGGTATCTTATCATTGTCGCGCAACGATAGGAGCACTCCTTCGTGGCATTTGTTCTGCAATTCTCTGGTTTGGTCGTGTACGAAAACCACTTCATCCCTGCAATCAAGGCATCTTTTCCAATGATCCATTTTTTAGAAACGACTTTTCTTACACTCCCTGAGTGGTTATGGTTGATTTTTTCTTTATCTCTAGGATTATGCTTAGGAAGTTTTATTAACGTGGTTATTTTTCGCTTACCTTTAATGATAACTCAAGAAAAAGAATTATCATTGAGCTTGCCCCGCTCTTTTTGCCCCGCATGCGAACATCCAATTGCTTGGTATGATAATCTCCCTTGCTTGAGTTTTTTATTGTTAAAGGCTAGATGCCGATATTGCCATACAAAAATTAGTCTGCGTTATTTTTTAATCGAACTCTTCACGGGAGGTATCGCGATTACACTAGCTTTTTACTATGGTAAAAATTTATATTTCTTTTGGGCGCTTCTTTTTTGTAGCTGGATGCTCCCTATGATTATCATCGATCTAAAATATCTTTTATTACCTGATCTTTTAACGATGAGTTTATTATGGCTTGGATTGGTTATTAATATTCACCACACCTTTGTCTCTCTCGAACAGGCGGTGACTGGTGCAATAACGGGTTATCTTCTCTTAGCTACTATTAATTATTGTTATTATATTCTGCGTAGACGCGACGGGATGGGTCAGGGAGATTGGAAATTACTAGCTGCCTTCGGTGCTTGGTTTGGAAGCGTGGGCGCGATCAGCATTTTAATTATTGCTTGTTTGTTAGGCAGTTTGATTGCCATTTTCGCCATTTTGTTACGACGAGCTCATTTACAAACTATGTTAGCTTTTGCTCCTTTTTTATGTATCGCGGCTACCGCTTGGTTAATTTTTAATCAAACGTTTCTTAATTTTATTCATGAGTATTCTTACTTTTATGTATAACCAAATTCAAAAGTTACCTCCTTTATTAGCCAACCAAATTGCAGCGGGTGAAGTGGTAGAACGTCCAGCCTCTGTCATCAAAGAACTCTTGGAAAATGCACTGGATGCCAATGCCACCAAAATTGAAATTAATATCGAAAAAGGTGGTGTCCAACGCATGCAACTTGTTGATAATGGAGAAGGGATCGCGAAAGATCAATTAATGCTTGCTTTGGCGAGGCACGCAACGAGTAAAATTCATCAGTTAGAAGATTTAACCCATATTGCCAGTTTAGGTTTTCGTGGGGAAGCCTTAGCAAGTATTAGCTCCGTTGCAAAATTAACATTATCGTCAAAACCATCCGCTCAAGAAAAAGCTTGGCAAATTATTGCGAGCTTTGATAACGACAACGCCCCACACTTGCAACCTTGTGCGCACCCTAATGGCACGACAGTGGATGTGCAAGAATTATTTTTTAATACCCCTGCGCGTCGAAAATTCTTAAAAAGTGAAACCACAGAGTTTCAACATATCGAAGAAGTTTGCAGCCGTATCGCCTTAAGTCATTTTGAAACCGCTTTCACTTTAAAACATAATCATAAAGTTATTTGGCAAATGCCAGTAGCACTGAGCACCTTCGAAAAAGAAAACCGTTTAAAAATTTTATTAGGTTCCACTTTTTTGCAAAATTGTTTAGCGCTCGATATTGAGCGTGAAAATTTACGCTTGTCCGGCTGGCTTGGGCTCCCAACGCATTCAAGATCGCAACGAGATCAACAATATTTTTATGTGAACGGTCGCGCTGTGCGTGATAAATTGATTTCGCATGCGATTTCACAAGCTTATCGTGATGTGCTTTACGGCCAACGTCACCCCGTCTTTGTTTTATATTTAACTTGTGAACCAGAATTGGTAGATATCAATGTACATCCCACGAAACATGAAGTGCGTTTTCGAGAAGGACGACTCATTCATGATTTTATTGCTTATGCCTTAGCGCAAGCGATTGGGCGTAAACGTCCAAGTGATGAGAGGTTTGAAGATAAAAACGAATCTTCCTCTGAGATTGGTGAGACAAATGTCACCCCTTCCTCCATACAACCCATGCATTTACCACAAAAAAAATATCCTCAATATACTTCACCTACTACATCGAGCCGCCCTTTAATGAGTGCTTTTGCACAACAAAAATTAGCAGTTCATGAAAATTTACCCTCTTTAGAAAAATTATATAACGTCTCACAAAGTGAAATTACCAATGAACCACCACTTGGCTATGCCTTGGGGCAATTACATGGCATTTTTCTTTTGGCACAAAATAAAGCAGGATTAATTATAGTAGACATCCACGCTGCGCATGAGAGAATTTTGTATGAACAAATGAAAGAAAATATTGCTACGCGAAATTTTAGCAAGCAAGCGCTGTTAATTCCGCAGATAATTAAATTTTCTCCCAAAGAGGCAGAACTTGCTGAGATTCATCAAGCTGAATTTGCTAAAATGGGTATTGAGTTTACCCGCTTAAGTCATGAAGATATTCGTTTGACCACCGTTCCCACCCCATTGCAAAAACTTAATATAGAAACTTTAATTAAAGATATGTTAGCTGAACTTAATGTACATGGGCACAGTCAACATATTGAAAATGTTTTTTTAGAAAAGTTAGGCAATATGGCATGCAAACGCGCTATTAAAGCTAACCATAACTTAACGATTCCTGAGATGAATAGCTTATTACGCACTATGGAAAAAACACCACGTTATGAACAATGCAATCATGGACGACCCACCGTACATTATTTAAGTTTAGCTGATATTGATAAATTGTTTTTGCGAGGACGATGAGTGGTGCTTATTTCAACAATTCATCTAATGCCTCTATTGCCAGAGCCTGAAAGGCTCTCGGGATTAAAGGATGTGGCAACGAGTCTACAATGGCAGGCCCTTGATACCCAAGAAACTTGATGAGCGCTAACAATTTTTCAAAGTGATAGGAAGTGTCGTGATTTTTGTATTCGTGAGGATGTTTGCCAGGTGTAGCTTTATTAAAATAAATCACTTGTGTTATTGGTAATAAAGCAGATAAATATTCCAGCAATGCCGCTTCCTCTAAGTTTAGCGCTTGTACAAAAGCTAAATTTAATGCTACCCCAAAACCGAAATGATTAAAAAATTGTTGGTGCTCTTGCACCGTTAATAATAAAGAACGTGAATTCATCGGTGCTGAGTTTTCAAAACAAATGGGGGTATTTAGTTCTCGAGTTTGTAAAGCTAATGTGGTCAAATTACGCAATAAATTCTGTCGTGATTCTTTTTCTTGACTGAATAACCCTCGGCGACCTAATTGCAAAGCAATGCAGTGCGCATGAATATCGTTACCAAACTGTATCACCTGTTGCAAACGACGCATTGTTATTTTATTGACCAATGGATGGCTCGATGCAAGATTCGTTAACATATCATTATGCAACGCGCTGACAGTGATGAAGTTAGCGACTTTTTGATTTTTTTTGCGCAAATAATCCACTAGGACAACATATACCGCTGGCGCCATTTTACGAAAACGACGCAACACAATGGGGGGAAGCGCAACATCCACCACATTTACTAAGTTTAAAATATTATCTACCGATGCCATGATTTCACCCGGGTGCGTAAAAGTCATAGTAGAAAACCCTATGGGAGGAAGCTTGTCAGATGGTTTATACATAAAAAATATAAAAAATAAAAACTGTAGGGTAGCTGGTTTCCCCTAATTGAGCAAGCCGCTATTGATCTAAGAAAGCGCTGGGGCAATAACGGTTTAAAAAACACTCAGCGCATTTTGGCTTTCGCGCTTGGCAAATATAACGACCATGCAAAACCAACCAGTGGTGGGCATTTTTTAAATATTTTTTGGGGATACATTTTAATAAATCTTGTTCCACTTTTTCAGGCGTTTTTCCTTGACTCAAATCCAAACGATGAGACAGGCGAAAAATATGAGTATCCACTGCAATTGTTGACTCTCCAAATAAAGTATTTAATAGCACATTAGCAGTTTTTCGCCCCACGCCTGGGAGAGATTGCAAAGCTTCACGTGTCGATGGAACTTCTGAATTATACTGATTAATTAATATTTCACAGGTTTGTAAAATATTTTTTACTTTACTGTTATAAAGGCCGATGGTTTGGATATAATGCTTTAAACCGCTTTCTCCTAGCGCTTTGATAGCGTGAGGTGTATTAGCAACGGGAAAAAGTTTAGCGGTAGCTAGATTCACACTTTTATCTGTCGCTTGCGCGGATAAAATAACGGCTATCAATAATTCAAAGGGAGTGTGATAAGATAATTCTGTTTTTGGATGGGGATTATTTTTTGCAAATAATGCAAAAATTCGCTGAATGCTAGAAAGTGATAGCATTAATTTTTATTCCTTAGAACTAGTTTGCGCTTTTAACATCGCTTCAATAAAACGATCCAAATCTCCATCAAGTACCGCCTGCGTATTGCCCGTTTCAACTCCTGTACGTAAATCTTTAATCCGACTGTCATCTAACACATACGATCGAATCTGCGAACCCCAAGTAATGTCCGCTTTATTTGCTTCTTGTACAGCTTTCTCTGCATTCTTTTTTTGTATTTCTAGTTCATACAATTTAGCTTTTAGTTGACTCATCGCTTGCGCACGATTTTTGTGCTGGGATCGATCATTTTGACATTGCACAACAATATTAGTAGGTAAGTGTGTAATACGAATGGCTGAATCGGTCCGATTGACGTGCTGCCCCCCTGCCCCACTAGCTCGATAAGTATCGATACGTAAATCCGCTGGGTTTATATCTATCTCAATATCTTCATCCACCTCAGGAGATACGAAAACAGAGGCAAAAGAAGTATGGCGCTTGTTGTTTGAATCAAAAGGAGATTTACGAACTAAACGATGTACGCCTGTTTCCGTACGCAACCAACCATACGCATAATCGCCTTCAAATTTAATCGATGCGCCTTTAATCCCAGCCACATCGCCTGGCGACACGTCGATTACTTCCGCTTTGAAGCCATGTTGCTCACCCCACCGTAAATACATTCGCATCAGCATTTCAGCCCAGTCTTGAGCTTCCGTACCACCTGAACCCGATTGAATATCGAGGTAAGCAGAATTAGGATCCATCTTGCCAGAAAACATGCGCTCAAATTCTAATTGATCAAGCGTTTTGAGATGGTGATGGAGCTCGGAAACTGTTTCTTGCAAAGCCTTCTCATCATTTTCTTCTGCGATCAAATGAAATAAATCTTCACAATCTTCTAATTTTTTTTGTAGCGTGTCTAGATTAGTAATGACTCTTTCTAAGCTCACTCGAGTTTTGTTTAGCTCTTGAGCTTTTTCAGGATTATCCCAAATCCCTGGTTGTTCAAGCTCACGCTGAATTTCTTCTAGCTTTTCTTTTTTGTGGTCATAGTCAAAGTGACCTCCGAAGTTGAGCTTCGCGTAGTAAGGCTTCTTTAATTTTTTCAAGATAAGTGTTAATTTCTAACATAAGTTAATTTCCGATAGTAGAATTAGCAGCGCCCTCAAGCGAGGCTTTTTGGATTTCCACTAAAGCTCGAATACCTACTCGTCCTAAGCTAAGCATTTCTTCTAAGTATTCCGCAGAAAAAGCTCCATTTTCTGCGGTGCCTTGTAATTCAATAAATTGCCCGCCTTCAGTCATTACCAAATTCATATCCGTATCCGCAGAAGAATCTTCAGCATAATCTAAATCTAAAATAGGTACATCTTGATAAACGCCTACTGATACAGCAGCCACTAATTGAAGTAAAGGATTTTGTTTTAATTGTTTCTTGTGTGCAAGCATATTTAAAGCATCAGCCAATGCGACAGCTGCTCCTGTGATACTGGCAGTCCTCGTGCCTCCATCGGCTTGAATCACATCACAATCTACCGTAATAGTAAAATCACCAAGCGCTTTAAGATCCACCATCGCACGCAAAGAGCGACCAATCAAACGTTGAATTTCAACAGTACGTCCCGATTGCTTGCCTTTAGCCGCTTCACGGTCAACACGATCTGCAGTTGCTCGGGGTAACATCCCATATTCAGCCGTCACCCACCCTTGGCCTTTACCTTTTAAAAATTTGGGGACCCCTTGCACCACAGTGGCCGTGCAAATCACTTTTGTATCACCAAATTCTACTAATACAGCCCCCTCTGCATGTTTAGTGTATTGACGCGTAAGCGTTATTTTTCTAAGTTCGTTGGGGCGACGTTTACTAGGACGGTACATAATTTTCCCTTAAAATTGCATAATAGAAACCGCATCATCAGCTATTAATCGACCAGCCGTATGTGCTCGAATATAATCCACTGAAACCTCGGGGGCACGCTCTAATAAATAAAAAGCGCCATTTTTAATTTCAAAATATCCTAAATCGGTGACTACTTTTTTGATACAACCAACACCCGTTAAAGGGAGCGTACATTGAGGTAATAATTTTGATTCACCGTGCTTGCTTGCATGCGCCATTGCCACGATAATATTTTGTGCTCCAGCCACAAGATCCATTGCGCCCCCCATCCCTTTAACCATCTTACCGGGAATCATCCAAGAAGCAATATCACCTTGTTCGCTAACTTCAAAAGCACCTAGCACTGTTAAATCAATGTGACCACCACGAATCATCGCAAAACTTTCAGCAGAAGAAAAAAAAGCGGCGCCTTTAACTGTCGTAATTGTTTCTTTCCCCGCGTTGATTAAATCAGGATCAAGCTCTGTTTCTTTTGGATAAGGCCCCATTCCGAGCAAACCATTTTCAGATTGCATTATCACGTGTACATTGTGAGGAATATAATTTGCCACTAAAGTCGGAATACCGATGCCAAGGTTAATGTAATCACCATCTTTGAGTTCGCAGGCGATGCGCTTGGCAATTTGTTCGCGGGTAAGAGCCATAGTGGTGTAGGATTTTCAGGTTGATGTCTATTATATGACGCAAGTTAAAAATATGCCAGCTCAAACTGATCATTATCATAGCGTAAAAAATTACCCATAATATCCCAATCAGCCAAAACATAACGTGTAAGCCATTCTTGCTTTAATGAATCCCAATAAAAATGAACTCCGGGTTTATGTACATGTCCGTGAATCATGAGAGTAATTTTAAAATCGCTAAAAGTTTTTAAAACAGATTCTTTGTTAACATCCATCATGGTTTGCGTCAGCTCCATAGCTTGTTGCTGGCTTTTTTCACGCATTCGATCCGCAATTTTTTTTCTTATTTTTAACGGTAAAATTAAAAATAATTTTTGCAGCCACTTTTGGTGAACTTTTTTGCGCCATGCTTGATATTTCACATCATCCGTACACAACATATCACCATGCAACAATAATGTTTTTTGCTGGTTGAGCGTCATGAGGTAATACTCTGGCAACAGGTGACCATCATATTTTTTAAGTGTTTTTTCATTTAATAAAAAATCGCGATTTCCAGCTAAAAAATACCACGTGATTTTTCTCTCACGCAAGGACAATAAAAGTCGAACGATTATTTTTTGTGTAAGGGAAGAAAAGTCTTCACCAATCCAATATTCAAACCAATCCCCTAAAATATAGAGCGTATCATACGGCTGCAAAATATGATGCACAAAATGAGTAAAAAGCTTATTTAAATGTGGTTGATTGTCAGTTAAATGTAAATCTGAAATAAAATAAATGGCCATAAAGGAGTGGTCTAGACGTTCTATTCGCCAGGCAAATTTTTAGCGAACCAATGACTTGAGCCACCGTTTAAAGATTTTACATTTTTGTACCCCATCAACTCCAAATTATAGGCAGCTAATTGGGAACGATATCCGCCACTACAATAAACTACGATGGCAGCATTAGGATCCGCAATGGTTTTCTCAATATCGCGCTCTAAAACACCTTTGCTTAAATGAATGGCGCCGGGCAAATGTTTAGGCAAGTATTCTTCTTTTTCGCGCACGTCAATTAAATAAAAATTTTCTATAGGATGATTTAAAATATCATATAACGCATCCGCATCGATATGTTTCACTTTATGACGGACTTGTTCAATTAAGTGCAAAAATCTTGGTGAGTGTTGCATAATACTTCCTTGAGATGGTATATTTTCGTGTCATTACTATTCTAGCATGCTTATGAACGAAATTATTACTTCGCCCGACTTATGGATTAGCCTACTTACTTTAATTGGATTAGAAGTAATATTAGGAGTAGACAATTTAATTTTTATCAGCATTGCCATTTCGCGTTTACCCCCCGAACAGCAAGCAACGGGGCGATATACGGGATTATCCGTAGCTTTAATTTTACGCTTATTTTTACTTTACATTGCCGCTTGGTTAATCAAATTTCAGCAACCTCTTTTTACCATTAGCAGCTTTACTTTCTCAGTACGTGATTTATTTATGTTAATGGGGGGACTATTTTTATTAGTCAAAGCTACCAATGAAATTCATATGGGGATTGCACAAGCTCATACTAAACCTCGCAACCCTGGATTTAAACGCTTTAGTTTTGTGATTGTTCAAATCGTTTTATTAGATTTGGTTTTTTCTTTTGATAGTATTATGACTGCCATTGGGTTAACTAGTTATTTTTTAATAATGGCAATTGCAATTATCATCGCGATTTTATTAATGATGTTTGCAAGTAGCCCAATGCATCGCTTTATCATGAGATATCCTAGCTTGAAAGTTCTTGCATTAAGTTTCTTAATGCTCATTGGAATGGCTCTCATTGCTGATGGAATGCATTTCCAAATTCCTCATGGCTATATTTACTTTGCCATGTTATTTTCTGTGGGAGTTGAATTACTCAATATTGCCTCTGGGAAACGCAGGAGCAAGAAAATTGATGAAAATGTAGAATTGTAAAAGCTATAGCGGTATACTTATTCAGTGTAACGCCGGCCCAATCGCTTTAAGCACGTAGATAGCTCCGTTTTCTGGTGTCTTCTCAGTATATCCAAAAAGTCTCGTATTCGCATAGGTGCCTAAGGTTTTATATTCGACATTGGCGAGCATTCGCCCATCTGCAGTTGCAACAGTCATCGGAGAGGTTAAAGGAGCGATGCCTTGGTGATTTACATTTGATACAAGAGCTAACCTTTCGCCACTAACTCTCTCGTTATAAAAATCAGCTATTTCTGGTAAGGCTGCACTTCTGGAACCAAGAAGTAACTTAGCCCAGCAGCGACCCCGTGGGTGAAAAGGACTATCTACCGCATATAAAGTAGATCCATCGCGTGAATCTATACTGGTTAAAACTGCCTCCTCTTCACTGTGCTGAGCTGGCATGGAGTCGTCGCTGCAATGATCGTCCCGCTCTTCTTCCAATTCCGAAGGCGCAAAGAGCACTGGTTGCATGACGAAATTGCCTTGCTGTGGTGCTGGAATAGCTTGTTTTAAGTAAGTGTTTAAGTTGGAAAGTTGGGTAGTGTGAAGAGTAATTTTTACACTAAGGGTGTTTGCAAGTTTAGTTGGTTTACTGCCATCCAAGAAAAACTCTTCTGCGTTATTAAATGCCGCCAACCATGCTTCTTTCTGAGCCGCAATCTGCGGATGGGCAATTTTAACCCAGCAACAATGATTATCCCAATCATATTTAATCTTAAAAGCAGGAGCTTGTCCGGAAGATTGTAAATATTTTCTAATTTGTGCCTTAAGTAAAGTCGCGCTCTTTGTTAGTTGCTGTTCTGCTGCGACCGCCTCTTTTATAACGTCTGCGAGCTTAAGATGTTTAAAAGATTGTGGTTCCACATATAAGCAGCCTCCCATACATTCTGCTACGATATGGTTTCTGGCTAAAAAATGACTAATAATTGCGTCTGCTTGTTGTCCATCCTGCACACGAATGATTAAGCGATAAACCCGGTCGCTATTTTCTGTACCATATATTTGAAATGGAGCCTCAGCGTAATGCAACGCCTTTATCAATTGTGCTAAAGATTGTTGATAATCTAAGTGTTGCCATACACGAGAAACTTGTTTTGTGAACCAGTTTTTTATCCGAGAGCCCAACCTTGTTGCTGCGTTAATAATAGGTTGGCCAAAATAAGTCGCCGTAATTGCACCCGCGAGAAGGGCAACTTCATAGAGTTCTGCCGTAGCAATGGCTGCCACAGTGGTTATTGTTGTGATGATAATGCCCGTTACTTGATAGCGAGGGGCAATTTTTAAACGTTGCGAAGCTATTGTAAGAGCAGTGGCAACAGGCTTTTGCGCTGTCGCAGGCAAACTTTCTAGGGTGGCCAGCTCTCGTTCATCTTGAGGAATGAGTAGCCCATAACGACTATAAAGACGAATGGCTTTAAGAAACAGCTTTTCAAACAGTAACTCTAGCAAAAATGGTGTGGCAATTAAACCAAGGGGACCAATAAGAAAAAAACCAGGGTGTTTTTTTCCCAAGGCAAGTACGTGGTTAATTACGTTGGGTAATGGAAGAAATGCCCGAGTAATTTCGTCTGCGGTTCCCAACGCATCAGCAAACATTATGGCTTTCAAGGGTGCAGCACGGCAAGCAATAAACTCCATTAAATTGGGAATACTTAACTCGCTATTTTTTTCAGCAAATTCCATCAACCAATTAAAGAATGCATGCAGGTTTGCATAGAAATCTTGATTGGCTGGTGGATTGAAAACGGCTTTGGATAAAGCAGAAATCCAACTTGCTATATTGTATGGGGTACCTAATTCATATTTAGTCATTAAGTTAACCAGCTCAGCTCTTTGTGAGTGATTTGGAGTGGTTAATATCCTATACATTTGTTGAGCAAAGTACATCAATCCATCAGTTTCTTGCCGGCTTGGTCTCAAAGGATTTTTTAATAAGTTAGCGCATAAGACTGCTAGGGTATTGTCAAATTGGCTGCTCGCTGTGCTGACACTTTTGGCTATTTCATTGCTTCGTTCTGCCAGACGAGCAACAAACAGCGCGGAAGATGGCTTTGGTGGAACAAAAAATTTATATAAACGCCAAGGTAAGTCTAGGAGAGCAACCATCGATAAATAACTAAGAAGTGTGGTTACGATTTTTTTTTCTTGCTCGCGTAGTGCTTCGTATTGCACACGTAATGCGAGCGCGGGCGGTTGTTGTGCTACCTGTTTTTTCTGAGCGTTTAATTGTGGCGACATGCGCATACGGGATTACCTTTTTTATAAGAAAGTTTTTATTATATGTTTGAATATTTTACTACAAATTAAGTATAAAATTAAAAAAAACCAAGCAATTGATTGAAATATTATATAAACTCAATATGTTACATCTAATTTAACAAATCCAAAACGCCTTTTTTGAATATAGCACTACCCACTTACTTTTCCCTTTGACAATATGAGTGAATCCATATATGGAGTACGATTTTTGAATTTGCGTTACCTATCATTTGTGGGATAGGCGATTCTGAGGAAATTTTCATGCCTCACAGAGTACTTTTCCACTGCATCAATTCGTTCTCACAAAAACTCTTGACAATTACGCTAAAAAGAGTATATTTGTGGTGTGAAGTGGTACAAAGTAGTAAAAAAGTGGATTAAAGTGGGAAAATCAGAGAGTTATCCTCTCAAAGTAGAAGCAAGGATCGTTAAGTTAAGCTATTAAATTCTTATTGAAAAACTCCGATTTCGATAAGAATATTATGGAGCCAGGTATGTTTAGAGGCATAAACCACATCAATCTAGACGCTAAAGGTCGCTTAGCGATGCCAATGCGTTATCGCGAAGAGCTTGAAATTGATTATGACAATCAGCTCATTGCGACAATTGATACTGACGCTCCTTGCTTACTGCTTTACCCCTTCCCTGAATGGGAAATTATTGAACAAAAAATTCAAGCATTATCGAGTTTTAATAAAGCAACCCGCCGTATTCAACGCTTGCTAATTGGTCATGCCACTGAAGTGGAAATCGACAAACAAGGCCGGATTTTATTACCGCAGTCTTTAAGAGATTATGCAGATTTGGAAAAAAATTTAGTGTTAGTGGGTCAAGGTAAAAAATTTGAATTGTGGAACGAAGATAGTTGGCGTCAACTTCGTGATACATGGCTTTCAGAAGAAAAAGCCAAAGGTGATGAAGTTCCTGATCAACTAAAAGATTTAGCTTTATAACCCATGGAAGCGGAAATACATATTTCTGTTCTCCTGGATGAAGCCATTGATGCGCTTAATGTAAAACCTGATGGGGTTTACATTGATGGCACTTTTGGTCGCGGCGGTCACAGTGCCGCCATCTTACAACGTTTAAGCCCCAAGGGCTTACTGCTGGCGATGGATAAAGATCCAAAAGCAATTGCTTTTGGAAGAAAACGCTTTGAGAGTGATCCGCGAATTTTATTTTTTCAAGGCAGCTTTACTGAAATGGGAATAGCTGCCAAAACGCTCTTTAAAAACAAACAAGTTGATGGAATTTTGCTGGATTTGGGAGTCTCTTCGCCTCAATTAGATGACCCCACTCGCGGCTTTAGTTTTCGTTTGGATGGTCCTTTAGATATGCGTATGGACCATTTAAATGATCAAAGTGCCGCCGATTGGCTCAATCATGCGAATGAAAAAGAAATCTCTCAAGTATTATGGGAATATGGCGAAGAGCGTTTTGCCCGGCGGATTGCGAAAGCGATCATCACAACACGCGCCGAACAACCGATTCTTCGCACCCACCAATTGGCAAAAATTATCGCAAGTGCTATCCCTAAAGAAGATAAACACAAACATCCCGCGACGCGGAGTTTTCAAGCGATAAGAATTTTCATCAATAAGGAACTAGAAGATTTAAAAAAAGGATTGGACGTAGCTGTTGAAACTTTAGCCATTGGCGGGCGCCTGGTAGTTATCAGCTTCCATTCTTTAGAAGATCGAATCGTTAAGCAGTTTATGAATACCCAGTCTAAAGGAGAAGAGATTTTAAGAGCTTTACCTTTAACGGATGAGCAACTTGGGATTCAAATGAAAATAATTGGGAAGGCTGTTAAGCCATCACAAAGGGAACTCGCGGCAAATGTTCGCGCGAGAAGTGCAATATTGAGAATTGGGGAGAAATACCGATGAACGCTACAGCCAAAGCCCTCGCTGCGGGCACTTTAACAGGTTACAACGTACGGCATATGTTGTTATCATTTCAATCGATTATCTTGGGGTTGCTCTTGTGCGCCTCTTTGGTCACCGCTTGCGGCATTATTTATCTTAAAGATATGAGTCGTCAAGAAGTGATGCAACTACACAGCCTCCGCTCGCTACATCAGCAAATGATCGTAGATCAAGGCAAACTATTGCTCGAGCAAAACACATGGTCTTCGCCCATTCGCATTCAAAACATTGCAACTACGCAATTAAATATGGTAATGCCTGCGAAAAATGCTATTGTTTTTGCGTAAGTTGAAAGACCTCATCAGGCAAAATCTGCGTCAAGCAATGATAGTGGCCAAATCGACAGGTACGAGCAAAGCAAGGTCTACAAGGTAAATTTTTACTGACAATGACTGCTTTATCGGTTAATGGTGGTGTAAAATCTGGACTCGTTGAACCATACAGTGCCACTACTTTAACACCTACGGCCGCTGCAATATGCATCAACCCCGAATCATTGGTTAACACTAATTTTGCCAAAGCCAATAAATCCACCGCATCTGTTAAAGATGTTTTACCCGCCAAATTTTTACACCTTACTTTTTCTTCAATAGCATGCGTGATCGTTTGATCTTTTGGTCCTCCCACTACCCATATTTCCCCCCCTTGCTGCTGATAGGCCTTTGCCACCTCAGCAAAATATTCTGCAGGCCACCGTTTGGATGCTCCATATTCCGCTCCCGGGCAAATCACTAAAGCATTTGTAGGATTTAAATTAAATTGACGAATCAATTTTTGTTGGTTATTTGGGTCTACGGTAAGCTTAGGCCAAGGTAAGAGCGAAGGCAACTCAGAAGCACGGGGAAGCGCCAATGCACAAAATCTCTGAACCATTAAAGGGTAGCGTATTTTATCCAATATGCGTCCATCATTAAGTAAACCATAACGCATTTCTCCCAAAAAACCAGTGCGTCGAGGAATTTTTGCAAAATATACTGCTAAAGCGGACTTCCAAGAGTTTGGCAAGACAATCGCTTGATCATACTCAAATTTAGCTAATCGGCATCCTAGCTTAAAGCGCTCGCGAAGTTGCAAGCCACCATGCTTTACTTCTAATAAATGTGTAGTTGTCACTTCAGGCATTTTCATCGCGAGTGCGGCAGTACTCGGAGGAGCAACAAGGTCTATTCGAACTTTTGGATGTAGCGATTTCAAAAAACGAAATAAAGATTGCGCCATCACCATATCACCCACCCACGCTGGCGCAACAACTAAAATTTTCACTTAACTCACTCGACTGGCTTCACTTAAAAAATATTCGGATCCACAGTAAGGGCATATGGACGTACCCTCTTCTTCAATCGCAAGATACACTCTTGGATGCGCATTCCACAACACCATGTCTGGCATAGGGCAACATAACGGGAGATCGCTACGTGTTACGAAATATTGCTTTTGTTGGCATGCGGCAATTTTATCTTGATTATTTGGCGCTATTATTGTCATCACTACCCTCCGATGAAGTATCATAAGAATCCGTATCTTTATAATCTTGATCAAAACCGGGCGTTGGCAACTGGTATTCCGAATGCTGCAATAATTTGTTGTAATTTAAGTTTTGATTAGAAGGATTCGTTTTATTAAATGGATGAATAGTGGCATAATCGATTATCTGCTTCGCATATCCTAAGCCTTCGGTCTTATTGCCGGTTTTGTAAAATGATAACGCACACGTATCTCGCTCAGTATCATTATTGGTTGAGGTCGCACAATAGGCTTCGGCTTGATCTAATAAATCACTCGCAACAGCGATATTTTTACAAGGGCGCAATAAAGATTCTAACGTAACACCCTGTTTATCCAAAGTCTCTAACCACCCACTTGGAATTTGCATCATGCCAATTTCAATATGTTTACCTTGAGCTAGTTGAGACTTAGCATAAGCTAAAGCGGTAGGAACAGTTTTAAAACTCCCATTTTTAATTCCCGCTTTGCCAGAATCTGTCACCACTGTAATCATCAAAGGATTTTCTGCTGATCCATTTTGTATCATTGAATTAACAATACTACTATTGTAAAACATGCTACAAATCATAATAGAAGTTAATAAATTCATTAAAATACTTGCCCTTCTTGGTTAAAAAGGCTAATCTTACTCGGTTAACAGAGGTTAGACAAGGGCTGAACTACGTTATGGGGTGGGGCTTCTTTATAAACTTAAGCTATTTTCAATATGACTATTACTTCTTTTTTATTACCAGTCACGCACAATCACCAACTCAAAATTCACTACGCAGGTAATCCTTTGGGTCTCCCGATCATGCAGTTGCATGGAGGGCCAGGAGCGGGCTGTGATGTTAAGAATTTTGCTAACTTTGATTTACGTCGGTGCTTTGTGATTTTGCATGATCAACGGGGATGTGGCGAATCTTTGCCATTTGGAAAGTTGCAACATAATACTACTTGGGATTTAGTTGAGGATATTGACGCCATACGCCGCCATTTCAATCTCCCCACGATATTATTATATGGAGGCTCTTGGGGATCTACATTAGCGTTGGCGTACGGTGAAAAGTATCCCCAGCATGTGTTAGGTTTTGTGTTGCGTAGCATTTGTTTAGGTGAACAAAGTGAGTATGATTGGTTATATCAATCAGGCGCCCCCTCTCTCTTCCCAGAAGCTTTTTCTAAATTCACTCATTGGCTCCCCACACCCAAACCACACATTGTGAAAAGCTACTATCAAGCGTTAACTTCTACAAACCAAAACACCATTAAAAAAGCTGCGTTGCACTGGCATAATTGGGCTTTAACGTGTTTAGAGCTACCGCCGATAGAATCCTGGCCAGAAAATATCACTGAGCAAAATATGTTAATTAATTTAGCACGTCTCGAAAGCCATTATTTTAGTCATGAGGTTTTTTTAAAACCAAATCAACTGATAAACGAACTTCATCGAATATGTCATCTTAAAGCCATTATTATTCACGGCGCTAAAGATTTTTTATGCCCCCCCATAAATGCTTATCGATTACATCAAGCATGGCCAAGTAGTCTTTTAAAAATCCTTCCAGCGGCGGGCCACTTAAGCTCAAGTGAAGGCATGCAAACAGCACTTTTGGAGGCGGTGAATTATTTTTGTCAAATTTAAGTTACGTTACAGGGCCAAGCTTCGGTTTTTCATTTTCACATTAGACCTCTAACGAAGTCTGACCCCAAGACTTAACGAGCATATTTAGCTAGAAAATCCATTACCGCCTGCCAAGCCTTTACTTGCGCATCAGCTGTGTCTTTTGGATTGCCTCCAAGATTCACATCTCCCCCGTTAACACCAATAGGACTTGTTAAAACCGTCGTGGGTGTATATGGCAATCCTTCCCCTCCCAAGAAATGCCCCACTCCATTATAGTTTATCAACTGATAATCATAAGCAAAATGCTTTTCGCTTAAGCGTTCAAAAGCCATTCCAGATAATACGCTTGAACCTAAAAATAAATCATTGACTCCCGCTTGCATCAAAATAGGCCCTTGAATGTTTTCTACAAGGATAGTTGCTTTATTCACGGTTTGCGGATCTATCGCGAATAAACTAGACAAGAAAGTGCGCAAATAATAAGATGTTGTTAAATTTTCAGCCGTAGGGGATGGAATATCTAAAGGAATATAAGCGAGGGGTTTCCCTCCATAAGTAAAAGGCGTCTGTGCCCCAATCACGTCTGGCTTAGGGTCTACCGACTGAAAAATAACTCCCCCGCCACTAAAGACGGCGACTGCTTTAATTTGAGGATAATGCGCTGCCACCAATAAAGCTGTGCTCCCTCCAAATGACGTACCTACCACCGCTAATCGACGTGTATTTAACTGTGGTTGTATTTGGGCCCACTGAATGGCTTTCCCAAAATACTCTAGAGGAATATTGCTTAAGTGAGTGGGAACCCCCGGGGCTTTATAATACGCTAAAGCGATCACGGCATAACCTTGATTAGCAAATTGCACAGCATAAGCATCCGAGGGAATTCCTCCTCCCAAACCACCTAATACAATAACCGTAGGAAATGGACCTTTACCTTTAGGCGTAAATAAATTCCCTACCAAACCGGTTTCCGGAGGTAAAGAAACACGCGTAATTCCATCAGCCGCCACATAGCGCGTGAGTTGCGCCTTAATAGTTTGCCCATTATTCGTCGCCGTTAAATTTACAATCATTGGATTTAAAGAAGAATGAGCGAAAAGAGTACGGTTCTTTACATCCGATGGCAATTGCATCGACCAAAATAATCCCATTGAATCAGGAGTTAAATAAGTACCACTAATAGGTGCTTGCTCTCCTAAAGCCAACATTCCGGCGCTATTTGCAATGACTTGTGCGTTTGACTTCCATACACGACCTAATTCATCGGTGGTAGTTGCGGTAAGATCAACAGGAGTACCGGGTTTAACACCAGAAACTCGAATACTAATAGGCTTGTTGACCAGTGCTTGTTGCGGATAAACGTACATAGCCAGATCTGCATAGGCGGAGGAGATAAAAAACAAGCAGCTACTTGCGATTAAAAAGCGTTTAGCATGATGGAATAATGAAGTTAACATCGTCCTTGGTTCCTTGTAAAAAAAATAGTATTTTACATGATTTTATTTGAAATGGATTAGGCAGTAATTTGCCTTTTATACTCATCCCAGTTAAAAAACGGACCTGGGTCCGTTTTCCGATGAGGAGCAATATCACTATGGCCAACAATGCGATTCAGTGTAATCGCTGGAAATTTTTGCATCAAGCATCTCGTAATGGGAACTAGTGTGAGATATTGCTCTTTTGTAAAAGCTTCACTATCGCTTCCTTCTAACTCAATCCCAATAGAATAATCATTGCAATTAGGAACGCCATCAAAGTTGGAAGCACCTGCATGCCAAGCACGTTTATTAAAAGGGACAAATTGGATCACCTCACCAGTACGACGAATAAAAAGATGCGTAGAAACTTTTAAATCCTTTAAACTTTCATAATAAGGATGGGCAGCACAATCTAATTTATTAAGAAATAATTTTTCGACAGCATCCCCTGTAAATATTCCAGGAGGCAAGCTGATGTTATGGATTACGAGCAAGCTAATTACAGCATCGGAAGGACGGTTATTACAATTAGGTGAAACTAAAAACCTAGCAGGCGCGAGGATATGGTTTTGTGTGATGACGAAATGAGGAGAGTTGGCATTGTCCATAAAAATTATCTTAAAAATGTTTTCTGTTTCGGCATAGCGAATGCTCAAAATGCCTTAGTTACTATCCAATCCCATCAAACATTCTTCAACAGCAATCTTAGTCGTGTCAATTGCTTGTAGCAAATCATAATACACATCACTGATCGCATTTTTATTGCTTGCACGGCAACACTTAAGCAGTTTTTCACTTGCTTCAGCAAGTAAGGGTGCATCTATATATAAAGCACCGCCTTTAATACGATGTGCAATTTTAGCGACAGTCACCCATTCCGATTGCGCATAAGCTGCCGTTAAAGCAAATATCTCAGCAGAAACGGTATCATATATAAAAGAGTCTAAAAGTTCCCTCAATGCTTTTTTGTTGGGCACTCGCTTTTGCAAGTTGCGTGCATTAAAAATTTTATTTGCAAGCGTTGGCATAGAAATGTCGTTATTTTTTGTGGTCTTTGTTTTTTTTCTATCAGGCTGGCAAAATTGGAGGAGTACTTCTTCCGCTTGCTCTACTGATAAGGGTTTAATCAATACATCATCCATGCCAGCCTCATAAGCTTCTTGTCGAATCGCTTCATCTATATGAGCACTTAACCCAATGATAGCTATATGTTTATTCGTATTTTTTTCTTCTCTTCGAATTAAACGAGTTACTTCCATGCCCGAAATATCCGGCAAACCGATATCCATAAAAATCAACTCATAGCATCCATCTTTCACCATTCTCAACGCCGCTTCACCATTTTCAGCAAAATCAAGTTGGCAATTGATCTGTTCAAGAGCTAATTGGGCTGCTACACGTGCAATTTTAGTATCTTCCACAAGAAGTATGTGATAGGGCGTCGTGCGTAATGATTTTTTTTGTATATTCTCTTGTGAGCTCACCTCAATAGAAGTTTCTGTAATCTTCATAGGTAAGGTAAAATGAAAACGTGTACCTTCTCCTATTTTACTCTCCACGTAAATTTTTTTGCCTCCTAACTGTTCCACAAATTTTTGCGCTATGTAAAGGCCAACACCATTACCCTGATATAACCCTTTATAAGCAGGTGAAACACGGAAAAAGCGATCAAAAATCTTAGGCTGCTCAGTATCCGCAATGCCAATCCCTGTGTCGCTAATGCTCCATTCGATCTCACAAGTTGAGTGATTACACGTTAATACTTTAGCTTCAAATGTAACACTACCTGCTTCTGTAAATTTAATGGCGTTTCCTAATAAATTTAATAAAATGCGCTCAAATTTTACTTGATCTCCTATCACATAATGTGGCAACGCGGGATCCATATAAATAGAAAAACCTAAGTTTTTCGTTTGAATATTGGGCAAAACTAAAGCAGTAAGATTTTTTATAGAAGCCACAAGATCAAAAGATTTTTCTTTTAATAGTTCATCATGTGACTTACCCATAGCTGCTAGATCTAAGACATTATTTAACAAGTTTAAAAGTTGTTTTGCGCCTTCTTGCATTAATTCAAGCTGCTCTTTTTCCTCAGGAGTTCGTGCTTTAGCGCCGAGATTACCGGCAATCGCCACAATACCCGACAAAGGGGTGCGAATATCATGACTCATATTAGTAATAAATTCAGATTTAGCTTGACTTGCGGCCTCAGCGGCTTCTTTAGCCGCAACTAAAGAGATTTCATGTTGTTTTTCTAATGTAATGTCTTCTGCAATCCCAGCAAATGCCAGAAGTTGCTCTCCAACAAAGATAGGAAAGCTTGTGTCTTTGATCCAACGAATTCCTTTGTCCGGACGCACAATGCGATAATATTCTAAAAAACGTGTATTTTCATTCACTAAAGGATTACGTTTTGCAATGGAAGCGCGAAGTTTAAGCAAATCCTCCGGATAAATAGACTTCATCCATAACGACGGCTCCGCATAAATAGCGTCTAGGGGTAGTCCCCAAATTTTTTCAAAAGCCGCACTGAGATAAAGTTGTTTTTTATAATCAGGCGATTTTACCCAAAAAACATCCTTACTTTTTTCAGCAAAACCTTTAAAAGCAATAGATTGATCAAAAGTAAATTGAGACATAATATGCCTATTATATTGGTTATGTTATCTGATGAGCAAGCTTTAGAAGCCCTAGAAGCAAAATTAACGAAATGTTGTACTAGATTCGCTATGTTATTATGTGATATTATATCTTATCCTAATAAAAATTGTACAAATATGTTGTGTTAAAACAGCAATGACAGCATTGTAAATAATAAAGATAGTATTATGAACATAACGTCGTGCAGGTGCGCCTATGCCTTTACTTTTACCTACTAGCCCAAAGCTGTGGAATGCGCTTTGGCCGCTTATCTCGCCTGATGCAAAATTGGACAACCCAGCGTTGACTGTAGTCAAGCCCTCGTCTGAGCCCAATAGTTTTCAGGTAACCACCGTTACTTATAAAGAGCTCCTACAAGCAACTGCAGCAGCGGTTCGAACATTGCACCCGCATGTAGATTCCCAGCAACCACGCCCTTCTTTTATCTTATATGGGAATCAACCTATACTATTGACAATAAGTGCGATGTTAGCGGCGGTGCGCCTTGGCGCCCCTTTTATTTGGGTAGACAGCCCTGAGCGACTCGCCACTATTCTTGCTGATAATAGCCTTAGTGAACAACATCCAATTAAAGTGATTGTGGGAGAAGCGGAAGATATTCAAGGTTTATCTACCCACCTTCCTATTTGCTCACGTTTCGAAGAGGTTTCAAGTGATAGTGATGTTAGCACTTTCCTTAACCCTGTAATTTCTGCTGAAGGTGAAGAAGATCTTGATGCTTATTGCGTCTCTACCTCGGGCACCACGGGAACACCAAGAACCCTTATTCTTCCGGGAGATGGTCTATTAAAGTGGCAAACCCCATGGCAAGAAGTACTAAAGCTCGCTCCTAAAAAAGCTTATTTAGTGTTCGCCTCCCCTATTTTTGACGCAGCTTTTTGGGATATGTTTGGCGCTTTGTTTAACGGTGCACACATAGTAACGGCTAGCACTTCCATTAAAGCAGATACTGCTTCATTGCTTCCACTTCTCAATGGTACTCTCTACGACAAAGAAACTGATACCAAAAGCCCTGCTATCGATGTGTTAACGGTTCCTCCTTCTATTTACCAACTTATTGCTGAATTAGTACCCCACAGCGATAAATCCTCTTCTTCAGCCCAACAGTTCTTAGACCACCCTGTCACGATCACCTCAACAGGCGGAGCTTTTCGTCCCGAATTTACAACAAAACTACTCGCTGCTGGCTCACGCCCTGTGAATGGCTATGGTCCTTCTGAAGTTAGTGTGGGCGCAACACTCAACCCAATTCATGAAGCGCATCTGAAGTCTATCGGCCATCCTATCAACGCTATGTCTTTCTTGCTAAAAAAACTCGATACGGAAGACACTACTTTTCTTTCTTTAGCTGCAGCAGAAAGCAACGTGTCCTATGAGCTTTATATTGGTGGACGCGGACTGGGGAGATATACAGACCCTACTCTCAATGAAGAGCGATTTAAAGAGATTGACGGAAAAAGATATTTTGCCACAGGTGACTATGTCACCCTCACTCCTACGGGCGAAATAAATTTTGTGAGTCGTCAAACACGAGTAGTCAAAGTCAGTGGTCAAAAAGTAGAATTAGATACTATTGAAACCACACTTAAAACTATCGATGGCATAACTAATGCCGCTGTCACCACATTACCCTCTGGGAAAATAGTGGCTTTCATTACCCAAAGAGACACGCCTACGCCAACTCCTAGCATCGTATCAGAAGCGCTTCTTCATACTTTGAGAGAACAATGTAAAAGCCTTATGTCTCGTTGGGCGATCCCTTCTTTTTTTGTAACAGTACCCCTCATCCCCACCAAAGGTGAAAAACGCACACCGGATTATGCACAGTTAACGATGCCTGATTTTGCGACAGAACCTCTACCACAAAATTTATCAGAAAATAGGCGCGCATTATTAACTACAATAACCTCAATTCTCAATTTAAAAGAGATTACACCAGAAGCACTCTGGGCCCACAAAAGAAGCACACTGCAGGATTTAGGGTTAGACTCCTTGGGGCGTACCACCTTACAAGGTGCTTTACGCAATCAAGGCATTTCTTTTGAAATCAGTTTAGAAGATAGTGTTCAGACATTATGTTTAAAAATAGTAACTGCCACCTATGTAAAAAGATTCTCTCTTCCTTCTGAAAAAAAATCTATACTTGTTTTTCCAGATATTACAGGAACCACCGAATATTTTACAACCTGCCAAAAAACAAATAACATAGCACCCACAACAATTATCTCTCTTGATGTGGCCGCGAATGACGAGCTCGCTCTCACAGAATTAATGCCTCTGCTAGCAAATTTTGAAGATTTAGTACAGTTTTATACTTATGTCTATGAGCAGCTTCGTATCACTCACTTAAACGCTCCACACATGGTAGTTGGTTACTCTTTAGGCGCATGTATAGCGATGGGAGTAATGGCAAAGATCGCAGATGCTGGACGAACTCCTCCCCCAACTGTTTTACTTGATCCTCTGGTCATACAAACCGCTGACGAATTAAATGCTATGCTCCCCACTATGATACCCGTATGTTGCGCCGCACAGGGGGTGGTGGTGCCTGCTCAAAATAGATCATACTCTACGTCTTCATCCGCTGCTGCTCTACCACACGACATTATTGTTCACCACTGGAAGGATATAAGAGAGTCTCAACCTATTTTATGTGATTTTTTAGCACATCTCATGACGCTTGCTGCGGCCTTACCACTCGATCAATTAACTCTTGCTTACAAAAAGCTAACCAAAGCAAACCTTCCAGTATCTTTCCTCGTCGATGAGCACAATCCTCTGGTAGCAAAAGAATGCTTTTACACCGGCTCCCCTTCCTTCAATGGCTGCAAACCCCTCTCAGATACTTCTCATTCGGCGATTATTACTCATCCCTCATTTTATGCAGCCATTTCAACGTACGTACAACGTATTGATACCGTACCGATACCCAAAGGAGATTTAGTAAAACTACAAGCAGCTATGGCTTTACTAGAATCCTTATGCCAAGGAGACGCTATATCAATCACTCAGTCCGCTAAAGGCGAAGGCACACCTCCACCTCCTACACGCAATGCCCTCTTAACTCTCCGAAATTCAATATTTGCCGTACTGTCTTCCTCACCACCTCTGATTCCACAAGACGCAGCCACTTCTTCCTCACCTTCCTCTCCTGTGGACCTACCAGACTCACGTCCCTGTAGCTCCCATTTTTCTACATCTTCAGCTATTTCAACTGCCCCCACCGCTATCATTCTAGATCCGCCACGGCGCCGATCTCTTTCAGGAGGATCGCTACTCTTTCCTTCTACAGCAGCCGACAGCACTCACTCCGGGCCAGAAACAGCGCCAGGTACCACCGTCATCGTCGTCTCATATGCTTCCACCTCTGGAGGCCCCATTGATACTCCTGCACCATCACAATAAGCGTTGTCAACCCCCTTCCCTTCTTCATTATTTATCGATAGAATTATCGGTTCGTCTTTAATACTAATATGGAGCAATGTTTTATATGGAAACCCAAGAATTACTAATACACCCTGCTATGAACCTCATGATACCTGCAAATCAATCTTCGAAACCTCCTAAGTTAAATCACGCCATTGAAGCAGCGCTAAGCACATTCATGCAACAACATCGCCATCATTTGCCCACCGATTTGCATCAGCTGGCATTACAGGCCATCGAAAAGCCCTTATTAAAATTAATTATGCGCCAAACAGAAAACAATCAATCAAAAGCGGCTAAAATTTTAGGATTAAACCGCGCTACCTTACATAAAAAACTTGTTGAATATCAGTTATTGGATGATTCTTTATGACCATTTCTACACCTGTTTACATCATTGCTGCTAAACGCACCCCCGTTGGTAAAAACCAAGGGGACTATCGTTACACACGTCCTGATAGTTTATTAGCGGATTTAATCAAATCTTTTATGGGCGAACAAAATACAGTAGACCCGAAAACCATTAATGATGTACTCATTGGTTGCGCTATGCCGGAAGCTGAACAAGGAATGAATGTGGCACGCATGAGCGTGTTGTTAGCGGGATTGCCGGATACGGTTCCCGCCATGACCATCAACCGATTTTGCTCCTCCGGATTACAAACCATCGCCTTGGCTGCCGATCGTATCCGCACGGGTGAGGCAAACCTCCTGCTCGCAGGAGGAGTAGAAAGCATGTCGATGGTACCTATGGGAGGGAATAAGCTCTCTGCGAATCCTCGCTATTTTAGCGAAGGTCACCCTGAGCTTGCTTATGGAATGGGCTTAACGGCTGAAATAGTGGCGCAGCGTTGGGAGATCACACGTGAAATGCAAGATGAATTTGCACTCAGAAGTCATCAACGCGCACTTAAAGCGCAAGACGAAGGTTTTTTCGCACCTGAAATCACCCCTATCACTACTGTCGCTGATTTTCCAGTTTTAGGCACTGGTGCGATTCAACAAATGACAAAATTAATTAGCATGGACCAAGGGCCACGTCGTGACACAAGCATGCCCGCTTTGGCTAAATTACCCACTCCATTTAAAAGAAATGGCACAGTGACGGCAGGAAACACCTCTCAAATTTCAGATGGTGCAGGGATAGTTTTACTAGCAAGCGAAAAAGCCGTAAAAACATTTAACTTACAACCCATAGCTAAATTTTTAAGCTTTTCTGTGGCTGGCGTCCCTCCAGAAATCATGGGTATTGGACCTAAATTTGCACTCCCTCACGCATTACAAGAAGCTTCTTTAAACGAACAAGATCTCAGTTGGATTGAATTAAATGAAGCCTTTGCCGCTCAATCCTTGGCAGTCATGAAAGATTTAAACCTCAATCCAGAAGTGGTCAATCCTGTAGGAGGCGCTATTGCGTTAGGTCATCCTTTAGGGGCTACCGGTGCCATTCGGACCGCCACGTTACTCCATGGATTACAACGCACCAAACAACGATACGGGGCCGTCACCATGTGCATTGGGACTGGCATGGGAGCGGCAGGTATTTTTGAAAATTTGGTTCAATAAAAATGCTCACGGTTGGATTAACCGGAGGGATTGGCAGCGGAAAATCAACGGTCGCCAAGCTTTTTGAATCCCTGGGAATTCTTCCTCTTGATAGCGACAAAATTGCTCGTGAAGCCGTATTGCCTGGCACCGAGGCTTTAGCAAAAATTGTCGAGCAATTTGGCAATGCAATTCTACTAAAAAGCGGAGAGCTCAATCGTCGAGCTTTGCGAGAAATTATTTTTAACCACGCTGAACAACGTGTATGGTTGGAAAATTTACTTCACCCTATTATTTATCAACTTACTGCAGAAAAACTAGCGTACTCTATTTCTCCTTATAACGTATTGGAAATCCCATTATTGGTAGGACGCCCTAAAAACCCATTGATTGATCGCATATTAGTCGTGGATGCTTTGGAGGAACTCCGCCATCAACGCATCGCTACTCGTGACAATTTAACGGCGAAAGA
>CAYYFQ010000012.1:0-54060 GCA_964471475.1 uncultured Gammaproteobacteria bacterium
TTATATCCTGTATTTTCTTCATTGTGGAACTAAGTAGGCAGTTTGTGTCTTGGTACATGATAAAACCTGATATACCTACCGCCTTAGCTTTATAGCGTGTTGCAAGTTTGCTCGTCTTCAGTCATGTACGTCTTATGTACACTCCTTCGACTCATTTGCTTGCGCCTCTTGTCTAAAACTAAGTGACTAGCGCTATACATCACAGGGAATGTCGCGAGTGCTTATAATATTGGAAGCGCTTTTTTTGCTGCCTTTGTTCCTTTCTTGTTGTTACATTTTTTTCAACAATGGCATTTTACGTGAACACCTTTTATTTGTTTGATTTTTTCAAGTATCATTGTTTTGATCAGTTATGGGATGCGTTCTTTGATATGAACATTTTTTATTTAGATCAGGATGTGCAAAAATGCGCGGATTACCACTGTGATAAACATGTGGTTAAAATGATTTTGGAATATGCGCAACTACTGTGTTCTGCGGTTTGGATCTCTGGTCAAGAAGCGCCTTATCGTCCAACGCATATTAAACATCCTTGTGCGCTTTGGGTAAGTCGATCATTATCCAATTGGCGATGGTTAAAAAAATTAGCGGAAGCATTAAATCAACAATATCGTTATCGTTTTGGTCACAACACCGATCATCGTTCGTGGTCAATCATCCAATCATTAAAGGAGCCTAACATACCTGACCTTGGAATAACGGAACGCCCACAAGTTATGCCAGAAAAATATCGCGTTGCAGAAGATCCTGTCAAAGCGTATCGGCAATTTTATCTTGCTGAAAAACAAGCTTTACTTCAGTGGCGAAAAGTGGGTGTGCCAATATGGGTTGTAGACAGCAACGTACAAAACTTCAGGCCCTGCCCTGACGAGTTTATTTTTAGGTGATGTATATGGGCTTCGTTTGGAGAAAAAACGGACATTTCCAGCTTAAGAATCAAAATCTTCAAGTCCAATGGGCTCGATAGTGATCTGAGAACCAAAAATAGTGTATATGGCATCTTTCATTTAATGGGATCTCATTTCAAACACAAATCAGTACGAGCAAATTTATTAATGATTAAGCGTGTTACTGATGCAAGAATATCTTCACGTTTTGTCGCCTCTTTTTTATCGTTGGTATAATAAATTACCAAAACAATAGGTGCACAATGGGGTGGCCAAATGATGCCAATATCATTCGTTGTGCCATAATGAAAACCTGTTCCTGTTTTATCACCCACCACCCAACCTTTGGGAACGCCAGCTCTAATACGAGCGTTTCCCGTCGTATTATTTTTTAGCCACGTCACTAAAAGATTACGTTGATAAGGCGCTAAAATATTTCCTAAAGTTAATTGTTGTAAACTTTCTTCCATCGACGCTGGTGTAGCGCTATCAGTTATGTTGCCGGGAGCACCTGACCAAGCTTCTTTAGGCCAATCATGATCTTGCCTAAAAGAAGTATTGTTTATTGAGCGTGCAAAATCATTTATACCTTGAATGCCCCCTATTTTGGTTAAAAGAAGATTCATCGCCGTATTGTCGCTATATTCAATCGCAGCGGCTCCTAACTCAGCAACCGTCATACCCTGTGTAAGGTGTTTTTTAGTAATGGGAGCCCAGTCAGTCAAATCTTTTTTTGTATATATTATTTTCTCTTGTAAAAGTAAAGAGTCAGACATACTTTTTTTCAACATTGCTGAAACTCCCATTACTTTAGAGGTACACTGAGTTGAAAAGCGCTCATTTGCACGATATTGTATGCGTTCGTTATTGGCAGTATTCACGGCAGATATACCAAGGCGCCCACCCGTGCTTGCTTCAAGATCGGCCAGTTGTTTTTGTATGGATGTTATGTTCGCTTTTTCCTCTTTAGCGAAGGATGATACACAAATACCAGTGGAAATAATTGTTAGTAGTAAGGTGCGCAACAATAACGATTTGGAAAAGTAAGATTTCATGAGCTTTATCTTTCGGTTTAATTAGAATGAGGCACCAGCCCCCGATACACTAGAGTATACAGTTTAATAGTTTTGCTAAAGCTTGCCTAGCGCTATAATCCACTCTCATTGAGCAATCGAAATTAGATAAAATGACGGTTTCTAAATCGCTGCAAAAACTTGCTACGCAAGGCCTTATTAAAAGGAAAGAACATAAAATAGATACCCGAGCTAAGCTAGTTAACTTAACCTCAAAAGGCCAAGCATTAGCGAAAAAATTAGTGCCAGTAGTAGAAGCAGTAGATGAACAGTTTTTTGCCAAGCTGAAGCATAAATAGCAGCCCCATTTTTTAAAAATACTCAATAGGCTCGTAGAACGGTAGATGAGATAATTCAAATGATAATGGATGAAAAACTGGTACAGCATTTAATTAGCCAACAATTCCCTCAATGGAAAGATCTGCCTATTAAACCGGTGGCTACCAGCGGTTGGGATAATAAAACTTTTCATTTGGGTGAATATATGTTGGTGCGACCGCCAAGCGCTGCAAGCTATGCAAATCAAGTTGAAAGATATTACATGCATCTTGGTATTTTAGTGAAGGATGATTATGTCGTGTAGGTGCAAAATACGATTTTTGATCGAAGCGTAAAAACATCCGGGTAGGTAGTTTTATGTATAATAAGCAGGCGCAATATTTTTTCATCATTCATTTATTAAAAAATTAGAGATAACACATGCAGAAACAAAAGACTCAACTACCCATGATCACTTTGGTGGGTTTAACAGCCCGAACGAATAACGCCAACGAAATGAATCCGAACACGTCAAAAATCGGTGTGTTAGCGGGCTCATATTGGAAAAATCAAGTGGCCCAAGAGATTCAGCATCGTGCTAAACCGGGTGTCACTTATGCTGTGTACACAGATTACGAGAGTGATGAACACGGTGATTATACATACTTTATTGGTGAAGCAGTTGATTCATTGCAAGATCAGAATTTAGAAAAATTTAAAACCATGACTATTCCAGCGGGGCATTACACAAAATTTACGACTGAGCCTGGCAAAATGCCAGAAGTGGTTATTTCTGCTTGGCAAAAAATTTGGGCGATGAAAGAAAATGATTTGGGTGGTAAGCGGAACTACGTTGCAGATTTTGAAGTTTATGACGAAAGAGCCATGGACCCTGATAATACGCTCGTTGATATTTATATAGGTTTTGAAGAATAAGGCGTAACCTAAAAAATAAGAGGGAAAATAATATGGCGCATGTTTCACAAACTTCTAATAACGGGGTGGCCATTCTTCTTACCCAAGGTTTTGCGGACTGGGAATACGCCTTGATTGCAGGAGTAGGTAAATCATTCTATGGTCTTGATGTTAAATTTTTTTCACCCGAAACAGGTGAAGTCATTTCGCAAGGTGGGCTTGTTACCATTGTCTCACAAACATGGACGACATTTTTGCGTGGGCACCAAAAGTGCTCGTCATCATTGGCGGCACTTTATGGGAATCTACAAATGCCCCTGACATTGCCAACTTGCTAAAAACGCAACATTCCCACGGATGTGTTGTTGCAGGAATTTGTGGAGGAACGTTAGCACTTGCTCGTGCTGGGCTGCTTAATAAGACCATACACACATCAAATTATAATATTTGGAATTAATATGAAAAATATTTTAGAGATTTCAGCAAATACAAACAAAATAGATAGCCACTTTGATATGTTATCTTGTTTCCTTAATAGTGCGAGTACGTTATATGCAGTTGCGTGTGACGGTATTAATTCTAATCAAATAAGTCAGTTGGGAAAACCAACGGATGAGTACTGGAATGAGCATTTTATCACAGCATTTTTTTTAGCGAGACATGCCTTGGAGTTGGCAATAAAAGCACTAATAAAGACGCTTAAGGGTAACGATGTTAATGGCCATAATATAAAATCGATGTGGAAATGCCACATTCAAAACAATACAAATATATCATTAAAAAAGATACAGAAGGCGTTTGATGTACTTGAAAAACATGGCGTACTACATGATGCTCAATTATATCGCTTTCACGTAGATAAAAAGAAAATTCAGTTGAACAATATGCCAAATGTTAATAATGAAGATTTTGACACAGTGATTGATCTTGCTTGGAGTGTCCGAGAAGAATGTTTACGTCCTCGGTCGCAAAGAAAGTAGGCGAGAGAAAATCACGGCGCGTCAGCTACTATTTCCAATAGTGTATACTATTGGATAGCATTGATTTCTATGTTAAAATTAGGAAATAAGTGATTTTATTAGAATACTAAGCTTTCGATCACGGTCGTGATCGAAAGCCATGATTATAGTTAAAGGCTAATGTAAGGAGCCACATGAGTGTAAAACTTGTTGATCACAACTATAACACATTGCTTGATGAGATTAAATCTCGATTAAAACAAGCTCAACTACGTGCCGCAATTGCCGTTAATCACGAGCTGATTAAATTTTATTGGGAAATTGGAACTCTTATTATAGAGAAGCAACAACAATCTAAATGGGGAGATAAATTATTTGATGCCTTAGCTAAAGATTTAAACCATAGTTTTCCCAATACGCAAGGATTTTCTAAGACAAATTTAAAGAACATGAAGCTTTTTGCTCAAGCCTACCCTAAAGCTGAATTTGGTCAGGCACTGCCTGACCAATTAACTTGGACACATCATATTATATTGATTCAACAGGTTGATGATGCCTCACAACGACAATGGTATGCAGTAAAAGCCGTCGAAAATGGATGGTCATATAGGGCTCTTAAAGAGCAAATCCAATCGGATCTTTATAAAAGGCAAGCAAATAAACAGTTAAAAACGACAAATTTTCATGAACGGTTACCATCCCCGCAATCAGATTTAGCGCAGGAGATGATCAAAGAACCTTACAAATTTCACTTTTTAACTGTTGGTGAAGAAGCGGAAGAAAAAGAGATTCAAAGTGGCCTGATACACCATTGTAAAGAGTTTTTAATGGAACTAGGCCAAGGTTTTGCACTTTACGGTATCAATTATCCTGTTGTTGTTTCAGGGAAGCGATTTGAGATTGATTTGCTATTTTATAACACAAAGCTACATAGATATATCGTCTGCGAATTAAAAAAAGGAGATTTTAAACCTGAACATGCGGGGCAGCTTAACTTTTATTTGTCTGTGATAGATGAACAATTGAGGATGCCAGAGGATAATTCAACGATTGGTTTATTACTGTGTGAAAAAAAAGACAAGGTGATTGCAGAATATGCATTGAGAAGAGTAGATAGTCCTATGGGAATCGCGGAATTTCAATTATCAAAATCATTGCCAAAAAACCTTCATTGTGTTTTACCCACTATTGATGAAATAGAAGCAGAGCTATCAGAATTTTCTAAGCAGTCTTCGTAGTGCTAAATGATATGAAAAAGCCTTTTCTAGCGCCTCTTTATGACACAATAGAAAATTTTTTAGTTACTCATTTGTCGACAACGTTCGTTAATCAAAATGATTATCAAGTAGGGTTAGATTTTTTAAAACAATATAGCAATAACAAAGCAACCTTTGAATCTTATCGTAGAGAAATAGAGCGTCTCATTCAGTGGTCCTGGTTAATTGTTAAAAAATCTATTTTAGGTTTAACTAGAGAAGATATTGAAAACTACATTGCGTTCTGTTTGTCTCCCCCAAAATCTTGGATCGGCAAAAAACGAGTTCCCCGTTTTATTTCATTTGATGGTCAGCGGAAACCTAATCCACATTGGCGTCCTTTTGTCGTCAGCGTTAACAAGGTAGAGCATAAAAAAGGTGTTCAACCCGACAAAAAAAATTATCATCTTTCCCAAAAAGCGATTCAAGAAATATTTACTGTGCTGAACAGTTTTTATAACTTTTTATTACAAGAAGAAAAGGCGTCAAAAAATCCAGTTGCTTTGATTAAACAAAAAAGTCGATACATACAAAAGCAGCAACAACAGGTTTCTGTTATGCGTTTGAGCGACATTCAATGGGAAACGTGTATTAAAACGACAACAGAATTAGCAGTAGTAGATAAAAGCCACGAAAGAACGCTCTTTATTTTATCTGCTCTTTACCTACTTTATTTGCGAATTTCTGAGTTGGTCTCTACCGAGCGTTGGACGCCACTGATGGGGCATTTTTACCAAGACAGCAGTGGTTTTTGGTGGTTTAAGACAGTAGGTAAAGGAAATAAGTTGCGCACCATTGCGGTCAGTGATGACATGTTAAAAGCTTTAGAGCGTTATAGAAAAAGTCTTGGACTCTCTCCTCTCCCCTTAGCAAATGAAAAAACACCGCTGATACCCAAAGACCGCGGCAAAGAGCCAATGACAAGTACACGACGTATACGGCAACTTGTTCAGTTTTGTTTTGATAATGCTGTTGATGCGCTAAAAGGGAAAAATCTTTTAACTGAAGCAGAGGCATTAGCTTTTGCCACGGCACACTGGTTGAGGCATACTGGTATTTCCGATGATATCAATAAGCGCCACCGCCCCGTTGCGCATGTGAGAGACGACGCAGGCCATAGTTCTAGTGGCATTACTGATCGTTACAATAATATTGAGCTTTCTGCGCGATATGAATCGGCAAAATTGAAAAAACTAAATGAAAACAAGAATGATTAAGTAATATGACACCTCAAAATGTAATGGATAAAATAGTCAAATTTTCAAAAAAAATGGAGGGAGAAGCCCTCGAAATTTTGCCATGCGTTCCTTGTGATGGAGCAAAATCAGGTTTTTGTTATGAAAATGTCAACTTAAAGCTTCAAAATAGTGGTGGGTTAATGCAAGTTGGATGGATGTTTCATCATCGGGTAGTTGCCATTAACGTTTTTGTGTTTTCTTAGGGCGATAGTAATCAGCCGTTTTTTCTAGAGCAAAATTTTTTATTTACCCAAACTATGGATATGCTGTCTTTTATCACCGTTAGCAATCAACTCGCCTAACTCCTCTGGTTTAATAGGAGTAATTTCATGGAATTTTTTTCCTCTGATTCGTTCATTATATAATTTTGCTAGTTGAATAAATTGTTGATGTTGTAATTCCGCATCATTGCCTAGTGCAGAAGTATAATTCATTGTTTGTTGTGGCACGTAATCTTCACAATTACACCCTTCTATAAATGGGTTAAGTAAGTCATAAAGTTCTTGTGGAGATGAAATATTTTTTTGAGCAAGCACACAGAGCTCTCGGCATCTTGACGCTAGTACAGCATGCCCAATCATTTCAGCATAATGAGGTAAGATCTCTGAACCATCTAGGAGAAAAAATTTATTTTCAATTTGAGCAATGTCTTTTGGTTGAATCCAGCGAACTTCATCAATTTCATTTGGATCAGAGGACACTAATTTAGGGGGTTCAGCAAACGTTTTTCCATCATAATTTAAATCAGCAAGAAAATAGTGAACAACACAGTGAATTCTTCCGTTTTCTTCTCGCTGAGCAAGAAATGTGAGTTGTTCTTTGCTGACAATGAGAGAAATCTCTTCACGCAGTTCTCTTATCGCGGTATCAAATAAATCTTGATCGGCTGTTTCTACAGGAATTGGTGCATGCTGCTCATAGGCTTCAACATGATCGACCCCATGAAAAGCAATTTTTATTTCTGCTTCATCATTAGGTTGAAATACGGTTGGTAACCCATTACTAAGCTCAGGACACCCTTTAGGATGCATATAGCCTTCAGGTAAACGGTATACTTTTTTATCTTTATCGCGACGGATATTATGGACCAAAGCAATATGCAATGCACTATTTTCATCGCGCAGGAGAGGAATAACTGTTGAGCCTGCTGCCGTCCAAGGATAGGGATGTACGTGAATACTTTTACGTCCTGGAGCATCCGTATTATATTTGATGCCAAACATACCAACTTTAGCGGTCGCCTCAACAATAGCTCTAGAATGTGTCCTTGGTGTTAATGCTTGAACGGCTTGGCCAATGGTAACGCCACTAAAGCCGCTTAAGTCTAGCTTAGGATTAGTTAGTTGAGTTGAAGCGCTCGAAGGATTTGAACTTTCTTCAAACATGGCTGTTGAAGTTGCTAAAATAGGCAATGGATCCTCTTGTTCTTCTGCGCTTGCCTGCACGAGTTGCGTATGTCTGCTTAAGATAATTTGGAATTCAGGTGCTCCTTGCATAGCGGTCTCTTCCGTCAGTACGCATGGGATGCATTTAAAATGACGCTGACTTTCGGAGGGGCGCTCTAAATAGGTGACAACACTTGCAATATTGCTTTCTAAATCTTCCTCACGCTCAGTATCAATAAAAAGAGGAGGAATTTGCGCCAATTCTCTCATATGATTTTGAAGGTGATTACGACGATAGGGTTTAAATTTTTCTCCTTCCTTGTCGGCATCTCGTTCAAGTCCACGTTGTGTTAGGCGCTGTCGTTGCGTCTCTCCTGTACAATGAAAATAGATAACGCGAGTATCAAATTCAGTTGCTATTAAAAGTTCTTTTGTGGGTGAAGCTGTTAATTTATCTCCAAAATAACCATCTAATATGACCACTTGCGTACCATCTGTAATATGTCTCTGTGCACTTTCTATCATCAACTGGTAGCTACGAGGTTTAACATAATTTTTATAATATTCTGAATTAGGATCATAAACTTGCCCCAAGTCAGCATTAATTTTGTCTTTATCGAGATAAACACAAGTAATACCCTGGCCGGTTAATGTTTCTGCTAACCGTGTTAAATGTGTGGATTTTCCAACTCCCGCTAAACCTGCACCCAAAATAATTATTCTCATGTTTCTTACTTTTATAAAATTGAATTAGATCGATTATTTTAACTCAAAATCTTTATCTTGGCAGATTTACTGACGATATATAAAACCAATCAAAGCACCGCCAAGCACACTCTCAATAACTCCGAAAATAAACCATGCAACGGCCAACGAAGATGAAATAGGCAGATAATAATACGCGCCTGCTGCTTGTATTCCGGATAGCATGCCGATATAAAATCCGAAGCGTATTCCATTTTTTAAACCGCCTGTTGGAAAAAAGCGCGTAAAGATGAAAGTGATCCACAATGCGAGAAAGAGCATAATCCCTACGTTAAAGGGCACATAGGTTTGCATCTGTGCAAAAGGGCGCCAAATATTTGGGGTTTGGCTGTAGAGACTCAGAAGCAATAACCCATGAATCAATGTTTCATAAGCGAAAATAAATATGAATAAAGCAATCACTGTGGTCAAATAACGTTTAATGTTCATTTTGATTGTTTTCATGAGATGATGGCATAAAAATATACTATGCACCTTTGTATCAAATAACGCATATTGCTGCAACAAGCATTTTTAGTTTAATGTTCTGATATTTTGTGGACTCGATTTTCAGGAAACAAAACACGTAGCGCGGGATTTGTTTTAGCTTCTTTTCTTAATCGCTCAACATTCCAGAAAGAAGCTAAGGTGAGTATTTTTCCTTCTTGATCGAAAGTCATGTACTGCACAAAAGGTAATGTAAAAGAACCTATATAAGTGACTTCACAAATCACAGCGCCTGTATTTTTTTCTTTGGAATAAAGAATATCAATCGTGGTAAAATTTTCGACTAAAGCAAACCACCAATCGTGGCAGTCCTTCACATATTGCGCGAGAGTCAATTTTCCATCAACAGGACACTCATTAAATCCAGCTTCAGAAAAAATGCTCATATCAATATTCTTATTGCTAAGCATATTTATATAGGTTTCTAGAGTATCCATCATATTTTCTCCTTCATTGGCAATATCAGTAATATTATCTTGCTTTAATTGAATCACAGTAAGCTTTCCAGGTTTCAGTATCTTCTTGTGCAATAAATATTCGTGAATCTGCATAATCTTGGTAGCTTTTTATTTTATCACCAGCCACTTCAATAATAGCCACCATATCAATATTCAACTTTTTTCCTCGATAAACAAAATGGCTCGTTCTTTGGATTGCTGCACAATTACCACTGATAATTTTTCGATGGATTTCCCACCAATTGTCCGTACTGCGTTTATTATTATGTGTGACATCATTACAAAAATTTGTCCATAAGCGTTCAATCTCTTTCCGTCCATGAGCCATCCCACCTGTTCCCATCATTTCAGCAAAAAAAGCGTCTTCTGTAAACATATTTGCAATAGCTTTTGCATCTCTAGAATTAATGACTTCAATTAAATGATCTACTGTTTTTTCAGTGCTCATAAAATATCTCCTTTAAGGTTTATAATTGCATTATTGCATAATCACACAACAATAAAAATTCTTGTACTCATAGGATACATCTCTCATCCGCGAAGAATGGCGAAATCGGAAGGCAAAGAGCGTCCTATTTCATTAAGACAGGAAGAACATTGTTCAACGCAACTAGGATCTCTGGGTTGAATTAAAATAGCTATCTGTTTTTGTAAAACATTCGTATCCGCTTGAGAGTCTTTGGCTATTTTTAACTGTCTCATCAGATTTAAAAAATGCGCGCTCACCGCATTTTGAGAATACTCTGTGTTGGGTGTAACCTCATTGACCAGATGATTCGCTCTTTCAGAAATTTGTGACTGTGCTTGTCCCATCATTTGACTCCCAGGTAAAGTTCTCGATGGCATTTCTATGAAATAATCACCAGAGTTCAGCAGGTTAGCAATTTTTTCTACAAATAAAGGTATATTGCTAGGATAGGATCTAAAATAATTATTCTTATCCATCGCTTCAAAAAATTCATGCGCTTCTTGATAAGCGGCGCGATTAATATCAAACACAACGGGAGCATTTTCTTCATCAAGTGTTGTTCGCCAAAAGCAATAGTATCGCTCTTGCGTTATAATTTTAAAGGTAACAGTTTCGGTAGTTACTTCACAAATAAGTTTTTTCTTTTTCATATGATCTCTCTTTTATATAAATGAACATAGGATTAGTCTAATCCATGCGATATAATATGAAAATGAAAAAAAGTCATGTTTACTTGATAGAAGGTTAACAAAAATGGATCAGCTGAGTTGCATCAAAGCATTCGTTACCATTGTGAATTCTGGTAGCTTGCATAAGGCCGCTGAAAAATTGGATCAAACAGATGCGGCCATTAGCAAAAAACTCAGCCGTCTAGAAGATGATCTAAAACTAAAATTATTAGAACGTAGCCGAAGTGGTATCAAACTAACGACGGTTGGTGAACAATATTATATGGCGTGTAAAGAGGCGCTAGACAAAGTGGAGGCTACCCAACAATTCGCTTGCTTTGCTGCAAAAACACCTAAAGGAGAATTAAAAGTCAGTTGTAACCGCGCAATTTACGAATACGCTATTGCATCTAATTTAAAAAGCTTTTTAATAAAATATCCGCATATTTTATTAAATATCAGTCTCTCAGAAAAAACACCCAACTTCATAGAAAATGAAATAGATATCTTATTTGGCGTGTCTACTTCTGTTCTTGCTGATTATCCCAGTGATTTGGTGCAGAAACGGGTTGCCACAACAAAAAATGTACTGTGCTGCACAAAAACATATGTTAGAAAACATGGGGTCCCAAAGAAACCCGCTGATTTACTAAACCTGCAATATCTTTGCCATCGATATAAACAGCATCATCCTATTATTGCATTCGATAATAAAATTGAATTAACAGTTGAACCATTTTTAATACTCAATGATACGCAAGCATTAATTATATCGGCTTTACAAGATTTAGGATATATTGATGTAAAAGAATATGCGGTTAAACATTATTTGAAGTCAGGAGAGCTCATTAACATTTTACCTAATTACCAAAAAAAAGAAATTATTCTCTATGTTTATTATCGCAATCAAATTTATCTTGATCCAAAAATTCGTGCGTTTTTAGATTTTTTTACTTTTTCTTTAGAGAAGAATTGAGGATAAGGCAAACTGGATCTTGCTGTATGTGGTCTCAGCTATAGTATTTTGGATAAATATTTGAATTCGTTCACCCTGAGGAGGCCGCAAAGCGGCGGCTATCTCGAAGGGTTATCTTAAAAAGTGTATTTTTTCTGGTTTGACGTTCATGATAATTTCTCTTATAAAAGAAAAGTTTCATCGCAACATATCATAATGAATCTTGGTGTCTATTGAGTTAATGCGCTTGCTCCATGTTTCATTAATAATAGTGCTGAAAAAATACCTAACGCGCCCAATAACACAAAAGCGCTAGGTAAGAGCAAAAGATTGGTGCTTGAAACAAATCCGAGCAGCAACACGCATATGGTAGCAATGCCCATATTAATAAAATTCATTACCGCGGAAGCGGTTGACTTATCTTCTGTCGATTGCATAGCGACACTAGAGGCATTTCCGAAAATGAAAGAAATGCCCACATAAATAATGACGAGTGGGAAGAATAAAAATTTCGCTAATGCTTGGCCGTATAAAAAAGCAATAAACATGATGGCTATGCCTATGATGGCAATCGTTAATCCAAGATAAATCGCTTTTAAAGGCGATAAAAGTTTCGATGCTCTCGCCGCTAGTTGAGATCCGAGAATAATGCCAACAGGCGGTAATAGATTCCAACTTCCATACGTAGCAGGTTGCAGATGCATGAGATTCATGGCAATAAAAGGTGCAAGACTTGCGAACACATAGACAAAGGCCGTACCTGATCCCATTAAAATACCGCCGCATAACAAAGGGATATTCATGAATGCTTTTTTATATTTATTGATAATCGAGCGTGGTTTTAACGCTTCTTTATCCAGATTCAGCGCAGTTTCCCGCATAGGTAGCGCTAAGAGAAGTAAAAAAATTCCGTATACAGCTAACGCCAGAAAACAGCTGGGCCAATCATAATGTTGTGTTAACCACCCTCCTAGTGCAACGCCTAATCCGGGGGTGATGGCAAATGCCATCATCAAATGTGAAATGAGCTTATTTCCTTCCGTAGGCTCGTAGCAATCTGCCACCAGAGTAAACGTCATTTTAAGGCCGACGCTTGCTCCTAGGGCCATGAGTAATCGGGCTGCAACTAATAACCAAAAAAGATGCAATTTGGCCGCGAGTAAACAAAAAATAGAAGCGATGATTTCTAATGCGATACCAAAGATCAATGCGATTTTACGCCCATAACCATTGGCCAATGGCCCATAAATCAGCTGACCGACCGCGTAACCTACTAAGAATAGCGTAATGGTTAATTGAACCTTGTTTTCCGTCACCTCAAAAAATTGACTGATCTGCGGAAGGGCAGGCGTGAATAACACTGCCGCGACGGAGCCAAAAGAAATCAGTAAGAATAATAAAAGAAAAGAAGGTTTTTTCTGATTCATGACAATCTCCTTACCTCATTAAAAATTGCTGGCAGCACATGTCAAAAATCATATTTTTATAATTTTCTTTCTGTGTATGATTTAATGGAACGACTTTCTGCATAAAAGGCGCATGCGTGCTAAAAATAATAAACAACATCATTTGTTCTGCTGAGGTATTTGACTTAATTTCTCCTTGCTTTTGAAACTTCTTCAATGGTTTTAGCCAGTCTTGAGGGGAATGGGTATTTTCTCCAATTAATGCCGCCTCATTTTCCGTCAATTGTTGCCACTGAATTAACCGAATAAGATCCGGGTTTTCATCATAAAGTTCAAATCGATAATTCAGTATGCTTTTGAAATAAACCTTTGCTGAGCTTGTATCATAAATAGGCACACTATTTTTCTTGAATAAAATCGCTTCTTTTACCTTTACCCAAAGTGTTTCTTTGTTCACAAAATGGTGGAAGATAAGATTCGTATTAACTTTAGCGGCCTCCGCAATCGCTTGAACAGACACCCCATCAAAGCCATATCTTAGAAATAGATTTTTGGCAGCTTTTAAAATAGCCTGTCTTGTTTTGTCGGCAGAAGGTCGTGTGGTCTTCATAATAATAAAAAATAATTGATTGTTTGATTCATTATAGTTATAATTGACTATTTAGTCAATTATTTATTGCAAAGATATGTTAAATGAAGCCGAAAAATACTTCTTGTATCTTTTGTCGTGCACAGTAAGGGTGTTTAAGATAATCTCATCTTGATTTGAAAAAATATTCAAGAAAAACACGAAGCTTAGGCCCATGAGTTTTTGATAATGATAAAAAACGCGATTATTTCGGTTTGTTTTAACATATAATTGGTTTAAATCATTATAAGTTCGCTACATGAATATCTACAACGTTAACCTCAATCTTTTGAAAGTCTTTGCTACCTTGATGCGCGAACAAAATGTGTCTGTGACTGCTAAGCGATTGCAGCTGAGTCAACCCGCGATCAGTAATTCATTGCAACAATTACGTGAGTTGTTTCAAGATGAGCTGTTGATTCGTGGTCCTAAAGGTATGGTCCCAACGCAGAAAGCATTATTGTTGGCGCCTCAAATTGATCAACTCTTGAGTCAATTAGAGGGAGTGCTTTTTCATGAAGAGGGATTTGATTATCAAACCTCAACGCGTCTTTTTACGTTAGGAATGACAGATTATGCCGAATATGTGATTTTGCCAGCTTTGTACAAACAGCTCAAACAAGTGGCACCTGGGATAGCCTTAAAAATTGTCACATACCATGATTTTTCACCCCAAGATTTTGAATGCGGGAAATTGGAACTTGGTATTGGCTTAGAGAAAAAATATGCGAAGCCACTAAAAGTAGAAAGATTGTTTAAAGACCACCCCGTTTGTGTGGCACGGAAAGAGCACGCTCTTTTTAAGAAACCCATGACGTTAAAGCGCTATTTACAGGCCAAGCATTTGGCCACCTGTATTCATTCCGATGGGTTGGCCCGCGCAGATCAAGCGTTAAAAAAAATACATCTCGAACGCCAAATTCAATTAACCTTACAAAATTTTTTGCCTGCTTTTCACATCTTATCGACTTCTGATCTCGTCGGTACTTTTTCTGAAAACGTAGCCAAACTTTTTTTGAAAAAATATAATCTACAATATGCCATTCCCCCCTTTGTTATTCCTGATTATTATATTGTTCAACTCTGGCATCGTCAGCAGAATAACGACGCTGGTTTGTTATGGTTGCGTCAACTTGTTAAGCAAGTGTGCGACAAAAATTTCTTATCGCAATAGTAAATAATTATCATTTAAAATAATAATAGTTATTAAAACTATTTATTTGACGAATACTAAAAAGATTGCCATCATGGCTTTTTTATCAAAAGAAAGAAGGCTATGTTAAAACGATCACGCATTTTTTTGTTTTTTTTCTGTATGACGGCAACACAGTATGTTTTAGCGCTTACGTTTCCGCTGCCTAATGGTGGTAGTACGGTGGTTGGTAAAATCCAAGCTATGCAAACAATTACTGGAGATTCTATTGTCAGCTTAGCAAGACGTTATGATATGGGAATTACGGAGTTGCTAGAAGCCAATCCCGACGCTCATTTAGATCAAATTTATCACCCTCAGCAAGTATTTATACTTCCAAGTCAGTTTATTTTACCGAATGCGCCGCATCGTGGCATTGTCATAAATCTTGCAGAGCTTCGTTTATATTTTTATGATCTTCAGAAAAAAGAAGTCATCACCTTTCCTATCGGCATTGGCAGGCAAGGTTGGGAAAGCCCTTTAGGTACGACTTCTATCTTGCGCAAAAAAGCGGATCCTACGTGGAGACCCACTCAACATATTTTGCAAGCGCGTCTTAAAGATGGAGTGGTTTTACCGAAAAAAGTTCCGCCGGGTCCTGCCAATCCTCTCGGGCCTTATGCGTTGTATACCGCTATTCCCACAATTTTAATCCATGGAAGCAACGATCCATCAGGCGTTGGTAGAAGAAGCAGTTCCGCGTGTTTTCGTTTACAGCCAGAAGCTATTGAAAGCTTGTATCCTTTAGTACCAATTGGTTCTCCTGTCACAATCGTCAATCAGCCTATTAAAATTGGCTGGTTGGGAAATGATCTTTATTTGGAAATACACATTCCTTTGGAAGATCAGCTCATTCAACACCCCGAACAATTACAAGAAAAAATGCATCAATTAGTTAAAAAAACTATTGCTAAAAAACAGGTAAAAGTAGATTGGTCTACTGCCGACAAAGCAGTGATAGAGCAGCGTGGGTATCCAGTTAAAATTGGCTTTATGAGAAATCTGTAAAAAACTATTTGGTTTGGACAGATTCTGCGAAATGGACAATAAGCTTCGAATGAATTCTTTTTATAGCGCGTACATTTTTTTCAAGTAAGAGTGCATCACCAATATCGCCAGCATATAACATTAGCGTAAACGCGCTGTAGAGCGGAAGAAAACGCGCATATTGCCATATAATTGAATTACCTATTCCGCATGTCTACTCACAATTGGGCAATTAAAATATGTTGTGGGGTATGGCTCATGATGTAATGTAAAATGCCACCATTCTTTATCATAAGGATCAAAGCCTTGTTTAACCATTAGAGTGCGCAGTTTTGTGCGGTTTGCGATAGCTATTTGACCTACCACAAGATTATCAGGATGCGCCATTTCATCCATGCAATCAAAACCTGTTCCCATGTCAATGCTGTTATCGTGGTAACGATGTTGATAATTGGCATAACAGGCAGTTAATTTTTGACCAGGACGATAGGCTTCTGAATGACTAGATAAAGGAATAATTGTTAAATCCATCGTGCTGCCGCGGCTGTGACCTGATTTTTCTGCCACATAACCTAGCGTAAAAAAATCTTTTTTATCCACACGTGGATAAAATTCCGCTTTCATTTGTTGTGCTGAAGATAGTTTGCTCCAAGCAATAAAATCATTCACAGCCATTTGAGGGCGATAACAATCGTATACTTTTAGCGAAAGGTTTTCTTTGCGTAATTGAGTTTGAATATTTTTTAACGCTAGGGCTGCAGGCCTCGTTAATATACATTCCGACGTTTCATAACCTTTTATCGGGCGCCCAATAAAATTATGAGATCTTGCATAACGAATATCTTGTTGGATGCTTGGATCAATATTGCTAAGATAAACAAAATCATCAGGTAAACAGTCTGCGAAGACGTTTGTTACAAACAAATAGCCAATTAAACCGATTATTCTCCGTGTAGATTTTCTCCTAGGAAAATTTTTTATATATTTGATAATTCTATAGAATGAAAAAAATCTCACTAATGCTTTATTCATTTTGATTAATCCAATCGACAATTTCTTCTAACTGATTTTCATTAAAAACGCGAATACCATTTTTGGTTAATAATTTGGCGGTAACACCTTGACCAGGAATGAGGGTTTTCGTAAAACTGCCATCGTAAATTTCTTGGTTTCCACAAGAAGGGCTGCGTGCTTTTAATAATGCTATGTTGATATGATGTTTTTGGCATAAGGCTAATGCTAACTCAGCTCCTTTTTGATATTGGGCCGTGACATCAACACCATGAGTGTTCACTATACGATCCCCCTTGATTTCAGAAGGTGGGCGGGGTGTTGGTAGTCCGCCGGCCATTTCAGGGCAAATTGAAATAATGCGATTTTCTGCTAGCCATTTTTTAATAATTGACTGCTGTAATTTACAGTCATCACCATCGTATCGAACCTTTTGACCAAGAAAACAAGCACTCATGAGAATTTTTTGCATTTTAGTCCTTGTGAAGTAAAGAGGCGTAGAAGAGCTCTAAATATAACATGCTACTCGGGGATCTTCCATAGCGGAATCGCCTGAGGCATCCCTAAAATTATAATACCTTATGATGTCAGCAAAGGCTGCTTAGTACTTGTCATGCCAGCGCAGGCTGGCATCCAGTTCAGCATGTGTTTAGGAAATGCAAGAAGTCTATTTTATTTTTATTGCCCAAGATACTTATTTGCCTGGATGCCAGCCTGCGTTGGCATGACAAGCTTGAAAAAAATTTAGGGATACCTCAGCGGAATCGCATCTACGCCAACAATAGAAATAGAAAATTTTGCTAATGCTCGCGACAGCCATCCGACAGCGCCGCTTTTTTAAGCGGAGTTTATATTTGAATAAATGAGCATTTAAAATTCTCGCGCAACGCAGTTATCGCGCAAAAGAGCAATTTATAGAGATGCCCTTAATTATTTCATAAATTGACATTTCGAATAAAACATACAGCATGGTATACGGACTGGGCGTCATTAAAGCCAGCGCCGACTCATTATTTAAAACTCCCTTTCAACCGATTAACCTCAAAGGTTATTTTTGTTGTGTCCACAGGTCATGTACGAAGGACTTTAGTTATTCTCACATTTTTGGGATATACTTATGAAATTTTAATAACTTTGAAAAAACATGCTTGGCATATCCAATCACACTCCCATGATGCAGCAATATTTACGCATCAAAGCAGACTTTCCTGATAAATTGGTTTTTTATCGTATGGGCGATTTTTATGAATTATTCTATGATGATGCACGTAGAGTCGCTAAACTTTTAGATATTACACTGACAGCGCGCGGGCACTCTGCTGGAGAACCCATCCCCATGGCAGGCGTTCCTCACCATGCAGCAGAAAATTATTTAGCACGTCTCGTGCGTGCAGGAGAGTCCGTTGTCATTTGCGAACAAGTGGGAGATCCTGCTTTAAGCAAAGGGCCCGTAGAGCGCCAAGTCACTCGTATTTTGACGCCAGGCACTGTCTCGGAAGAAAATTTATTAGAAGCTCGTCGAGATACTATTTTGCTAGCAATTAGTTATTTTGAAGAAGAGCCACCTTTATTTGGTTTGGCGGCTCTCGATTTACCTGGTGGTCGATTGACTCTCTTCGAAGTTAAAGGTCTTGAGTCTCTAAAAGATGCTATTTTTCGATGGCAACCCGTGGAAACTTTAATTAGCGAAGATATGCATAAAGCATGGCTTCCTGCACAATTAACCGGCGTAAAACAGCGTGCCCCTTGGCAATTTGCCATTTCTTCCGCAACACAAGCTTTATGTGAGCAGTTTCACAGTTATGATTTAAAAGGATTTGGAGTTGAAAACTTAAGTTTAGCAGTTGGAGCGGCCGGCGCTATTTTAGCTTATGCCAAAGAAACGCAACGCATGCAACTAGCCCACTTACAAAGCTTAATGGTTGAGCAAGCAGAAGATGCGATTATTTTAGATTCTGCCACTCAACGAAATTTAGAGTTGGTTATCAATCTACAAGGAGGGGGTGAAAACACCTTACTTGATGTAATCGACCATTGTCAAACACCCATGGGTACTAGGTTATTGCGCCGTTGGCTTTTGCGACCCCTTCGACACCGAGCACACATTAATCTACGTTTAGCCGCCGTTCAAAATATTATTGATTCTTCTTTGCGTGAGAATATCCAAGAAGCTTTGCATCATATCGGTGATATTGAACGTATCGTTACCCGCATCGCTTTAAAAACCGCTCGTCCACGTGATCTTATTGCTTTACGGGATGCGCTTTTGCAAATTCCAACTTTAGAAAATCAGCTTGCGACGTTAGTGAATACCGATATTTTTTCTTGTTTGAACGAGCTACAAAAAAATATTGTTTCGCAAGAGGAGTTGTTGATGCTTCTTCAAAAAGCCTTAGTAGAAAATCCTCCCGTCACTATTCGAGATGGCGGTGTTATTGCAGATGGGTATAACGAGGAATTAGATGAGCTAAGAAATTTAAATACCAATGCTGAAAATTTCTTACAAGAATTAGAATTACGTGAACAAACGCGCACGCGCATCCCTAATTTGAAAGTGGGTTATAACCGCATACATGGTTATTATTTAGAATGCTCTGCCCAATATGCCGATAAAATGCCGATCGATTACGTGCGCCGCCAAACATTAAAAAATGTTGAGCGTTATATTACTCCTGAATTAAAACAGTTTGAAGATAAAGCGTTGAGTGCTCAAAGTCGAGCGTTGAGTGTAGAAAAAAATCTTTATGAGCAACTGCTTGAGAAATTATTCCCTTATATAGTCACTTTGCAAAACTTAGCCGATGCTTTAGCTCAACTCGATGTATTAACAAGTTTTGCTACGCAAGCCATTGCTACAAACTGGTGTAAACCAGAATTAGTACAGGAATCTGGAATTTATATTGATCAAGGGCGCCATCCGGTGATTGAAAAAGTAGCCAGCACACCCTTTATTCCTAATGATTGTGAATTAACTAGCCAGCAAAAAATGCTCCTCATTACAGGTCCCAACATGGGGGGTAAATCTACTTATATGCGACAAACTGCATTGATTGTTTTGCTAAGTTATATTGGGTCTTTTGTGCCAGCAAGTAAAGCGGTGATTGGGCCTATTGATCGCATTTTTACACGCATTGGCGCTAATGATGATCTTGCTTCTGGCCGTTCTACTTTTATGGTGGAAATGACGGAAACCGCGAATATTTTAAATAACGCCACTCCTTTAAGTTTAGTATTGATGGATGAAATTGGACGCGGCACCAGCACTTTTGATGGCCTCTCTCTTGCTTATGCTTGCGCGATTTATTTGGCCAACCAACTGAATGCGTTTACTTTATTTGCGACACATTATTTTGAGTTGACACAATTACCCGAAGAGTTGCCAATAATTGTGAATATGCATTTAGATGCGGTTGAGCATGATGAACATATCGCTTTTTTACATCAAGTAAAACCAGGAGCAGCGAGCCAAAGCTATGGTTTACAAGTAGCGCGCTTAGCAGGAGTTCCAAAATCTGTGATTGCGGAAGCTCGTAAAAAATTAGTCGCGCTTGAAAGAGCAGCTGTAGATCATAGTGCATCTCCAAAGGAAAATCTGTCGAAAAAAAATCAATATGATTTGTTTAACGCACCGGCGCATCCTATCGAAGTACAATTACGAGCACTTGAGCTTGATAATTTATCACCGCGAGACGCACTTCTTTGTTTATATGAATTAAAAAGCTTACTTAAAAATGGACGTTAATTTCCTTGCACTTGTTTTGATTGGAATCGCTTTTGTTGCAGGCATTGTGGGCGCATTAACAGGCCTGGGAGGAGGCGCTTTTGTGATTCCAATAATGGTTTTATTTTTGCATATTGATATGCACTATGCGTTGGCTGCAGGTTTATTTGCAGTGATTGCTACCTCGATGGGAACCTCGGTAGCTTATTTGAAGCGAGGATTTATTAATGCCCGCTTAGGAATATTTTTAGAAGTAGGTGCAAGCTGTGGCGCTATTTTAGGTGCTTATGTGACTAGATTTTTATCAGGGCCCCTCATCAAAGTTATTTTTGGCGGTGTATTTATTGGGTTAGCGTTGTTTGTTCCTAAACGAAGTACCGAAACATTTAATCAAGAAAATAAAGATCGCATTACACAAGTGCTAAAACTATCCGGGACATATATGATCGATGGAAAGCCCGTCGCGTACCATCCATGCCACAGTTTAAGAGGGTTTTTTATCATGATTGTTGCAGGTATTGCCTCAGGGCTTCTCGGAATTGGTGCTGGAGTATTAAAAGTATTAGCGATGGATTTGACCATGCATTTACCCTATAAAATTTCTACGAGTACCAGCAATTTTATTATTGGTATCACAGCTGCCGCAGGCATCGGTGTTTTTTATCATTTGGGTTATGTGGAGCCTTTACTTGTTACGCCTATCGTGGTTGGCGTATTTTTTGGTGCTTTAGTGGGTACTCGTATTATGCCTAAATTACCCGTATCCATATTACGCAAAATATTTACATTCATTTTGATTGTATTTGCAGTGCAAATGATTTACGCAGGTATGCGAGGGGTATAAAATGCATCGAGATAGCATGCAATTGTGGATAGGGTACTTGCTTTTTGGAATTATGAGTATCGCTATCATTATTTTAGTAATGGCGCTCTTATTAGTGGTGTTTCATGGGATTAGCCCCGCTATCGATTTTACACATTTCCAACCTCAAGCAATAGGAGGTTTTCGAAATATTGTGAGCGGATTGACGCAATTAGATCCATCGAGCTTGATGCGATTTGCTTTGATATTAGTTGTGGCTACACAAAGCATCCGTATATTTCTTTTTGCGATTTATTTTTTAATTAAAAAAGAACATTGGTTAATGCTATTTTCTTTGTTTATTTTGGGGGTGTTGTTGCAAAGTGTACTATGAAATTTGCAATTATCCAGTTTTGTCATGTACGAAGTAAATTTTCACCAATGTTGCTCATATTCGTTAACTAATCACTTCCACCGCCAAAGTTTTAGCGTCTGTATTTTCCCACGGTTTTTTGTACACAAAATTTAGTGTGGTAGAAATTGGGGCCACAAAAATTTCTGGATTCACATCAAATACCCATTGGTCAACGCCACCCGCACCAATTAATTTTGAAGAAGGGGCAAGGTATTGATGCGCGTGAATTAAGATAAAATTATGATCATAGCCTCCTTTTAAAAACCAGGAGTAACCGGTGGTGGGGTTACTTTGTAAATTGATAATCAAAGTTTTTTGGCCCGGCGATAATAAAATAGGTTTGGTTACATCAGTTAACACTAAAGAGGTTGAATTTTTTTCTTTAGCTTTTTCTAGACTTTCAGGAATAATACCACTGGGAGGTTTAGGTAAGTTTTGTAAATTTTCAGAGTTAATGGTGGATAATTTTGGAGGTGAAGCTTCGGCATCCACAGAAATTTTAGAGGCTTTTACTATTGTTGAGAGATCAGGCGTTGCAGCAAAAGCCCAGTGGAAAAAAAAAGTTAATGATAATAAAAAAGAGGTGATAATTTTATTCATAATAATTCCTAGAAGAATTTTCAAAAAAAACTTTGTGTAATGCCCGAGTCGCGTGAGTCAAATTTTTTTCATCAATAATACCGCAGATAATGGTTTCTGTGTTAATTAATTCATGAACTACAATGTGCTCTTCTGTTAAAGTACTTAAAAACTTGGCAAGCACTTCTGGATAAGCATGCAGACCAATTCCAGTCAAGCTGACACGCGCTAAGCCTTTTTCAATCCGTAGTTCGATGTCGTGGGTTTGACACATGCGATTTAATACTTGTTTGGCTAACACTTCATCTTCTGGGTTCACATAAATCGCTAATTCAAAAAATTCCCCAGATGTTTTTTGACTGACGTGATCAATGACAATTTTTTGCATAGCCAATTGTGCGCCCACGCTAGCCAAAGCATTCGCTAATGGTTTTTTATTGCGTAAGACAAAACAACTTAAATGCATTTGGTGGCTGAGATTACTAATTAACGGTGATTCCATCATAGTTGATTGAGTATTGATTAAAGTTCCACAGCCTGCTTTAAAGCTGGATAACACACGAACTGGCATTTGAAATTTAGCTGCTAATGCCACCGACCGCCATTGTAATACTTTCGATCCACTACTGGCTAGTTCTAACATAACGTTAATGGGAATAGAAGGAAGCACATAAGCGAGAGGAACAAGACGAGGGTCGGCGGTGTAAACACCTTCCACATCTGTATAAATTTGGCATTCTTTTGCTTGAAGAGCGCAAGCTAAAGCGACAGCTGTCGTATCAGATCCGCCGCGCCCAAGTGTAGTGATAGCGCCTTCTTTTGTCATACCTTGAAAGCCAGTCACAATGACTAACTGATTTTGTGTTAATGCATGTTCAATTTTTTGTGTGGCAATTTCGCTAATATTCGCTTTGGTATAAAGATTATCGGTGTAAATGGGTAATTGTAAGGCATTAAAAGATTTTGCGGGCACGCCCAGTTGACAAAGCGCTACAGCAAGTAGGCTTGCGCTTATTTGTTCACCACTGGCGGTAAGTGCGGCAAGCTCTCTTGGTTCGGGATTATCGCTTAACTCAAACGCTAGTTTTAACAAGCGATCGGTGTCACCGCTCATGGCGGAAAGTACAATCACCATTTTTTCTTGAGCTTTCGTGCAATCGGCAAGATATTTGGCTACGGCTACAATTCTTGCTGCGGAGCCTACGGATGTTCCCCCAAATTTTTTGACGACTAAATTCATTGTTCACCTAATAATCCCACACAGTGGTTTCTGCCTACGATGACATGCTGCAAAATTTTAATATCTAGCCATTGTAAACTATCTTGCAAAATTTGGGTGATTTGGACATCTTCCTGGCTTGGCGTCGGGTCTCCGGAAGGATGATTATGTGCTACGATCAAAGCGGCAGCATTGTGAGCGATCGCGCGTTTGATTACTTCTCGTGGATGGACATTAGCATAAGTGAGAGTGCCATGAAATAACTCTTCATACGCCAATATTTCCAGCCGAGAGTTTAGAAAGATCGCAGCGAAAGTTTCTCGTTCATATAAGCTGAGTTTGCTTAATAAAAATTTTTCTAATATCTTGAAATTGGTTAATTGAATTTTGCTAGGCAAGTTTTGCTCTAAAATACGTTGCCCTAGCGCAAAAGCTGCCTGTAATTGTGCATAATGACTTAATCCTAAGCCGTGGATTTCGGTAAAACTTTGATAAGGAATAACCATTACTTGGCGCAGCGATCCAAAGCGTTCAATGAGTTGACGTGCTATTTCAATAGCAGAGTATCGAGGCGTGCCTTTTCTCAGTAAAATAGCCAGTAATTCAGTATCAGTCAGTTGTTGTGCGCCGTGCTTTAATAATTTTTCTCGAGGGCGATCGGGAGCGGGAAGGTCGGTAATGCGCATAAGAGATTCTTGATGAAAACGTTTAGCATAACAGTTCATTGTAAATCTATGCGTTACAATGGGTTTGAAAGTATCTATATTAATAATTTTAAGGTTTAAAAATTTTAATCTGTAGTTCACGAATATTTTTAAAATGTTTATTATTACTGGTACACAGTAAGAGATTATTTTCAACTGCGGTACTGGCAATAATAGCATCGCCTGCCATTAATCCAGAGGAAGCCGTATATTCTTCAATATAAATAGCAGCTCGATGTCCGATATTGTTGGTAATAGGCAAAATTTCAAAATTAAAATCTTGTAAAAAAATTTTTATATAAGAAAAATGCTTTTTGCTGGGTGCTGTTTGAATTAACTCCATGTAGGTATAAATAGAAATTTTTCTTGTTAATTCTTGAGTTAATAAATGCGCTGCATTTATATTACCACGTTGTATCCAAATTAAGATATCAGTATCAAAGATCATGAAAACGGCCCCTGCGTAATTTTTTCATCTTTTGTGTTACAGAGCTTTTATCTTCTTGACACATGCCAAAAAAAGGATGCTCTGTTATATTTAATCCAGTCTCTTTGATGGCAGGAATAATAGTACCAATCAGTTTGCGATGATACAGAATGTTTACAGATTCTTTCCGGGTTAAGGCTTTAATCACTTCTTTCATGTTATAACGTAAATCAACAATGGATGCTTCCATAAAAATATAGACCTCAATAAAATGTATAGGGTCATTATACACTATATATGTGTTGACAACCATTCAATTTTAGTCACATAATGCGATTGCCGCGCGTTATCAACGGACAGATGGACTGCCCACCAACGCACGGAAGATTGGACTCTGCGGCACGGTTTATGTAGGCTGGTATGCAGGTAGGTTCATACCAGCTACATTTACCAACGTTTTCAAAACCACTCACTTTTTTCTATATAAAACCTTGTCGAGGCGCCCTTAATTAACCCGCTTGAGCTTCGAGCCCAAAATCCTTAAAATAGGGGCACTTTGCAAAAGGAAATTACTGATGTCTGTTATCAAGAAGTTTATTCGAATATTAATTACTATCCCTTTACTTGCTTTCGCTCATTCTGCGTTGGCCGATTATCAATTAAACATGCCAGAAGGGGTTACTCCTATCAGTCATGATGTTTATCGCTTACACATGGCAGCATTTTGGATGTGTGTTGGGATTGGAGTGGTCGTTTTTGGTGTTATGTTTTACTCTATTATTATGCATCGCAAATCCCGTCATCCAGTCCCTGCTAAATTTTATCAACATCTTGGTTTAGAAATTACGTGGGCCGTCATCCCTTTTCTTTTATTGGTGATTATTGCGGTTCCTGCCACCGTAGTGTTGTTTCGCATGGATGATACGCGTAACTCAGACGTTGTTATTAAGATAACAGGCTATCAATGGAAATGGCGGTATGAATACTTGAACCAAGGCATTAGTTTTTACAGTAATTTGTCAACACCAATGAACCAACGCATGAATTTTGCACCAAAAGATCCTCATTATCTTTTGGAAGTAGACAATCCGTTAGTTGTTCCGGTAGGCGAAAAAATTCGATTTTTAGTGACAGCGAATGATGTGATTCACTCTTGGTGGGTGCCAGAACTAGGAATTAAACAAGATGCTATTCCAGGGTTTATCCATGAAGCTTGGGCACGTATTGATACCCCTGGCACTTATCGTGGTCAATGTGCAGAATTGTGCGGGGCTGGCCATGGTTTTATGCCGATTGTGGTTCAAGCGGTTTCTAAAGAAGATTTTGCAAAATGGATTCATAAAATGACTAATGGTAAAGTGAATGCCAATACAATGTTACCTAATAAGGCATGGACGAAGAGTGAACTATTACAAAAAGGGCGCCAAGTTTATCATCAAAGTTGTGAAGTGTGTCACCAAGAGGATGGTGCGGGTTTAAAAGGATTGTATCCTTCACTCAAAGGTAATGCTGTTGTGATTGGATCTTCTGACGAAGAAATTCGAACGGTGCTATTGGGTAAGCCAGGAACTGCGATGCAACCATTTGAGGATCAATTGACGGCTGAAGAAATCGCGTCTGTGGTCACTTATACTAGAAATGAATGGGGCAATAATGCTCATGATATTGTACAACCCTTACAAGTAGCAAAAATTAAAGCAGAAGTACAACGGGCCGATAAAGGACATTAAGGCGTGTTGACAATTTGCTATGCCGAGACAGAAAACGTTAAAACTGTAGACACTAAATTTAAAATTAGTTAAAGATTAAGAGAAAATATATGACTGATACTGTATTAGATCACGATGTTCATCACGACACTCACCCAAGATTACTGCAAAACCCATTCAAGTGGGCAGCGCGATGGATCTTTACCACCAATCATAAAGATATAGGCACTCTCTATTTGTGGCTTGCGATGATTATGTTTTTTGTGGGAGGCACTATGGCTATGGTAATTCGTGCCGAACTATTTCAACCCGGCGCACGCCTAGTGGATCCAGAATTTTTTAATCAAATGACGACCCTGCATGGACTTATTATGGTGTTTGGTGTGGTGATGCCTGCCATGACAGGTTTAGCTAATTGGATGGTGCCCATGATGATTGGTGCACCTGATATGGCGCTTCCCCGTTTAAACAATTGGAGTTTTTGGGTGCTTCCGTTTGCATTTGCTATTTTATTTAGCACGCTATTTATGGAAGGTCCGGCGCCTGATTTCGGTTGGACTTTTTACGCGCCGCTTTCCACGGTATATGGACCGCCAAGTACAGACTTTATGGTGGTATCTATCCATTTATTAGGGTTTTCTTCGATTATGGGTGCGATCAATATTATTGCAACTATTATTAATTTACGTGCTCCTGGCATGAGTTGGTATAAATTACCAATGTTTGTATGGACGTGGTTTATTACGGCGTTTTTATTATTAGCTGTGATGCCTGTGCTTGCGGGTTGTGTGACGATGGTGTTATTTGATCGACATTTTGGCACCAGCTTTTTCAATCCCGCAGGTGGTGGTGATCCGGTTTTATTTCAACATATTTTTTGGTTCTTTGGACATCCAGAAGTTTATATTTTAATTTTGCCAGCGTTTGGTGTAATTTCTGAAGTGATCCCTACATTTAGCCGCAAAAAACTTTTTGGTTACCATTTTATGGTGTACGCTACGTTAGCAATTGCATTTTTATCATTCATCGTGTGGGCGCACCATATGTTTACGACGGGCATGCCCATTGCTGGAGAATTATTTTTTATGTATTTAACGATGTTGGTGGCAGTTCCTACTGGTGTTAAAGTTTTTAACTGGGTAACAACTATGTTCCAAGGTTCGATAACTTTTGAAACACCCATGTTATTTGCATTAGGATTTTTAGTAATGTTTACTATTGGTGGGTTCTCTGGGTTGATGCTTGCTTTGGCTCCCGCGGATTATCAATATCAAGATACTTATTTCGTAGTGGCACATTTTCACTACGTTTTAGTCCCAGGCTCTATTTTTGGCATTATGTGCGCGGTTTATTATTGGATTCCTAAATGGACAGGGCACATGTATAACGAGACTTTAGGTAAATGGCATTTTTGGCTGTCGGTGATTTTTTTGAACGTAACTTTCTTCCCAATGCACTTTTTAGGATTGGCGGGGATGCCACGCCGTATTCCTGATTATGCACTGCAATTTGCTGATTTTAATCAAATTGCGTCGTTGGGTGCTTTCGGTTTTGGCTTGTCGCAATTAATTTTCTTATACATTGTGATTCGCACCATTATAGGAGGCAAACCTGCAGGTGATAAACCTTGGGAAGGTGCCAAAACATTGGAGTGGGATTTACCATCTCCACCGCCATATCATACATGGACGACCCCACCTACACCAGCACAACTGGCTGAGCAAACTTATTAAATTAATGAAATGGAGACAGAGAAACCTTCTTTTCAATATTTATTAAAGCTCCCTGGAAAGATTTATCGAAAGCAGGAAGGGCGCCTTACTAAAGCGATTTTTTGGAGGGGTCAGGAGTGTTTTGTTAAGTTGCATGCTGGGATTGGCTGGCGAGAAATTTTTAAAAACCTCTGTCAAGGCCGATTGCCAATTGTTGGGGCACGTCCCGAGTATCAAGCATTAAAACACCTAACGGAAGTGGGTATTCCAACACTTGAGATTCTCGAATTTAATAGCAACGGTTGGAATCCGGCAGCGCAAAAATCCTACCTAATCACCAAAGCACTTCATCATACCACTAGTCTAGAAACGTTATGTGGCCATTGGCAAACCTCTTCGCCAACGATTGATTTCAAAAGAAAAATTATTAGACAAGTTGCTAAAATAGCTGCGCAAATGCATAACGCAGGTATTAACCACCGAGATTTTTATATTTGTCATTTTTTGTTTGATGAAAAGCTTTATGCAGAAAAGGGGCAAGTTAAACTTTATTTAATGGACTTACATCGTGCACAGATTCGTCAAGAGGTCCCTTATCGTTGGCGCCTTAAAGATATTGGGGGTTTGTATTTTTCTGTGTTGAATCTTCCATTAACTCGTCGTGATTTATTTTTATTTATGAAAATTTATCAAGAACTAACACTTCAGCGATTAAATTGGCCACTTTTTTGGTATGAAGTAGAAAAAAAAGCATGGACTTTATATCAAAAAACCTTCTTTAAAAAGATAAGTTTTCAATCGAAAGAGAGGGGATACAAATTAAAGATGGTATATGACCCAAAGTATGTGCCAGCTTCTCTTATCTCATTGAACACTCCGGAAGCATTATTTAAAAAAGCTGAGATTTTAAAAACCGACGCTACGACGACGGTGGCTAAAATCCTAGTCGATGAGCAAACACTATTACTCAAACGCTACAATGCACGTCATTTACTTAAAATAATGAAGCGTCGCTTTGGTGAAAGTCGAGCAGCACGCAATTGGTATCAAGCGTGGCGTTTGCATCACCTGCAAATTTTAACACCAAGGCCTCTGGCCAAAATTGAAGTCTTATACTGGGGTGTTATTCGGGAATCTTATATCTTGATGGAATATTTAGCAGGTGGAGAAGACTTGAGTAAATTTTTACAAAAATACCCCGCGGCGTTGCCGAAAATGCTAAGGCAGATAAAAAATATTTTTACGAGCTTAGCTGCTTCCTATACTGCACATGGGGATATGAAAGCGACAAATTTATGGGTAGTAAAGGAGAAAATTTATTTATTAGATTTAGACGGGATGCGTCAATATCTACACCCAGCAGCATTAGCAAAAGCTTTGGCGAAGGATAAACAACGGTTTTTGAAAAATTGGCAAAACATGCCAGAACTATGCCAAGCATTTGAGAAAATTTAGCATGATTATTCATCCATACAACCCACAAATTTTTCAGCAAATTGTCGAGCACTTACGTGCGGGTGAGGTCGTCGCTATTCCTACCGAAACGGTTTATGGTCTTGCGGCAGATGCAAAAAATCCAGAAGCAATAAAAAAAATATTTCACCTTAAAGAGCGCCCTTTTGATAACCCAATAATTGTGCATTTACCTGACCAAGAAAGCATGGAGCAATGGGGGAAAAATATTCCTGAGTACGCATGGGAGTTAGCTAAAGCTTTTTGGCCCGGACCCTTAACATTAATTATTCCAAAAGCCGATTCAGTATTAAATTTACTGACAGCAGATCAAGCGAGTGTGGGAGTTCGGGTACCAGCGCACCCTATTGCATTGGCGATATTGCAAGCTTTTGATGGAGGGTTGGCGGCTCCTTCTGCTAATCCATTTACTCGTATTAGCCCAACACAATCCTCTCATGTGGCAGAATATTTTGGAGAGGAGCTGTGGATTGTGGAAGGAGGGCCGTCCGAGGTGGGACTGGAATCCACTATTGTAGATTGCACCGGAAAGTACCCTGTAATTTTGCGCCATGGAGTCATCACAGAAGAAGATATTTTAGAAAAAATCAATGGTTCATTAGCGTTGCTTAAGACGTCGACGGCTAAGCATCCTGGGCAACATAAGCGACATTATGCGCCTCAAACTCCTATACAGTTATTAGATCAGGAGGCATTAAGCGCGCTTTGCCAAAAACTCACCTCCTTAGATAAGCAACAAATGGGTTTAATTGCACTTACTCCATCCTTACAAAATTTATATTTTAAAAAATCAAAAATATTACCCAGAGATTCAAAAAGTTACGGAGCCTCCCTTTATAGTGCGCTTCATGAACTGGATGCGGAGGGAGCACAAATCATTTTGATTGAGATGCCCCCAGATCTTCCAGAATGGCGAGCCGTCCGTGAAAAATTGTTTAAAGCTCAAGGAGAGCGTAGCGTCCCAGATTTATGAGATAATTAAACAAGTAAAGGAAAAAGGGATGTGCGTACAGGGCTACCTCATTATCAACTGTATGAATGTATAAGCGGATCCTTATGGGGCCTTGGGCGAGGACCATCTTTTACAGGGACGTAAAAAATGATCGCAGGAGCGGCTTTGTCCGAGAACAATGGCCCCTAAGGATTCGCGACAAATTTTTAATGAGGTGGCCATGGATGTGGCATAAGTCAGCAACGGTATTCGCTTATTAGGGAGGCTCTATGTCTTATCGTCATTTACTAAATTTTTTTCTGTTCATTTTTTGCCTGTTATCGCCTTTGGTCAGCAGTGGTGGGGGCACCAACAGTCCAGGCAGTTCAGCGAATGGCGCGTGCGGAAACACTTGTGGTCAAGCCGCCGCCCAAAATGTAGGGGAACAGCGGCCTAATGCCGTTGTTGCACAAGCGCCTCAGGTGACGGTTACTGAAATTCCCGCGTCTCCTTCTCCCACTTTCTCCACAGTATCTACCTCACCTATGATGAACCGCGTCGTAACACTCCCCGTGCACAACGCTTCTGATATTGCCAATGTCAACAAAACGCTTTCTATCCCCGTTCAACAGGCGACTTTACAGGTTAATGCTTCACTCTTAGTAGATTCTTCTGTTGGAACTCAGCAAAAGCTCGATCAAATGATTCAAAATGCGAAACATCATAGTGCTACTTCTGTTCATCTATTTATTCTCAATACTCATGACAACGAAATCGCCAAGGACAAAGCTTTAGATGCGGCACTTAAACTGACGCAACGCCACAACATTGTGTTTGAACCTAATGTAACCTACCCACCAGGATTTTTAGCCAAACGAGTAAACGCTTTGCCCAATCATCATCTCATTCGTATATATACTCGCTATATCAATGATCCTAAAGAGCAGGAGGCCCCCGAGATTGTTAAAGCGGTGAACCGTGCCATCTTTGTGACACCTGATAATAGGCAAATTAAGTTTATTAATCGACCACATCAATTGATTACGTACACCTATGACGCTCATAATAAACTATTAACACAAGAACATGTTGATAGAAAAACTGATGTGGAGAAGTTAAAACTGATCACCGCCGTGATTTTATCGGCCAATAAAAGCGAACCTCAAAAACAAATGCCTCATCATTAATAAACTGCCTTGTGAAAAAGTATTTTTTCTTTATACAATATCCTAAAGGTACAGCACTCTTAGTAGGCTGTGCTTTTGGCCTTTCAGGTTGCTTCAATACCCCATGGATTTTTGGTTTATGGTTTTTTTTGCCTATTGTTTGGCTTGCGTTTTCAAATCGGTGGCAGGCTTCTTTATTCATTAGCGCATTCTATTTAAGTGTTGCTTGGGAAATCATTCCTGACACATTGAATTATGTTGGGTGGGATGCCCCTGCAGTTTTTTTAGGCTTAGGAATTTGGTTGGCGGCAGGATTTTTTCCCACTATTCCGTGGACCATTTGTTTTCCAACAAACAAGCAGCAACCCTCTTCCTTGTTATTCAGTTTACTCAGCTTATTTTTTTTATTAACGATACCTCCTTTTGGCGTGATCATTTGGGGAAATCCGTTAACCAGCGCGGGACTGATTTATCCTGGTTTTCGATTATGGGGGTTAGGATTATGTACTCTTTTAATCATCAGTGTTTCTTTTGCGATCTATCTTCGTCGTTATCGCTTTATGAGTATCGTAATCGTGGGTTTTTTATTGTTTATGGCTGTTTATGCGCAACGGACTTTTCCATCGCTCCCTCAACCACCGAGCAACTGGGTTGCTGTCAATACGAGTAGCCGGTTTGTGGATTTTAATAGCTATTTAACCGAAACAGTGAGAGCAGCATTGCATCAAGGAAAAAAAGTTATTATTTTGCCAGAAAATGTGGTCAATTTATATGATGTACGACATGATCCTTTGTGGAAAAAATTAATCACCGAACTGGCGCAAGCACATGCCACATTAATTACCGGTGCCTATGCTGCTGCAACCTTAACATCGAGTAATACAGCTCTCATTTTTTATCAAAAACATCAAGAAGGCGTATTAATCATTGCTCAAAATCAATTTAACTTTTATCCCACAAGAGCTCCGCTACCTTTTCTTTCATGGCAGCCGATCGGTAAATCGCATGTGGCTGCGCATTGGTGGCGGTCAGGCGTTTACGGTGTCCAAGGAGAGCGTGTGGGTACCTTTATTTGTTTTGAAGGGTTTTTACCATGGATGATGATTACAACAGCCCTCGATGCCCCCAATATATTGATTTTAATAGCCAACCATTGGTGGAACATGCCTACGGCCATTCATAAACAATTATGGATTTTTCAACTATGGGCACGATTGCTTAACACCCCGGTCCTGATCAGTGAGAACCTACAGTAACCTGTATATACCCATCGTACTTGAAGATACTGGGTTCTAACGTTGCCTTTTCCGCAAGCTAAAACTTTCTTTCACTTAGAATAGGGCTGGTTATTCCGCGTTCAAGAAAGATGTTATCTTGCAAAAAATACGTTGTTATAACCCAGCATCTTCAAGTACGATGAGTATATTTTAATTATGAAGGTCTGTGATCGATAGATATAAGACAAAATTAATCCACTAACTCGTAGCTTATCAAGTATCAATAAGTTGATAAAAAGTGCTTTGCAAATGCTTAAAATCCCGTTATAATGCTGCTTCCCAAAAACTTTGGGTTTACTATTATTAACGGTGTAGCTAGCAAACCGCTTTAAACTCGCGATGAAAGCTGCATTTTTTTTTATATTCCGAACTGGAGATTTAAATTATGTTTAAAAAATTATTAGTTGCGATTGTTGCTGTTGCTGCGACCACTTTTGCTTTTGCTGATGAAACAACTCCTGCTGCTCCTGTGGCTCCTTCTTCTGTGGTAAGCACAGATGCTCCAGCTCAAGCTCCTGCAGCTGTTGACAAAAAAGCTGAAAAAAAAGCTGGTAAGAAAGAAGGCGCACATAAAAAAGCGGCTAATGCTAAAAAGAAACACGGAAACACTAAGACAAAAGGAGCTAAAGGAACTAAAGAAACTGTTGAAACAACCAATTCACAAGAACCAACAGCTCCTGTAAAAGCTGAAGCTCCTGCGACTACTCCAGCTACTGCATAAGTAGTAAAGGTAAGTAGGGAAGGAAAAAAACCGGGGACTTCCCCGGTTTTTTATAGGGCATTCACGCAAGAGGGTTTTTTGCCAACATTTTTTGTCGTCCTCTTAACAGCTCATATTCGCGATCAAAATTTTTATCAAACGTTCCCATGACTTTATCCCAAAAAGTGAAATAATAACCATAATTCACTCGAGATTTTTGATGATGTAAATTGTGGACTAAAGTTGAGTTGTACCAGCGTGTCCAGCGATTATTGGGGAGCCACTCATAACCACAATGATTTAACATGCTTTGTAAGGTATGTATAGGTAATAATAGTTTTAAAGCCAAAATGCTCACGGGGAAGAGAAAAATAGCAATGGGCATAGAAAACGAAATTAAAATAGCTTCTACCCAATGAATGGCATAAAAAGTTACTAGAGTAGGGTTAGTAGTACGATGATGATCTACGTGAAAACGCTTATAAAAAAAGGAAGTATGCATCAAACGATGTAGCCAATAATAATAAGTATCATGCACGATTATTAATAACACTAAACTTAAAAAGAAATAAGGCAATCCTTTGGCTAAAGGATCTTGATATACTAGACCTACGTGAAAGTAAATACAGAATGCGACAAATACTCCAGAAGGAATTAAAAAATAAGCGGTAAAAAGGGAGGTATAAAAATCTCCCAAAATCTTTTTCATTTTAGGATACGTGGGTTGGATTTTATATTTATTAAGATTTTTGCGAAAATAATAGAGTAACCCCATGAATGCTAAAACGCTACATACGAGCAATGGGTAGAAGAAGAACCAAAATGTTTTAATTAAAGTTTCCATGGAATCATTTTCTCACAACTTGATTGAAAGTATACAGTTTTGTTGAGTATTTGTTCAAGGACAAATTTAGGGCCAGTTATGGTAATTGACGATTTACGTATACAATCATTTAAACCACTGATTGCACCCGCGGTACTTATTGAAGATTTTCCTCTTACGTTAAAAGGGGCACATAAAGTCATTGAAGCACGAAAAATTGCGACAGATATTATGCGTCAACAAGATAAACGTTTATTGATAGTAGTAGGTCCTTGTTCTATTCACGATGATAAAGCGGCTCGAGAATATGCAGCCCAACTTTGTACACTACAAGAAGAATTCGCAGATCAATTGTATTTAATTATGCGTGTGTATTTTGAAAAACCGCGTACCACTTTAGGGTGGAAAGGTTTTATTCATGATCCTTATTTAGATGAAAGTCATCAAATTAATCAAGGCATTCGTTTGGCACGTCAATTGCTTGTGGATTTGGCAGATATGGGGATACCAGCTGCCACAGAATTTTTAGACACCATTACCCCTCAATTTATTAGTGATGCTATTTCGTGGGCGGCGATTGGCGCTCGAACAAGCGAAAGCCAAATTCATCGCGCACTTGCTTCTGGATTATCTATGCCAGTTGGTTTTAAAAATGGTACCAATGGAAATATTCAAGTGGCTATTGATGGCATGATAAGCGCTGCTTCCACAAATCATTTTTTAAGTGTGACTAAACAAGGGATTCCCGCTATTATTTTTACTACGGGTAATGACGCTTGTCATATTGTATTGCGTGGTGGAAAAGAGCCTAATTATTTATCTTCTGAGATTGCGAAAGTCAGTGAAAGATTGTTTTCTGAAAAATTAACACCTGGCATTATGGTAGATTGTAGCCATGGCAACAGTCAAAAAAATTATTTAAATCAAGCACACGTGGTGACATATTTAAGTGAGCAAATTCGAAATAAAAATGAAGCAATTACAGGAATTATGCTGGAAAGCAATTTAGTGGAAGGGCGGCAGGATTTAGAATTACCCAATGCGCTTGTGTATGGCCGAAGTATCACGGATGCTTGCATTGGCCTTGATGAGACTAAACGATTACTTGAGCAATTAGCCACTTCTGTACAAGCGAGAAGCTTATGAGTAGCAATAATTTCGGAAACATTTTTAAAATCACGACGTGGGGAGAATCGCACGGTAAAGCTATAGGTGTGGTTATTGATGGATGCCCCGCGGGTTTGGCGATTAGCGAAGAGGAAATTTGTGAAGCGCTTGCAAAACGCTCTCCTGGGCGTTCTCTTTATACCAGCCCTCGTCGAGAAAAAGATCAAGCAGAAATATGGTCGGGAGTTTTTGAAGGAAAAACGACAGGCGCACCCATTTCACTGCTTATTTTTAATCAAGATGCGGATAGTAGTAGTTATGAAGCAAGTAAAAATATTTTACGCCCTGGCCATGCGAATTTTACTTATTTAGAAAAATATGGGGTGTATGATTATCGAGGAGGGGGGCGTGCATCCGCTCGTGAAACCGCTTCTCGCGTGGCGGCGGGGGCTGTCGCTAAAAAGCTCTTAGCGCATTATGATATTTTTACTTTGGCTTATTTGGAAAGTGTAGGCTCTGTTAGGATGAGAGCAGATAACCTATCTTTTGTTGAAGTAGAGAGGGCTTTACAAGATAGCCTTATATTTTGTCCAGACTCACTCGTAGAAAAAAAAATGCTAACGTCATTAAAAGAAGCAATGGATGAAGGTGATTCCTTGGGTGGCATCGTAAGATTTTTAACGACCCCGCTGCCGGTGGGATTGGGAGATCCTATGTATGAAAAATTAGAAGCGAATTTAGCAAAAGCTATGTTAAGTATTCATGCTTCTAAGGCATTTGAAGTTGGAGAAGGGTTTGGAGCTGCAATAATGAAAGGTTCGGAACATAATGATCTTTATACGGCAAGCGAGAAAAAAATTCATTTAGCGAGCAATCATGCGGGAGGCACATTGGGAGGGATTAGTAACGGAATGCCTTTAGAAGGGCGAGTAGTGTTTAAACCTACTTCCAGTATTAAAAAATCACAGATGAGTGTGGATGATAAAAAGAATACTGCAGAATTAAAGCTTTCTATCGATGCACGTCATGATCCTTGTGTGGCCATTCGTGCTGTCGCCGTTGTAGAGGCTATGCTGACTTTAGTGCTTGCGGATGCTTTATTAATGAATCGATGTATACGTTTATGAAGCAATTAAAAAATTTTTTATTGTTGCACGAGAGCCAGATATTTTTTATAGATCATTTGCTTTCTGATCCAACGCTAGCGACATTTTGTCAACAGTTAAGGAAGCGCATTGTTATTTTGACAGATCAAAATTTAGTTGAGTTTTCAGAAAGACTAAAAACGTATTTGAAAAATTTTGCGAATTTGTATGTGGAAATAATTAGTATTCCTGCAGGAGAGCCCTCTAAAACACGTGAAATGAAAAGCTGGATTGAAGACCAATTATTAAGCAAAGCTTATGGCAAAGATACTTGCTTAATATCATTAGGCGGTGGTGTTATTACCGATTTAGGTGGGTTTGTGGCAGCAACGTATTGTCGAGGAGTTTCATCAATTTATATTCCCACTTCTTTCTTAGGCATGGTGGACGCAAGCATTGGCGGGAAGACCGCAGTTAATACTTCACACGCCAAAAATAGTATTGGCCTTATTTATCCGCCATTAGCCATATTTATTGATACGAAGTTTTTAGAAAGCCTAGCTTTCATAGAACTGCAACAAGGGTTGATAGAAACGCTGAAACATAGCTTAATTGCTGATGCAGATTTATTTTTATTTTTACAAACTAGTAGTCTTCAGAAACTTTTAACTTCTTCAATGCTTAATGAATTGGTAAGGCGGAGCTTCCAAGTAAAACAAAAAATAGTAGCGCAAGATTTGCATGAAAAAAATATCCGACATAGTCTTAACTTTGGTCACACGATCGGACATGCCATTGAAGCGCTTAGCGATTATCAAATTAAACACGGCGATGCGGTAGCAATGGGAGTTTTGGTAGAAAGCTATTTGTCGCATTTGTTAGGTTACCTTAGTTTGCAAGATTTTGAGCGAATTGAAAAGATCGTCATGGCTTGGCAAATACCTCTGCATCCAAAAATGTTTGAAGATATAAGTTTATTTAAAGAATTTTTATTACGAGATAAAAAAAATAGAGAGAAAAAAATTTGTTGTGTGCTATTAAAAAAAATTGGAGAGGTGCTGGAAAAAGAGGGAGAGTACACCATTCCCATTCCCGAAAAAATTTTAGACGAAGCTTTGAAGTGGGCAAGCGTAGTGCAAGATAAAACATAACTAATGATCTTACCCATTTTAATATTAGCTATTTTTAGTTATCATGGCAGATTAATAATTACGATTTCATCCTCATGGCGAAGACATTAGAAATTCTAGCACTTCATCGCAATCAAATGGAGCCATATATTGAGCCAATAGCCGCATTGCGTGTTCATTATTTTCAAAATTATCCTTACCTCTATGAGGGTGCTTTGATTCATGAAAGAGCCTATCTTACTAAGTTGATGTCTCTTCCTAAGGCTATTTTAACAGTAGCGAAGCTGGGTGAAAAAATTGTGGGCTTTTGCGCAGGTATGCCGTTAAATTCTTCTGACGAGCTGTTGCATGAAGCTAAAGATGTTTTTTATGGCGAAGGCTTGGATCCCAGCATTTATTTTTATTACGATAAGATGATTATTTTACCCGCGTATCGTAATGGGCGCACTTTATTGAAGATCATAGAAAAACAAGAGCAATGGGCAAAATCCAATGGTTTTATGTTTGGTTGCTTTTTAACGGTGGTTCGAAAACCTCACGATGTTCGCATTCCTCGCAACTATCGCCCTTTAGAACCACTGTGGCAACGATGTGGATATAAAAGAATGCAAATCAGTTTGTATCAACAATGGTCAACGATTCAACCGGATGGTTTTACCGAAGAAAAAATGAATGAGTTAGAGTTTTGGGAAAAACTACTTTAATGGCACCTATTACTTCGCATTCTAAAAATTTGGGTGTGTTTAAACTGTTGATGATCGCTATTGTCTCGGTGGTGAGCATCCGTAATATTCCTATCGCAGCACAATATGGATTTTCATTAATCTTTTTCTATGTTATTGCGGGGATTGGTTTTTTCTTACCCTTATTATTGATAGTGCGTTTGTTAGCTATTCGTTACCCTCATACTGGCGGTTCCTATTGGTGGATTCAAAAAGCGTTTGGTGATCGGTTAGGTTTTATTTCTGTGTGGCTGCAATGGATATACAATATTATTTGGTATCCTACTATCTTTGCTTTTATTAGTGAAGTAATAGCAAGTTTTATGGCCCCACATTTGGGAGGAAACAAAGCCTTTATTTTATGTTGTAGCCTTGTTTTATATTGGATAATGACGGCTATGAATTGTTTAGGGGTCCGAACGGTAGGATGGATGAGTGCTATTTATGCCACCTTGGGCACTTTATTACCGATGATTATTATCATAGGGTTGGCCATTGCGTGGTTGCTTTCAGGCTATCATTCTGCTTCACCCTTAACTATGGCCACTTTACTTCCTTCTCACCACAACTTATTAAACCTCACCTATTTTGTAAATATTTTATTTAGTTTGATTGGGCTTGATGTGATTGCTGCGCATGGAGATGATGTTAAAAATCCCGCGCGTACGTACACCTGGGGATTGATCCTTGCTGGCATTATTATTTTAGCCTCATTGATGTTAAGCTCTTTGGCTATTTGTGTGGTCGTTCCCTCTCGTCAAATTAATTTAATGGGGGGTGTGATGGAGGCTTTTAAATTATTTTTTCTAGCGCATCATTGGCAGCACGGTACAGATTTTATTGGGCTTGCCATTGTGTTAGGTAGTATGGGCATTGCAAGTTCTTGGATGGTTGGGCTTGCGCGAAGTTTGCAGGTGGCGATTTGCTCAAATCTTATTCGGCTTCCTGTGGTCTTACAAAAGTTAAATAGATTTAAAATGCCGTACGGAGTCCTTATGGGTCAAGGGATTATTTTTACTATCTTGATGAGTATATTTTTACTTTTCCCTAATATTAACAACTCTTATTGGATTTTATCGAGTATGACTGCGCAATTTGCTTTAGTCTATTATGTTATTTTATTTTTTGCAGCATATAAGCTGTTGCGTTCGGAGTTGGGGAAATTACAGCAAGCCCTATATTTTGGATTACCGATTTTCATAAGTAGCTTAGGAATATTGGTAGGATTTTTGCCGCCTGATACTATCCAAGGAATAGCGCATCATCTGTCTTATGAGTTGGTTTTATTGGTGGTTTCTTGTATTTTTTTATTGCCTTTAAGGTTTATTTTAAAAAAGTCGGAAGACTAGAAGGGTTAGCACGCCCTAATGCTTCCTTCCCTCACTTAATTTAGTGTACAATGCGAACTTTATAAATTTGCTAAGGGAACATTTTATGGTGAGCAAAAAAATGAGTAAGGGAAAGGCGAAAGTTGGTAAGAAAGCATCAACGAAAAAAGCAGTAGCAAAAAAAACCATTAAGAAAGTGGCAGTCAAAAAAAATAGCAAATTAAAAAAAACGCAAGCTAATCGTAAAAAAGTTGTAAAGGTAAAAAAGAAAGCCGTACAACCGAAAAAAACCGCGCTTAAAAAAAATATAAATAAAAAAAAATTAATTAAAAAAGTGGTAACAAAAAAACCAAAGTCTAAAAAGCTGGCGGCAACGAAAGTTGCAAAAAAGAAAAATGTTAAGAAAAAAGCAATAACTAAGAAGAAAACGAAAGTTGTTAAAAAAGCGTTAAGTAAAGTAGTAAATAAAGTTGTTAAACCAGTAAAAAAACTAGCTACATCTACTAAAAAATCTTTAGCTCCCGCTCGGACGACTAAAGAAAAAAAACCATTATTAAAACCACAATTAAAGATAAAAACACCTACTATGATAACACCCTTGAATCGCACATTTTTAAGTAAAGAATCCTCTAATTACATGACGCCTTCTCGTGAAGATCATTTCCGTCAACTTCTCTTAAAGTGGAAGAATGACTTAATGGTGGGGGTTGATAAAACCATTCATCATATGCAAGATGAAGCTGCAAATTTTGCTGATCCTAATGATCGTGCTACTCAAGAAGAAGAGTTTAGCTTAGAGCTGCGCACACGCGATCGTGAGCGTAAACTGATGGGCAAAATTGACGCAGCGCTTGAACGTATTGAAAGCGGTGATTATGGATACTGTTTGGAATGCGGCATTGAAATTGGTTTGGAACGTTTAGAAGCAAGGCCAACAGCCACGTTATGTATCGATTGTAAAACGCTTGACGAAATTCGTGAGAAACAAGTGGCTGAATAATATTTAAATTAATGAGAAAATTTTTATGACTCAGGAGTACCTATTTACCTCTGAATCGGTTTCAGAAGGGCATCCCGACAAAGTTGCTGATCAAATTTCAGATGCTGTTTTGGATGAAATTTTAAGACAAGATCCCGATGCTCGAGTCGCTTGTGAAGTATTGGTAAAATCCGGGTTGGTGATGGTAGCAGGAGAAATTACCACGAATGCATGGGCTAATATTGAATCCATAGCACGAGGGGTAATTAAAAAAATTGGCTACAATACCCCTGATATGGGTTTTGAAGCAGATTCTTGCGCGATCTTAACCAATATTACCAAACAATCTCCTGACATTGCGATGGGAGTAGACCAAACCACGCAGCATGAACAAGGAGCTGGTGATCAAGGTATTATGTTCGGATATGCTTGTGATGAAACACCTGAGTTAATGCCTGTACCAATCATGCTGGCGCATAACTTAATGCGTCAGCAAGCTAAATTGCGTAAAGATGGTACATTACCATGGTTAAGACCAGATGCTAAAAGCCAAGTGACGGTGAAGTATGACGCACAGCATCAACCTGTGGCGATTGATGCTGTGGTGATTTCTACTCAACATGATCCTTCGGTTTCTCAAAAAGAAGTGGAAGAAGCAGTCCGTGAATATATTATAAACCCTGTGTTACAGGGCAAATTACTTACCCCCAACACAAAATATTTTATTAATCCTACCGGACGTTTTGTGATTGGAGGCCCTGCAGCCGATACGGGATTAACCGGTCGAAAAATTATTGTGGATACTTACGGCGGTATGGCCCCTCATGGGGGAGGAGCTTTTTCAGGCAAAGATCCAAGCAAAGTCGATAGGTCAGCAGCGTATGCTGCGCGCTATGTCGCAAAAAATATTGTGGCGGCAGGGCTTGCTAAACGTTGCACTATCCAACTTTCTTATGCGATTGGGGTGGCTAAGCCTACGTCAGTGTATATCAATTGCTATGGTACGGAAACTGTACCACTTCCTAAAATTGTTCAATTAATTGATAAACATTTTGATTTGCGTCCACGCGCTTTAATCGATATGTTGCGCTTAAAACAGGCTATGTATGAAGCGACAGCTGCCTATGGTCATTTTGGTCGAAATGAAAAAACTGGTTTTACATGGGAGCAATGTGATAAAGTAGCCTACTTACAAGATAATATTTAAAAAAATAGTATTCTGAGAGGTCTATGAAACAACTTAAGCTATTAGTTTTGGTGTGTTTGATTTTTTTTGTGCAAGCCTGCGTTCCACCCACTTACAAGGAAGTTAATGCTAACGTTGATGCTACAAATAAACAATTTGATCACCATTTTAGTGACTCCGCCGAGATGCGTGATACTAACAGGTTGGCACCCATTTTGGTGGATAATCAAAACAGCAAACCTCAAGCGTGGTTAAACGCTCCTATTAGTTTTCATGCGCGGAATATGCCGTTAGCAAAATTGGTGGATCATTTACTACAACCACAAGGGGTTTACAATACTTTTAGCGCTGGTGCTAACTCCAATGTACTCGTTTCTTTGGATATCAAGGGGAGCTTACAGAAAGCGCTGGATTTAATTTCTTCCAAAACAGGTTATGCCTACACAGTTGAAGGACATAACGTCATTTGGTCTCTTTTTGTTACCAAAACATTTGATGTATCTTTTATGCCGGGGATTTCAAAATATGTGGTAGGTGAACCTAACAACACAAGTTCAGGCAGCTCGAGCAATAGTAGTACCGGCAATAATTCCAGTGCGGCAAATGATCTGACGTCAAGTGGTCAATATAGTAGCATTGAAGGCACTATTTCTTTATGGACTGATCTTGAAGCGACTGTCAAAAATATGCTAAGTGATAAAGGGAAAGCAACCATTTCTCAAGCTACGACAACAATCACCGTCACTGATTACGCAGCCAACGTGCATGATATTCAAAATTATTTAGAAAACATGAATCAAAGCCTCTCGCGTCAAGTGGCGTTAGATGTTCGCGTGATCGAGGTGAATTTAAATAAAGATTTTCTTTATGGCGTCGATTGGAATTTAGTACGTAGTTTTACGTCGCAACGTTATGGCGTTGATATTTCTAATGCTTCTCGTTCACAACTTAATCAATCCTTAGGTACTTCAGCAGGGACAATGCTGATGAGTGCATCAAGTGGCGTGTGGAACAATTCACGAGTTATTCTTAATGCATTGGAACAACAAGGAAAAGTGAGTGTGGAAACACAGCCTCGAGTAGTTACTTTAAATAACCAAGTGGCACAAATTGGTATTAATACTTCTACGACGTATTTAGCACAAGTTTCGACGAATGTGGTAGTTCAGGGCCCTACAACAACTACTCTTACTCCGGGGACAGTCACCAATGGCTTTACGCTTTATTTATTGCCAAAAATTCAGGGAGACAATGTTTATCTCCAAATTAGTAGCATCATCTCCAACTTAATTGCGATTCAACCTTATCCTAGCAATGGTTCCGCTTCAGTACAGAGTGGAGGCAATCAAATTTATGCTCCTATTATTGATGAAAAACGGTTTAATCAGCGCACTCTAGTACCTTCGGGTGCTACACTATTATTGGCAGGGTTTAAACAATTAAACAACACAGCTAATAATAACAGTATCTTTGGTTCAAATACGTTGGGAGGGTACGGAGGTGGCCAAAAAAATGTGGAAACTGTTATTTTGATTACTCCGACCATTATCCATTTGACTAGTTAACATCTATGGCAATTTTGCAGCGGGCAGATGGAATACAATTTGCTATTCGATGTTATCGAGAAACGCTTTCTTTATCTAGTGTCCGAGTTTTTAGGCATGCAGCTTTTCTACTCTCAGATGAACATGGGTATTTCGTTCGATTTTTGGCGAGCAAAGCCGCACGGACCGTAGAAGGTATTTTTTCCACCGATGCAGGTTACTTATTAGCAGAGCTGATCTGGAATCATTTTGAAAAACCGGCGAATTTAATTTATTGTGAGAAATTGGCGGAAGATCAATATCTTACCGTAATTGTACGTGATAGTTTAATTTATACAGATGGTAATTTAAATGGCGCTGAACTTGCTGAAGAAATTGCATTTGCTGGCCACACGATGCAAACTGCTGTAATTTTTTTATATGGTGATATTCCTGGGCTTACCCCCAATTCGAACGCAGTTCAAGAAGCTAAAGACTCATCCAGTTTGCCTTTTGTGACATTTAATGCACGCAATGTTAATACATTAAGCACCTCTTTATTTAATCAAATTCAGCCAATAGAAGCTTATTTGTTAGTACCTGTGCAACAAGCACTCAGCGATTTGCAATTAAGTGCTGCTTCTAAGCAAAAAAAACTCGTGATGCTGATTTTTTTTGGAATAGTATTAATTTGTGCGGTAATTTATTTTTTGATGGATCTGACGTCGCGAAAACAAGAGGCATTAAGACTGCAACAAGCGACAAATCAAGCACAAGTAGATCCTTTGTTAGGTTTTAAGTTGGGATTGGCGACACCATCGCCAAAAGATTATTTAGAAGCCATTACACAATGTATCGATGTATTAACCAGTATTCCTGGCTGGACATTTGGTGCAGTGACAGTAAGCACTGGGGGAATCAGTGCAGAAATAATCTCTTATGGAGGAGGAGATGAAAGCTTATTAAGCTGGGCTAAAGGGCATCATGCAGGCGTCGCCCTTGGTGTGGGAAAAGCAACTATTTCACTGACTCTCCCTCCTTTAAAAAATCGACAGGCTCCCGTGCGTCCTCTTTCGATGTTAAAATTAGTAGCCCAATTGGTAGATGGGGTGAATCTTTTGGTTCCAAACAAAGAGCAGGCTGCTTTGCTTTTAGAAAGCGTTTCTTCAAAAGGTGTTTATCAAACCCGAGAGGCCACAATTAATTTTACCAATTTTAATAGCAATCAGTTAGTATTAGTGGGATCATTTTTATCGCTGTTCCCTGTGACAATCAATAGTGTAAGCTTACATGGGGGGCAAAATATGTTAGTGTCAGGGAAAGTTAATTTAACACTTTATGGGGCATGATATGGTGAATTTTTTGGATAATCCAAAACAAAAAATTAAAGTAAGTATATTAGTTATTGTATTGATTATTTTGATATGGCAACTGTATCAATTGTTTTTTGCAGATAATATAAGTACCTTAGCAGGCAAAAAAATAACCGCTAACTCTCCTATTGTTTCTGAGCATTTATCAAATGTTTCTACGCCTTCTGCAACCACTTCGAATGCCAGCCTTCCTCCAAATGGTGTTACTAATAAAGTAGTAGCACCCAGTGAACCTACTTTCGCAGGAGAGGGGGATGTTGCCCAAAAAAAATATTTACGTTTATTGCAAGAATATAAAATTTTAGAGTTACAAAAAGCGATCTCTGCAGACAAGCAGGCCATTGTGGTTTCAGAATTAGCCACGACAGAAGCTGTCAATAAATTAAATAGCATGGGTGGGCAAACACAAGCTTTAAATGTATTAAATGATGAGGGAGAAGATGCGAGTGATAATACGGATACAGGAAGTGTCAATAAAAGCACTAAATTTAATCTTCAATATACTGGATTAGAAGATGGGGAATGGGTTGCTACGCTCAAGTTAGGGGAAACGGCTTATGATGTTAAGATTGGCACTATGATTGATGGGAAATATAAAGTAACCCATATTAATAATAATGCAGTTATTTTGGAGAGCTCCACACAACAGATTACCTTATCTTTTGATAATGAGCAGATAGTGGATAAATCACCTGCAGCACCAATCATTTCTTCGGTGTCTACTCCTCCCCCTGTAGTCGAACCGCCAACAGGATCTGCGCCACTACCGCCCGTATCTTTACCTCCCCAAGCATCCGTAAAAGCGGTCGCGGTAATTGCCCCATCAAAACCACTCCCTGCTATTACAAGCACTAAAGCAATGCTAACTCCGCAAGAAAAAACAGAAATTGGTACAAAAAAACTAGCAAGTCAAGAAGCCGCGTTAATGCATCCTCGCACAACGAAGACACAAACTTCTCAACCCGTGCAAGAACAAGCGATGGTGGAAGTACCCGCACAAGAGGTCGCAGAAAAACACTTGGCTTCGCCTGCTAATACGCAGGGCAAATTTTTATTGCAAACGGAACCCACGAAAGCATCGCCCGCTTCAGCACCAATACCCCCTGTTACCGTGAAAAAAATTACTATATCTACACAAACATTGCCTACAGTATTGCCTGCACCAAAAGTAGCACCTGCAGTGGTAAGTTCTGTGAATAACAATCCTTATCCTACGAGCATGCCTATGTTGGAAACGGATGAAACGATTGTAGCTACTCAAACATTACCGAAAACACCAGCGAAAACATCCACACCCCCTGTTCAGGTATTGGCGGCAGAGGGCCCAAATGGCGTTGTAGTGTCTAATCCAAATCCTGTAGTGGGGTCGTTACCGACATCAAAAACACCACCAGAAAAATCGACTTCTCGCTTCTTTGAGGGTTACTGGAATAAATTTAAAAAATGGTTAAGTGGCGACGAAGAAAGCCAAACAAAGGATCAAAATGCTAAATGAAATAAATAACGATCGGGTACTCTCCGGAATGCGTGTGACGGGCCAATTGCATTTGGGTCACTATCACGGCGTTATAAAAAATTGGCTGGAATTACAAAATTCTTATGAATGTTTTTTCTTTGCCGCCGATCTCCATGGATTGACGACGCATTATGAAGACCCTCAATATATTTCAACTCAAGCAATTAATATGGTGATGACTTGGCTTGCTTGTGGCATCAACCCTAATCAATCAAAAATATTTATTCAATCATGGGTGCCAGAGCATGCAGAATTGTTTTTGTTATTATCTATGATTACGCCTTTAAGTTGGTTAGAAAGGGTGCCGACTTACAAAGATCAATTAGCTAAATTAACTGATAGGGATTTAGATACTTATGGTTTTTTAGGTTACCCATGCTTGCAAGCCGCCGATATTTTGCTCTATAAAGCAGCGTATGTCCCAGTAGGTGAAGATCAAATCCCTCACATTGAACTCGTGCGAGAAATGGCGCGACGCTTTAATTTTTTATATGGTAAAGAAAAAGATTTTGAAACAAAAGCGCTGTCTGCCGTGCAAAAGTTGGGTAAAAAAAATGCGGCGCTTTACTTGGATTTTAGGCGACGGTTTCAAGAACTTGGTGATAAGGAAGCCTTGCCTTTAGCGGAAGCGTTATTAAATGAACAAAAAAAATTATCTTTAGCTGACTATGAGCGATTGATAGGATATGTCAGTGGGACTACTAAACAAATCTTACCAGAACCCCAAGCGCTTTTGACCAAAGCCTCGAAATTGGTTGGCTTAGATGGCCAGAAAATGTCTAAGTCCTATGGGAATGCTATTAATTTGGGGGAAGATGCGGAAAGCATCGCGCAAAAAATCCGCACAATGCCAACAGATCCGGCCCGCGTGCGGCGCACAGACCCGGGAGATCCTGAAAAATGCTCAGTTTGGGATCTTCATAAAATATATTCAACCCAGGCTACTCAAGAATGGGTACAACAAGGCTGCCGAAGCGCTGGAATTGGGTGTTTGCAATGTAAGCAAGTATTAATTGATGAAATTGAAAAAGAGCAAGGGGTGATTCGCGCACGTATGGAAGAATATCAAGAAAATCCCCAATTAATCCGTGATATTTTACATGATGGTGCAGAGGTAGTGCGCGAAGTAGCACGCGAGACGTTAGCAGAAGTTAAAGAAGCGATGGGTTTGGAATATTAGGAGAAATGAGGAATGGAGTTTACCGCTATTGTCAATGGTCAACCTTTTGGTGATTTACCAGAAGATCTTTACATTCCACCGGAAGCCTTGGAAATATTTTTAGAAACTTTTGAAGGCCCTTTGGATTTATTATTATACTTAATTCGCAAGCAGAACTTAGACATTTTGAACATCCCTGTGGCGTCTATCACTGAACAATATATGGCGTATGTGCATTTGATGAAATCTTTGAAGCTCGAATTAGCAGCAGATTATTTAGTGATGGCGGCCATGTTGGCTGAGATTAAATCCAGTATTTTATTACCGAAACCTCCCGTCACCGAAGGCGAAGAAGAAGATCCTCGCGCAAGATTGGTACGTCGTTTGTTAGACTATGAACAAATGAAGCAAGCTTCCGAAGATTTATTTAATTTGCCACAATTGGATAAAGAATTTTTTTGGGCGAATGCATTTATTGAGAAATCAGGTCTCCCCAAAACGATTCAGCCGATAGAGTTATCAGAGTTAATCGCAGCAATGAAAGATGTGTTGCAGCGGTGTGCCTTACGAAAACATCATGAAGTGCGTTTTGAGCCAATTTCTGTACGTGAACGTATGAGTCAAATCTTAGAGTATTTAGCCAGCGAAACTGAAATTTTATTCATCCGTTGTTTTAAAATCGAGGAAGGTCGTATAGGCGTGGTGGCAACCTTTATTGCGATGTTAGAACTGTTAAAAAATGGTCAAATTCATATTATTCAACCCGAAGCCTTTGGACCAATTATGTTAGGGCGTCTCCCACGCGATAGTTCTACATCATCTTTTACACATGAGCACCAAAATTTTTGATTTCAAAAATTTTCTTAAAAATCTGACAAACGCTTCTGGCGTTTATCAAATGTTGGATGAAAATAAGAATATTATCTATGTTGGAAAAGCTAAAAGTTTAAAAAAGCGATTGCAAAGTTATTTTCGTTCAGAAGTAGATAGTGTCAAAACTGCTAGTCTGGTAAGGCGTATTGCGGATATTAAAATTATTGTAACGCAAACGGAAAATGAAGCGCTATTGCTAGAAAATAACTTAATTAAAGCATGGCGTCCTCGTTATAATATTCTTTTTAAAGATGATAAAAGCTATCCTTATTTGGCTTTCTCTCATCACTCCTTTCCCCGGTTAGATTATTTTCGCAGCCATAAAACACCTAAGGGAGAATATTTTGGGCCTTATGCTAATTCTTACGCAGTTAAAAAAGTTTTATATCTTATCGAAAAAATATTTTTATTGCGTAATTGTTCCGATAGCTTTTTTAATCATCGTTCTAGACCGTGTTTGCAATATCACATCAAGCGGTGTAGCGCGCCTTGTGTAAAATATATTGCTGAAGAAGATTATAGAAAATCGGCTAATTTAGCGAAATTATTTTTACAAGGGAAAAACCAGCAAGTCATAAAAATGTTAACCACACAAATGGATGCGGCAGCGGAAAAAGAAGATTTTGAAAAAGCAGCCTTTTTACGAGACCAAATTTTTGCATTGAGGCAGATGGACTCCGAACAACAGATTCAAAAAGGGCACCGAAGTGTGGATGTCATCGTTGGAGTAGAGGCTTATCAAGAAATCATCATTCAGCATTTAATGATTCGTGAGGGTAAATTAATTGGGGATCAAGCTTTTTACCCTGACTGTAGAAATTCTGATTCTTTAGCAGAAACTTTGGAATATTTTATCGCGCAACATTATTTGAATAATGATCGTGCTATGGCTTCACAAATTTTAGTTAATCAAGCATTGGCTAACCAACAGTGGCTCGCTAAAACTTTAAGCGAAGATAAAAAGCATAGCGTTCACATCAAATATGTTCAACGTGGAGAAAATTTACGCTTTATTAAAATGGCTGAAAAACATGCTTTACAAAATTTATTGGCGAAACAAGCGGAGGCAGCTTCACAAAAAAATCGTTTGCAAGCCGTTGCTAAAATTTTGAATTTAGAAAACCTTAAGCGTATTGAGTGTTTTGATATTAGTCATACTTTTGGAGAATCTACAGTAGCTTCCTGCGTGGTTTTTAACGAAGAAGGAGCGGCTAAAAAAGACTATCGCCTATTTAATATTAAAAATGTCACAAAGGGAGATGACTATGCGGCCATGCGTCAGGTTTTACAACGACGTTATAAAGATGCCACGATGGACAATCATCCAGATTTAGTCATCATTGATGGGGGAAAAGCACAACTTCAACAAGCGATTGACGTGTTCAAAGCCTTATCTTTACCATCGGTCACATTGCTTGGAGTTGCCAAGGGCCCAACGCGTAAAGCAGGTTTTGAAATACTGTGGCTTGCTGGAAAAGAAACACCGCTGACACTGGACCCTCACAGCAGTGCGATGCATCTTATTCAACAAATTCGTGACGAAGCGCATCGGTTTGCCATTACACGTCACCGTGCCAAACGTGCTAAATCAAGGCGCGAATCTGTCTTAGAAAAAATTGAAGGGGTGGGTTCTAAAAAACGTCAAGCTTTATTAAAACATTTTGGCGGCATCCAAGGTTTAAAAGAAGCGAGTATTGCGGATATTCTCAAAGTCCCAGGCATTCATCAAATATTAGCACAAAAAATCTATGACCATTTGCGAGGTTAAATGGGACTAATAAGAACAGCTAAGCTTTAAAAAATAATAATAAAGAGAGCATGGACAATATTTTCTATTGCCCATGCTGGGCGTTTCCGTACAACCTATTTTTTAGTTGAAATAGTAGACACTACTTTTAAAGTACTTCCATCAGCATAACATGCCCATCCTGCACTCGAATTAGGGTTACTTGTGACAGAGAGTGGCGACTGTGCCGGCGTTGCGGAAGCGCTACAAGTATTATTTGCTTTATCCTGAACAGTCAGTGTCACACTTGCCTCTGAGCAGTAAGAGCTTGCTGAATAAGAAACTTCTCCATAAGGTGAAAGTAATTTGGTGTTAGGGGAAGTGCAATATCCCATTACGCCAGTAACATTATAATACTGAGTGGCTAACTTGTTTTGCACATGTACATTAACCGTTGGAGGAGGTGGAGGTGGGGGGATTGCCAATGCGCTACCAACTGCAGCTAGGAAAACCACAGATAATGCCGATTTTAAAAAATGGTATTTCATAATATTACCTCGAAGAATTAAATTGAGCTTAAGTAAACTAAAAATGCCATCGTTGAATGTGCTTTTTTAGTGGTCAGATAAAGAATAACAGGAATGTTTAGAGTAAGTTTATTGGCTGCTTGAACAGCCAATAATACGAATGGAATTAATAATGCGAGATATGCTTGTGTTTTTAGCACAAGTCTGTTTGTTTAAAATGGACTGTTTGTATTGTTTATAATTTCTCATAGTTGTTGTATTTTAGCATATTTAAAAAATAATGCAAGCAGAAAATAAACTGATGTCAAACCAAAATTAAAATGTCCTCTGTTACACTACAGTAAAAATGCTCCCTGCCTACCCAAATAACCCTTCCTTCTTGATTTAGTTTGAAACTTAAGCACTTTTGGGATTCTTCCATTCTTCCCTAGAACCCTTCTAAAACTAAATGACTAGCGCTATAGCTCTTTGGCTGCCCATCCCGCAAATTTTTAATTTATTAATATTATTTATAATAAATTAAGTTATCGTTAGTTTATTTATACTTTAAAAATACAAATGGTTATGTTATTATGTACTAACATAATAAAAAAATATAATTAATAGGTGGCCAAATCAAGGACGATTAGGCCTTTTTAAACGCTACCGGGGAGATAATCATATGCTTTCACCAGCTGATTTTTTTGAAGAAATACAGGCATGGTTTACGCGTTTCGTTTTTCATGAGGTAATGAAATATGGCGCTTCAGAAGCCATTTCGCGAGAGGAGAGAGTTTTTACAGCTTTAAAAATCTCTCTTAATGATGATTTTGTGGACTTAATGAATGCAAAATTGCTTGAGCAATTTATGTACGATAGTTGTGAGATTGAAAACTACATCAAATTACTCGAATATGCAGAGGTGATTTATGCCATTTATTTTTCATTTGTAAAAAAAATAACCGAGTGGAAAATGCATTGGTTAGCTTATCTCGAGAAACCAGATAATAAACCTCTTTCAAAACTCGCTTCTGTGAGAAAAGTTGAAGGAGGCTCGGAGCACAGAAGCGGAGTGTACACATCAGTATATGAAGATTTGAGCACCGAACCGATGCACAAATTTTCCACAGAAGTAGAGTTTCAAAACAGGTTTAATGGTGATACAGAAAGTTTAGCTGAGCATCTACATCATTTTAGAGAAAACACTTTACTATTTTTACCTACAACCTCTCCTCAACCAAATGCAGATGAAAACACGCATTTTATTTGGGAAGTACTCGAGTCTTTTAGAGTTATCGTGGTTGATATTTTAGATAGCGTCGAAAAGGGCGTATTGGCTCATGAAGAGCAAGAAGGAAAATGGGTGACACTTCAAAAAATTGAAGAAATTGATGTCTCATTAAATCAAGCGTTGCAAAGAAATTTAGATTTGCAACGTAGACATTCTTTGCAGTTGGTAGAGAATTTAACTCGTGAGCTGATTACTGCGCGTGCTGCATTGGGCGATGCTGAACAAATGGATACTTCTCCTTTTTTTGAGGGAAAAAGTGAGGAGGCGAAAGCAGCTTGCGAGCAAAATCTTTTGAATAAATTGCACGCCGCATATGAAAGCACAATGATTGATTTAAAGCCACTTGCAGACAACCCACTTTTTGTCTGTTCCAATCTTTTGGTTTTTTATGAAAAACAATTGTATGCTTTACACCAAATTAGTGAAGCATGTTGTGAAGCCACATACTTAGATAAGCAGACTTATCAAGAACGCTGTGATGTTTATTGTATAAATTTCAAAATAGAAGAAGAATGGTTAAAAAAAATAGCACGAGCTTATTTTTATGAGTTGAGATTTCATTATTTGAAAGATGATGTGGGGCAACAGATTACTCCGTTACAATTAAAAAACATTTGCCAAAGAATTACTCAAGAGTTGGTAGAGCGTTATGAAAAAATGTTGACGCTCGGCAAAATTTCTTCTAAGACTGTGGCGCGTCGTGTAGCAGATTATCAAGCCTATTGCACAAAAGTATGGCGACGCATTCATTTTGCTACATCGGCAGAGACGGTTCGACCTTCTGATCATCTCCATTATTGGACTCTCTTAACGAAAGCTATAGGCTATTGGGTTTTACTCTATAAAGAACGCGTCGAGTTATTTACTTCTTTTAAAACCACGCTTGCCAATGCTCGGTTTTCCGAAGCGAAGGCAAAAAAAGAAAATTATCTTGCTTTTTTATTAAATTATTCTTCTTCTTTTTCAGAAGATGCTTATCCTCTTTTTTCTCCTTTTGCGGAGGTCAATACGGCTTCCTCATTACCAGAGTTGATCTTTGTGGCTACCATGCATTTTGCACAACAAAAAGTGAGCCAAGAAGAGTTGGTGCGTTGGATGCAATGGGTTGTTGAGCAAACCGCTGCGGGCGCCCCTGACTCATTTCTAAGTCAGGCACGTGCTGCGTGGTTATGGCTTTTAAGCCAACAAGCTTTGCCAAAATTAGTGACAGAAACATTAGTGGACGATACCTCACGAAGTTTAATTTCCTATATTGTTGACATTAAAAATGAAGTTTTGCTTAGTTACTTGGTTGTACAATTGGCGAATGCTTCCTTTAGAAATAGTCAACTGTATAAACACATGGAATCTGTGTTGATGGCGGGTGAGCGCTTAGTTCCTCGATTGGTAGAGCTTTGGATTAATTTAAAAGGCGTGTTTTTTCAAGGAATCCCTTCTCTGTTTGCTAACTTGTTATCTATCAAGGTGGCTTACAATGAGTTATGTGCACCTTTTAATGTGTCAAGAGAGTTGCGGATACCCGCGCATCGTACTTCTTTAGCGAGAGAAAGAGAAGAAACTCAACGCATTCTTGGAGAAAAACTTGAGGAATTACGATTAAAATCAGAAAATGTTGATACTACCGCTCTCGATACTTCCCGCTTTAGGGCGCATCTTACGATTCCTGGTACCCTCTTAAGCACCTCTCGAGTGGTAGAGGACTGTGAGGATGAGAAAAAAAATAAGGAAGGAGAAGAGGAGAGCCCCCCTGCCCAAAAACAATTGAGTCAATAAAAAATCATGTAACCTCGATGGTGGTTGTTGTCGCGCGCACAGTAACATGTTTGCGTTGCTCGTTCGCGTTGCTCAAAAATTTCTGGAAAAAAGCAAAACATGATATGATATACAAAGTATTAGTATGTT
>CAYYFQ010000013.1:0-52107 GCA_964471475.1 uncultured Gammaproteobacteria bacterium
AACCCCTGTTATCGCCGTGAAAGGGCGGTGTCCTAGGCCTCTAGACGATGGGGACATGTGATGATTTATGCACTTCGTCTCTATGTTACGCAATTTCTCCTGACATCCCGGGCGCGCTTGGTGGAGCTAAGCGGGGTCGAACCGCTGACCTCTTGCATGCCATGCAAGCGCTCTACCAGCTGAGCTATAGCCCCGAGAGAGGGTGCTATTGTATGCAATCTTAGCTCCCTTTGTCAAACTTTTTGTAGGTTCGCTTTTCAAGATTTTTGCGACTCTGCTCGCAAAGCCTCATGTGCTGCCGCAAGCGCTGCTAACCTGGCAATGACGCCATATGTATAGAATTGGTTAATAGCCAGTTTACAAGTTTTATCTACCTCCGGTAAACAAGGTTTAGCAAAGGCAAGAGGCTCAAAATGCATCCCAGGTGCGTTTAATATTTCATAAGGGCCGCGCTCCACATGAACTCGATAAAAACCACCTACCACATAACTCCCAATCATATACACCACCGGCTCTGCGGTACTTGCTGGATCTCCCACTTCTTCAAAACTTGGTACCCCCTCTTGTAAGAGTACTTCAGTAATAGGTTGATTACCTTTACTCACTGCCATTTTAGTACGCTGTTTTCGGTTTAATTTGAGAAGTTCTGCAGCATCGTTAATGCGCATCACACCCATTCCATAAGTGCCCGAATCTGCTTTAACAATTAAATAAGGAGTTTCCTCTATTTTATATTCGGTATATTTTTTTTGAATCTTATTTAAAAGTATTTGTGCCTTATCAGCCAATGCTTCCATGCTTTGCGCTTCGGTAAAATTCACGCCTTTTGCTTCTGCATGGTAAGAATTAATAAGCCAAGGATCTATCCCAATATATTCTGCAAACTCATGCGTTACCTGATCATACCACTCAAAATGTATAGATTTACGTCGATATTGCCATCCTAAAAGCGGGGAGGGCATAATTTTTTGATTCAAATTTTGTAAAATTTCTGGAATACCCTCAGAAAAGTCGTTGTTTAATAAAATAAAACAAGGAAAGAAATTTTCATCAACACCAATCTTATTATCTACGCGATAAACAGGCTCCAACAAAATAACATTCCCATCTGCTAAACTTATTGTTTGTGGTTCAGTCAAATCAGAACGTAAACTCCCACAACGAATGTCATAGCCTGCCAAATTAAAAATTTTCATGAGTCGATAGACGTTTTCAAAATAACGCATGTTACGCGAATGATTTTCTGGAATTAATAACACACGAAAACAATCTTGATGAAATTTTTGCAAAGTAGCTTGGACCGCCTGCACACAAAGAGAGTCAAAATCAACATTTAAATTGTTAAAACCTGCAGGAAATAAATTAGTATCCACGGGGGCTAACTTAAATCCTGCATTTCGTAAATCTACCGAAGAATAAAAAGGTGGTGGAGTGCGTTGCCACTGTGTGCGAAACCATTGTTCGATCTGAAATTGATGCGTATGCAAACTATTTTGCAAAAGATAGTGCTGCCCAAACTTGCTAATCGCAAGCGATGGAACAGGAATAGGGGAAATAGGCATAAAAAATCACTCCTCACAACATATGCTATGACTAAGTCTTTGCGCTACTAGTAAATTTTAATTTTGCGCCTTGTCTGAAATTAAGTGACTAGGTTATGCTTTTAGTGCACGACTCAAGTCATCCACAGCTTTAGCATAATTAATGCTGATGTTATATTTAGTAATCACATAAAAATTATTAAAGATCAACCAGTATTCTTTTCCATCATCCATCTTTAACGTCACCAAGCTTGCTTTCTCACGATTAGTAATCCACTTTGGTACCCCTGTAACACCATGTGATTTCCAAGTGCTAACAGAATAAAGGGGTTTGCGTTGATTGCATGTTAAAGTTGTGCAAGTGGATGGAGATACTTGAACGCGCACCGCAACAGGTTGCCCGGCCTCCCAGCCATTTTTGTCAAAATAATTAGCCACACTGAGAATAGCATCATTAGGATTATATAAATCAGGCACCGCATTTGGCAAAGCACTTACCGCATATTCCAAATAAGAACTTGGCATAAATTGCGACCACCCAAAAGCACCTGCATAAGAGCCTTTTTCGCGACCCGGCTCCCAATGATTTCTCTGGATAATTAACAAGTAATTGGCAAGTTCTTTACCAAAAAAAGCACTACGTTTTGGATAACAAAAACATAAAGTAGATAAAGAATCGATCAGGCGATACTTACCAGTATTTTTGCCATAAAATGTTTCTACACCAATAATACTGCTAATAATTTCAGGTGGCACTCCATATCTTTTTTTCGCCAAAGCAAAAGTAGGCGCATAATCTTTCATAAAATCTTTACCAGCAGCAATACGTCTTGGAGTTAATAAAGACTTACGATAGTCGCCCCAACTTTTACCTTCAGCCGGTTTTGTCATTTTACGAATGACATCCGGTTGATAATCGGCGTCATCTAAAGCAGCACGCATCATCACCGGGTTTAAATTTAATTTTTGCGAATAGATGGCAATAAATTTTTCTTGTTGCCCGGGAGCAAAAGGGATGGGTTGATCTTTTCCAGGGGGGGAACCGCCTGACATGCTGGAACACGCAGCTAAAGAAAATAAACAAGTTAAACCAAGTGGTTTTAATGTATTAAATAATGAGTACATATTATTCCTGTAGTCGTTGAATGTCGGGATTAGCTTTATATTCAGTTAAAACTTCTTGAATTAATTTTTGCACTTCAGAAGAATTATCCACCGTAGTAATTAAACCTTTTTGTTCGCGCAGTTGATTAAGCCGCTTTTCAATTAATTTGGTGACAGTTCCTTGTGGGAACAAAGTTGCAAGCACACGGCGTGCTTCATGTGGGCCAATCGCGCGATATAAAGCATTGCGCACCATGGCATCTTCCACAGTAGTACTAAATGCCCATAATTCAATGGGTCCTAAAGTTAAAGTTAATAATTGGGTGTTAATGCCGTTTTTGGTGGAAAATTGTGCAAGAAAAGTAGCGCCTCCTTCACGTGGACCATGAACTCGAGTGCGCAAAGCTACTTTTGCGGTGGGGGTTAAACCAAAAATTTTAGCGGTCTTATCTAAAGTCTGTGCAGGCCCCGCATCCATAATATAAATCCCCGTACTAAATTCAACCATCATTTCATCAAAATCATCGACCGATTGAGAAAGCAAACAAATTTGTACTTTCCATTTTCTGCCTTCTCGCATATCCACTAATACCTGATCACGCACAGCCTGTGCTTTCGATGTGCGATGAAACTCATCAAAAACAAGGCGCTTAGGATCTTCTTGAATTTCAGCAATTCGTACACTTTGATATTGACGATACGCTTCTGGCATTTCATGAACCGCATCTTCGGTTAAATAAAAATTACGCGCGATCACATAACGCGCTAACATATACATCACTGCCGTTTGACGATCGGCAGCATCTCCACCACTTTTAGCCACTTCGTCTAAATCTAAAGAAATAACGCGTGCATCACCGATGTCAAATTTAGTAACACGCGATAAAATAGGATATTCGCGCACTGCGGCTGAAATCATTCTTGCAAAAGCGGCTACGAGTGTTTCACCGGTGGGTGCAATTACTTTTCCATATAAATCTTCCACAGTTGGTGAACGGCAGATAGAAGCTGCATCGGCCAAAAGGGGCATTGCATAACGCTGAGCAAGTGAAGCCTCATGAATAAAGCCTGCTAAAAACAATGCATCCGTTACTTCCCACCATGTGGTTTTTGCATCACGCACAAAACCGATCTCTTCCAAAATCGCGTCAACTAAAGTTTCTGTATTAGGTGTATAGGTGTAAGGGTTAGCGCCATCCGCCAAGGTACGATAAAGTTCATCCACCACTAAGCCCGCCATATCGGCAACGCCATCATAAGGCTTGGATGCTCCGAGAGGGGTGGCTAACAAGGTTACAAAATTTACCAAAAAACTACGCTCTGAGGGAGTTGGAAAACGACAACCTAATTGTGTATCAAAAGGATTGATCGAGTATTCGGGTGTCATACGCAACCGATAATAAGCCACAAAATGTTGTTGATTCATCGGAAGTGCTTCTTTCAATAAAGAAATCAAACCACTACTTGATGGACCAATATCAATAATCGAAATACGGGGTAAGCGCTTTAAGCCGCCAGATAAGCAAAGCGCTAAGTTAATCGCATTAGATAATACGGATTTACCAGAACCTGGGCGTGCATAGATTAAATCGATCCACGTGGTTTGCTCGGCAGACCCTGGTTGAAAAGGCCATGGTTTACCATCGGGTGTACGAAATAACAAAGCACCTTGAGACCACGGAGAAGCAGGACGTGTGATAGGTAACATATAAACAGCATCTGACAAAGGCGTTACAGAAGCAACTGCCACACTTGTATCACTTACCCCCATCAAACTAGAAATATAACCACCGTAAGGATCGCCTGAAATTTCTGAAACTTCACAAGATCCCCACCCTTGAATCGCTTTAGCCAGCTCCGCAGTTCGCATGCGTAACAGCTGCAAATCATTAGCAGGCGCCCATGTGATGGCAGCCACTTTAAGTTGTACGATAGCGTCATCGGTATTCAGGTGAATATAATTGAGTAAGTTATTCGCATCACTAATTAACCGATTTTGCGCTGAACTAAAACTTAAAATACTTGCCAATAATCCTTTAAAACGAATAGATTGTAATCCATCGCTTTGCATCAAAAAAGAAATACGCCACGGCACGTGCGCCGCTACGGTACGTTGAAAAAGTTGGTTAAAATTTTTAATGTCTTTAGGAAAAAGATCAATATACACAGAAGAGTAAATTTTGTCACCAACACGCACCGTACGCAAATCTAAAACTTCAGCATCACGCGATAAGATTTGACGTCCAAGAGATGGCCACATCAAATCTGAGATATCATGCATGCTATTTTCTAAATAGCGTAAGGGAACCCGATCCCCAGGTAAAAATGGACGCCAATGATCATCAGTAAAATCGGGTTCTGCTAGTTTTCGCATAATAAAAACTGCTTGATGAACCTCGAGTAATTCAACTTGGAGCTCCATTAAATTAAAATCATTTAGTAATGCTTTAACAAATGAGTCATGAGGATCACGCAAGTCGGCAAGAGGTGCAATAATATTTTGCCCGCGGCGTAATCGAGGGAAGGTACCATCTTTTAATGGTTTTTCTTGGGTTTTACGTGCCGCATCTGCTTGTTCTTTTGTAAAAAATGCAGGGGTCGTCCATAGCACTAAATAGACTGCTTCATCAGCACAATAACGACTTAAATAACGCACGCGTTCATTAAAAAGATCTGTTAAATTTAAATTCAATTGCTGAGCAGTTTCGCGTGCGGAGTCAAATATTTTAGAAATGGTTTGTTCAACCCCTTTGGTTTCATAATTAAAAACCACTTGGACTACACGACCGGATCTAGCAAGCCCCGTGCGTAACCCAATAGTTAAGCTTTCATGTAAGCGATCAAATTCAGCAGAACCAATTAAAGCTTTTGCACCCTCAATACGAATAACTGAGACTAAGGAGCCATCATGGCCTACCAGTACAGTAGGGCTATCAGCCGTCTCAAGATCACAATAGGATTCCGTGGTTTGTTTTAATGAAGTAGAAAACCACGAGATAAATACGTCAACAAGATCTGCTATTTTTTCAATCAGTCTGCTCATCATGGCTTCGACTCTGAAGTAGAAGGATTAGCCAATAAAACTGCTTGTGCAAAAGAAATAAACCGACTGGCCACTGGTAACAATCTTACCGCACTTAGCATGTGATCTCGATCATCCTCTGTTAAATTTGCACTCAACAACAATAAACCAAATCGAGCAGGATCAGACATGTTATCACCAATAGTTTTTTCAATCTCTGCTGAGCGAAAGCGAAAATCGCGTAGAATATTTTCTGCAGTAGCCATTTGTGGGCTCTTTCCCGCAATCGCTAAAAAAGCTTGCATACAAAGAGCATTCAGTTGATTTTGTGACATTTCCGGTAAATAAATCAAGACGCCACCCCCAAAACTCCCTGTACCAATAGACTCTAAAAAAAAACATTGTGCACATAAAGGACACGCTGTTAATAAATTATCTATGCTATTGTGACTATAATTGTAATCGTGGTTAATAACTTCTAGTTCCACATTTGGTGTGTGGAATTCACAAAACTGACAAGTGTAATTATCTCGCTCCCAAATTTTTAATGCTAACGCTTTAAATTTTGGATGCCGACGTCGAACCCAAAATAATTTCCAGTTTTCAAAACTTGCATTAAGCGAGATAGGATACATCTTTTTTAAATATCCTTATATCGAGTATCGAGGTTACCGCCTATCTAGAGGCTACCACCACTAAAGGTGAGTGATCCACCGCCGGAACTAAAGCCAATACTATGTGTAACAACGCTTACAATGGAAGGGAATAACAAGAGCCCAATACCGATAAATAACATCATGATAGGCGTCCCAACGGTCACTTGAGTAGGGTTATCTTTGTGTGCTTTAAATTTAAAAATAGCAGCTACAACAAATCCTGCACCCGCAAGATAAGCAATGGCCACCGTAACATTCAGTAAAGGAACAAGCACAGCTTTTTGAATATTGCCAATAACTGATGCAATATCCGTAGCATTTTGTGCCGAACAAACGGTTGAAAATAAAACGCCAACAAATCCTATTAAAAATTGGATGATGCGAGTGTTCATAAAAATTTCTCCTGAAAGTTATCTAGGGTGGTCCAGCACACATCGTCAGTTCTAGCTGAAACTAACTAGAACTAGACAACCCTCTATTGTTAAAAAAAACCGAGTATACCATTACCCAGCAAAAATATCATGCAATATGTTAACTAATTTATCAATATTAAGTGCCGCCAACCCTCCTGCAAAATGCAAAACAGCTTTCCCCATGCCCCCTTGCCCACCACCACCAATAGGTTGATGGACAGTTGCCAAAAAGAAAGAGCGTAACACAGCAATTAATCCCATCACTTGGATAGTGGCATATACTGCATTCCTAATTTTATCTGCAGGCGTAATGCCCATATTGTAGCCAATAATATTTACGTCCGGTGTCATAAAAACAGAATTAGTAGTAATTGAAATGACGGTTGGCAACCAAAGGAGTCCAACCCCTGCCGCCACATAAGATATCGGAATTTTAATAGAAAGTTGAGACGACATCATGGTACGTTGTTCTGCATAAACTTTAAATGCAAAAATACCTTTCATAAAAAAAGCAGCACCCGCCAAATACGCAATAGAAACAATTAAACCTACAATTACTGTATAAGTTTTTTGCAAATTTACTAATATTTGCGCAGCACCCTCTACTTGTGCTTCGCAACCGGTTAATAAAAAAATACAACAGCACAGCGCAAATAAACGCGCAATCAAAAAAATCTTTTTTCTAATTGCCATTGATATCATAAGTAAACACCGATCCATCACTCATAAAGAGCTGCCCTGTATTTAAATCAATTTGATTAACTACTCCATGGCCTGGAACCGCATTGCCCGCCGCTACAGAAAGCATTGTCCCATCACTTGCTAGTAACCATGCACGCCCAGGAACTAAGGCTTTAATTACATACGTAATAGGAGGGGGGGCTGGCGGCCCACTTTCTATGGTTTTTTTAGGAGCAGTCGCTTTACCAAGTTTGTCATTTAACTGTGTTAACTGTTGGGACACCGTCCCTACCGTGGTATTCAACCCCGCTACACTGTCTTGCAATGTGTTCATATTAGTTTGAATTTGATCAATTGTCTGCTGTTGTTGAGTGAGCGTTTGATCAATTGTTGACATTTTAGTAGTTAATTCTGCGGTTTTTGCTTCTTGTTGTTGCACCATGGAATTAACAGTGGGCTGAGGTGCCGTTATTGTAGCCACCTGGGAGCTTGCATTTTTTTTACCCCAATTTGAAAAAACCCCTTTAGCGGCAAGATGATAAATAATGAACCCAAGCACACCCAAAATAACGACGACAATTACAATAATTTTTACCGATCGACCTCTATCCGCATCAAATCGTAAATTTTCAAAAGCTCGCGCTTTGTGAGAGAAGGAAGATTCTCGTTGCCCAAACATATTGGACGCTTCGTCGCCAGAAGTAGTTTGATGGCTGGGATCATCAAACGCTTCAAACTCATGAAAATCTAATTCGTCGTCATTATGTTCAATAGAACTATCTTTAATATCATTCATATTTCAGCTCCCTCACTCATCACTAGTCAGGCCTGGAGAAGTGGCAAGATCTGACAAAAACAATATGCCCACTCCCGTACCCGCATAAATTTTGATCGTCGGTGGAGTGTTATATACGTTGTTCAATACGGCTGTATATTGTTGCCCCACATTACCCATAGCTAACATTAATTTTTGACGCGCCGATAAAGGTGGAATTTCGTGAGTGATCCCTTGTAAAGTAATGGTGGTTTGTGAGCCAGATTGCGAAATTGCTTGAGCATAACCTGACAAGAAAGTAGCTGCAAATAAAGTCCCATAACGGAGTAAATAATGATTATTTGTATCGCTAGATAATGCGGTACGAGCAGTTGCAGGATCAATGGCCACGGTATTAACGGCCACCGATCGAGGAGCCGAAGGCATACTCAACGTAGTAAAAGTTAACATAGCTTTTTCACCCTGAGAAACAAAAGTCCCCAATAACTTACCCCCCTTCAATTTGCCACTAGTGATAGTCGCCATGACTGGACCTGGTTCATCGGAATTTACAGCCGTATCAATGGTAGCAAAAATCACACTACCTGCTTTATAAAGCACCGCCTGATTAAGATCGCTTGCTCCACCTTTGCTACCGCCAGCGCCAGTAAGATCACTTGTATTTCCTACCACCACGCTTTGTGTGGGAGGAGTCCACGCTATTTGTAAAGCGTTCATTTGCCCTGCCATTGCTCCTTGTAATTGCGCAGTCAGCTGACTGGCTTTTTGCTGTTGTAGTATTTGTTGTTGGCGCAACGATGCTTGATCACGAGCATTATCTTGCCCCCCTGTTAATAAATCTTGAGAACTACCGCTTGGACCCACCGCAGCAGGAACCAGTCGGCCGTCTGCTCCTACCGTTCCTATTAATTTCCCATCAGCTCCATAGACAGCCGACCCTGGAGCAATATAACTTGTACGACCAATAGGTACCCCCGCCGCATTACGCACTACCCCATCAGCACCCACGGTACCAATCACGTTACCATTAGAATCACGAACTTTTCCATCTGCTCCTACCACACCAATTAAATGACCCAGCGAATCATAAACAGCCGCTCCTGGGGTTACCGCTTTCGTCGTACCAATTACATTACCTAAATTATCTCTCACGGTGCCATCTGAAGATGCTGTGCCAATTACTCGACCACTGGCATCCCGCACTTTTCCATCCGCACCCACCATCCCAATCACACGGCCTGTAGCGTCATAAGCAAAACGAGGACTTTGTTGGCTCGTTGGAATTTTACCAATTATCTTCCCCGTCGCATCACGCACTTTACCATCGGCATCAACGCTGCCCACTATATTTCCTTGGGCGTCGCGCACTTTACCATCTGCCCCCACTGTTCCTAGCACATTACCTTTATCATCATAAGCTACTTGTCCTACCTGTGAACCCGCTAAAACTTTACCAATAATTTTCCCGGAAGCATCTCGCACAGTACCATCACTTGAAACTTCACCTACGATATTGCCATTGGCATCATGAATTTTTCCATCTGCGCCGACTGTCCCAAGCAAATGACCCGCGTTGTCATAAGCTAAATTTCCTTCTGTAGGCGTATGTGCTCCATAAGTACCCGTGGTTCCAATAATATTGCCATTAGCATCTCGCACGGTTCCATCTTGACTTAAGGTCCCAATCACTCGACCACGTGCATCACGCACTTGACCATCCGGCCCTACTTTCCCGATCACCTTCCCTTTGGCATCGTACACCAATCCACCGGGAGCAATAATTCCCGTGCGCCCAATAATTTTGCCAGAGGCATCTCGCACAGTACCATCAGAGCATACCGCCCCCATGGGTACAGGACCCGTTTTTTGCAAGTTGAGAGCACTCGAAGCACCAGCTGCACAATTGGCGCAAGCACACCCCTGTGGCGCAGGAGAACCCGGGAAAGATTGCGCATTAATGATTGTCGGGACTGACGAACCATGGGTTTGCAAAGCCATATCAGCTTGCTGTTTATTTTGCTCTCGTAGTAATCGAGCGTATTCCGGGCTCACGGGGTGATCAAACCCACCAACGACTGAATGCACCTTGGGAACAGCCCCCACACTAGCTGTAGAGGTATCGGTACTGCGCGAAAATAGACCAATGCCTACAATAGCGGCAATAATCAACGTTGCAAAAGTAAAAATTAAAACGACGCGCGTTCGCGTATTTGCCATTAATGTTTTAAAATTAGTCAATTCCACGTTAGTATCCCTCTATACGTAAGTTGTATATTTTGCCATCACTATTAGATACCAAAATCGAAGGTGTTTTGGGAATCTCATAAGCATTAGTGCCATCGGCGCTAGACATTGAAGCAATCCACGCAGGTGACAACAAGGTTAAGTGTGTGCGTAAATACATTTTGTCCCCAAACAGCCATGCCAAGGCATTACTATCCTCTACATGTAACACTTTAGCTTTATCGCTAGGTGGAATGCCATCTAATACATGAATCAAATCGGCGCCCGCAGCTTCCGGTAATGTGGTGGCCGCTCCGGGCTTCGCATTAGGGCCATAACCGGGAACACGCAAATCCACTCGATAGTCCACAAAAGGTTGCCCCGGAATTAAATCAATAGAAATTGGCGTACTTAATCCTTTAAGTTGGACCACTAAATTCCCATAAGTGTATAAGCCCATCGCTTGAATCATCATAACGTTGCTTGCGTGATCCCACTGAATATTAAAAGCAGAAGGATTACCCACATCATAGGCTTGAATAGGCCAAGGTGCGCTTGTGGAATCTAGAAACACAACGGCCGTCACATGGCCTTGATAAAGTCGAATTACAGGTGGGGTAGCGCCAGGTTCAAGATGCACTGATTGGGTACTCACCACCGCTTTAGGGGGAACCCCTCCCGGAGCTGCGGTCGCTGCTCTTTGTGAATCGGCAAATAAATTGCGTAATTTTTGAATCTGTTCAGGAGTCATGGGTAATGCATTTAAAGTAAGCTGATTAAATGCCTGATCACGGGCCATTTGAACTGCGCCTGCATCAGCATCTGGTGAATTTGATTGCATATTTGGTGGAGTAGAAGGTGGAACTGTGCTCAACGTGTCATTCACAGAAGGTACTCCTGCGGGAGCAGCTTGAGGTGTGATAGGGGGTAAACTTGAACTTTGTTGTGAAGCTGCTTGCGCACTTGGAGCTGGAACTGCTTGAGAATAACTTGCCATAGGGAAAAAACTCATGGCAATAAGCATATGAAAATAAAAAATTGTTCGTTGCAATTTTCTCACTATTTTCTTCCGTGTTGGGATATGGAAGCAATTTACCATAAGTGAGCTAAACTGACAATCAATGGGGATTTCAATGGAGGAAAGAGGGAAGAATAAAGACTAACTAAAAACTCCACATAACCGATTAGATTTTAGTATAGCTAGCTATTTTTTCTCCTCTCATGCTTTTTTTCTTAGACCTCTTTTGAAACTCTACTCCTACGGAAAATTTGTGCGTCGGTTCGGTGCTCGAATCCTCATGTACTCGCATGTACACTCCGGTTCTGCGCTCCGAGCCTCCTTTAACTTTTCTTGCAGAAACGAGTTTTGAAAGAGGTCTCATACTTGCCATACTCTTTAAATATGAGCAAATTTTGCATTATAACCTTATAATGGTTAAAATACAGGGGGTTTAATAACCATACAAGGGTTATATATGCGCCGTTTTGCGTATAAAGATTTAATCAAGTGGCAACAGAGCGTCGACCGAAAACCTCTACTTATTCGAGGTGCGAGACAAGTTGGGAAAACTTATACTATCCGCGCTTTTGCCAAACAAAATTTTAAACATTTTGTTGAAATCAACTGTGAAGTTCGACATGACCTGCGTACTGTTTTTCAAAAAAATTTGGATGTGCATCGCATTATCAAAGAACTTAATATGTTGCTGAATGAGTCGATTACGCCCGGCGAAACTCTTTTGTTTTTTGATGAAGTTCAAATTCTGCCAGAAGCTATTCAAGTATTACGGTATTTTTACGAAAATATGCCAAACTTGCATGTGATTGCTGCAGGTTCGTTGATTGATTTTGGTTTAGAGAAAATTGGGGTGCCAGTAGGACGTATTAGTTTTTTGTATATTTATCCTTTATCTTTTATGGAGTTTTTAGAAGCGCACGAAGAAGACTTATTAATCCAAGAAATTTTAACGCATCCTCCTGAAGAAACAATTAATGAAGCAATTCATGAAAAATTATTAAATTATCTTTCTATTTATATGGCTGTTGGCGGTATGCCGAAAGCTGTTTCGACATGGCTTGACACCAAAAATATCGAGGACTGTTCAGCAGTCCACTTTGAGCTCATTGCAGCCTATCGTCAAGATTTTCTTAAATATGCTAAACACCATCAATTAAAATATTTAGATCTTTTATTAAATCGCATTCCTTATCAACTCGGAAAAATATTTAAATTTTCAAAAATTTCTCAAGAATATCGCAAACGGGAACTTGAACCTTGTTTAGATTTACTAGTGAAAGCAGGTGTAGTACATTGTGTTCGAATGACTGACGCACAAGGTTTACCACTTGGGGCCGGAGTCCATCCAGACCGATATAAAATTATTTTTTTAGATGTAGCTTTAACACAAACCTTACTTGGATTACAAGCAAGCAATTGGTTGTTAAATGGCAAGCAATTTTTACAAAATTACGGTCAGATTGTCGAAGCTTTTGTCGGGCAAGAACTGTTAGCTTATGGAGACAGTCGCCACCCAGAAGAGTTGTATTATTGGGAGAAAATCAAAGGGTCCGCTGAAGTCGATTATGTGATTCAACGCCATGAAAAACTGATCCCAATTGAAGTCAAAAGCGCGACAGGTGGTCAGTTAAAATCCTTATATTATTTTTTAGAAACGCACCCGCAAGTAACCGCGGGCATTCGCTTTTCTACGCATAATTATTCCGTGTTGAATAAATTAATTTCATTGCCTTTATATGCAGTACAACGTTATGTTACATTATAGATACACATTAATTAAATAAGTGTGCTATTAGAAAAGTGTCAATATACCCTAGCTTATTTCGCACAAATTCAGTACCATATACTCCTTTAAATTTAAAATAATTCTCATGTCTTCAGTCATATTAAAAACCGCCGACGAAATTACCAAAATGCGTATAGCAGGGCGCCTGGCAGCTGATGTGCTGGATCTTATTGAGCCACATGTTAAAACAGGCATTACCACTGACGAGCTAAATGATATCTGTCACGAATATATTGTGAATGTTCAAAAAGCTTATCCTGCTCCCTTAAATTATCATGGCTTTCCGAAATCTATTTGCACCTCTATTAATCATGTCGTTTGTCATGGAATTCCGAACAGTAAAAAATTAAAAGAAGGCGATATCATCAACATCGATGTCACGGTGTTAAAAGATGGTTATCATGGCGACACCAGCAAAATGTTTATGGTAGGTCGCGTCTCGCCACTAGCACAACGTTTAGTGCAAGTAGCTCATCAATGTTTATGGAAAGGCATTGAACAAGTCAAACCAGGAGCTCGCTTAGGTGATATCGGAGCTGCCATTCAACAACACGCGGAACAAAATCATTTTAGTGTGGTACGCGATTATTGTGGCCATGGCATTGGAACTATTTTTCATGAAGATAGTTTGCAAATTTTACATTATGGTACACCGAATACCGGTTTAATCATTAAACCTGGCATGACATTTACGATTGAACCTATGATTAATGCCGGGAAATATCATACGCGTTTGTTAAATGATGGATGGACGGTGCTCACGAAAGATCGCACATTGTCGGCTCAATGGGAACATACCTTAGCTGTCACAGAAACCGGTGTGGAGGTATTAACGTTGCGCAAAGAAGAGCGCGGTGAACAATGATTTTTTCTCAGAAAACTCACTTAGGTCGTGTACGTCACATCCACTTTGTTGGCTTAGGGGGGGCAGGCATGTGTGGCATTGCAGAAGTTTTATTAAACGAAGGATATAAAGTTTCTGGCTCTGATATTCAAACGAATGCCAACCTTCAACGCCTTGCCCTGTTAGGCGCCACCGTATATATTGGCCATCATGAAGAAAATATTACGGATGCTGATGTCTTAGTAAAATCCACCATAATCAAAGAAGATAATCCTGAAATTGTGGCAGCCCATGCACGCCGTATTCCTGTGTTAATGCGTGCGCAAATGTTAGGTGAGTTGATGCGCTTTCGTTATGGCATTGCCGTAGCTGGTACTCACGGTAAAACTACCACCACGAGTTTAATCACTAGTGTGCTCACGGAAGCAGAACTAGACCCTACTTTTGTGATTGGAGGGTTGTTAAACAGCGCGGGAGCTAATGCTAAGTTAGGAACAGGAAAGTATCTAGTCGCAGAAGCAGACGAAAGCGATGCCTCGTTTTTATCCCTTAACCCCACCATGACTATTGTAACTAATATTGACGCTGACCATATGGAAACCTATGGCGGTGATTTTGAAAAATTACGTCAAACTTTTTTAAGTTTTTTAGAAAACCTACCTTTTTATGGGTTAGCCATTTTATGTTTAGACGACCCTGTTATTGCAGACAGTTTAAATGAAATTCCAAGACCCATGATTACCTATGGGTTTGATGCAAAAGCAGATATTCATGTTATTCCCGACTCTTGTACTTTTAATGGCTGGTATTCACGGTTTGTTGTGAAAAGAAAAAACAAGATTCCTTTAGAAGTACGTTTACGTCTACCTGGTAAACATAATATTCTCAATGCTTGTGCTGCTATCGCCGTGGCACAAGAATTAAATATTTCTGACGAGTTTTTATTGAAAGCTTTAGCAAACTTCAGTGGAGTCGCAAGGCGCATGCAATTTCATGGGATGTTAAATTTACCACATGCACAGCAAATTAGTGTGTTAGACGATTATGGCCATCATCCACGTGAAGTTAAAGTAACTTTAGAAGCTTTGCGTCATGCGTATCCCCATCGGCGCATCGTGATGGTCTTTCAACCTCATCGTTATACGCGAACCCGCGATTTATTTAATGAGTTTGCAGTGGTATTAAATGAAACTGATAAATTATTTTTACTCAATGTTTATGCCGCTGGGGAAGCACCAATAAATGGAGCTGATAGCTATCATTTGGCAGAAGCTATTCGTGAGAAAGGAAAAATTGAGCCCTTATTCATTGAACAAGCTGAACAACTTTTTGCAACCATAAAAAACATTTTACAAGATAATGATGTTTTATTATTTCAAGGTGCCGGCAATATAGGGGGCATGGCAGAGCAAATCCTAAAAGTATTTGCAGCCTTGTCGTGCCACACCGCGTCTTAAAAGTATTGGTTACCAAGCCAACCCTACCGCCCCATCCACTGTGGTATGTACTCCATATACAGAGTGCAGTTCTTTCGCAATGGCAAGTTGAGAAGCCGCCAAAATATGTAAAAGCATGAGAAGTAACTCATGATGCCGAAATAGGCCCTGCCCTTCTAACAATTGCGATTGAGAATAAATATGGCGCGGAGTAACATGAGGATTTAAGCTGAATTCGAGCTGGTCCCACGTCGTATGAACAAGTAAACGCAAATGAGGATAAAAAATTAACATTTTTTCTGCTTGTTCATGGCCCTCTTGGTCCAACACTTCATCGGTTACCATCATAAGTTGCATTCCAAAACAACGATGTCCACTTGCTCTAAATCCACTATATTCAAAGGCGGTACACATACTGGCTAAACCAAGCTGGTGATAAATTTGGTATTCCATTTCAGGTAAACTAGACACTACGCTGAGTGCCTGCACATTATGCTGCAACGCAAAATGCTGAACTGTAAATTCCATATTTGCGGTGGCCAATAGTGCAGCATCCTTGGATGGATGCAAAGGTAACTCTGCATTTAGACTTTCAATCAGTTTTGCTTGAGTAACACGATTCATAAACCGAATTACTTCTTCTTGTTTAGCAATATTTTCTTCGTCTAAAAGGTATTTGAGACGCACAAGCAATTGTTTAATATTAAAATTTGGGGCTGCAATGGATAATAATTTAGTAAGCTCCCGTAGCACTCCTTTTAAAGAGTGTGTGGAGCTAAAAGAAGCCATTTTGCTAAGTAGGTTATCCATAACTTCCGCCCATATCCATCAATTAAATTGCTATTTATATATTTATATTAAAATAATCTTTTTGAAGTTGTCAATATAAAGAGTACAAAAAAACCACCAAAAATAGAGGTGGTTTTTTGCTTATTAATGAGTATTACTGCAGTTGAACCTCAAAAGTGATGTCGTTAAGTGACAAGCCAAGAGTGTTTTGACAATAATCTATCACTTCGCGTGCGACTTTTTTCTCAAAACCTAATCTCATTAGTTTATTAAGAAGCTCTTGATAATGCATCGTTTCTTGATGAAATTCATACGGGGGCAAACCGATATGTTGCATTTCTAACTCTTGGCAATACTCTTCAAGACCTTGAATATACTCTGCATAATTCATGGAGTTTCCAGATCGACTCAAAGATAAACTGAAAGACCCAAAAGAGAAAGCCCTTTTTAAAGACCGAATCTCTTCACGTAATTCTTTAAGAAGATTCTCAATATCGTGGCGAGAGGGGCGGGGCACAAAATGGGGGAATGGAATAATAGTATAAGGTGTGTAAGCACTCGCATCGCGGGTAATGTAATTATTAGCAAGTGGTGCATGGGAAGGAGCCACCACCGCTGGTCCAAACACCGGCGCGGCGGGCGCAGCAGGGGCGCTTAAAAAATCCTCTGCTAGTTTAGCAGCCTCGCTGTCCGCACTGGCAGCCTTATCTACACCAATATCGATGGTAATTACCCCAGTGGTATGATCGGTCGTATGCGTCACATTAAATTTTATTCCCTCTACTAATTTATTGATGAAATCTCCAAAAGAAACGGAAACCGCTTGTACTGCGGCAGCTTGAATAGGAGATTGTTCCCGCAATAGTTGTTGTGCTTTGAAAAATGCATCTTCAATCTCTTGACGTAATGCGCTTAAAGAAGCGATAGTTAAAACCGCTTGCTTAAAATCTTCTTCATTTTTAGCTTTTTCAGCCGCTGCTAAAACCGCTGTAATGGCTTCGCTTTTTTCTTTTTCACTCAAGTGAGCACTGCGAATATTTTTTAAAAGAAAAGATTTCGCGTCTTCTTTAAATCCCACTTGTTGTGCCGTTAACAGTGCGGTGAGGGCTGCTACCATAACATTGCTCCTAATAAGTTAATTATTAATTTTTCTTATAGCTCTAAATTCTTAATATCGATAGATTATATAATATGTTAAAAAAGTATAACATACTTTTCTTAAGAAGCATTCCAGGACGTGCCCTAGCCAGGGTGAGTCCATTTCATTACAGAGATGAGATTTTCGCCCCTTTTATTTATTTCATCTTTTCTTAAGCAAAAAGCTTTACAATGTAGGACGTTAATTTTCTAGATCTAACAAAATAGAGAGTTTTTTCGATAATTTTAAATTTTATTACTATATACTTAAGAGGAGAAGTTTTATGGGGTGCAAAGAATTTTGGAAAAATGTACGCGATGGGCTGACAACAAGAACTGGGATATGTAATGCGCTGAGCTTTGTAGTGACGGCTGGTGCAACTACCATACTGGCGATACAATGTACAGAAAACGAAGAACCTCTGACTAGTGCAGTGACTGCCGCGGCACTGGAAGGAATAGCAGGCGTTCTTTCCGGACTTGTAATTCTCGCAGGTGAAAAAATTGAACGCGATGCAAGGCGTTTCGTACCTGCGCTAAGTGCTCTCATAACTTCGGCGGTTTTTATTATGAAGGGAGCCGACCTGACTCGCCATGCACCACATGCGACTTCTCCACTGGGCATAGCGGCAAGTACAGTAGCAGGAGTAGCTGCTGTTACCTCAGTAGCCACTGCGGTATCCGGGTGCTATGATTGCCGAAAAGATTCAGCACCGAGAGAAGAGAGAGGTAGCATGGTATCCGGAACGGGCAGGGAATATGAAAGACTCCCATTGATCCATTCTGATGACGAGTCGTCAGATGAGGAAAATAGAGCAAGAAACCCACAACACCAACCGTCGAAGTAGCTGCTCTTCCCTCAGTAGTGGCTACTACGTCCACATGCTGTGATGCCGAAGAACATTCAGCACCAACAACCACTTGGTGTAATTAGTAGGTATGCTGTTGGGTGGGTAGATAAAGAAAGGCTGGTGCATTAACGCACCAGTCTTTTTCTGAGTCTTTCAATTATAGCCTTTAAGATTTAGTTTCAGACAAGGCGCAAGTGAATGAGTCGAGGGAGTGTACATAGACGTACATGACCGAAGGCGAATGAACTTGCAACACCGTATGAAGCTAAATCTTAAAGGCTATACATCACTTCTGTGGAAAAATTGTGCGTCGGTTCGGCGCTCAAATCCTCATGTACTGGCGTGTACACTCCGGTTCTGCGCGCCGAGCCTTCTTCAACTTTTCTCACAGAAGCGAGTTTCGAAGGAGGTCTAGGACGTGTCCCTAATACAAAACCACTTATTCTTCTAAATATTGCCGCTTCTCTTGGACGCCTTCCCATTCTTTAGCGTCTGGGAGTCCAGGCTTCCGAACGTTGATATTAGGCCACTTTAGCGAGAGTTTGGCATTTAATTCTTTAAATTCTGACTGATTTTCTGGGAGATCATCTTCCGACATAATCGCCTTCACAGGACATTCAGGTTCACATAACCCGCAATCAATGCATTCATCAGGATTGATGACTAAAAAATTAGGCCCTTCATAAAAACAATCCACCGGGCAAACTTCAACACAATCCGTATATTTACATTTAATGCAACTTTCCGTTACAACAAAGGTCATATTAATTAAACCTCCATAAGCTCGGTTTCTTTTGTTGTCAATAACTTATCCACTTCCGCAATAAATTTGTCGGTAAGTTTTTGATGGTCATCTTCACCGCGACGCTCTTCGTCTTCACTGATAGTTTTTGCTTTCAGCAATTCTTTAAGTTGCGTATTAGCATCTCGCCGAATGTTGCGAATCGCCACACGTGCATCCTCCGCTTCACTACGAACAATTTTAATAAACTCTTTGCGACGCTCTTCATTTAAAGGGGGTAAGGGAACACGAATATTATCACCCGCAGTAACTGGATTTAACCCCAAACCAGACGCATAAATGGCTTTTTCAATCGCTGGAATTAAGTTTTTTTCCCACGGTACAATTAATAAAGTACGAGCATCTCCAATATTAACACTCGCCACTTGCGTTAAAGGTGTGTCTGTGCCGTAATAAGGCACCATCACTTGATCAAGTAAGCTAGGATGCGCGCGCCCAGTACGCATTTTAATGAAATTTTGTTGCAAAGATTCAATGCTCTTGCGCATTTTTTGTTCAGCTGCTTGTTTGATTGACGTAATCGTCATGACTATTCTCCTTCAGAAACTAAAGTACCAATTTGTTCACCAAGAACGATGCGTTTTAATGAACCAGGTTCAAACACATTGAATACCCGAATTGGCATCTTAAATTCTTGGCATTGACTAAATGCAGTAGCATCCATCACACCTAATTGCTTTTGAATCGCAGCTGTGTAACTAATATGATGGTAAAGTGTCGCATGCGGATTGATATCGGGATCAGCATTATAGACACCGTTTACATTCGTGCCTTTTAATAAAATATCCGCTTTAATTTCAATAGCACGCAAGCTTGCCGCGGAATCCGTTGTTACTAAGGGATTGCCCGTCCCTCCTGCAAAAAGCACAACATGCTTTTGCTCTAATAAATCGATTGCACGTTGCCTTTCAAAACCTTCAATAATACCAGGAATAGGGGGGGCGGATAAAATCGCTGTAGGAATAGCTGCTTGTTCAAGAATGTCACGGAAGGCTAACGCATTGATATCGGTTCCTAAAATTCCAATGAAATCCGCCGTAATACGATCTAAACCCAAAAGATGAGTAGTACGACCACGAAATAAATTGCCACCACCCACCACCAAGGCCACTTGCACACCCAAAGCCACAACTTCTTTAATTTCTGCAGCGTAATGCTGCAACGCCTCCCGACTAAAACCAAAATCTTGCGAACCGAGTAAAGCTTCGCCACTCAGTTTCAGCAAAATACGATGGTAAATCGGCTTAGTCATTAAGCACCTCGAGCTTGTGCCATAACTTCTTCAACAAAATTATCAACTTTCTTCTCAATCCCTTCACCCACATTAAATCGAATAAAGCTTATCACATCCGCCTTATGAGTGCCGAGTAATTTGCCAACGCTTTGATCAGGATCTTTCACAAAAGCTTGGCCTTTTAAGCTCACTTCATCTACAAATTTTTTAATGCGTCCGTTCACCATTTTTTCGATGATATCCGCGGGCTTCCCACTGTTAGCCGCTTGTGCAAGAAAAATTTCTTTTTCTTTGGTAATAATCTCTGCAGGCACTTGCTCAGGATTAATTACAATCGGATTACTGGCCGCAACATGCATTGCTATATCTTTGGCTAAACTTTCATCACTTGTGGTTAAATCAACGAGCACACCAATTCGACCTCCATGCACATAAGCACCAATGGTACCAGTACTTTTCAGAAATTCAACACGACGAATTTGAATGTTTTCACCCAATTTACTAATCAAATGATGGCGCATGGCATCTACCGTCTCACCATCAGTTACACTGACACTACTTAACGCTTCCAGATTGTCTACATGGTGCTTCAAAGCTGCTTGCGCAACGTCATTGGCAAAATTTTTAAAATCATCATTGCGCGCAACAAAATCGGTTTCGCAGTTAATTTCAACAATTACCGCTTGCGTGCCATCTGTACTACGCGCCACTACTACAACGCCTTCCGCTGCGATACGATCAGATTTTTTATCGGCTTTGGCTTGACCCGCTTTGCGCATGGCTTCAACAGCGGCCTCAATATTACCATTAGCCGCAACTAAAGCACGTTTACAATCCATCATCGCCGCACCAGTGCGTTCTCGTAAAGTTTTTACTAAATCTGCAGTAATTTCAGTCATGCTAATTAGGCCTCTTCGGTTACTTCGATTTCAACATCTTCTACAGTCGCATCTTCAGGTTTAAAGTTAGCGACTACGGCAGCAGCTTCTTTAGCCGCAATAATAGCATCTGCCATGGCAGTGGTATAAAGCTCAATCGCCCGAGCTGAGTCATCATTCCCGGGGATCATATATTCAATGCCCTCTGGGGAATGATTCGTGTCTACGATACCAATAACAGGAATGCTGAGTTTTTTAGCTTCTGCTATCGCATTTTTTTCATGACCCACATCAATGATAAATAAAGCATCTGGCAAGCTACCCATTTGCTTGATACCGCCAATGCTCGCTTCTAATTTAGCAATTTCTCGACGAATACCCAACGCTTCTTTTTTCGTTACTTTGTTTAACAAGCCATTAATTTCCATCGTTTCTAATTCTTTTAATCGCTTGATGGATTGACGAACGGTTTTATAGTTAGTCATCATGCCACCCAACCAGCGTTGATCCACATAAGGCATACCACAACGTTGCGCCTGCTCTTTAATGATATGAGATGCAGCGCGTTTTGTGCCTACGAATAACACTTTGCCACGACGCCCTACAATGCTGCCAGCAAAATTCAAGGCATCCTTAAAGCGAGGAAGAGATTCTTCAAGATTGATAATGTGAATATCATTACGCGCTCCAAAAATATAAGGAGCCATTTTGGGATCCCAATAACGCGTACGATGACCAAAGTGCACGCCAGCTTCAAGCATTTGGCGCATAGAAATAGATGTCATAAGTTTACCTCAAGTTAGGGTTGATATCGTCCACAGCTCCCAACAATCCGCCCAATTCACATTGGACACCCTGATTGTTGTGTCGATGCTGTGTGTAAAATAGCCGCGTATTATCGCATAAGTTGTGAGAAAATGATAGCGTTTCGAAAGAGGCGGGGGCTATTGATTTGAGAACACCGCAGCCAGATACGTTGTTTGGTTGTAAGCAACGGAACGCAAAAAATCAACGTTTTATGGGCAGCATTAGTAAAGTGATCGACACGCCTTAGTTAGGCTGCAAAGAAGATGATGCACTCTGAGTAGGCACTTCCTCCACCACAACATGAGTGCCTTCCAATGCTAACGAGGATGAAGGGGGTGGCGACGGAGAGCGCCTTGGACTCAACAATGCATCACTTATTCCAACCATACTTGCTGACGCAGCCATTTCGGTATTTCTTTCAGCCGTGGCTAACCAGCTTGTCACTTCCGCTTTAAGTTCCTCTTTTTTCACGCAATCAAAAGAAGGCCTTTCAAGAACCTCTAATATCTCCTTAATGAGAGGAATAGTCTCAGGGGACCGATGGCAGCGCCAATAAATAGTAATAAGTGCTCTATTGATATTGATGATCATAGCATCCTGGTGTTCTCGCGCTATAGCTTGAGCAGCTTGTAAGTTTTTTATTGCTTCATCTCTTAGGCCGCTTAAGCTGTATACTTGCCCAAGCAAGTAATAAGGATATCCAACTTTTACATGATTTGGCGCTAAATCTAAACGAATTCGCAAGGATTTTGTGGCATAAAAAATAGCTTTTTTAAAATACTCTCTTATGGCATCATTATCCAAACTCCTTCTTTCATCCACGCCGCACTCAATATAATTTTTTGCGCATTCATCATAAACCGCCGTAAGATAAAGATGATGGAGCCCCCAAAATCGCTCTTTTCTTTCTATAGCCTGTAATAGCACTGTTTCTGCCTCTTCTAAGCGAGTGGCCCTATTCAACGCAAATCCCCGTAAATAAATGCCCGTAGTTTCATTAGCCGTATCACGCGCATCGACAAATAATCTTACTGCGTTTTCATACATCTCGAGCACCGCTTCGCTTTTTGCGTCCCATCTAATACTTTTGTCGTTCGCCAACAAATTAGCCTCGACCAGTTGGTATTCTCCGCTGGCATTCGGATCATGATATCTGCGATAGTACGCGAGACACTCTCCTGCCTTCTCTGTTTCGAAAAGATTGATATGCGCATTTGCCAACTGCAAATAAATAGCGCCCAGCCTAGGATCATCAGACAATACTAAGGGAGAAAAACGCAATAATTTTTCACCTATTTTTATCACACAACGCTCATCATCTAACTCATGCGTACAATATTTACAAAGCCTGACTCCCATCTCCAAAATAGTATCGGTTTTCTCTTTCAATCCCGGCGTATACAAACTAAGCTCACACAAATGATCTAGTAAAGATTCCACATGCTTTGCATACAACATACCACTTTCAAGAGTATGCGCCCTCTCAGTGGTATCATAAATAAATAATTGGCTAAGCAATTCCACCGCTTGGAATAAATATTTAAAAGGCTCCTCTGGATTTTTTTCATTATCAAAACGGATAACATCTTGCATAATAGCATGCAATTGAAACAATAATTTACCCCAGTTATTATTTATTTCGATAACTATAATAAAATTATCCCCAAGAGCAGTAAGTGCTTTTTTCAATTTTGCCTTCGTCGAGGCGCATTGTTTAAATATATCTTCGGGAATATTTTTAGTATTAAGATAAGCACATAGCTGTAATATTTGTAATGCAATAACATTTTCGCTCTTAAGAAGACGAGTTTTGATAAGACTCCAGGTTGTATAAATATTAGATTTATGGGAATCGCCGGCAAGCTCTGGGCACTCGTATAAGTCGTGCCTTACTTCTTTATCTTGAGTAAATTCTACCAGATATTCTTTGATAGAAACCCATCCACTTTCATACCCTTTGATGGTATGAACCGCATAAAACAAAGCAAGTGGATAAAAACCTAATCCTGTTGCTAAGGCAGATGCTTCTTCAGGCCTCACATCTCTGTGATAATGTTGATTTAATACGTTAAGAATATAGGTTGTCGCATCCTTTTCATCAAACAAACCCAGCGGAATCCTTTCAATATCTCTCCACGCCCCTGAGTTAGAGGTAATAATGACATGGTGATGTGAATTTTTTGGAAGAAAGGGAGTCACATAAATTTCCGGATTTTCTCCTTGTGCACCATCAAAAATAATAAGCACTTGCGTCAATGATAAAATTTTATGGACTTTGGCAATAAGTGCCGCGTCACCAAGAGGTAAGAGTTGAGCTTCATCATCATAAAAATTAATTAAAAATTTTCTAAACGAGGCTAGTAAGCTATCTTGTGAACGAGCGTCAAAAACCCAACATAGCCCCCTATAGTCATCTCTATTCCGACGCGCATATTCCAAAGCAACCTCAGTTTTTCCCATCCCTCCGAGCCCCACAATCACTTGTGAAATAACACAAGAAGAGGTGCGATGCAAATGATCTCCCAGCTCTCTTATTATGCTTTCTCGGCCAGTAAAATAAATATTATCGGCGCCAATATTGGAATTAGTCTTAATGATAAATTCAACATCCATTTTGCGCATCTCATAAGCAACTGCCGCTGTAGAGATAGGGGCTCGCAACAAACGTGTTTCTCTTTCTCTTTTTCTTTGACGAATTTTATCAGTTTCGCTGTCGGCAGGATTTTCAACAGCCGTCCTCATGGCACCACCCACCATCACGCCGCAAAACCAATTATAGACGTCGTGCTCTTTGCTTCCTCCCAACTCATACAAACGATTTCGCACACCTATTAAATAATTCTCAGCCGTGCAATTCTCTTTTTTTTGACTAGGCAAAAATGTATAGGTGGTTTTTACGCCGCTGCGATCACGTTTAAAATTTTCATTTTCATCCGCATAAATAATTGGTAATGTGGCATCAGTACCTGACACTTTTTTTGCTCGCAAAACTTCTGTTAAATACTCACGCAAACCCAAGTCGCTTTCACAATCGCACAACTTCGCCACATAAACCACGAAAGGAGCACCATTATCTCCGTTCGCTGGGTCCATATTATGCACATACCCAGGCCCTAAATTATCCACTCGCAATAATATTCTGTCATTGACAAGCCGTTCACAAGTTAAATACATCGCATGTTCTAGAAAACCACAAGGAATGGAAATTTCATCACCCACTTCAGCTTCTTTCATCACCGCACATAAAGATTGTTGGAGCTCAGAAGCAAATATACTCAAAGCTTCTTTCGAATTATTGGTAGCTTGAGATAACTGGGCGTAAGTGATTCTTATTCGATAGGCATTGACAACTACCCATATTTCATTAAAACAGGCGTCTAGTAAAAGAATTTTATTAATTTGCGGCAACGCAAGCTTATCTCTATAAATGTCTCCATATTGGTTTAACACGATGTATAAAAACATGAGCAGAAACTCTTGTTGGTGCCAGCCCATCAGTCTTTTAAAATCGACGCCTTCTACTTTACCATTTTTTTTGTAAGTTTTTCGAACAGGAAACAAAGTAACGTTCAGTTTGGAACTAAAAGAAATTTCTTTGGTATCTTCTGCAGTGTGCGTTGCAGATACATATCCATCGATTTTATTTACATGAGCTGCGAATTTAAAACCACATTCAGGATAAGTAGGATAATCTGCTTCAACTTCTAAGAGCTGGGAAACGGTACCTTTGATTAAATCATGATCCCTTAATAACGTATCAAAGCTTCCAGCATAACCGTCATCAGATAAAAAATGTGATAACTTATGCTTGACAGACTCTTTGGTGGCAAGCTGGAAAACCCTGCGAGCCCCGGAAGATGAAGCACTCGCAGACGAAGAACCCTCACCACCACCAGTTACTGGACACATCTTCCATCCTTATTGAGTAGCACAGAAGGCTTTGGAGGGTCGCTCATCGAGAGCACCAATAGCGTCGAGCTCTTTTCTTAGCTCTGCCTGATCGGCCTCTGATAACTTATTGCCAGGCAATCCTCTTCTTTTTCTAAAAAAATCTGTAGCGCCATGACTCGTCAACTGGGTAAGTGTCCACTTAGGCCCCCATCCAGAAACATACGCTTCACACCCTGGATTAAACATTTCCTTGCGTCGTAGCACCGTCGTGCCATCAGGAGAAACCTTGAATAAGGGGAAATGATTCTCTCGTCCTTCGGGAACACCACCTCTTGGGTGCTCTCTTTCCTCTACTTCTTCTCCCTCCAATACTTCAAAACCCGCTGCTTCCTCTACTATCTCTGGGACAAGATGTGGCAAATAGTCTAAAGCCGAAAAATGTCTGTGACGATCAAAAGCCGCTCCAAAGAAAATATCCAAAACATCTTGTAGCCCAGCTATTACTGCATTCACCACTTGTACTCTAGCGTCCTTATTTTCTTTTTCAAAATAACAATCATCGCCATAGGTTTCCCATGGTGTAGCTTTTTTGTTGCTAGCAACCATTAAACCAAGATCACCATCTTCATCGTGCATGGCTTTAGCCAGCAACCCTGCTATCAAGAAACGCCCTCTTATCCCATGAGCCACGGTCACATAATCAAAAATTTCTTTACGAGGAGTACGAATGTGGCCCGAAGCAAATAAGTCCGTTAAAAAATGACATGCAAATAATTCTTTGCAAAAAGCTTCCACGAGCAAGCTAAACTTAGCGTACCCATCTTCCATCTCATAAGCGCGTTCCGCCGCCCGCAAAGCTGATCGATGGCCGGCTTGATAAGCTAATAAGGCTTGCTCTTTAAAGTGATCAAAATTCGTTTGCAATAAATCTACATAACGACTATTCAAGCAATCTCCTGGTAAACTGCTATATTTTGTAAGAACTCCATACCGATAATTACTTGAAGATACACAAAGCTTAGGTCGCTTTTTCTTCTCTAAAGCTTTTGCTAAACAACGTCGCTCTTTAGCTATCTGTTCGAGTAAACCTTGAAGTTCACCAGGAACTCTTGGGCGAGCTAGCGTATCATAAGCCTCATTAAAGCGCGCCACCCTTTGATCTTCATCTTCAATATTATAAGATCTCCCCCCTTCAGAAGGAACGCCAATCGAAATAGGTTGCTCTGGAATACCAAAAAAATCCCCCGCAAGCGCAATGACTTCTCCAGGTTTTAGCACGGTATGTGGTGACAAGCGTAATGCAAAAGTACTTGCCTGACATAACTTAAGCCCCGTCAAAACAGTAAATAAATTTCTACCATCACTCAAGGGAGTGTTAAGTAATTTTTGAAAAGCTGCATTTCCAATAGCTTCATGTTCAATAGCGCTATATTTTTCAACTGGTGGCTCGGAACTTCCAGACGCTTCGGGAAGACGTTCCTCATCTGACATATCTGCACTTCCTGAAGCATCTGAACCCTCGGCGTCAGCGCCTTCTTCTTTGGGTGATGCAGACTCCTCCTCTTCGATATCTTCAAAATGAGCGGCGATATATTCTTCATCTTCCTTACGTTGACGTTCGTCTGCAGCAGGGTCTATACGGGGTGGTGCGAACATAATAATCCCTCATTAATAGTAAAGTTAAAATGGTTTTATTCAACAAGCAACGAGTATCTTCATCAGCATACCAACGCTTAATTAATAAAGATAAATTTCAAAAATTTTTTATATGTTTTTCAAAATAGTTTTTTTGTGATTTTTATAGGAGTTTGTTTAAGAAAGGAAAATGAAATTCCATTTCATAATTTTTAAATAGTATAATCAGCATCTTTTACAGATGTCAAATATACGCACTACGCGCTATACAAAGATTTCTATCGATTTTAAGATTGTTGAGAATTGGTTTTATGTATTGCTATCCGTCCACCACTGCGCCGCTTAGTTAAAACAAAATTCGCTACTCCAGAAGCTATGAGTGCAGTAAAACTTTCAAATACAGTGTTTACAAAAAACATTTGAATATAAGCATCCGGAAACATATGCCGCATACTAAAATAATAGGTAGGGATATTGTGTAATATTAATACAATTAAAGTGGTTAAAAAAGAAGCGGGTAAAAAATTTTTCAAACGTCGTTGAAAAAAAACAAACAAGAAAATATCAATAACACCCACCACCGTTGAACCTAATAAGCCTGCCCAAAAAAGCATGGGCATCGGGCCCACAATAGTAGTAAATGCAGCTAAATTTTTGAATGCGGTAGGAGGCGGTAATAAATTGATGCTATAAACTATATAAGTAAAACTAAAATCAAAGATGCGAAAAATAAAAACCATTTTTATAGCAAAATCTCGACCACCCACTCGCGTAATCATATCTAAGCAGACATATAAGAGCGCATAAATTAAACTAGAACCTCCCATGGTAAATCCAAAAAAATTAATTTGTCGGAAGGCAAGCAAATTACAACTCAAGGAGATCGTCAGGTAACTCAAACAAATGATCAGCAATAAAAAAGACAGCGGAGTAGATGTTCGTTGAGATTTCATGTTAATAGTCCCAGGGTCAGGCTTCGGTTTTTCGTTTTTTAAACATCTTATCTTTATTTAATCAAACCAAAAAACGAAGGTTGCCCCCCACAATCACCCATTTAACTTCTCAAGCAACAATTCATTCAACTGCTGTGGATTGGCTTGACCCTTAGACGCTTTCATCACTTGCCCGACAAAAAACCCAAATAATTTATCTCGACCAGCACGGTATTCAGCAAGCTGATCTGGATTAGCGGAAAGCACTTGGTCGATTAAAACAACAAGCGCACTACTGTCACTGACTTGTTTTAACCCACGAGCTGCGATAATTTCATCGGCGCCTCCTTCTTTATTCCACATGGCTTCAAAAACAGTTTTAGCCATTTTTCCCGTGATAGTATTGTCATCAATACGTTGCAATAAAAGTGCTAAAGCAGAAGGGCGCACGGGGCATTCCTCAATACTGAGATTATGCTTATTCAACAAAGCAGCAAGATCTCCATTCACCCAATTGGTGACTAATTTTGGAGATACTTTAGCTAACGCCAAGCTTTCTTCAAAAAAGAACGCTAAAGCTTTCGTCGATGTTAAGACTTTAGCATCATAAGCACTTAAACCAAATTCTTTTTCAAAACGCGCTTGTTTTTGCCAAGGAAGTTCCGGCATTGACTGCTCTGCTTCATTTAACATGGTGTCACTCACATGCGCAACCAATAAATCAGGATCGGGAAAATAGCGATAATCATTGGCTTCTTCTTTGCTACGCATACTGCGAGTGGTGTTGCTCGCAGCGTCATAAAGCCGTGTTTCTTGGACTACTTTTTTCCCTTCTTCCAACAGTTGGCGTTGGCGCTTCATTTCATAGTAAATCGCTTTTTCTACATAACGAAAAGAATTGACGTTTTTAATTTCGGCACGCGTACCAAAAGTTTCACTCCCCTTTGGGCGAAGCGATACGTTAGCATCACAGCGAAAAGAACCTTCTTGCATATTGCCATCGCAAATACCTAAGTAAGTTACCAACGAATGCAATGTCTTAAGATAAGCCACTGCTTCTTCAGGAGAACGCAGCTCGGGCTCAGAAACAATTTCTAATAAAGAGATGCCAGCACGATTTAGATCAATCCCCGAGATATGTGGAAGAACATCATGTAACGATTTTCCGGCATCTTCTTCTAAATGCGCGCGAGTAATCCCCACTCGTTTTACACTACCATCTTCCATTGGAACATCTAAAAAACCTTTACCAACGATGGGAGTTTGAAATTGACTGATTTGGTATCCTTTTGGCAAATCCGGATAAAAATATTGCTTGCGTTCAAAGGTAGACTGTCGATTAATTTCAGCTTTTATCGCCAAACCAAATTTAATTGCCATCATCACCGCTTCTTTATTCAATACCGGCAATACCCCTGGAAATGCCAAGTCCACCAAATTCGCCTGACTATTTGCAGACGCCCCATAAGCCGTAGATGAGCCAGAAAAAATTTTTGAGTTCGTAAGCAGTTGCGTGTGCACTTCTAATCCAATAACAACTTCCCATTCCATAGTTAAGACCCTTCTACAAATTGTGCTGGCGCTTTTTGATGCCATTCGGTGTTTAATTGAAATTGATGTGCTGCATTTAACAATCGCGCTTCATCAAAATTTTTAGCTAATAATTGCAAACCAATAGGCAACCCATTCACAAATCCCATTGGAATAGAAATACCGGGAATCCCAACAAGATTGGCTGCTACGGTATAAATATCTGCTAAATACATGCTGCTTGGATCTTGTGCTTTTTCTCCCAGCTTAAATGCAGGTCCTGGGGTAGCGGGGCTTAAAATCATATCTACTTGCTTAAACGCTTGGCTAAAATCATTGGCGATTAAACCACGCACTTGCTGCGCTTTAATAAAATAATCATCGTAGTGGCCAGAAGATAACACATAAGTACCAACCAGAATACGTCGCTTAACCTCAGCTCCGAAAGCTTCTGAACGGGTGCGTTCATATAAATCTAATAAATCTTGAGGATGCTCACAGCGAAAGCCATAACGCACACCGTCATAACGCGCTAAATTGGCAGAACATTCGGCGGGTGCTAAAACATAATAAACTGGAATCGATAAATTCACATTTGGCAAGCTAATTTCATGAATGCTGACGCCTAGTTTTTCATATTGCTTGATAGCTTCTTGCGTTAGTTGTTCTACTTTAGGATCTAAACCCGTAAAATATTCCTTAGGCAAGCCAATTTTCAACCCAGCAAGCGATTGATTCAGCGTCGCTGTAAAATCAGGCACAGCGACTTCCGCACTGGTAGAGTCTTTTTCATCAAAGCCTGACATGGCATTCATTACAAGAGCAATATCTTCGGCAGTTTGTGCAAAAACACCGCCTTGATCCATGCTGGAAGCAAAAGCTATCATCCCCCAGCGAGATACTCGCCCATAAGTAGGTTTCAATCCACTAATGCCACACAAGGAAGCAGGTTGGCGAATCGACCCTCCTGTATCTGTACCCGTTGTCATAGGGATAATGCGTGCTGCTACCGCCGCTGCTGACCCACCAGAAGAACCTCCAGGCACATAATTAGTATCCCAAGGATTGCGGCAAGCGCCAAAAAAACTACTTTCATTAGAAGAACCCATGGCAAACTCATCCATATTGGTCTTTCCTACCATCACCATTCCGGCTTCAGCTAATTTATTTACCGCAGTCGCATTATAGGGTGCTTCAAACTGAGCAAGCATTTTTGACGCGCAAGTAGTTTTTACACCATCCGTACAAAAAATATCTTTGTGCGCCATAGGAATACCAGTAAGCGCTGTCTGCTTACCTTGGGCAATATTTTTATCAGCTTGCGTAGCACTTTTTAAAGCAAGCTCGGGAGTAATGGTAATAAAACTATTCAATTGCTCATCATATTGTTGAATACGATTCAAATAATATTGCGTTAACTCAACGCTCGACATTTTTTTCTGAGCTAAATCCGCTGAAAGTTGCGCTAAAGTTTTAGTATGCATCATTCGATCACCTCGGGTACTAAATAAAGATGATCCGCCACCGCAGGCGCCAATGCTTGAAATTTTTCACGCTCGTTTTTAGCAGTGACTTCGTCAGCCCGGAGCCGTTGAAATTGGCGGAGAGGGTTTACAAAAGGTTCAATATTAGTAGTATCAACTTTTTGCAAGGTATCCAACATACTCATGATGTTAGTGAGTTTCTGTTCAATAATTTTTGCTTCTTCATCGCAGACAGCGATTCGCGCTAAATGCGCTATTTTTTTTATATCAAACATGGGTCACAGCTCAATTTTTTTTAAAAGGGTGACTATTCTACCATTTTTTTGATTCATATCACCTCTGCACCGAACAAAAACTAATAAACTCACTACGTAAGATGTTTAGAAAGCCCTGTCATCCCGCGATTTCTTCGCATAATGACAAGCTCCGTAAATTTGCGCTTTGTTTTAACTAAATCTTAAAAGCTATAATGTCAAAAAAGAGTGCACAAACAAAGCATTGGTTTCGAGCTGTGATAGTTCTCTGGGTGCTTGAGTTTCTCTTCTAAACAAAAGTAGTGAATGTTCATACACGACAGAGCGTAAAAGTAAAGAGGGGAGTGGTTCTCTTCCGTCACCAGGTGGTTGAGGTGGCTGCGCTTCTACGAGTGTGTCAACAGTAGATGCCACCATAGTAGCTTCTTTCATCAAAAAGGGAGCTTTTTCTTGTTGAATGACTCGAGCGAATAAGGCGTAAAGACGTTTTTTTAAAGGCTCTTTTTCTTCGTCGCTCATGTTTTTACTCATTTCGTTGAGCACTTTTTGAAAGGAGCTAAAATAAGTCTTTAAGGTGTGGAGGAGATGATCAGTAAAGGACATCTCCGGCTCTTTTTCTTTAGAAGCTAAAGCGAAACTCAAAAGTAATGCGGTTTGCCGTATACTTTCTTCGGCTGACGCTTCAGGGGCTCTCAGGAAGTTTTGAATGGTTTCTTGAAATATTTGCGGTCGATTAATATCGTGGCCTTCTGGAAGATTTAAGTCCATGAAGAAGAATAGGATTGCCGGATAAGAATAGTCGCTATCTATAATCCTCCTCCATGGATCTCTAACACTTCGCTCTATAAAAATGCTAAGTATTTCTTCAAAAGGGATGCCAATTTCATATAAGTGTTGAATACCTTTCGTGACAATCTTACTACACCTATGATCTTCTTTTCTTATTAATTCAACATAGATATGATGCAAAACCTTCTTTTGTTGGGCGTTCCCTGCCATGGCTCTTATTGTTTCAGCGCTCAACTGAATTTTAAGTACTTTCATTACGTCAATGAGCTCATCAAGCATAAAATCTGTTTGGAAGTTCTTCGGAAAATTGCGAGGGTTGCCAGAGCTAACTAGTTCGATGACTTCTTCGGGATGAGAGAATAAGTCGCTCTGCAAAATAAAGTTTAATCGTTTAATAGTGTCAGTGTACCTGGATAATGGTTCAGGAGTGTTTATTACCACAGATAAAAGGCAATTAATAGTTTCAGAATCTCGCCATTGATATTTTGTAAGCATCTGAAAATAGGGAATGAGATTATCGTAAGCGCCGTAGTACGCCCTGGCGATATCTAGTAACTTTTTTATCTGAACCCACAGTGCTGTGTTGAGATAGCCTTGGGTGTATAAAGAAACAATAAATGCAAAAAAAACGTACCTATCTGGCATTGATATAGAGGAGTTCATCGCTCCGAGGACCCAGTCATGTATACCACGAAATCCCTCAAAAGTCTCTAGAAAATCAGGATGATCACGCAAGATGAATAATGTGATTTCTAAAAGAGCGATAGGATTTTTGTCAAAAAGTAATATATTGAGGAGGTTTGCAAAGGTATTCTCCGATAAATTGGGTATGGCCCATTGGAATTCTAGTTTTCCTTCTCTTAACAGCTCTTGCAACCACTCAATTAAATCGGTTGCGTGTACGTCGCTTCGAGCCAACCACTCTACTAACGCCTCGTGAGTAAGTTTTAGAGGCTCGCCCTCATCGCGTATACTAAGCGCAGTCTCCAGGAATCTTATAGCCCATGGAATATTTAAGAATAGCGCATAGAAAAAAGAAGGGGAAAATAAAAATAGAGAGTGTGAGTCGAGAAAGGATTGAAGGGCGCATGGATCGGATGAGGTATGGCTAAGATAGAGTAAAGCTTTTTTTAACCGGGGATCATGTAACGGGTCCTCGCTGAACATCAATAGACCGTGCATTATAGTCTTAGCTATTCGGAGATAATTTTCCTGAAATCTATTTGCTGTGCTCCTATCCCATGATAATTGATCTTGTGTAAACAGCGTCGAAAAAATTCTATTAAAAAGAAAGCAACAAAAATTAGTGTGTGGAATTGTCAAACGTGGAACAGGGCTATGGGGATACTGTAATAATAAAAGGCCCCGAGTTTTTTCTACTGAATGGTTCGAGAGGAGTAATTCTGGATATTGAGAAGTCATATGGGTTACACATAAATCTACCCAACACATTTTAGGAAAGATATTGGAAAGAAAGTCAAATAGTTCACGCATGGTTTCTTTATGTGTGTCCTCCTCTGGCATTTGTGAAAAAATTTGCTGCATGAGTGCTTCAATATAATTTTTCCACACAGGAAAAGTTTCTGAAGTAAAAATATTTACTTCTGGAGGATTAAAAAGATTTTGTAAAAAAGCATGTATCTCTGCAAATTGGGTTTGATCTGAAATAGTCTCACAAAACGTGGCTACTTTTTTGCTGACTTGCTCAGTGAATTTTGCTGCCGCCTGGTACGCTGGTCGTAACAGGTGCTGCTCAGCAGTTTTCAAAAATTCCTGCATAAATACTTCAGTTTCGTTGGGAAGTAAGAATTTAAGTTCGTCAGGAGAATGTAATGGCATAAGAATAATTTTTTTATTAAGTAGATAGATGTTATTTTACATCATGGCTGCTTAAATAATGATTAAAGGCGTCTCTTTACATTGCTCTTTTGCTCTGCACTGGACAAAAATCGATCATAAGCAAAACGGGTGGCGCGGAAGCAAGGCTCCCAGCGATGCGCAGCATCGATGGGATGCTGCAGCGACAGGACCCGTTTAACCTCGATGTGAATTTTTTGTCCAGTGCAGAGCTCGCAAAAAATTTTACCTTATGATTTAATCTATTTTTAAGCTTTGGTTTGTTATACTGCGAGACCTAAAAAATAATAACTTAATTTTAATAACTAATAATATAAAATAATAAAAGAGGATAATAACCATGTCTGGAAACGGAAAAAAATTAGATCGTGTAGTTCCTACATCAAGTAATGTGAATTCCACTCCACTTTTTCAACCTCGTCATACTTTTGGAAATGTTAGCACATCTTACATCGAGAGCGACGACGTTCATCTCATTAGCCGTCGGGCTCGACGATTTGTTACCCCAACACCTACTTCGCAAGAAGAGGTGTTAGTAACTCCTTCGCGCCAACCAGCAACTCAACAACGAAGCCCTGTTAGACTTGATCCACTCACGTGGGGTGGCTTAAGCCAAGATATCCCCGCTCATGTAAGAGCACAAGTTCAAGCACTCCGGAAACAACAGCAAAAAGAAGCGATGCAGCGTCAAACTGCTGCCAGATATTATGATGATGAAAGCGTAGCTACTAAACCAGTTTCTTTGGCGGCAGCTACTAATGTACGAACTACTACGAGCAACCTGAGCGCACGAGCTGCTAAGTTAGTAAAACAAGATAGTGTGGTAGGCCAGCGTACCCCTGAGAAGATAGCCAGAGCAGTTCAAATGACACAAGAAAGTGTTGAGCGTACTCTTCAATCAGGCAAGAACCCTGTAAGCCTACGAGCTATGGGACAAGTAGACTCATTAACACAGCTACACACTGCTTACAAAAATGTTAACTCCACAACTACACCGGCAGCCATTTTGCAAGATCCTCAGAGCGCATTAGCCGATGCAGCATTACTTGCAGAAACTCTACAAAAGATGACAAAAGGACGAACAGCCAGAATGCAGGCCGATGCAGCAGCATCTACTTCCGTCATGATGAGTCAGTCACTTCACACAACGCCTACCACTTCGGCAACACGTCGCATTCCAACTCAAGGGCAAAGCAGCTCTGTGGCACAAGTTCCTCATACTCGACGCCCCTCTGTTTCTGAAAAGAAAGTACTTACACACCCGACCATAGATTCTCACAGTGGAAGGGCTAGTGGCAGTATAGCACCCGTATTCCCATCCATCGTAACTTCTCCAACGGTAGCGCAGACACAGCAGCAAGAAAAACCTACCTTATTGGAGCGGAGGAAAGTTCTTGTCTCGCCTGTAGCCATCTCTCACACTGTTTCTGGCCGTGGTACAACAACCTCTACTCCTGTAGGAGTATTGACACAGCACAATGTGCAACAACATAGTGCAGCTGCTTCCAACTGGACCGGACTTAAGTTCACAAATGCTACACACGGTAGTCCCAGTGCAGAACCAACTAGTACTATACACACTAGCCCAAAAACAAGTGCTACACACAACAGTGGCCCAAGTGCAAATACAGAACGGGATGCGCACAAAGCAACTTTACCCACCGCACGCGGCTTATCTATTGAGACTCAACGAAAAGTGAAAGCAAGAATAGGAATGCATCCTGGCGCGTTACTGGAACAACAACGTCAACGTCATGCGGCTGCTCAACAACATCATCGTCAATCTTCGTTAGATGCAAACATGCTGGAGCAACGTTCTTCCAATGCTAATATCGCAAAATTAGCGGGGGTAACGACCAGCTACCGACCACAGCCCTAAACCAGTTGATTTAAGCGCGCAAACTCTCATTTAAAATCGAGTATAATATGGCGCGCTTAAATCAATAACTAGAGGAATGCTATGAGTTTTTCACCCGAATTATTAATTGTGGATTATCAAAGCAAGGATGCCTCCCCCTTATTTACTCAATCTCTTAGAGATACCGGTTTTGCAGTGATTAAAAACCACCCCATTTCACCACTATTGATTGACGCTGTCTATGAGGAATGGAAAAGTTTTTTCGCCAAACCTCTGGACTATAAAATGCAATATCTTTTTAAAGCGAATGAAGGTTATTTTCCTTTCAAAAGTGAGAGTGCAAAATATACGGATATCCACGATATTAAAGAATTTTTCCATATTTATCCCTGGGGCAGAATGCCCGACATCATGTCGCCAAAAACGCTAGAACTTTTTAATCAAATGAATCAACTGGCATTGACTGCTTTAGATTGGATCGAAAACGGTTTACCTTCTGATGTTCGTGAGCGCTTACGAGAGCCTTTAAGAGAAACGCTTCGTGATTCAAAACGCACGGTCTTACGAATTTTGCATTACCCTCCTCTCACCGGCCAAGAGGAACCAGGCGCCGTACGTGCTGCTGAACACGAAGATATTGGGTTTTTAACTTTTTTGCCTGCAGCAACCGCCAAAGGCTTGCAAGTGAAAGATCGTCAGGGTACCTGGCACGATGTACCTTGTGATTATGGCACCATTGTCGTAAACGTAGCGGATACTTTATCCGCCATCACTGAAGGCTATCTTCCTTCCACTACTCACCAAGTTAAAAACCCTACCGGTGAAGAAGCCAAACAATCGCGTTTATCGATGCCATTATTTATGCACTGCCGAGACGATGTGGTTTTGCCAGATGGGCGTACTGCATATGATTATTTAATGGAGCGCTTGAAGGAACTAGGGCAGGCGTAGTGCGTTGACTTTTTATGCATCAACTTTTTTAAAATGCGCGCGCCTTGTTCTCACACAAAATTTCTAATTTATAGAGGCGCGCCCTGAAGTCGCTTTAAATATCTAGCAACATCCGCGCCGGATCCTCAAGTAACTCCTTAACTGCTACTAAAAAGCCCACTGAGGTTTTGCCATCAATTAAACGATGATCGTAAGAAAGCGCCAAATACATCATAGGACGAATAACGATTTGACCTTGTTCAACCACTGGGCGCTCTTGAATTTTATGCATTCCTAAAATAGCGCTTTGTGGAGGATTTAAAATAGGCGTTGATAATAAAGAACCAAACACACCGCCATTGGTAATGGTGAAAGTACCACCGGTCATATCTTCCATTGTTAAGCTGCCGCCCTTTGCTTTATTACTAAATTCTACAATTTCTTTTTCGATTTCTGGAAAACTCAGTTGATCAGCATTTTTCAAGACGGGAACGACGAGGCCACGATCTGTCGAAACAGCCACTCCAATATTATAATAGCCATGATAAACAATATCATTACCATCAATAGATGCATTGACGTCCGGGAATCGTTTTAAAGCTTCGATGCACGCTTTGGTAAAAAAAGACATGAAACCCAAACGCACGCCATATTTTTTCTCGAATTTATCTTTATAGCGCGCTCGCACATCCATCACCGCTTGCAAGTTTACTTCATTAAATGTGGTTAAAATCGCAGCGTTGTGTTGTGCTTGCATTAAACGCTCTGCAATACGCGCACGTAAACGTGACATAGGAACACGTTCTTCAAGAGCTGTATTGCCAAAAGTAGAGGAAGCTTCCGTAGTAATTGATTTAGTAGCGGCAGCCATTACATCTTGTTTTGTTAAACGACCATCTTTACCCGTTCCTTGAATCATAGCAGCATCCACCGTCGAATCAGCAAGTGCGCGCCGTACAGAAGGTGAAAAATCTTGTGAAACAGCCGCCTGTTGGGTTTCCGCTGGTTTTTCTTCCATCACCGCTTTTGGGGTAACTGGCGTTACAGATTCAGCTCCCCCAGACACATCTTCCATTATCCCAATAAGTTGATGGGCGTGAACCGTTGTACCTTCAGGTTGCACAATTTCTTTTAAAACACCATCTGCGGTCGCTGGCACTTCCAAAACGACTTTATCAGTTTCCACATCCACTAAATTTTCATCACGCTTCACCACATCACCAGGTTTTTTATGCCAAGCCACAATAGTAGCATCTTGAACAGATTCAGGTAACGCAGGAACTTTAATTTCGATACTCATTTTACTAGCCTTGTTAATTTGAAAGATTATTTTAGCACATTTATTTTGCAGCAAACGCCCTAGCTAAAAAGGCTTGGCGCTCTTGTTCGTGTAGTTTGTGATAGCCTGCAGCAGTTGAAGCACTTGCTTCACGGCCGAGGTATTCCCACTGTTGTTTCGCAGAAAGGCAAGTATTTAAATTATCACGAATGTGTCGCCAAGCACCTTGATTTTCTGGCTCTTCTTGACACCAAAGGAAAGATTTAGCATTGCTGAATTTACCCAAAACCTCTTGCAACTGTTCTTTGGGAAAAGGATAAAGCTGCTCAAGACGTAAAATCGCCGTGTCTTTATTTTGCATGGCTTCACGTTTTTCACATAACTCATAATACACTTTGCCGCTACACAGCATCACTCTTTTTACCGCAGTTGGCGCTATTTCCTGATCGCTAATAACGCATTGAAAAGCACCCTCAAAAATATCTGCCATGGTAGAAGTGGCTTTGCGTAAAATACCTTTAGGCGTTAACACAATCAAAGGCTTACGATAAGGGCGAATCATTTGACGACGTAATAAATGAAAAATTTGCGCCGCTGTCGTTGGCACGCACACTTGCATATTATCCTGTGCGCACATTTGCAAATAACGCTCGACGCGTGAAGACGAATGCTCCGGGCCCGCTCCTTCATAACCATGCGGTAATAATAAAACTAATCCACATAAACGCTGCCATTTTTGCTCGCCCGCACTTAAAAATTGATCGGCTACGACTTGAGCTCCATTGGCAAAGTCACCATATTGTGCTTCCCAAATTGTTAAAGTTTGCGGATTAGTAGCCGCATATCCGTATTCAAAAGCCATCACCGCATTTTCGGAGAGTAAAGAATCTATCACAGTAAAATCAGCTTGCTGTGAACCTAAATGTTGCAATGAAGCAAATGCCTCCCCAGTGCTTTGATCGTAAATCACTGCATGTCGATGAGCAAAAGTTCCACGGCCTGCGTCTTGACCCGTTAAACGTACCCCATACCCTTCATAGACTAAACTTGCATAAGCCAGCATTTCAGCATCACCCCAAATCAATGGGGTTTTACCAGCATAAGCATTGGCGCGATTTGCCAATATTTTTGCCACTTGTGCTTGAACTTTAAAATTTTCTGGGGTAGTGGTAATTTGACTTTCGATGGCTGAAAATGTTTGTTGGCTAAGAGCCGTAGCCACGGAATCAGTCCATGAAGTAGAGGCGTATCTGGCCCAATCCATTTGATAACGTGCATAATCTGGGTTATCGACATGAGTAATTAAAGTTTTATTTTCTTCTAAAGCTTGACGATAATTATTTATCAGGGAGTCCACTTGCTCTTGAGTAATGATACCTTCTTTTATTAATTGATCAGCATAAAGTTTGCGCGTCGTAGGCAACTTACGCACCACTTGATACATTAAAGGTTGTGTGGCGGAGGGTTCATCGCCTTCATTATGCCCATAGCGTCTATAACACACTAAATCAATCACCACATCTTTTTGAAAGCGATGATGATAGTCTAACGCTAATTTAGCAATAAATAATACCGCTTCTGGCTGATCTCCATTGACATGAAACACAGGCGCATTCACAATTTTTGCAACATCCGTACAATAACGACTTGAGCGCGTATCTTCAGGATGGCTCGTGGTAAATCCCACTTGGTTATTAATCACAAGGTGGATACTCCCGCCCACTTTAAAACCACGCGTTTGTGACAACCCAAAGGTCTCCATCACCACTCCTTGACCGATAAACGCAGAATCTCCATGAATTTGAATCGGAAACACCGTGTGATGCGCAAAATCATGACGCCGGTCTTGACGTGCACGGACAGAGCCTTGCGCGACAGGAGAAATAATTTCTAAATGAGAAGGATTAAAACATAAGCTAGCATGCAAAGGACCATTCGGTGTGCTTAAATCAGCGGAATATCCAAGATGATACTTTACATCATACGAACAATTTTGAGGATAAGTAAATTTCCCATCGAATTGATCAAAAAGCGTTTTAGGCGGCATTCCCAACACATTTACCAAAACATTCAACCGACCGCGATGAGCCATGCCCAGCACCACTTCTTTGGTACCAAACGCCGTACAATTTTTAATTAAGTAATTGATAAAAGGAATTTGACTATCGCCGCCTTCCAAAGAAAAACGTGTCACACCCACGTAACGTGAACCAAAAGTTTTTTCTAATCCTTCAACAGCAGACAGTTCTGTGAGTAGTTGGATTTTTTCTTCATGGTTTAGGTGCCATTGTGGATATTGTTCTACGCGCGTGCGCAACCATTGCACCTCTTCAGGATTATCTAAATATTCCGTTTCAAAACCAATAGGCCCACAATAAATTTTTTCACACCGTTGTTGAATTTGAGAAAGTGTGGCACTTGTTAAACCACTCACCCCAGCAGCATCATATAAGTTGGTATCCGTAGCTGATAAACCATAAGTGGCTAAATTCAAAATACCTAAATTAGAGGTATTGTTTAAATTTAAAGGATCTGTTTTTGCACAAAGATGACCGTATCGTCGATAAGCGGCAATCCATTCGGAGACTTTTTCTTGCAATGCATTGGAGGATTTTTGATTACCCACTCCTACACTTACTTTTACTCGTGCAAGCTCAGCAAATTTTTGGCGAATAGCAGAATAACTTGGCACATTATTTTCATTTTTAAATTCGCTTGCAAAATACGCTTGCCATTTGGGGTCCACATTGGCTTTATTTTGTAAATATTGCTCGTAAAGATTTTCAATATAAGCGAGGTTTTCACCTTCAAGCGCGGAATTTTTTTTTAGTTCTGAATAAGATGTCATAAAGTTTTTTCTTTAATCGAGTTTCTTTTATAATGCCTCTTGTAACAATTTTGAGCGAATTTTACCGATTAAACGCGTCGGGTTTAATCCTTTAGGACATACTTGCACGCAATTCATAATACCCCGACAACGAAATAAACTGTAAGGATCTTGCAAGTTGGCTAAACGCTCAGTAGTTGCGGTATCACGACTGTCTGCAATAAAACGATATGCCCAAAGTAAACCCGCAGGCCCAATAAATTTATCAGGGTTCCACCAAAAAGAAGGACACGATGAAGAGCAGCAGGCGCATAAAATACATTCATACGCTCCATCCAATTTATCGCGGTCTTCTGGGCTTTGCAAGCGTTCTTTAGCGGGTGCTCCATCATTATTGATCAAATACGGTTGAATTTTTTCATACTGTTTATAAAATTGTGTCATATCGACAACCAAATCACGAATAACAGGAAAACCTGGCAATGGCCGCACGACAATGGGTTGCTTCAATTCAGAAATAGGCGTAATACACGCCAAACCGTTTTTGCCGTTGATATTTAGACCATCAGAACCACAAACCCCTTCACGACAAGAGCGCCGAAAAGTTAAACTATTATCTTTGGCTTTGCGTTGTTCCAAAATATCAAGCAACATCATATCGCTTCCTTTTGGAATTTGCACAGTGCAATCTTCCATATAAGGTTCATCATTTACCTCTGGATCATAGCGATAAATAGATAATTGAATGGTTTGCATGGGTAAATTCATATTAATACACTCGCTCTTTAGGTTGAAAAGGCGCTACGGTTAGCGGTTTCATATTGACGGGTCGATAGTCGATGCGGCCGTACTTAGCGTCATCAAAGTACACGGTGTGTTTAATCCAATTCGCATCATCTCGATCCGGATAATCTTGCCGGCTATGTGCCCCACGACTCTCAGTACGAGTAATGGCGGAAAGAGCCGTTGCACGGGCGACAGCCATAAGATTATCAAGTTCAAATGCCTCAATCCGAGTGGTGTTAAAGACTTTGCTATAGTCTCCCATGCTCGCATTTTGTAAACGTTGTGATAATTTGTTTAACTTTTCTAAGCCTTCTTGCATAATTTCAGCGGTACGAAATACACCAAAATCATTTTGCATTACATGGCGTAATTCAGTACGAATTTGCATGAAATTTTCGCCGTCTTTATGCTGATTCCAGCGATTGATACGCGCCATAGCTTTATCAAAACTGTTAGTATCTACCGTTTGTTGATGTAATTGATTTTTACGCAATTCATCTTCAACATGCTGACCTGCTGCTCGACCAAAAACAATTAAATCGGTCAATGAATTACCCCCTAAACGATTAGCGCCATGCACAGAAACACTGGCACACTCGCCTACTGCATATAAGCCTAGGATAATACGATCCGCTCCATTTTGGCGATCAATGGCTTGCCCAAATTTATTAGTAGGAATCCCTCCCATCATGTAGTGACAGGTGGGTACAACAGGAATAGGATCTTTTGCAGGATCAACATGCGCAAAAGTTTTAGCAATTTCTCGAATACCAGGTAAACGAGAAGCAATGACTTCTTCGCCTAAGTGATCAAGCTTTAAGTAAACGCATTGTACTCCATTAACCGTGGCTCCATTGCCGTCACGAATTTCTCGCGCCATGGCACGTGCGACTACGTCACGTGAAGCCAAATCTTTGGCGTGAGGGGCATAACGCTCCATAAAACGTTCGCCATCTTTATTCACTAAATAACCGCCTTCACCTCGAACACCTTCCGTAATTAATACCCCTGCGCCAGCCACACCTGTCGGATGAAATTGCCACATTTCCATATCTTGTAAAGGAAAGCCTGCACGCATTGCCATCCCAATACCATCGCCCGTATTAATGAATGCATTGGTGGTAGATTCATAAATACGACCCGCTCCCCCGGTCGCTAAGATAGTCGCGCGTGAATGAAAAAAAGCAAGTTCTCCAGTTTCAATCGACATAGCCAATACGCCAGACACACCATCTTCGTTCGACTTAATTAAATCAATCGCATACCATTCAGTGAAAAAATTTGCTTTAGCTTGAAGGTTTTTTTGATACAGTGTATGCAGCAAAGCATGGCCTGTCCGATCGGCAGCAGCCGCGGTGCGCGCTGCTTGTTCTCCTCCAAAATTTTTGGACTGTCCGCCAAAAGGACGCTGATAAATTTTACCTTCTTTGGTTCGTGAGAAAGGTAAACCCATATGCTCAAGTTCATAGACTGCTTCGGGCGCATTTTGGCATAAAAATTCAATGGAATCTTGATCTCCAATATAATCTGAACCTTTCACCGTATCATACATATGCCAGCGCCAATCATCTTCATGCATATTACCAAGCGCCACCGTAATACCACCTTGAGCGCATACGGTATGTGAACGAGTTGGAAAAACTTTTGATATGACGGCCACATTAAAACCAGAATGTGAAAGTTGTAAAGCAGCGCGTAACCCAGCGCCCCCTGCACCTACAATCACCGCATCAAACACATAACTTGGCACAATCGTTTGAGAATTACTCATCGCCCTTAACTCCATAAAATTTGGATGCCCCAAGCAAAAGCAGCCAGGAATCCAAAAATAATAATTATTTGTAAAGCACCTCGGAAATAGGCACACTTAATGTAATCGGTAAATATCGTCCACATGCCAACCCATGCATGACCGAGTAAAGCAATCAAAGTAAGTAATGTGAAAATTCGCATGCTAGTATGCGCAAATAACGCCCGCCAGATCACATAATCTATCTGCGGATGCGTCAAATAAAAGCCAATCAAAAAAAATACATAAGCTAACATAATGAGCGCTGAAACGCGTTGAATCAGCCAATCACTCACACCATTTCGCCCAAGCGCTGTAATACTGCTGACATTTCTTACCATATTCTCACTCCTAAAGCGATTATAAGAACGAAAGAAAGTATAATGACCCCATAAGCGCTCAAGCGACCAGAGACTTTTCCTTCACCTAATCCGCAATCCATAAAAAGATGACGAATCCCGGCAATCAGATGATAAATCAAAGCAGATAAAAGCACCCAAAGAAAAAATTTGCTTAAAGGATGTTGAAAACAAATTTGTAAAGACGCAAAACTGTCTGCAGACTTTAAAGAATGGTTGAGAAGGTAGAGAAAAAATACGATTCCCAAAAACAAAATGACTCCCGTTCCTCGATGTAATATCGAGCTAATCGCGGTAACAGGAAAGCGTATGGTAAATAAATTCAAATTAATAGGGCGATTTTTTTGCATAGCGGTTTCTTTTTAAAGAAGAATTGCGCCATATTATAGCGTAAAGCCTCCCGAGGAGAAACTAGGACGCGGACTAAGCTTGCGCATGAGCTCATATAGTTTAGGACTCACATGGTAAGCCCCACGCTTTTCACTTCGTCTTTTACGCCATTTTGCGGAGAGAATATTTCAAAATTACTAGAATCAATTCTTATCTCCTCCAAAGGAAATACTATTTTAATTATTTGCGTACAACTCTCATTAAGTACTTCCAACCATTCTTCCATATATAACCTGTTTTTCTCTTGAGGCTGTCCCGCCAGTTGAGCTTGGATAACACGCATAATGACGGTCACATCATGACATAACATTTCCCATCCCACAAAAAACCACGCACGCAATAACGCCGATTTTGCATCACACATTTCAGCGTGTTTTTGCTCACTTGAATTTGCCCACAATGATGGAGAAGGTCTTCTTACCAAACCTCTTGAAATGAAAGAGGGCATTTTGCTTGCACTCCATTGTTTTATACAAAATTGCAGATAATTTTCACGCGAGAGAAGCTCCAACGATCCAAATCGATAATTTTCACAATATCGCTGATAACACTGCGTTAAAACATCCGCAAAACTCATATGAACATAATGCTGCCACTTCCCTAACAATTCCTCCAGTAACAAGCTCTTTAACAAATTCAGGATAGGCAATAAAAACGAAGGTATATTTACAGGAAACGATAAAGTCACTTTTCTTTTAATGACATCAACCGAATCCATGTTTATCTGGGAAGATTGAAAATAAACATTTAGCTTTGTTAAAAAAGCATTCTGCCTTGTCATTTCACGTTCTACATAAGAAAGACGCATTCCCGATGTCGTAGCAAAAATCAATGCATCCGGAAGATCCCGAAGAAAGGACTCTACCAGGGGATTTTCAGGCAAAGATACTTCTAGAGGCGGCTTGCAGCAATTCGAGGGAAGAGTGAGCACTTTCAGATATTGATGGATGGTATTTAACTCACTTTTTATTTCTTCATTACCTTCCGCGGAAGGTTCAAGCATTAAAAGCTCTTGATTTAATTCATCACGCAATCGAGAAAAAAATTTTTTTCCAAAAAAATCTTGTTTACTCAATATAGAGCTCATCGTCTTGATCGCCTCATTAAAACCGCCATCAATATCGCTAGGTAAACAAAGTTTTAAAAAACACACAATGGAAAAAAAGTTGGCTTGATGGTCAACCTTCCTTAAAAAATCTTTGATCCACATTATTTTTCTCCAAGCTTTCAAAGGTGATAATGAAGCTAGCTGATTGGCAAAAATATGCACGAGAAATACGTAAGATTTATTAAAGCAACTAAGATTTCCAAAAGTTGAGAAGGCATTTTGCCACCGAGGATTAAGAGGGTCATAAAGCGCACGTAACTTGAATAAAAAACCGGCGCAACAATTTTCTCCCTCAGCTACTGCCTGTATTAAATCGGCCTTGAGCGCTTCGTCAAAAAGCACTAACGTGAGATGACCTCCTTGGGGTTCTTCCCACAAACAATTCTCTCTAAGGCGAATACCGCTGCGATGAAAGTCGCCAAACATAGACGTAGCAGCGGCTGCTCCCCATTCTTCTACAATAGCTTTTAAATGCGCCGTACATAGTTGATAATCATTAGGCATGTTATTTTTCTCTATTTTTATTGTTATTTAAACTTTCATTGGGTAACTAACTTTTTAAAGTTTATCGGCATATGATATCAAATTATCTTCGCACTACGATATTTCATTAATTTCTCTCCTTTCTAAAACCAATGATATAATACTCATTTTCTCACCAGACACCATCATGCACTGGATTTATCAATTTACTTTCAACCAATGGGTAGAATTTGTGGCCAGCTCTGCGGGGTTCATTTGCGTCCTGTTAGCTTCACGTAAAAGCATTTGGAATTTCTTCTTTGGGGTAATTAATTCAGCAAGTTTTTTTGTGTTATTTCATGATGAAAAAATTTATGCGGATATGATGCTTCATTTGATTTATATTGGGTTTCAACTCTACGGTTTTTATGAGTGGAAGTTTGGTGGGAAAAAACATAAAGGCGCAAGCATTGTGACCGCCACTCGTAAGGAATTATTTTTATCTTTATTAGCCATTTTATTTTTAGCGAGCATCTTGTATTTTGTATTGGCCGACTATACCAATTCAACATGTATCCCTTTGGATGCTACTACTACCGCCATGAGCCTTGTGGCCTCATGGATGCTAGCTCGCAAATGGATTGAAAATTGGTGGTTATGGATGGTGATGGATGCCTTGGCGGTTGTCATGATGCTTGATAAGGGTCTATTACTCAGCGCGGGCCTCTATTTTCTCTACGTTATTTTGTGTATTTATGGCATTATAGTGTGGCGCAAGGATTTTAACCAACACATAAAAATCTGAATGTAGCTTGTGACACCGGGTAAAGATGAACGGGTTTCTGAGGCATGGAGGCAGAAGTAAAGCCTACAAGGATGTACTTGTAGCGTCCCGTGAAGCTTTGCCAGGTGTCACAACCTTAAGATAACTTGCAAATAATTATCTGAAAAACTGTAAACATTTACTCTACCAAGAAAATCATATGGCAAAAATTATTATTCGTGGAGCACGCACACATAACCTTAAAAATATTGATGTAGAAATGCCTCGTGATCAATTAATTGTGGTGACTGGGTTATCTGGCTCTGGCAAATCTTCTTTAGCTTTCGATACTTTATATGCGGAGGGGCAACGTCGTTATGTAGAATCACTTTCCTCCTACGCTCGGCAATTTTTATCGATGATGGAAAAACCTGATATTGATCATATTGAAGGGTTATCTCCAGCTATTTCTATCGAACAAAAATCTACCTCTCACAATCCACGTTCAACGGTGGGCACCGTCACTGAAATCTACGATTATTTGCGTGTATTATTTGCACGCGTTGGTGATCCTCACTGCCCCATACATGATACACATCTAGAAGCGCAAACCATCTCACAAATGGTAGATACTGTATTAGCGTTGCCTTTGGAAACAAAAATTATGTTGCTTGCCCCCGTCATACGCGAGCGCAAAGGGGAATATCAAGAGTTGCTTCAGCAACTCAAAGCTCAAGGCTTTACGCGTGCGCGCATCGACGACGAACTAATTGAACTTGAAGAGTGCCCCGCGTTAAGCAAGACACACAAACACACCATTGAAGTCGTCATTGATCGCTTAAAAGTACGCGAGGATGCGCGTCAACGGTTAGCAGAATCTTTTGAAATTGCCTTACGTCTTGGTAATGGGCTCGCTCAAGTGATCGATTTAGAGCAACCTAAAAAAGCACCCTTGGTTTTTTCCAACAAATTTGCATGCCCCGATTGCGGCTATAGCTTAACAGAATTAGAGCCTCGATTATTTTCTTTTAATAATCCCACCGGTGCTTGTCCTACTTGTGATGGCTTAGGAATTAAACTACGCTTCGATCTTGAAAAAATTGTTGCCAAACCAGAATTAAGTTTAGCTGATGGTGCTATTCGAGGCTGGGATTCTTCCACCACTTATTACTTTAGCCTGTTAGAAGGCTTAGCCAAATATTACAAATTCAGCCTAAAAGAACCTTTTAACAAATTACCCACCAAAATTCAAAACTTAGTCTTATACGGTAACAAAGGAGAAATTATCAAATTTCATTTTGTCAGCGAGCGAGGGCATAAAGGAACTCGCGAGCAAGCTTTTGAAGGAATTATTCCTAACTTAGAGCGCCGTTATCATGCCACCGATTCTTCGATGATGCGCGAAGAACTTAGCAAATATCTTTCATCTCAACCTTGTGACAGCTGCCACGGTCAACGTTTAAACGAAGGGGCTCGTCATGTATTTATCCACAAAAAAAATCTACCTGCTTTAACGAATTTATCCATTGAAGAAGCATTACAGTGGATCAGCGGTCTTCACTTAAGTGGCCGCAAAAAAACCATCGCCGATAAAATTAGCAAAGAAATTCGAGAACGTTTGCAATTTTTAATCAACGTCGGATTAGATTATTTAACCTTAGATCGTAGTGCCGACACATTATCAGGTGGAGAAGCACAAAGAATCCGTCTAGCAAGCCAAATTGGAGCTGGGCTTGTGGGCGTCATGTATATCCTTGATGAGCCGTCCATTGGTTTGCATCAACGCGACAATGACCGTTTACTCAAAACTTTATTTCATCTTCGTGATTTAGGTAATACGGTGATTGTGGTTGAACATGATGAAGATGCAATTCGTCATGCTGATCACATCATCGATATTGGTCCGGGCGCAGGTGTACATGGAGGGCGCATTATTGCGCAAGGTTCGTTAAAAAACATTATGAGCAACAAAAATTCTTTAACGGGTCAGTATTTGAAAGGGGTTCGAAAAATTTCCGTGCCTACCACACGCACTCCTTTCAACAAAAACACACCCGTCCTCAGCATTAAAGGCGCTTCCGCAAATAACTTAAAAAATGTCAACATCGATATTCCTTTAGGACTAATCACTTGCATTACGGGTGTCTCGGGTTCTGGAAAATCCACCCTCATCAACGACACCCTCTATCCTGCTGTTGCAAAATCTTTGTACGATAGCAGTGAGATGCCTGCCGCGCATCACAGCATCCTGGGTATTTCTGCTTTAGACAAGGTTATCAATATTGATCAATCTCCCATTGGTCGTACGCCGCGTTCAAATCCTGCTACTTACACCGGCATGTTTACAGCCATTCGCGAATTATTTTCAGCAACTCCTGAAGCGCGTGCGCGTGGTTATACACCCGGGCGGTTTAGCTTTAATGTAAAAGGGGGGCGATGCGAAGCGTGCGAAGGAGATGGCGTCATCAAGGTAGAGATGCATTTTTTAGCGGATGTGTATGTGACATGCGATGTGTGCCATGGCAAACGTTATAACCGTGAAACTCTGGAGGTTTTTTACAAAGGAAAAAATATTTATGACGTCTTAATGATGACCGTTGAAGATGCGTTTCTTTTTTTCAAGGCCATCCCTGTGATCGCACGCAAACTACAAACTTTAGTGGATGTTGGTTTATCTTACATCACCCTTGGCCAAAGCGCGACAACGCTTTCAGGAGGAGAAGCACAACGTATTAAATTATCGCGCGAGCTATCTAAACGCGACACTGGAAAAACTTTATATATTCTTGACGAGCCGACTACCGGTTTACATTTTTATGACATTGAGCAATTGCTCAGTGTATTACAGCGCTTACGCGATCATGGCAACAGCATTGTCATCATCGAACATAATTTAGATGTTATCAAAACAGCCGATTGGATCATCGACCTTGGGCCAGAAGGGGGGCACAAAGGCGGTGAAATCATCGCAACAGGGACACCCGAACAAGTCGCTAAAAACAAAAAATCATACACGGGTCAGTTTTTAGCAAAGATGTTGTAGGCGTGAGGAAACACAAGCTGCAGCCTTTCAGATAATTATCCGTCCAAATTTGAATGTAGCTTGTGACACCAGGCAAAGCTTCGCGGGTTTCTGAAGCAGGGATGCTGAAGTAAAGCCTACAGGGATGTACTTGTAGCGTCCCGCGAAGCTTTGCCTGGCGTCACAAGCTTAAGATAACCTGCAAATACTTATCTGAAAGGCTGTAGATACTACATTACACGCTCATCAATGCATCAATTTTCGCAGCGCAAATAAAATCGTTTTCGGTTAAACCATCCACAGCATGCGTTAAATAACGCACCACACAGTAGTTATAGCCCAACTCTACATCAGGGTGATGATTTTCTACGTTAGCGATCCAAGCTACCGCGTTCATGAAAGCCATGGTTTGGTAAAAATCCTTAAACGCGTAACGCCGCATAATTTCGCCAGCAGCGTTAATTTGCCATCCTTTTAATTGCTTAAGAAGCTCGTGTGCTTCTGATTCAGATAATTTTGGTACCCCACCTTCACAGGCTTTGCAATGTTTATCGGTAAGATTACAAACTTCACTCATATTTTTTCTCCTGATTTATAAAGATACCAGCTGACACTGGCAATTATAATTAAACTCATGCCCATAAATAAAAGACTCAGGGGCCAACCGATGTTTCGTACGAAGTATTGATTGGTGATACAAATAATATCAATGCTTAAAAATAAAGCGCCTAAAATCATTAAAAAAGCATCGCGCGAACGCACCGCCAAATAAAAATCCGCGGCAATCGTCACCAACAACACCGCTTCCCATAGCTGATGAATTGGCAATGCATCGTATTTTAAAAAAATAGCGGTTATTAACATCCCTAAAAAACCTAATCGCCCTAAAGTTTTTGCAAATCTAGTACGTGTGGTAATCCAAAAGCTGCGTCCCAAAATAGTATAACAACCGCTTAATAAAAATAATGAACCGAGTGCATATTGCTCTTTCCAAGGCAGCGGCACTGAATAAACGGAATGCGCTATTATGGAGCAAAATAAAAGCGTTCCATAAAAAAATGTAAAGCTTAATAATAAATTTTGGCGATAAAGCAAAAACACCCACCAGCAAGCGAGAAAACATAACCCAAAAATAATTTGTTCCATCCAAACAACGCGATAATAGGCTTCTACAAAACTCGTATAAAATGCGAAAGGCAAAAAAAGCACAAACAGCACAAAAAATGGCACTGACAACATAGACCACTTTGGATCGTCCACCAAAATAATAGCAGAAAAATAAGCAATAAAAGGCACTCCATTAGCGATACACAGTCGTGTAAGACTACTCATGCCACTCCACCGCTCACTTATAAAGATAAGAAGTCCTAAAAAAATAATGGCGGCACCTAAATAATAAAACAACATGATAAACAATGAGGTCTGTTTAGATGGTGTAGCCTGTGTAGCGCTCAGTTTCTCCAAATCTTCGATACTAATTGCGCCACTAGCCAAAGCTTGTTGAATTTCGCTTAATAATTTTTTTTTATTCATGGTTCGATCCAACCTATAAATATCACGTCATTACGAAATGAATATTCATCTTTTGGAAATGAAATTTCTTTTAAAAACCATTTCCCTGTTAAATATATTGATGGAACGGGGGAATAAGAAGCCATAAAAAAATTGAGCCCTTGCGAGTTTCTTTCCTTCGCATCAGTTACTAAACGAAGCCCTTGCTTGGAAAGAGGAGAAACGTCCAATTTAAAATTTTTTGCTTGTGTAAAACCCACCAAGACTAAGCGATTTTCTTGAGCAGAATAACGATACAACAAAGGCGCAAATATTTTACTGCAAAATTTATTCGTTGATCTAGCTTGCAAAGATATTTCTCCATCTTTAATTTGATAAGCGCCTGAACCACAAAAAACCGGATTAACCGCCACTAAAAAATCTTGATCTGGATGAATGAGTAGTCTCGGCAAAAAAATACTCAAGGAAATAATCAGAATTAAAAGGATCGGGAGGAGCAAAGCAAGCATTAATCTTTTATTCATGATTATTTCCACACTGGAGGATGCCGTAAGAATATAACATACACTAAAAACATCAACCCGGGCAATGGAATTAAATACTAATGTATCCCTAAAATTTCTAACGGTTGTGATATCAGCGAAGACTGCTGC
>CAYYFQ010000014.1:0-45203 GCA_964471475.1 uncultured Gammaproteobacteria bacterium
ACCTTAAGAAAATATGAAGTACTGAGCAACACTTTTTCTATTTTCGATTCTTATTATTTTTTTATTTTATTTTTATTATTGCCGACGGCGCATTACTCAGTCCGTCTATTTTACCAACTTTACCTTAATTTCTGATTAAGTAATTGTAGGAATTTTTATATCTTTCTCAAGAGAAGTATACAATCCCAGTGTGCGCTCAACCATACATTGTTGAGTAAAATCTTTTTGCGCACGTGATTTCGCATATGCACCCAATTGTTTTCGTAAACTTTCATCTTGCAACAGTGCGTTCAGCGCTTTTGCCAAAGCATTTACATCACGCGGAGGAACAATTAAACCAGTTTGTTTATGTTGATTCACAAAACTTACACCATTATTAAGCTCACAACTCACTACAGGTTTAGCGCATGCCATTGCTTCAAGTTGAACAATACCATAAGCTTCACTAGGATTAATCGAAGGCATACAAAAAATTTCGCAGGCATGATAATAGTTGACCAAATCTTTTTTCGCGATACGGCCCACAAAATAAATACGATCTTGTAAGTTAGCTTTTTGCACTTTTTGTTTAAGATGCTCAGTTAATGGGCCTTCCCCTCCCAACACCAATACCGCATTAGAAACATATTGCATGGCTTCTATTAAATACGTAAAACCTTTATATTCAACGTGACGCCCTAACGCAAAAATTATAGGCTTTTTAAATTGCGCTTTTATTTTTTCTACTGCATCCTGATTAGGGAAGGCAAATTTTTCAATTTCAATACCGATAGGAATCACATGGATTTTTCGTACATCATCAATTAACTCATATAGTAATGGAAAAGAGGTTTTTTTGTCATTGGAAACAATCACCGCATCTACTGAATTTAAAAATTCTTTAAGCCAAGGGCGATAAAACTTTAAAATATTTTTTTGTCGAATAATATCACTGTGCCACGTAATAATTTTTTTAGTAGTTTTAGGCAAAACTAAGCAAGCTACGTGCGACATAGGATCTGGAAAATGTAAATGCACAATATCAAAAGGAGTTTTTTTATTCAGTCGATAAGCCCAATAAGGCATCGTTGGACACAAGGAGGTGCTTGCAACATTCGCTATGCTTCCCACTTGAACAATATTTTCCCCATGGGTTTTTTGCTGATGTGTTTGCCAATTAGTGCTCGCCACCAAATTAGTCACGTGATGATGCGCAGATGATCCTTGGATCAAACTATCGACATAAGTTTCAATTCCACCATTTTGCTGCGGATCAAAATATTTACCGAAGTGGAGGATATGCATATTAAAATAATTAGCGCTCCGAAGAAGGGGTGACTATAAAACCATTTTTGCGCAAAGATTCCTCTTCTTTAGCTTTCATCAAATCATAATCAATCATTTCGTTAACTAAAGAATCAAAAGAAATTTTTGGTGCCCATCCTAATTGTTTTTTAGCTTTACTTGGATCAGCCAAAAGGGTTTCCACTTCTGCGGGACGAAAATACCGAGCATCAATTGAAATAATACATTTGCCCGTTTCCACATCATACACTTTCTCATCAATACCGGAGCCTTCCCAACGCAGTTTTAATCCAAGCTTATCAGCAGCACGCTTAATAAACTCTCGCACTGAATATTGTTGCCCAGAACCAATGACATAATCTTCAGGCTTGTCTTGTTGCAAAATAAGCCACTGAGCTTCTACATAGTCTTTAGCATGACCCCAATCACGCATAGCATCTAAATTACCCATATATAAGTGATCTTGTAACCTCAACTTAATTCTTGCTAAACCTCGCGTGATTTTACGCGTTACAAAAGTTTCACCACGCACCGCCGACTCATGATTAAATAAAATTCCATTGCATGCATACATACCATAAGATTCACGATAATTAACAGTGATCCAATAAGCATATAGCTTTGCCACCGCATAAGGAGAACGCGGATAAAATGGCGTGGTTTCTTTTTGTGGAATCTCTTGCACTAAACCATACAGTTCCGAAGTGGATGCTTGGTAAAATCTAGTTTTTTTCTCAAGCCCCAAAATACGAATCGCCTCTAAAATCCTTAAAGCGCCAAGGGCATCTGAATTCGCGGTATATTCAGGCTCTTCGAAAGAGACAGCGACATGACTTTGTGCGGCCAGATTATAAATTTCATCAGGATGAGTTTTTTGAATAATACGAATAAGGCTTAAGGAATCGGTCATATCACCATAGTGCAAAATCATATGGCCATTTTTAGTATGAATATCTTCATAAAGATGATCAATACGCTGAGTGTTAATCAAAGAAGAGCGACGTTTAATCCCATGAACAATATAACCTTTGTTAATTAAAAATTCTGCTAAATAAGATCCATCTTGACCAGTGATCCCTGTAATTAACGCAATTTTTTTTGGTTGCTTTGACATATAAACCTTATTCTTCAATATTGAAACCCGCGGCTTGTGCATCTTCGTAAAACATTTTGACTGTTTCTAAAGAATATTGATCTAAATCTTTGCCATATAAATTTAATTTTTTCAAAATATCAGGAGTGATGGTAATGATATGGCAACCAATCTCGTCCGCTTGAAATACATTGAGTAATTCACGCGGACTTGCCCAAATTAATTCTTGTTTAGGATGTGTCGCCATTAAAGCCACCGCATCGCGCATAATTGGTAAAGGATCTCGCCCCGTATCTGCAATACGGCCCGCGAAGACAGAAATATTACAAGGAACGAAGTTACCAAGTGCATCGCTAATTTCTTGAACCTGCGCAAGCGTCATGAGCGCGGTCACATTCTGTTTAACTCCCGCTTTCGCTAATTCATGAATCAAAGCAGCACAAGATTCTCCTTTAGTATTAGTCACCGGTATTTTCACATACACGTTGTCTCCCCACGATGCAATGGTTAACGCTTGTCGCCTCATGTCTTCCAGATCATCCGAAAAAACTTCAAAAGAAATGGGCTTGTGTTTAATCACATTTAAAACACCGCGCGCAAATTTTTCATAGTCTGTAATGCCCGACTTCCGCATTAACGTGGGATTGGTGGTTAATCCTTTGATGTGCGCTTTTTTTGCCATTTCCACCATTTCCGCTTCATTAGCGCCATCGGCAAAAATTTTTACTTTTAAGTGATCGACTGACATATGTTCCTCGTTAAGACGACGTAACCAAAATTAATGATGGGAGGATAATATCCAACTTACTGCCTCTTGTAAATCCTTGGCTCGATAATCATAGTTGGTTGGATGTTTTTCATCGTATTGATAATCAATCCACACGGTACGACACCCGGCTTCCTTACCTGCCGTAATATCCCGCCAACGATCCCCAATCATAAACGATTGCCTTAAATCGATATTCAAATCCTCAGCTGCTTTTAATAAAGCACCAGGCTTAGGTTTACGGCACAAACAATGATCTTTATCGTCATGATAACAAGTATAAAAAGCATCAATAGGGAGGGTGACCTGTAAAAGATTGTTAATAGCATTAACATCGGCGCATGTGGCAGTTCCGCGCGCCACATCTGGTTGGTTAGTCACAACAACCAACAAAAACCCTTGGTCTCGCAAAGCTTGTAATAATTGAGGGGCCCCTGGCATAACAACAACATCAGCTACATGATGCGGAGGATAAGGTTTTCCATCTTTCACAATCGCCTCATTCAATACTCCATCACGATCTAAAAACACGCAACGCTTCATTATTTACTCACAGATTCCCACTTGGTTTGAGCCGCTTTTAATTTAGGATGTGAAACCCATAAGTGCCATACCACCCCTTGAAAAGCTTCTGCATGCGGAGTCACGTGCGTATTATTCACCGTCGGAATAATGACACAAGCATTCGCCATTTTTTTAGTGTATCCCCCATCACGCCCCACAATACCAATAATTTTAGCATCTACTTTTTTAGCTAAGTTAATAGCTTCGACGAGATTTGGACTAACATTTTGTTCAAGATTACCACCACCCACAGAAAAAATAAGCAATGTGTCTTTAGCATTCAAGCGACTCACTTCCAACCATTTAGAAAAAATGCTCGCCCAACCATCATCGTTAGTACGCGCTGTTAATTCTGACACATTATCCGTAGGAGCATAAGTTTCAAGACCTACGATTTTACGAAAATCGTTTACGGCATGCGCTGCGTTTCCCGCACTTCCTCCGACACCTAAGATAAATAGGCGCCCCCCTTCAGCTTTAGTTTTTGCCAAAATGTCGACGCAAGCTTCAATTTGTTCATGATCTAACTGATCAATTACATTTTTTGCTTCTGTTAAAAATTGTGCTGTGAATGTCATGGGAATTCCTTGTATTTTATTGTGTTAAGAGATAGCGCTCTAAATCTTCTATCCCTTGTTTTGAGCCATTTTCAAAAAATCGCTCTTTAATTTCGAAGGCTGCTAATTGATGTTGTGCTAATTCCTTTTGGTAAATCGTAGCCAAGTCAATGATCGTGTCTTTAGGCAGTGATTCAAAAACTCGACGTTTAAAAACACCTAAGCCATAGTCAATATGGTGCATTTCAGAAGAGCGGTTAATTTTATCATAAATTAAAATTTCACCATTTTGATAAATCACATTGCTCGTATCCCATTTTCCTTGATTGCGAAAAACTGTCATTAATGCATTTTTTCCCGATTGAAAAAATGCTTGCTCCACTGCCGAGTAGTCACATAATAAATACGAGTCGCCATAAGCCAACATAAAAGCTTCAGGCAAGTATGGAAGAATATTGCAAATCGCGCCACCTGTCCCTAATAATTTTTCACCATCATAAAAACAGTGTATTTTTAAACCAAAATTTTCTTCTGTTTTTATATAAGCTTCAACTTGCTCACCCAAATTGCCAATGCATAAAAAAACCTCTTCAAAACCTTTCATTTTAAGTAATTTTAAAAGATGATGTAAAAAAGGTTTTCCTGCAATAGGAATTAAAATTTTTGGAATAGTTAATGTAGTAGGCCTTAAGCGCGTTGCTAACCCCCCAGCTAAAATAACAATAGGTAACGTCATGATTGAGTCACAACCTGCGTCCCATGAAAATCAAAACGAAAACGCACTTCTTGCAAACCTATACCACGCATAGCTTGACGTAATTTCACTTGATCTTCCGCATAAAACATTAAAAATCCACCGCCTCCAGCACCCACCATTTTCCCACCAACAGCGCCATTTTTAATGGCTAAATCATACCATTCATCAATATGAGGATTGCTCATCCCCCCAGAACGCTTTTTCTTATGCTCCCAATGTACATTCATCAAGCGGCCAAACTCATATAAATTGCCTTTTTCTAAAGCTTCTTTACTTGCGTAACCAAGCTCTTTTACAAAATGTAAATTATTCACCATCTCATTGTCTTGTTTTTTACTTTTATCATCTTGCTCACGCAAAATATTGGAAGCAGAGCGAGAGTAGCCTGTAAAAAACAACAATAAATTATCTTCCAAACTATATAAAGTGTCTTTATCAATTTGAAGAGGCCATGCTTTAACTGAACCATCTTTGTTAAATTGAAAGCAGGTGAGCCCTCCATAAGCGGCGATATATTGATCTTGCTTACCAATGGGTTCTTTTAAAATATCTAATTCAATGTGACATGCTTTTTCAGCTAATTCTTGAGGGTGAATTAATTGATTATTGTATGTGACGAGCGCTTTAATTAGCGCGGTAGTAAAGCTCCCTGAAGAGCCTAAACCTGTGCCTGCAGGAATATCTGCCATACTCGTAATTTCCAAATGAGGGCTAGTATGGATATGAATTAATTTTAAAGCCTCTCGAATGATCGGGTGCTGAATTTCATCTACCTGTTGAACATTTTCTAATTTGGAATATTTTAGTAAGATTTTTTTATCAAAAGTATTATGCAAAGAAATATAAATATATTTATCAATTGCGCCTGCAATCAAAAAGCCTTCATGCTCTTTATAATAGGAAGGAAGATCTGTACCTCCACCTCCCAAAGAAATACGTAATGGGCTACGACTGATAATCATAGAGGTTCCTTAAAATTTAAACCACTTTGGCGATAGATAGCATCCACAATTTTTAAAACTGCTAACGTATCTTCCAAACTTACATTGGGTTTGCGTTGCAAATTTATATCTTCAAAAAATTCGGTCATTTCGACTTGCCAAGAATTATCAGCCATAGGGTATTCATAAATAATCGTCTCAGGAGGACCCATTTCTGGAGCCATTTTGTAATACTTTAGTCTTTCCACTCCGTAGCTACCTCCTAACCCCTGCACTTCTAATTTCCCAAGGCGCCCATAAATTTCAAAAGAAAAAGTATTTTTCCATTCAGTACAACTTGCATGCAAAAATGCCACCTGATTTTTTTCGGTTTTTAAAGTCATAAAACAATTATCATCGACAGCCATCTGCCAAAAATAAGTCGTTGCAAAACCTTCAACGCTGGTAAATTCTCCTAAAAACCAACGGGCTAAATCAATCAAATGCACCCCTTGATCGAGCAACTCCCCTCCGCCTGAAAGTGCTGGATTCGCACGCCATTCTTGATCATATCCCACTCTACCACCGTGCCCATAACGCGCTCGAATAAACATTAATTCACCGAGCGCTCCTGAATTGACAATCTCATGCGCCTTACGAAAAGCACGATGATAACGATGATTAAAACCAATGCGTACAATCACTTTATGCTTTCTAGCCGCTTCATCAACGGGTAATAATTCTTTATAATGCCGCGCCGCAGGTTTTTCAATTAAGACGTTTTTGCCTGCTTTCACCGACGCTAAAGCAATTTCTGCCAGCGCTTGATGAGGAGTAGCAATAATCAGTGCATTAATATGGGGATTGGCTAAAAGCGCTTGATAATCTTCAAACGCTTCGCACTCAGGATATTGGCTGGCTAATTTTTGCGCTAAAGAAAATTTTTTATCTGCACATGCCACTAACTTTGCATGTCGCCCAAGATGAGCGGCTCGTTTACTTCCGATGAGCCCGCAACCAATAATCCCTACCTGAATAGCGCTCATTATTTTTCCTCTTTTTCAATCACTTTGTCGATGATTGTCATGGGTCGCCTTTTTACTTCATCATAAATACGACCAATATATTCTCCGATCAGTCCTAAAGATAATAATTGGATGCCAGCAAAAAATGTCACCACAAGAATCGTAGTCGATAACCCGGGTGTTAAATCAAAACCTAATAGCTTTTGAAGCACATACCAGGCACCGAGTAAAAAACTAAATCCCGCAAAAATAGCACCCACAATTGACATAAGCTGCAAAGGACGGCTGCTAAAACTAATCAAGCCATTTAAGCCAATTTTTAAGGAACCAAAAAAGCGATTGTAGTTACCAACTCCAGCAAAACGCTCATCTCGATCATAGGGAATGGCCGCTTGTTTAAAACCCACATAAGCGACTAATCCTCGTAAAAAACCGTGAGTTTCATTAAGTCGTCTTAGTTCTTCAATCACACGTCGCGACATGACACGAAAATCACCCGTATTACGTGGAATTTTCATCTCTGTCAATTTATTAATCACGGAATAGCCACAGTAAGCAATACAACGTTTAATCCAAGTTTCGCCTTTGCGGGAACGACGTTGCGCATACACGACTTCATAACCTTCCTGCATTTTTTCCAACATTGAAGGAATCAGCTCAGGTGGATCTTGTAAATCCACATCAATCACTACACAAGCTTTACCATGGCAATAAAGAATTCCTGCCATGGTGGCCGCAGGCTGCCCAAAACGTCTTGAGAATACCAACAATTTAATATGAGGGTTACGGTTAATGGCTTCAGTAATTACTTCTTCGGTGCGATCTGGCGGGGGATCCATACAAAAAATAATTTCGTAAGAATTAATCTTTGCATTCTGCAACATTTTCTCAACACGTTCTAGAAAAGGTTGAATATTTTTTTCTTCTTTGTACACGGGTACAATAATTGAAAGATCAACAGTTTTAGTCATAACATTCACTCAATAATTTTTTCTCTGTCCTGTAGCTTGTGACACTCGACGTAACGTATAAAGATCCGAATTTTTTAATTCGTTAATATTTTCATGCAAATTTTGCCATGGATCCCAAACAGCGCTGATTAATTTACCACTTACGCCATTGCTTTGCTCAGAAGCTAAGTAAAGGCAAAGTTGCAAAGCAGACTGCATACTGGTTTGCATATTTTCTGCGTCCTGCCGTATTTTAGCAGCAGATTCAAATTCTTTACAGCCTGAACGATTAGCACCGGCTTGAACGATTTCTTGTAGCATTTGAGTAGGCATCGCCCCAGGAGCGACGCAGTTAACATCTATGTGATCATCCTCCAACTCTTTAGCAAGCGTTTCACTAAATTTAACCATCCCAATTTTTGCGACCGCATAAGCAGAAAAATTAGGACGACAGCCGGTCGCACCTCCTCCCGATAAATTAATAATTTTTCCCTTTTTGCGTGCTCGCATTTGAGGAAGAACTTTTTGCGTAAGATGAATGGGGCTCAGCAGATCTACTGCAATGGTTTGCTCCCAAGTAGACCAATCATTATCAACAAAAGGCCCAATCGGGCCTTGGATAGCAGCGTTATTCACTAACACATCAACGCGTTGACCTTCGATTTTTTCAAAAGGAAAATTCACGATATCGCACGCAATAATTTGAATTTGCTGAGCATTTACCGTAGGCTCGCTTTGGAGTCGTTGCGCTAAAGCGATCAACACTTCTTCTTTCCGTGCTACTAAAATAAGGTGGGCACCTGCTTGCCAAAAATATTCTGCCAATGCCAAACCAAAACCTTGGGAAGCCCCCGTGATGAGCACTGTTTTATTGGCAAGCACTTTCATTAATCGCGACGCTCCAATACCCATTGATTAGCTCGCAAGTAATCTACGGTTTTTTTGATGCTTTGCTCGATACTGAGCGCAGGTTGCCAACCTAAGCTACGAATGTTAGCGCAATCTAGAAAAATAAAAGGATTATCACCAATCCAACCGCGCTCGCCCCCTGTATATTCTAACGTGGGCGCTACTTCCAAACTGTCACAAATCCAAGCAATAGAGTTGTTTACCTCACAATATTCATTGGTACCTAAATTAAAGATATTAATTTTATTCTTAGCATGCGTAATCGCACATAAAATGGCGTTTAAACAGTCTTGAATGTAGAGATAAGATTTGCGTTGCTTCCCATTCCCTAAAACACGCAAATGATCAGGATGCTCCAATAGTTGTTTGTAAAAATCGAATACATGACCGTGCGTATAACGCTCGCCTAAAATTGAGACGAAACGGAAAATATAGCCGGTAAATCCAAAGCCTTCACAATAAGCACTGATTAAACCTTCACCAGCTAATTTGGACGCGCCATATAAAGAGGTTTGAATAGGAAATGGCGCATTTTCAGGAGTAGGAATTTTTTCAGCCTCCCCATAAACGGAACCTGTGGAAGAAAAAGCAATATGACGAATATTGTTAGCACGCATCGCCTCCAATACATTAAAAGTCGCAATAGTGTTTTGATGCAAGTCTTTGCTTGGATGATCGGTCCCAAAACGCACATCCGCATTGGCCGCCAAATGAAACACAAACTCGCACCCTTTCATCGCATTTTTTAATGCCATTTCATCGAGCAAATCGGCCTCTACCAACGTAAATTTAGGATTGCCGCTGGCATCATCTAAAAACTCTTTCAAGCCGGTAGATAAATTGTCATACCCCACCACTTCATGGCCTGTCGATAACAAACGGTCCACTAAACTGCTACCAATAAATCCCGCCGCGCCAGTTACAAAATATTTCATATGTCCTCTTGATGTTTAAAAACCCAAAGCTTTGATAACACAAACCCCAAACCAACGGTAGCAATAATTGCTAAAGCAGCTGCGATGGGCGGATACAGCGCAAATGTTTTCACACCTACATGAACCACACCTAAACTAATGAGATAGTTAATCCCCACCATCACAACGTATTTCTTTAGATTACGCCACAATGGTTGATGCTTCATCGCTCGAAAAGTAATATATCTATTTCCCAAAAAATGCACGAGCACCGATACAAAATAAGCGGCCGTCACAGACATCGCGTTTGGCCAATGAAAAAAATGCCAGCAAACGGTAAATGTAGCTAGATTCACCACGGCTGAACTGCCACCTACCATGAGAAATAAAAAAAGGCTCCGCATGTTTATTTTAGTATTCCTGACGTGCTGCTTGGGGGAGTATTTTATCGTAAAATGAGGGGAGAAGCGACTCTATCATCCGGCGAGAACGCGTGACGGAGAGTAGGGCATGTTTACTATTCTAGGGAGACACCCTAGCATGGTAAACATGCCCTAGCACTGAGGCATCCCTAAAATTATAATACCTTATGATGTCAGCAAAGGCTGCTTAGTACTTGTCATGCCAGCCTGCGCTGGCATGACAAGCTTGAAAAAAATTTAGGGATACCTCAGCATTTTCAAAAACTGTTAAAGCCAAGTTTGACTTAATTTTACATAACAGAAGGACGGTCAACTGCGGCTAATTCTTGCATATAAGGAGACAGATCAACTTCAGTGTTGTCTTTGTCGTCAACCCATCGCTTTTTTGCCAAAATGGCTGCTGCCGTCTTCGAACCTTGTTCACTAGCTCGTTGCAAATACTCTACTGCTTTTTGCATATCTTGACCACCTTGTTGTGGAATTATACTTTTTCCCGCATGGCATTCCGCCAAGAAGAAAGAAGCTTGCTTATCTCCTTCTATCGAACCCTGCTCTAGAATTATAATTCCTCTTTGCGGATCAGCTAGAAAATTTATTCTAAATGGAATAGTTTCAACATTGGCTATTTGACCGTCGGAAGATAAGTCATAGATGCACGTGACTAACTGATCATCTAAAGTAATATTCTTCACGTCTGTCACAGGATACTCTAAGGCTTTATGTTTTTCTACTTTTTGACAAATAGCCGCATCATGTTTAACGAGCTCAGCAATCGTTCCCGCTGGAGGTATAGTAAATACCGCCCCCCTCTTACCAACAGCCACAAGTAAACCAACGGTGGCTTTATCCTCTATAGGGGCTGACAATAATTTTTGCCCTTCTCTTAAAAACAAAACTTCTTTTATTAGCCATTTTTCGAGTGAATCCACTGGAGCAACTTCAGGCAAAGGAAGACTTATTTCAGCTGCAGCCTCTTGAAGAGTCACCAGGCCAGGAGCAAAATAGGGTTTTGTTTCCTCTCGAGCAAATTGAACCCAAAGATGTCGATAAATTTCCTCCACCCCCTCATCGGGTTGAATATTCTCTTTTATCATCCCCAAAAGTATAACAGCTAAGCGGCTCAAAGCTGTCACAGGAATATCTTCCTCTGGCGATAAATCTTTTAAGTCTTCCTCAAGGAATGCTAAAAGCCGATCACGATACCCAGCACTTATTAAGTTTTGAGATTGTATAGGAGTAGTGCCACCTGAAGCCGAAGCTCTCCACAAAGGGCTACACCTAATAATCGCAGCTCCTTGAGCACCAGTTGTAGTACGTTTATCTGGCATTAAAGCTTTTTCTAAAACTGATTTTTTCATAACAAAAGATTCCTTAAATTTATATTTATTAAAAGATAGTTATCAACGCATCAGAAAAATATAATCTCAGGTCGTCATTTTATAATACTAAAGCTTAATAGAAAATTAAGGGCACTGATCTTCCCCGGGTTTTGTAGACAGTCCCTTAAGAGGTCGTGAGATTCGCTGTAAGCGGATCGAGCTGGTGAGGGGTGTTCTGTGCAAAGCACACAAAATTATTTTTGTATGCGCTTCACGCATTTTTATACCCCTCACCGCTTCGACGCCTATGGCGTCAACTTAGGCAATTGTGATGCTAGCGTAAGCTCATGACTGCCTGGAGAAGATATCTTAAAAAGTTGCCCGTCCTTGAAAAAACTCTATAATTGCGCGCTAACCACAACACACCTACCACCATCCACGCAATAGCGCTCACCCAGTTTGCCCATCGCAAACCTAAAAATTTTTCTGCAATCACATTCGTACCGCGGCTAACTGAAATTTCTGTTAATACTTTTTTATCAATCACCACTGGATCATAAACAACAGGCATTTTATTCACTGCGATTTGTAGTAAATCTCGGTAGTACAAAACAGGTAACACTATTTTTTTCACCGCGCTATTATTTTGAAATTCACAATTTTTTACCGTATAGTGTTGATGACAATAAAGTACCGCGCTGCTCGAAGCTTTGGACCCAACAAGGTCCGCGCTCGTCATATAATCATCTACTGTAGAATGAATCAAAATAGCTGGTAGCTTGTCGATGGTGTCGTTGGGGCCACCCGCCATATTATGCAACCATGGACGATCAAACAAAATAATTAATATCACCAATATAAAAATAAAGCGTGGAGGGACAGCGCCTTTAAAAACCCATAACAATGCAAAACCAAATAAAACACTACCCACTACCATAAGCTCAGTAATTAAACGATAACTAAATTGCATAATCACTATTAATTTAGGTAAATATGACCAACAATCAATCGGTGACCAGACTGCAAAAAAAATGAGCGCATAAAAAAGCATCAGTGCTTTAACCAGCTGGTGTTCTTTCATAAAAACACCATCTTTCAAAAAAACCCATGCGCAAATAATAAAACCACTCACTAAAGGTATTCCCAAAGATATATAACCTTCTCCCGTAATCGTATTATTGCTTGGAATGGGCATAGGACTTAATGGTTTTAAAGAAAATAAAGAACTTAAAGAAGTCATAAAATTATAATTAAATGGATTGCCAAGCGCATGATGAATATTAAAATCCGAGCTCACCCATAAAATAGGTGCCAAATACCAAGCAGCTAATAGCTTTCCCAATGACATAGCAAGAAAAACGATCAATAAATTGCTCCAATATTTTTTTTCTACTAGTGTCAAAAAAACAATAAACAAACTAAAAAATAAAGCGCCATAAACAAAACTAATCAAGTGCGTCATTGCTAAAATCGCCCACGCTATGGCCACCCAAATGAAATAAGATAATTTTTTTTCACCAAATAAGCGTGCACTATAATAAATTGCCCAAGGTAATAAAGCTTGCCCTAGTGTTTCGGTAAAATCTTGGCGACTAGTGAGGTTGATTAACAAATAAGGAGCCGTCATATAAACTACGCCACATAAAAATCCAATACCGCGCTCATGTGTTAACCAAGCTGTTAATCTATAAATAAAAAAACCACTCAAACTCAACGTAACCAGCAGTAGAATTTTATAAACCACAAAAGGATTTTTGATAAAAAAGTTTAATATACCGCCCACTAAGTAAACAATGGGCGCATAAAATTGAAATTGTGCGTACCCTAATCCCTCATGCATATGAGGGCTAATACGTAAAGGAAATTGATGTTGTTGAAGAGCAATTTTTGCATCGATAATATTAGCGGTATGAAATTGAATGTCACCTCCTGGCAAAAAAATGTTCGAGCTAAATGCGGTCAGCAATGCCACACCTAAGATGCTATAAAAAATAAAACTCAATACATTATCTGAAATTCGCATATTCATTGCTCACAATAAAATAAATCGAATTGATTGGTATGATATTTAACTACACAGTTTTTTCGATGCTCCGGCTTATCTGGCGTCGCTTCTAAAACCCAATGAGTATTATCCGGAATTTTTGGTACCCGCCATGGACGATAAGCCATTACCGTTTCCCAAGCGCGTTTGGTCCAAAATAAATTTAAGGAATCTTGAAATGCATATTCGTTCATTAAAAAAATACTGAAGTCATCATGGGTATCCATCAGCATATTTTTACCCGCGGTCAGTTGCATCAAGGCTTGCATCTGCTGGGGCACCATAATTTGTGAAAGTGGCGTATATTGACTCGCATAACGCTCTTTCATTTTTGTGAAATTGCCAAAAGCCCCAAAAATCATAAGTATGAAAACAAAAGTGAAAAACCTCCTTTGAAAACGAGTTATATCAGGTGCTTCCAATAAATTTACAAGGGCGAGCACACTCAGTAAATAGCCCACTCCGGCCAGCTGATAAACCACATAATAGATACTCATTTCCTGTTTATAAAAAGTAACCCACACCAAAACAAGTGGAAATATTAAAAAAGAAGTTGCCAAATAATTTCTTTTTCTTAATGCATATAAAGCACAAATGCAACAAAAAAATACAATTATACTTCCCAAATTGTAAGCAGCTCTCGGATGCAAAAAAGATTGTGCATTATCATAAGTGAGCAACCCGTAAGTAACAGGAATAACTTTATTTAAAAACATTGAAGAAACTTGTTCTTTTTGGGCAAGAAGTAATTGAGGAAGAGCTAAGATTCCCATAAAAATTATGGGAATCGCTGTGATGATAAAAGCCAGCTTTATACGATTAAATTGATAACGAACCGGGTATCTCATTTTCCAATCCTCAAGCGTTTTTAAACATGTTGCTAAAAAAAGAGTGCCCATAAAAATAAAAGTGATGGGGTTTCCAGGATATAAACTTGCCATCCCAAGTGTTAATAAAATCAAATGAACAATTTTTATTCCCTGATCGGCCAAATAGTCCGCCAAAATTATTTTTAAAGATAATCCCGCTAAAGTTAATAAAGAAAAATAGCCAATGATTTTTCCAAGATACCCCGCATAACCAAACCCCAATAAGGAAGAAAAAAGAAGAGCAAAGGTTAATAAAAAAATCGTTCGTTTTCTATTTGCATAAACTCCCACCACTCCTAATACACCTGCACAAAAAGCTACCCCGATAATAAAATCATAAAGATAATGAGAAAGAGCGTTGTTTTTCAACCACAGTATGGCTGCATAGAAATAATAAGTTCCAAATCGTTTATCCCCCTCAAAAGCAAATGCTGGCCAACTTTGATAAATATGCTGAGGTGAAAGAAGTGGAGGCTCATGTATTGAATGATGCAAAATCCAATATGCCACATTGGCATAACCCAATTGATCAGAACCATCCATATATACCAAAGTGGGTTGCAAATAATGAACGCTATGGTAATTAGTAATGTAAACCACTCCAGCAACCAAAAGAAGCAAACAACGCATCGCAAAATTAAAATAAAGTGGGCGTTCGAGAGGATAAATTTTAACTGCGCTGAAGGATAAATATATTCCAATCGCTAAGCTTAAGCCTAACGCCAACTTAAAACTGAAACCGATTGCTCCATAAAATACAGCACATCCCAGTCCAAGCCCCATCATACCTGCAATGGGTGATGAAAAAATCACCAAATTCTTTTTTGAACAAAATGGGCTTACCAAAAAAAATCCATTCAAGCCTAATATCAAGAGAAGTAGCAACACTTGTACATAAAGCATTAAAAAATAAAACAAATGAATCATAAACTACACCTTAATTTTTTAATTACGCTCAAATACCTTTAATTGGCAATTATTTACATAATATACTTTTAGCAAATAAAAATGTTTGTTAAGCACTGGACTTAACTCAGATCTCATTTGCATCACACTATCCGTTAATGGGTATCTAAACGCTGGCAGCTGACAATTTTCTTCAAAAACAACATAATTTGATTTCAATAAAGCATCAATCGCATTTTTTTTAGAAATAGGGAAAATTTGTCCTCCAAGAGGAGTAACATTAACTGTTAACCAGCGATGATATTTTTCAAAATAAAAATCACTGATCCCATTGCTCGCGAGATAATCCACAATTTTATTAAAAGAAATAGTAATTTCTGTTTGGTGATGCGCCAAAGCTTGATTGCCAATGAGTGTATAGAGCGCTGAAATAGTGGGCCAATCTTTTAACGCATCATGATTCGGTTTTCGAAGCAAATGATGCCCAGCCGTCCAAAAACAACACAAAATAACCAAGACAAGAATCGTTTGACGAATTTTCACAAAAAGCGTGCGCGGGATTTTTTTTCCGATAGGAACAGCGCTAACGATCATTTCACAAACAATCCACCAAAAAGGAACTAAAATTAAACTAAATACAAGCGGAGATTTTACAGCATCTAATGTTAATATGACGTAAGGCATCACAATGAAAAGTATTAAAGGAAACAAATTGGGATCCGTTTCCATTTTCTCTTCAAAATAATAGTGCGCTCTTTTTAAAATTAAAGCAGGAAAAACCGCCAATGCTATCAGCACCCAAAAAATAATTTTTAGAGGGGGCGTAATATTAAATTCCCAAAAATTGTGTGGATAAAATAGAAGACTTCCCCCCAAAGAATGTACCCCTTGCTCAAGCAAGCGAATATTTTTTTCATTACTAAGAACATGGCCTACATAATAATAACCATAAAGTGCTTTATAAAAGCAAAAAAAGTAGAGCGCCACTCCCACAATTGTAACAAGTAAAATGATTGCTAAATTTTTTTGATCAGTATGCGAGCGAAGCCGCGAAGAAAAAAAAGTTATGCCTAAGTATGTAGAAAAAAACCCAATCAAATAAGTTGCGGAGATAAAACGTATTCCAAGTAACAACAAAATCGTTATCGCCATTAACACGTTAAACTTTTTTATCGAAAACCCACGAGATAAAACAAATAAGCTTACCAAAGCTCCATACAAACAAGTTGCTGCAAAATCCATACGAAAATCAAATAAGCCGCCCGCTCCGCGATAAAGAAAGCCCGGTGCGATGACCAACCCCCACAATAAAAATACCATTATTCGACTTTGATATCGTTGATAAGCTGCATAAACAAGGGTGCATTGCATAAACACAAAAAACAAAAAATTGACTGACAATGCAACCAACCGAGATGCACCAAATAGAAAGAAAAATCCCACCGTAAATAATTGATACAGAACTCCTGTCGCTATCCAAGAAAAATCATGAATATTTCCTTGATGAGTTAAAAACAAAAGTAATCGATAACAATTTTTTAAATAATCTGTTTGATCAAAATAAGCAGGATAATAGGGCGCAATATTGACTAGCACATAGCGGCGAAATAAAAAAAATTCAATGGAGAAAACCACCAAACAACTTAACAAAAGCTTGTATTGAAAAGAAGATGCAACCTTAGATACTGACATTTTTTCAAACATGCTATCACCTCGGAGCACTATTTTTGTTTTCAACCAAAGAAATATTACGCGCGTAAATAGTCGTTTCACTATCATTTGCCATAAATGCGATTAAATAATAAGGAATATGATCAATTATTTTGGGTTTTGGCAGAGGCAAAAAAATAGTAACGGTGCCAAATCTTGCTGTCGCACAGTTGTGCTGCTGGCCATATACACATATTTTTGCTTCATCTTTGCTCATGTTACGAGAGGAACTCACTTTAAGCTCCATTAATAGTTTTGCTTTAGGGGTAGGGTGTACCGCACGGACCAGTAAATATTTCCCCATCAAAGCACAAGTACCCAAACGAAATTCAGAATCTTTTTGCAATTGGTGCAAACTGATAGAACTTCCTGAATCATTTAAATAATAATCTTCTCCCAACATCGAGTTAATAAAAATCAAATAGTTTTTTGCACTTGCATAAGGCTCGACCTTAAAAAGTTCGTCGGAAGTAAAATGACTACGATTAAAAATATTAACAAAAGGTCCACTAAAAATAATAATGGCATGCGCCTCATCAACCTCCAACGCCTCTTTGTTGATGAAGAAAGTATCATTTTGTGTTTTTCCATTGAGGTTAAAACTAAAATTATTTTTTTTAACCCACATTAAAATATTCTCATTGCCTAAGTTATTAACCGCGGCAACGTGCTTAAAAAGCCAATAATCAGGCGCCATCCCCATAAATTGGGAGGAGCGCATAAGCGTTCTTGTTAAATCAAACGTTGGAATACCACGTAAATAAAATAATTGCATTTTCATCAACGGTAAATTATTGGTATCCAAAAAAACGGCCGCATTCTTAGTCGCTTTCAAATGTTTTGCAATGAATTCCAACTGTTGTTGAATCGGTAATTGCGATCCTTGATAAATCTGCGCATAACTTCCTGCTGTATTTAAGGTGCTCACTTTCAAATAATGGTATTGGGTTACTAATTGCAAAATTAAAATAATTCCATAACTCAACATAGCTATCAACGCATAATCACCTAAGTACAAGCTCTCTACAAGCACCGCCCATACAAAAGGTTGCGCGTACATAACCAATTTAAAAATAGCAAAACCACTATGGTTAAAATAAAAAACCAGGCCTGTTAAAAGAGCCACTAAAAAAAAATAAGCCGCTATGCTTTTTTGTCGAATCAATATAAGCGTCGATATTAAAATCCATAGCGCTATTACCCCTCCCACTATAAAAGTAAACCAAGAAAAAAACTGACGGGGATTCCCCTCAAGAGGAGATATTCCCCACACAGCAGGAAGCCCAGAAGAAGTAAAAAAATAAGGAAATAGCGCAGTAACTTTAGTCGAAACTCCAGAAACCAACTGAAAACATAAAGAATGATATACAAATAAAATATAATAATTCAGTAGCACTACTACAATAGCTAAAACTGTACCCACTCCTTTAAATACCTCCCTCCAAGCAATTTGCTTATTAAACTTTTTAAATTGAGTGAAGCTATAGCAAACTAGAGGTAAAAAAATAAATGGCGAAAGTTCAGGATAATAAATTAAGAAAGCGCTTATAACAAGCGCGACAAATATATTTGAACGCCAACAGTTAGGCCCCTTGCTCATATAATGATCAATCCATTCCCTACTACTTACCAAAACTAAAATTCCAAGCGCCATCCCTCCTATTTGAGCCATCAGTTGTGAGGTAAATGCCAATGTCAGATTAGAGGATACCGCGCACAAGAGCATCAATAATGGTCTTTTACGTTCTGCATTAGAGGAAGTACCATTAATTAAAATGGGACTAACCCACACTAAACAAAATTGTAAGGCCACCATAACGGGCATAAATAGCTTTAAAGGATTGATGTTTAGTATTCCATAAAAATAGGCTAATAATAATTCGCTCGCGGCGCGCGTAAAATGCCCTACGTGTAAAAACCAGTAAAGTAAACTGGCATCTTTGCCCTGAGTAATTTGGGTAATGTCCGGTAGCTCTCGAAAGGCATGATCAAAAAATCTTAACGCGCCTAAGCTATAGTTAACCATGTCGTCATTAGAAAAGCTAAGCCAATAAAACCCATGAAGCAGCAATGGAAAACCGATTAATCCATACGTAACAAACAAAAGCGCAATATATTTTTTTATCATAAATATGTGGGGAAAATCTCGTCGAAACCCCATAAAAGCCACCGCAAAAAAAAGCAAAATAAAATTTGCAGATAAAGCAAAGCGAGCAATTGGAATTGAAAAAGAAAAATTCAACGTAAAAACCACTAAAGACAAGATACCAAAACCCATTACAGGAGACATAAACAAAACATTTTGATAAGCGTTATTGGACTTTGAGATGGGATAAAATAATCGCAGGCAAGGATAACCTAATATAAAAAAATAGCTGAATAAAAAAAGTGGTAGACAGAATGCAATAAAATGCACAATTACTCCTTCGTGGGTTTGTATGTAAGCAGCAAAGCGCAAAAAATCAACGTGTTATGGCCGAAATAGTTAGCATTGTCAAAACGCCCTAATATTTTACCAATCCCAACTTATACATCAATTGACACCAATAATGCTTCATGATGTAAGGTATTAATTTAGATTTAATTTCATTAGAAAAAGGGGTATAACCTATATTTCTACGTTGCAGGCGTTGAATTTCCGCAACCCCTAAACTACCCATATCAGCACTTGTTTTTTGCGCTTCATGAATCCGAAAAGCACCTAAAAATCGTGGTAAACGCACTATTTTTGCACCTGCTTTTTGAAAACGCAAAAGCAAATCCCAATCCAATGCAAATTGAAAGTTCTCATCAATTTGCCCTCCTGCTTTTTCCCAAAGACTACGACGCCAGAATAAAGTTTCCTGCGGAATAAAATCTGCCCAGTGTAAAACCGCATCTGCATGAGGAGGCATCACCCAGCGCCCGACTTCTTTATCATGTGTATCTATTAAAATACGATGCCCATATACCGCATCTACTTCAGGATGCTCAATAAAATAATTGGCAATATAGTGCAAAACACCAGGGAGCAACAAATCATCGGAATTAAGATAGGCCATGATTTCACCCGTTGTACCTGCAAATCCTAAGTTAATTGCATTGCCTTGCCCTTTATCTTTTTTAGATTCCCACCGTTTAAGCTGATTTTCGAATTGTTGAATAACGTCAGGGCTACCATCGGTAGAACCGCCATCTTGAACCACATATTCTAAGTTAGGATAATGTTGATCTAAAACACTACGAATGGTCCTTCCAATAAAATTTTTTTGATTAAACGATGGTGTCACTATAGAAATGGAGGGTGGATTACGTAATGGTGGATTGTGATAATAATATTCTGGAAGCGCTAGCTCAATGGGCGTATGAATATAAAGTTTGCCTAAGCGCGGCTTAAACCATTTAAGAATGTTTTTTTTGCGTGCTGTTAATTTCACGGTAACCTAACTTACATGGATAATTATCTGAAAAGCTGTATCATACCATAACCCCATGTCCCCCTCTTCTTTGGTATAATGCCGGTTTTACTCTTCCTCACTATAAACTATGTTATTAACTACCCAACACAACCCTAAAATCTTTATCGCAGGCCACAAAGGACTTGCGGGGAGCGCTTTTCATCGCGCTTTAAATAAAAAAGGCTATCACAATATAGTCACACGTGATCGCGCAGCTTTAAATTTACTTGATCAAAACGCCGTTAATGCTTTTTTTCAAATGGAACGACCGCAAGTTGTCATTTTAGCAGCTGCAAAAGTGGGAGGCATTCATGCCAATAACACTTTTCGCGGTGATTTTCTTTATGAAAATTTAGTGATACAAAATAATATCATTCAAGCTGCTAAAGACCATCAGGTAGAGCGTTTGTTATTTTTGGGTAGCTCCTGTATTTATCCTAAACATTGTCCGCAACCCATGAAAGAAGAATATTTGTTAAGTGGTTATTTAGAACCAACTAATGAACCTTATGCGATTGCTAAAATTGCTGGGATTAAACTGTGCGAAGCCTATAATTTTCAATATGGAACTCATTTTTTATCTGTGATGCCTACTAATTTATACGGCCCTGGAGATAATTTTGATTTAAATAACTCACACGTATTACCTGCTTTAATTCGCAAAACTCATGATGCAAAAATAGCGAATGCCGACAAAGTCGTGATTTGGGGAACAGGCCAAGCCCTGAGGGAGTTAATGCATGTCGAAGACATGGTGGATGCCTGTTTATTTTTGCTAGAACACCGTGAAAAAAATGATTTAGTCAACGTCGGGACTGGGCACGAAGTTTCTATTCGAGCATTAGCAGAGCTCGTTTGTGAAGTGATCGGTTTCAAAGGCTCTCTCACGTTTGACACCTCTAAACCGGATGGGACCCCCCGAAAATTACTGGATGTTCATCAATTACGCGCGCTTGGTTGGCAACCTAAAATATCGTTGCGCGATGGTATTGCACAAACTTATCAGTGGTTTTTAGAGCACCAAACTAATTTACGCGCTTATTGAAATTATGGTAAAAATTTCGGTGATCACACCATCTTTTAATCAAGGTGATTTTATTGAAGCCACTATTCTCAGTGTATTAAATCAAAGTCATGCTGCCGATGAATACATCATCATGGATGGAGGTAGCACCGATCAAACCTGTACGCTTCTTGAAAAATATCGCAATCAACTTCAATTTTTTTCTGAAAAAGACCATGGTCAAACTGACGCGCTCAATAAGGCATTAAAGCTTGCTCACTATGAAGTCATAGGCTGGTTAAATTCAGATGATCTTTATACGAAAGATGCTTTAGCTCTGGTGAAAGCCGCCTTTGATGCTGACCCTCGCGTTGATGTCGTCTACGGCAATGCGGAGTTTATCGATATGACGGGTAAAAAAATTGGCCGCTACCCTACTCTTCCTGTCAATCAAAAAAATTTATTCTTAGATTGCATACTCTGTCAACCTGCTGTTTTTTTCAAGAAAAATTTGTTAACACGTTTTGGTTATTTAGAGACTCGTTATCACTTTGGCATGGATTATGAATTTTGGCTTCGATTATTTAGCAAAGGAGTGCGCTTTAAATACATTCCTCAGGTACTTGCGCAACAACGTTTACATCAAGATACGAAAACATCAAGCAAACGCATGGAAGCTAATAAAGAAACTTGTGAATTAATTTATCAATATGCAGGAAAAATTCCTTTGCATCGCGCTTTGATTTATACAAAAAGTGGGGTGATGGATGCTCAAAAAAAAATTTCTCTCACTCAATTTATTACCTTACTAAAGAAAAACATTCAAAAATATCCTATTGATTTAACTATAAGGGGAATTTGCCACAGCTTCTTTTATAGTATTAAGAAATGGCTTTAGAGCATTTTGGCTCTATCATGCCGCCCATAATGATCTTCCAATCTGACAATATCATCTTCTCCCAGATAATGGCCTACTTGTACTTCAATGATCACCAAATGAACTGTATCACTCGGGTTTGCTAATCGGTGCTGTGCACCTTTAGTAATAAAGGTAGATTCGGAGGTTTTTAATAAAATTTCTTGTTCGCCATTGATAACTTTGGCTTCACCATCCACCACTACCCAATGTTCGCTACGATGATGATGGTATTGTAAAGATAAAGAAGCCTTGGGGTTTACTACAATACGCTTTATTTTATAGTTTTCACTTTCCTCTAACACCGTATATTCTCCCCATGGGCGTTTCACCGTTTGATGAATTTTAAAGGCATCGTGATTTTTTTCTTTTAATTGGCTGACCACTTTTTTGATATCTTCAGAACACGCATTGTGTGCCACAAGCAATGCATCATGCGTATCCACCACCATTAAATCCTCAACCCCTACAGCCGCCACAATTTTATTTTTTTGAGCATGAATAAACGTATTTTTAACATCCACTAAAATTGCATCGTTATTTATTTTATTCCCGGAGCTATCTTGCGAATACATCTGACTAAACTCATTCCAAGAACCCACGTCCGACCACTCACAATCCATTGCAACAACAACTTGTTTTTTTGCATGTTCTAATAGTGCATAATCAATAGAAATATTTTCAACTGGTGCAAAAGTATTCTCAGTAATTGTAAAACAATTCTGCGCAACAATAGTTTCTTGTTGAATATGTTGCCACACATTCTCAACCGCTTCTAACAGCTGAGGAGCATGTTTTTTAAACGCTTCAATAATCGTAGAAGCCTTGAAAAAAAACATTCCTGAATTCCAAAAATAATTACCCGCCATCAAAAATTTCTGCGCTTTCTCAAGCGAAGGTTTTTCAACAAATTGCTCGACAGAAAATATTTGAGAAGCGATTTCTTTTCCCGCATGGATATATCCATAACCAACTTTAGGTGCAGTTGGTGTAATCCCAAATGTAATAATATGACCATCTTGCACAAAGCGCTTGGCGGTTTCTACTTTAGTCACAAACTCATTTACATTCGCAATCATGTGATCCGCAGGCAACACTAATAATTCTTCCTCTTGTTTTTGCGCTAATACATAAAGTGCAACCAAAGCAATTGGCGCTGCTGTGTTCCGACCAAAAGGCTCTAAAAAATAAGTGTTAGGCAACGCATTTCCCAATGCTTGATATTCATCTTTAGTAAAGAAAAAATAATTTTGATTTGTGACTGTAATAATTTCTGATAACGCTGGCAATTGGAATACTCGTTGATAAGTATTTTGGAGCAAAGATTTACCATGAGGGAGCGTAATAAATTGCTTTGGAAATAGCTCTCGCGAAATGGGCCACAATCGTGTACCACTGCCACCACATAGAATTAATGCTTTCATAGAGTGCACGCCTTTTTATAAGCGCTCATCACCTCTGCGGTGGTGCCAAATTGTTTGATGCGCCCCTTGTCTAACCACAATACTTCGGTGCACATAGATTCAATAATGTCATTAGCATGAGAAGCCAACAATAAAGCATCACTTTGATGAATAAATTTCGCTAAGCGTTCTTTTGCTTTTTCAATAAAAATTGCATCGCCTACGTTAATAATTTCGTCAATCAATAAAATATTAGGCGCCACCATCGTCGACAAACCAAACGATAAACGCAACAGCATCCCGTTAGAATAGGATTTGACGGGCATTTCTAAAAACTCACCAAGCTCGGTGAATTCTTCAATGTCTGCCATCATTGCCGAAATTTTTTTTCGTGGAATCCCAAGCAAATAAGCGCGAATATACACATTTTCATAACCTGTCGCTTCAAAATCCATCCCGAAATGCACATCAAATAATGCACCAACCGTCCCCTTTAACAACAACTTACCTGTAGTGGGCGGATAAATTCCTGCCAATACCTTCAATAAAGTTGATTTTCCTGCACCATTATTTCCCACCAATCCAATTTTTTGCCCAGCTTCAATGTTTAAATTTAAATTTTCTAAAGCATTCACAACAACCACTTCGTCAGCAATACCAAGTCGTTTACCAAGAGCCATTTTGATTAGCTCTTTTTTCAACGAACGAGAACTCAATCCATAAAGTGGATAACGTAACGATAAATCTTTTAATTGAACTAAACTCATAAGTTAATCTACCCAAAAGGCAATATGATCGCGCCCTTTAGCAAAAACCCAAAGCGCCAACACCCACATGACCACAGCCATCGCACTAACCACCCACCAACTGAACCATACTGGCGATTGCCCGAGCAAAGGGTCCCGCGTGATATCTAATAAATAATAAATCGGATTGAATAATAAGATACAAGAGTTAGTACCGAGTAAACTTGTTTGCCACGTAATGGGTGAGACGAAAAATAATAGCGTGGTAAGATTAGTAATAATTTGTGCAATGTCGCGATATCGCGTGCTTAACATCCCAAGCAGCAAAACTCCAGGAGTAACACAAAGAATCACTAAAATAAACCCGGGGATAATATATAACAGATGCCAACCTGGATTTAAACTAAAAAAAACCACGACACCCACATACACTAGTAAGTTATGAGAAAAGATAATCAAGTTGCGCAGCATTTGTCGCAATACATAAATAATAAAAGGTAATTTAATTTGGCGGATATAATTACTCGCCAATTTAAACACTTCACCACTCTCACTGATGTTAGCCGAAATAAAGCTCCAAATTGTCATTCCACAAACAAGATAAGGCAAATAGGTTTTTAACGGTTGATGGAGCACTCGGCTATAAACAACACCAATCGCCACCACCGAGATTAACATGCTAATGGTAATCCACCAAGGGCCAATCACAGATCGACGATAGCGAAAACGAATATCATTCCACGCTAAATAACACCATAACGGATATTTACAAACTCCTTGTTTTAAATCTTGCCACATTTCTTGGCATTGTAACTTCGCTTGTGACATAGTTATCTCTTAATGTGCAAAAGCATTCTCAATCCATTCACATAAGGTATGCCCTAGCAGCAAATGCATTTCTTGAATGCGCGGAGTATTCATAGAAGGGATACAAATACAAAGATCTACCAACGACTTCAGTTGACCACCGTCTTCTCCGGTAAATGCAATGCTCAACGCTTTTTTATTTTTGGCGATTTCTGCTGCTTTAAGGATATTAGGACTTTTGCCAGAAGTACTCAGTAATATAATGACATCTTGATCAGTACATAGTGCTTCTAGCTGGCGAGAAAACACCTCAGAATAACTATAATCGTTACCAATACAAGTCAAAATAGCGCTATCTGCTGTCAACGCAAGAGCGGGAATTGCTTTGCGATCGACATAAAATCGACCGATTAATTCCGCAGCAAGATGCTGCGCTTCAGTAGCGCTTCCCCCGTTTCCGCAAAACAAAATTTTTCCGTCTTTTTTTAAACGCGCAATCACAAGTTGAGCTGCTTGTTCAACGATAGGAGCTAAAGCTTCGCACGCTTTGGCAACAGCGATATGTTCTTCAATAATATTGGAAAGTGCAAATTCGGTCTTACGAGTCATTGGCTTAAGTTTATCGTATTCTTTAAATGATATACTATAACGTTAATTTGCCCCATTGTCACTCTTTACTCGTGAGTTTAGAATATGATTTCAGTTTCCTTAGCATGGATCATATGACGTCACTTCCCCCCAACATCCGCACTCAACTACAAAGTTTTATTATTATTGGAATCTTAGCCACATTGGTTGATTTTGGCTTGTATATGTGGTGGCATCACTATTTGCCTTTTAGTGTAGCAAAAACATTCTCATTTATTATTGGTAGCGGGGTAGCTTATTTATTAAATAAGTGTTTTACTTTCAAACAAGATCGCCATAGCTTAAAAAGCATAAAACGTTTTGTTATTTTATATGGAAGTAGTATGGGCTTAAATGTATTCACGAATAGTTTACTTATTCATAGCATACGATTTTTTGCACCAACGTTGTGGATCACAAAAGCTAATTTCATTTTAATCATAGCGTTTGTCATGGCGACCGGCATGAGCACGATTGTCAATTTTATGGGTCAAAAATTCTGGGTGTTTAAAAAGGAAAATCTATCATGAAAAAAACTTTCCAAAAATTGATTCAAGGTTATTTTGATTTTAGAAAAAAATATGCCATAGGTGATCAATCTATCATGAAGCATCTTGCTTATGAAGGCCAAAAACCAGAAATCATGGTGATTGCTTGCTGTGATTCTCGTGCTGACCCTTCTTTAATTTTGCAATCGGATCCAGGCGATTTATTTATTGTCCGCAATGTCGCCAACATTGTACCCCCCTATGAAGCTGATGAAGGGCATCATGGGACAAGTGCTGCGCTCGAATTCGGAGTCTGTTATCTTGAAGTCAAACATCTTATTATTTTAGGGCACAGCCAATGTGGAGGTATTTCCGCTTTATTAAATCGGGAAAATTTAAATCAAAATGACTTTATTACACGCTGGATGTCTTTAATTGACATGAGCGCTTCTTCTTATGAGACCGACAGCTTCACTAAGCACGCGCTCGCACAATCTTACAAAAATTGTTTAACTTTTCCTTGGATTAAAAAACGCGTGATGGAAGGAAAACTTGCAGTTCATTTGTGGTTTTTTGACATTAAAGAAGGCGAGATTTTTGTATATTCGTTTGAAGAAAAGACATATGTTCCTCTTACCAATACCCTTGAGTGTTAGAAGCTAAGGGTGTGGCGAAGGTGACTCTTCTTGCTTTAAATGGCTTAATAGTGCCGGATGCGCAAGTGCTGCTTTTAGCATTATTTCAATCAAAGATGGGTATTTTTCAAATAGATCGGGAGTAATAAACACAGCCGAATTAATTAACTCTGGTAGAACCTCAATTAAGCTATTAATATCTTCTTCTTTTTTATTTCTATAAAAATCGGGAGCAACACTTGCCCACGCATCACAGTTTATAGCATCTGTCGCTTCTAATAACGCATGCAAATTTCGAGTGGACGCTCCTGTTTTGAAAAATTGATCCACATGACGACGATTTGTTTCGCTATTTTCAATAATAAATAATGTTTCATGGTTTTTTAATGTATGGTAAGCTGTGCGAGACATATCCAAATCTGTGTCCTTCCACTGACCCTCAACTTCTACTCGCACCATAATTGGCAACCCTTTTTCTTCTTTAAAAAAATGCGCCACTAAATACTTCCAGATGCTATAACTGACACTCATACTACAACTGGTTTGTAACGTAGTTGTACTGACCATGGATTCCGCAATCACCCTACAAATAGCTTTAACGGCTTTTTTTTCTGCCGCTTCTAATTGGTGGGTAACGTAAAATTCTTGTAATTGCTGCATGGTCTGTAACACTAAATTAGATGATTCTGCAAACATATTATGGATTTTCACCATATCATCGACAGAAGTAAATGGAGTATTACTCGCCAGGATGACGCGGTGACTCTGTTGCTCATCCTTCACTGAAAAGAGTCGATAGTGCCCTCCTGGCACTTTATTACCTGCAACCACCTCTTTATGTGAACAATAAGGCACTTTGCTCAATTTCTTTTTTTTCTTCGTAGCTTTGCGAGGCACGTCGGAAAATACTGGTGATAAAGAAGAAGGGTTCACTGCGGGTGCTTGGCGCTCAACTGAAATATCTATCGCTTGGGATTGCTGTGAAGACGCCATCAAAAGCAACGTTAGCTCGTAGATTCCGTAGGCGGTGACGCTCGCTAATACCATCGCACAACTCATATAGAAAGTTTTTTCGTAAATCGATAATTTATTAAAACGTTGCATAAGTCTTTTGAGCACTGAACGATCCATATGGCGAGCGCCACCCACAGCTTGCGATCGAGCATGTGCGGCATCATCTTGTTGTTGTAAAAATTCTTGGTGTCTTCGAGCGGTAAGCTGTTGTTGATCTTGAGTTCTCATGAAAGGTCTCGTGTAGATAATTTTTTGTGATGGTGCTTAGCTTCATCATAATAGCTTAGTTCACCTTAATAACTGCTTAGCTATTTTTCTCCTGTGTACACGACAAAAATCACCACCGAGGTTAAACGGGTCCCGTCGCTTCAACATCCCATCAATGCTTCGCATTGCTGGGAGCCCTGCTTGCGCGCCACCCGTTTTGCAATTATCTGCTTTTGTCGTGTACGGAGATTTTTCTCTTAGAAATCATTAAAATTTAATCTTTTTAGTGTATAATCACAAAAGAAAGGGGGCGTTATGGTTTCGACGTGGGTGTTGAAATGCTAAGCGCATGCCGAGGAGGTAGAATTCCCTCGTAAAACAGGCTACAACTTTATAGACGCAAACAAACGTCGTAAAACTGCTGCAAACAAAGCAAACTTTGGTGGTTTAGCTGTTGCTGCCTAACCGCACAACCTAAATCCCACGCTTTGCGCCGTCTAATCCACGGCAAGCACCATGGCTTTAATTGTGCTCATGCAATTAAAACCCATGGTCATTTCTCATGAGACCGTCACTTAAGGTGTTTGCCCGTAGGTGATTAAACTTTAGCAAACTAAGCCATTCATTGCTTCGCCCGTTGGTTGTGAATGGTCGAAAACTCTAACGTGGACAAGCATGTAGACCTTATCATGGATAGCTTGCGGACGCGGGTTCAACTCCCGCCGCCTCCACCATTTAAGTTTTTTGAAGAAATTTAACAATTTTCGCCGTTTTATGGAAAAACAACGGGAAAGACCGTGAATTATATCTTTGGTTTACCATTTATTTACTGGTTTATAACCTCCTGAGATTTGAGGATCAGGGATCCATCGAGCATAAAATCGAACGCTTGGTTGCGTAGTTTCATGTCCCATATTTGTTTTGATATCCAAATAAGGTTTTCCCCCGCCGATACCATCATCGAAGCAAGCGCGTGTTTCTGCTTCATTCATGACTTTCCTTTTTATCTGGTAACTTTGGCAAATAATTTTCATGAGAAACAACTTTTGTTTTAGTTTTTTGCTCTAATTCCAAACGAGCATTTTTAGCAATATTACCACCTTTTTTGCCTGCAGCTTTATTTTCGTCCAAACCAGTTGCTTGAATACTTTCAGCAATTTGACGAGTAGATAATTCTGCTAAAGCGGTGAAAATTAGCTCGGCTTCGCTCATATGGTCGCGTAGGTTCTGCGTTTTCAAGCTTTTCATTTTCTTATGATCTTTTATACTAACCCCAGACCACTCCTGGTGGATAATATTAGTTAAAATTGCAAATTCTTCGCCCTCTTTAATATCATGATCACGCCAATAGTCGGTCAATTTATTACGCGTTTCTTGACCCATCATCCGTTGTTGGATCCACTTGTCACTTCGCCCATGTTTTTTCCAGGTTTCTCGGGCACGATCTAAAGATCTGGCAGGATCAGCCATTTCTTGCATACGTTCATAACCCACTTTAGCCAGCCATAGTTTGATAGGTTCTGCTTTTGGACTAGGAACCGATTGGACCAAACGCAACAAAGTTTCAGCATTAGCCACATCTGTCAGATACTTTTTACCATCTGCTGCTTCTAATTTCAGTTGGTGACAATTTGTCACCAACTCACTTCCTTCAGCTTTCAACCGTTGTTTCAGTTTATTCCAATACTTTCTGGCAGTCTGATAATCTGGCTGCTGTGTTAATGCTTGAATAATATCAATAACTGAAAAAAACCATGTCTCTGTTTCTTCATCATAAATGCGGCGAATTTGGTAATCTTCAAAAATAGCTAAATTTGTTTTCATGTTTATTCCGACTTGAAATCTTTTGTTAACTCTCCGCTAAAGGCTTTTTATTTCACCTAATGATTTATGGATGTAAAACCAAGCGCTTAGTTAAAAAATGTGAGGGATTTATCCCAATATTTAAAAATTAACTAATTGAATTCGATAAGTTTACTCCTAAAAAAGCTAACCTCATAGCTCTAGCAACAAATTCATTAGGATTTTAAAATATAATCAAAATCCGTGGGATCACCATGGGATCATCAAACCCTTATCAAAGACAATAAAAGACAGTTTGACTTTTTTAACTGAAATAGCTGAAACCCTTATTTTAAACTGTCTGTAGCTGTATTTAGTTGCTTTTCATGACACCACTAGAATAGCAGGACGCGGGTTCAACTCCCACCGCCTCCACCAATTCATTGCTGTCTGTACTCGAGACATAGGTAACACTTTATACCTTCCAGTTATAAAACTCAGTGAACTCCATTTTTCTTCGGCAGAGAGACCCACAAAATGCAAGGGGTATAACGATAATGCAATCACCTCATTTTAATGTTTTGAACTATTAAAATTTATTGTTATCATGAGCTTGTTTGTTTACACCACTAATTATGCGAATCCTACGTTGACATTTTTGGCATCTCCGGCTGTAAGTATAATAATGGAACACTTAAGTGAAACAATATAACCGATCGATTTTTTTTTCATTCTTGGAGGTCAAGGAGTTACTATTACTAACCATTCCGCTGGCTATTGCTGGACTTGCAGAAGCGTCTGTTGATTTTTTCTCAACTGTATTTTCTGGGCATATAGATCACTATGCATTAGGAGCAACAGCATTAATATCAACACTTTTCTCAGTATTTATGGGGTTGCTTTGGGGCATTTTTTCTATTGTAAGCGTTTTAGTCGCGCAATATCATAGCATTGACAACAGACAAACCGTTATACAAATTATAAAAGATGGTCTATACATTGCATTATTTATCAGCTTACCATCAATGTTCATTATATGGCACCTTCCAACTGTTTTGCTGCTATTTGGACAACAGCCTGAAATTGTAGTGCTCGCTAAAGGCTACTTGCATGGTTTGGCATGGGGAATAATTCCCGACTGTGGCTCCATTGTATTATTGCAGTTTTTACTTGGCATTGGTCGCACCAAAATCGTTATGAAATTTAATTTATTCTTAATAATGATCAATATTGGAATGAACTATATTTTAATGTTTGGAAAACTTGGCTTTCCTCTTTTAGGAGTAGCAGGAATTGGATGGGGCACAAGTATTGCCATGTGGGTATTGTTTTTAACACTATGCTGTTATTTTATTTTTTATCTAAAATATACAGACAAGGTCAAAGAAATTCCCCCTAAGCAGAAAAGCTATATAAATGAACTAATAAAGCTAGGCTTACCTATTGGAGTCATGTATTTTATTGAGGTAGGTTTTTTTATGGCATTTGCTTTATTAATGGGTAATCTTAGCAGTGAAATACTAGCTGCTCATCAAATTACTGTTCAATATTTTATTTTCGTTACTACGGCCATGTTTTCTTTAGCCAATGTCGTCACAGTAAAAGTCAGCCACTATGTTAGCCAACAAAATATAATAAAAGTACAACAAACAAATTATGCTGCTATATTAATAGCCATTGTATTTATGATATGTATCGGTACTTTTTATTGCCTATATCCGCAGCTTATTATTTCTGTGGATTTAAATATCATGCTTGCTGCCAATCAAACTATAGTTAAGTTCGCTAGTCATTTTTTATTTATCGCGGCTATTTTTCAAATCCCCGCTGCTGTGAGTATTGTTGTTTTTGGTGCTTTACGTGGCTTAAAAGATACCAAGTTTCCCATGGTTATTTCTGCTTTATGTTTTTGGGGAATTGCATTACCATTAAGCTATACCCTTGTCATTTACAATCACTGGAATCCTGTTTTTGCGTGGTGGAGCCTGGTGTTGGCTGCAAGTTGTGAAGTTATTATTTTAATGCTACATTTTCAAAAATTAATTAAGTCTCAACTTGTGCAGCAATTCACTTCTATCCATCTTTAACATATTTACTTAGCAAGAGGAATTTATTATGTCTGTTTATCTTTTTCCTGGTCAAGGTTCACAATATAAAGGCATGGGTGCAAGATTATTTACATCATTTCCTGAAATAACAGCCATAGCTGATGACCTATTGGGATATTCAATAAAAACACTATGTATTGATGATCCAGATCAACTATTAAACCAAACCCAATATACGCAACCCGCACTCTATACTGTCAATGCGTTAATGTATTTAGAAAAAATAAAACATATCAACTGTCTACCAACTTTTGTAGCAGGACACAGTCTTGGTGAATATAACGCTCTACTGGCTGCAGGTGTATTTGATTTTTCAACTGGGTTACAGCTTGTCAAAAAACGCGGCGAGCTTATGAGCCAAGCTATAGGAGGCTCCATGGCTGCAGTAGTAGGATTAACAAAAAAAGAAATTCTTAGCGTACTCGATCATCTAGAATTAAAAAGTGTTGTTATTGCCAATGATAACTCCTATACACAATTTGTTATCTCTGGCATAAAAAATGAAGTTGAACAAGCACAAATCGCTTACAAGCAAGCCGGAGCCATACTAGTTTTGCCGTTAAAAACCAGTGGCGCTTTTCACTCATCTGCCATGCAATCCGCACAACTTGAATTTGAATGTTTTCTAAAAAAATTTCAATTTTCTTACCCTAGCATTTCTACAATTGCCAATTATACGGCTGAGCCATATTTAAACGATAATATAGCTCATAACCTTGCGCAACAAATGACTCACCCAGTACGTTGGACAGAAATAATTAATACTTTGCTCGCTCAAGGAGAAACGGAATTTACCGAAATTGGCCCTGGGAAGGTACTTATGGGACTTTTACAACAAATACAAAATGCGAAGACAAAGTAAATTGCATGATATAATCAACTAGGCTTTGAAAAAATTCCATACGCCAAAATTAATAGCAAAAGTCTTAAATTTTTTTAATTTCCATATCTACTTGCTCGGTTAAAATACAATGGAACTAGTTGAACTATCAAGATATCAAAAAAGATTTTGGCTTGAGTGGAAGCTTGCGCCCGCCAGCACCGCTTATAATACGCCACTCATTTTTGACATCCAGGGGCATTTAAATACCGCAGCATTATTTTATGCATTGGAACATTTTATAAACTATGGAGACGAAGGATGCCGCACCCGATTTATTGAGAGCCTTGCAAACAATAAGCAGAGTGTAGCTAAACAAGTTATCCAAGATACCGTACCCCTGGAAATAGAAACTATAGAGCACTTTGATACAAAAATAGACAGTATCGAAAAAATAAAAGAACAATATATTAGCAAAATAGTCAATCACATTTTTGATTTATCCAAAGGCCCATTATACAAATTCGGGCTAATAAAACTCTCTGCTGACCATAGCATTCTAGTTCTTAATTTTCATCACATTATATCAGATGCTATAACAGCTACATATTTTATTCAGTACCTTTCAGAATATTATAATGCGTACCTCATACCAAACAACAATGTAACTAAACAAAAAAAAATTATTAGCTTACAAAGTTATATTGAATATGAGAGACAACACTATTCAGAAACACAAAAAAATATTGATTTGGCTTATTGGGAAGATTTACTTCGTGATTGTGATTTGCATCTTGATTTCCCTGCAGCCACACATGAATCTAATGTGAAACATAAAAGCAAATCAATACGCTTCACATTAGATAGCAATCGATTATCACAATTAAAAGCATTTGCTAAAAAACATCATACCTCTCTTTTTATAATGCTTGCCGGCTTGTATGGCACTTTATTGTTAAGATATAGTCATCAAAACTCAATCGTATTAAACTACCCTATTAATATGCGGCCACCTGGGTTTAGAGAAAAAACAGGTTGTTTTGTTAATAATGTATTATTTAAAATAACCATAGACGAAAAAAAAACATTTCTGACACTTATTGAAGAACTAACACAACAACGTAAAGCAACCAAATTACATCAAGCCTGTTCAATGGTAGATATTGTTCAGCACCTTAGAGAAAAAAACATACTGAGAGAGAGAGATTTTTTTAACGTAGATTTTTTTGAAGCTGATTTAGGCATTAGGCCCCTTAACTTCAACGACGTCAAGATTACGGCAATTCCATCCAAGCAATTAGATACACTTACCGACATTGGTTTGGCCTATCAAGTCATTAATAATGTGATTGAATTTAAATTAGAATACAACAGTCACAAATTAAATGAATCCTTAGTTGACCTTTTTATAGAACACTTCAATAAAATAATAACCAGTGTCATGGAAGATGAACATTTACCACTGCAAAAGTTTTCATATTTATCTACTCTTGAATATAAAAAAATAATACTAGACTGGAATTCTACTAAGTATGATTTTCCAAAAGATAAAACAGTATGTTGCTTTTTTGAAGAAATGGCAACCTGTTATCCAAATCATATTGCCATCAAACAAGGCGATCAAATCATAACGTATGCAGAGCTCAATATACGAGCAAATAAATTAGCTCATTATTTAAGAGCCCTGAATATAGGCCCCGAAAAGTATATTGGTATTTTTCTGGAGCGATCTTTTGATATGATAGTAAGTATGTTAGCAACGTTAAAAGCGCAGGCGGCTTTTGTACCTTTGGATATAAAATATCCTCAAGAAAGATTAACATACATGATTCAGGATGCCGCCCTGGCACTTATTCTTACCAAGTCATATCATTGTAATTTACTATCTTTTGAATTGAAAAATAGTATTTGTCTTGATAGCGAATGGCCACTTATTGAGCACTATTCAAGCAATAATCTACTATTACCTATTCAACTTAATATGGCTGCTTATGTTATGTATACCTCTGGTTCTACAGGAAAACCAAAAGGTGTAATTATTCCTCATGGCGCATTAATTAATCATAATTTATTCGCACAAAAATTTTATGATATTTCCAATAAAGATATAATTTTACAAATGTGTTCCATCAATTTTGATATTTCCATTGAAGAAATTTTCCCTACTTTAATAAGTGGCGCTACAGTAGTACTGTATCCAAATGCAACAGAATTATCTATTACTGATCTAGAAAACTTAATTATTGAGCACAGGATTACAGTTATTAATTTACCTACTGCCTTTTGGCATACCTGGGCAAAGGAATTAGAAGCTTTAGAAAAATCAAACCCCAATAGCTTAAGACTGATTATCGTTGGTGGCGAGCAACCGAATATTCAGTTATTAACCCGCTGGAATAAAACCATGGGAAATAACACAGCGTGGATTAACAGCTATGGCCCAACAGAAGGGACTATTATTTCTGCTGTATGGAAATACTCCACTGAAAAAAAGAATGCTTTTAAAAATTGTCAGATTCCCATGGGGCGTCCTATCGCAAATTGTCAATTATATGTGTTGGATGAACATTTAAATCCCGTGGCCGTGGGTGTCGTTGGTGAGCTATATATTGCCGGTAAAAATCTTGCGCGGGGTTATTTAAATAATCCTGCTTTAACTGCGGAAAAATTTATTCCAAACCCTTTTAGTAATGAACCGGGAGCAAGACTCTATCGATCAGGAGATAGAGCTCGTTACCTAGCTGATGGTGAACTTGAATATATCGGAAGAGTAGATAAACAAATAAAAATACGCGGCTATCGGGTTGAAACAGGGGAGGTTGAGACCGCATTAATGTCACATCCTAATATAAAAAATGTTGTTGTAAATTTTATAAGCAGTAGCAATTCATTAGCTGCCTACTTAGAAGTCCTTAATAAGGAAAACCATAATGTCTTAGAATTAAAAAATTTTCTGACAGAAAAATTACCTGCCTATACGTTACCTAATTTTTTTCATGTATTAGATCAAATTCCACTCACTATTAACAACAAAATTGACCATAAAGCTTTATTAATGCTTACGCCATCAATTATATTGAACAACATGGATTTTGTTAAGCCCGAAACTCGTTTTGAACAACAGTTGACTAATCTCTGGAAAAATATTCTTAACCTTGAAAACCTAAGTACTACTGATAATTTTTTTGATATCGGCGGTCATTCACTTCATCTTTTGACATTACACAAACGAATAGAAGAAGAATTTAATATTAATATACCAATCGTTAACTTATTCCAATACCCTACTATCAAAAGCTTTTCAGCATTTGTTAACAATCAATCTGAAAATGTTATTGCAGAAAATACTTTTTCCAATGCTAAAAAACAAAAAGCCGCGATCCAAAAGCAACGCGTTGCTATGCAACATAGGAGAGACAATGAACAACGACAAAACAAATGAAATGCTAGATGCAATCGCCATTATTGGTTTGGCAGCAAAATTTCCTGGCGCTAAAAATATACAGAGGTTTTGGGAGAATCTTATTAACGCGGTAGAATCCATTAGTATTACAGAATTACTCCCCACAGAAAACCCAGTAAATAAAATTAAAGCCGCTGGTATTTTGGATGATATTGACATGTTTGATGCTAGCTATTTTGGCTACTCCCCTCGTGAAGCAGAAATTATGGATCCTCAGCAGCGCTTGATGTTGGAATGTGCTGTGGAAGCACTAGAAACAGCGGGTTATAGTTCTAATAAATATACTGGACGCATTGGTGTTTATGTTGGCTCCGCTTTAAGCACGTATTTAATTTATAATCTATTAAGCAGAAAAGATATACTTAATTCCCTTGGCGTGTTACAAGTTTCAAATGTTAATGACACTATTTCATTACCAATATCGTATCATTTAAATTTGACAGGCCCCAGCATTGATATTAATACTACATGCTCATCAGCCCTAGTCGCTGTCCATCAAGCTTGCCGATCTTTGCTTGGATATGAATGTGATATGGCTTTAGCAGGGGGGGTCTCTATTGATGTTTCACAAACTGAAGCTTATGTATATCAGGAGGGTGGGATTCTGTCCCCTGATGGGCATTGTCGTCCTTTTGATGCAAAAGCAAAAGGAACAGTGGGAGGTTCCGGTTTAGGTCTCGTTGTATTGAAACGATTAGAAGATGCCATTTCTGATGGTGACGCCATTGACGCTATCATTCGTGCAAGTGCCATTAATAATGATGGCGCATCTAAAATAGGTTTTACAGCGCCCAGCGTTCAAGGTCAGGCGAATGTCATTACAGAAGCACTGGCTATAGCAGACATCAGTGCTGACAGCATCTCATATGTTGAAACACATGGAACCGGAACAATATTAGGCGATCCTATTGAAATAACAGCCCTAACCAAAGCTTTTCAGCAAACTACTACTCGAACCAACTATTGCGCAATTGGTTCTGTTAAATCAAATGTGGGGCATTTGAATACAGCAGCAGGCATAGTAGGTTTAATTAAAACTATACTTGCGCTTAAACATAAAAAAATCCCTCCAAGTCTGCATTTTGAAAATCCTAATCCACAAATTAATTTCACAAGCAGTCCATTTTATGTTAATTCAATACTACGTGATTGGGATAAAGGTGATGGGTCACGACGCGCAGGCGTAAGCTCATTTGGAATGGGCGGAACCAATGCGCATGTTATATTAGAAGAAGCTCCTAATATAGAGCCTTCTTCACCTGCTTCTGGATATTTCCTATTTATTTTTTCTGCAAAACACGCAAGTGCACTCAATAAAATGCATGCAAATATTATCCATTACTTAAAAAACAATCCTGATACCAATCTTGCTGATATGGCATATACGCTTCAAGTAGGTAGAGAAGAATATACCTACCGTAGCTTTGTTGTCGCAAATACACCAACTCAAGCAATAGAAAAAATGGCGATTACTACACCTATCACACATACAATCCAAAGTGATTTGGCTAAAGTGGCATTTAACTTTTCAGCTTCTGAAGAATTTACACCTTCATTATTTAAAATAGAGAGCCTCTATCAACAAGAGACTGTATTTCGGGAAACAATCGATCTTTGCTCTAGTTTATTAGCAACTCATTACTATTTTAATGCTATACAATATGCTCTTGCAAAACAATTGCAATATTGGGATATAAGGCCTCAAATAATTTTTGGCCATGGCACAGGAGAATATATGGCAGCTTGTCTGGCAGGTATATTTGATCTGACAGACGCTCTCAAGCTACTTACCTTAGATCGCCAAACCATCTCAAAAACAACTTTCACCGAATGCTTTAGTCAGCTAACACTTAATCAACCACAAATTACCTATATTTCAAAGTTAACAGGGCAACCCATAACATCTCAAGAAATAATTGATATTAATTATTGGTGGCAAGCCTTCCTAAATGAATCTAACCTTAGCAATGAAATTCCTCCTGTATTATTACAAAATGAAACTTATATTTTAGTCAATCTAAATTCGTCTAAAACACCCGCAAATAAACAATCTCACCATGACTTAAAAATACTATCTCTTGGCTTGACACATACTGAGCCACCATTCTCAGCTGAGCTAGCTTTAAAAAACCTGTTGGGGCAACTTTGGCTGCAAGGACTCAAAATCAACTGGGCACATCTTCACAATAATACAAAACGTTGTCGTTTACCTTTACCAACCTATCCATTTCAGCGCCAACGTTATTGGATTGAACCACAAACCATGACCACTGCAATGGCGGCAGAAAAGGTAAAGCATGCTGAAATCTTTAGACAACCTCTTGATAATTGGCTTTACCTACCCTCTTGGCAGCAGCTCGCACCATTACCTTCTAAAGTGAGTAAAAGCATTGAGGGATGTTATTGGTTATTATTTTCCAATGATACTCATTTTTATCACTCTATCGTGAATGAGGTCACACACAGCAACCCATCACATACTATTTACCTTATTAGTGCGGGGACTCAATTTACAAAAAATTCTTCCAGCCACTATACTATCAATCCAAATAATAAAGAAGATTACTATAAATTGCTTGCTGAATTAATGATGGATAAAACACAAGCAATTAACATTATTTATTCATGGGGGTTGCCCATGAAAAATATAGAGGTATCAATCACGCAATCAAATGATTATTTTTTGCTTTATAATTTTTATGGTATCCTTTATTTAATTCAAGCGTTGATTAAACAAAAAACAATACATAGCCTCCAATTGGGTATTATCAGTAACCAAGCCCATCAGGTGAACAATCATGACAAAGTTCAACCTGAAAACACAATATTTATAGGGTTGCTCAAGTCATTTGCTCAAGAATACCAACAAGTGAGGTGTAGTAATTTCGATATAGCTCTAAACCCAACTCTAGAAGCAAACATTGCAAGCCAAATTGTGGCAGAATTTAATCACGAATTACCCGAAGTTATTGTTGCATTTCGCGACAGCTATCGCTTTGGGCAAAAATTTGAACCTTGTAAAATAGAGGAAACCAAGCCGTATCCTATCGAGCGACTACGTCATGAAGGTGTCTATATTATTACCGGTGGGCTAGGCCAATTAGGCTTAATTATTGCAGAAGCATTAGCTAAAAAATATCATGCAAGATTGATACTAGTAACACGCTCCGCTTTTCCTAAAGAAGAACATTGGAATGAACTTGATAACGACCATTTGATGCTCAAAAGAATAAATGCATTAAAACGTATAAAGGAATTTGCGGATAAACTCATTATTTTTCAGGCTGATGTAGCTGAGTTTGAAAGTATGCAACGAGTTTTTATAGAAACTGAAAATATTTTTGGAAAAATAAATGGCGTTATTCATGCGGCCGGTGATGTTGGCTTAGATATTTTCAAACCTATTGAAATGATAAATAAAACAGATTGTGAGCGGCAATTGCTACCTAAAATGCAAGGTTTAAACGTTTTGCAAGCTTTATTAGAGCATCGCCACCTGGATTTTTGTTGCTTATTTTCTTCTTTAGCTGCTGTTTTAGGCGGCCTTGGTTATGCCGCCTATTCTGCTGCTAATATTTACATGGATAGTTTTACTCATGCTTGGGAAGGAAGTCTTCATGGAACACCTTTGATTTCAATTAGTTGGGATGCTTGGCAATCAGATACTGAACAAAACGCTATGATAAATGTTAAAGAAGGATCGGACATTTTGTTTTGTATTTTAAATAGTGGCATTACCAAACATATTTTAGTTTCAACTACTGATCTAAATACAAGAATTCAACAGTGGATCCAAAAACCAGAAGTTGAGACCCTCTCTGAAATTGAACATGCCAACATTTCTCATGACAGACCTCAACTAGACACCCTCTACATTGCACCTATAGGTGAAATTGAAGAAACTTTAGTTAGTATTTGGGAAATGTTATTAGGTATAAAAGGTATTGGCACGCAAGATAGTTTTTTTGATTTAGGTGGGCATTCATTATTGGCAACTCAGTTAGCTTCAAGAATTAGAGAAACATTTGATATAGAGTTTTCCTTGCAAGCACTGTTTGACAACCCAACGATCGCAGATATTGCCACTACTATTTTGGAAACTAGTATTGCTCAAGCAGATCCTGCGCTAGTTAAAGAACTATTGGCTGAAATGCAAGATTAAAGATAAATAGTTTGCGCGGGTGGAATGCCGTTAAATTGAGTATTCCAACTAGCAGAATAACCCATAATATCGCCAAATAAAAGTATACTATCTCTTCTCAAATTATTGAGCATGCTGGGCGCCAGCATAAAATCGCCAAGATAATCTGGTTCGGCACAGGTTGAGCCAAAAATGCGAACATGTTTAGCTATTGGAGCAAGTGTCTCGCTATTTTCAGCGATAATTAATTTGGGTTCACTCCATTTTAGATGGCATTGTGAAGATAAATCCAAAGCAATATCTATAAAAGCTCCTCGATTAATGATAGAAGCAACTCTTCCTAAAGCATAGCCACAACCACGCGTTAGGAAACGTCCCGGTTCAAAAAAACATTTTGTGTTTTGAGGTAGCATTTTTTTAAGTGCACTAATTAAGGTTTCCAACTCTTCATTAGATAGATATAAAAGTCCACCTCCTAAATTAAGATATTGCAATTCAATCTGTAATGAATGCGCTAATTTCAAAGATTGCGCAGCAAGTTCTATATAAGTATGAGGTATATTGCCAGTTTCTTTGCCCGCATGAATATGAAAACCTTTAAATCGATGTCGCTTACTTTGTAGCATTTTTACTAAATCATCTTTATTGGAAACCCCAAAACGCGATAACGTTGGGCTTTCAATAACCCCTTTCAGCGCCTGATAATAATCTTCCAGCAACGTAGATGCATTTAAACGTATGCAATACTCTAAAGAGGTATCAAAATTTTCTAGTTGTTCAAATTGACTAATATCATCGACCGTAACACATAGCGTATTATTTTTTTTAAGATAATAAGATAATGATGGTGGGAAAATAGGGGAGGTAACAAAAACCAATTTATTTTGTAAATTAGCAGGTAAATAATCATATTCTTTTTCATTGGAAACATCAAAACCTGAAAAATATTTATTTGCCATCAATAAAATATTTTTATCTTGAATAGCTTTTAAAGGTAATAGGAAATTAATATCAAATTTATCAGCAAGCTTTTTAAGCATTTGCATACGGCCTTCTAAAGCAATTTTAGAAAAAATAAGTGCTGGCCCCTTATAGTCTTCGACATAGCTTTCAACAAATTTATATAGTTCTTGCCACTGAGAAGCAGTAATAGGCTCTCCTTCTGACTTTGTTAACAGCTCTAATTGTACAATGCCAGAGTTTTTGATAGTTTCTATAAACTGCTTAGCTTGATTATCAAAAATCATTTTATGATCTTCCGCATAATTATACGGTAGTGTAATTGACATAATTTCTAACCTCGTTATGTAAGTAAATTTTAATTAAACTTATATCAACGTTATCATGCAACATATGCCTATGTATTCGGCACAGAAGAAAATGACTGCGTACGCCTTAAGCTAGTCGGTGAAGCTTGAGCAGAGGCTGTATCGTTCGCCTTATTAGGTGGAATAGTTGACGAAAATAAAATGGAGTTGAGCCCTCGCTGGGTTGTATCTGCTTCTTGACTGTACGAGGTGCTACTACCAGCACTTATGCCTGTTTCATTTTTCTGTTGCTGTAATTGCCTTTTTAGTATTTCAATTTCTTTTTTAAGTTTTTCATTTTCAGCTGGCTCTTTTAGCCCAGGCATGATTTTTTTTTTTAAAGATAGCTCAGGCATCGAGGTGGCTTTAATAGAAAACATTAATGGCATACCTTTGCTCCTATCTTTAACAGTATATTCTCCCTCTCCTGTTTGCTCCAAATTAGGAAAGCACTCAGAAGTAACATAAGGAAATTCATGACAAAACTCAACAATCAAGCCTGCATCTCGTAGAGCGTTCTGAATCTCACTTAAGGTATGGGGCCATTCATGAGCGGTATGGGAAAAATCAGCACTTCTATCTCCGTAAGACCCTTGTTCTTCAGTTTCAATATGTTCTCCATTATAAAAATACGGCTCACTGAAGCTTGTCCACTCTTCGTTGAACATATGGGTAAATGGATGAAATTCTACTATATAAAAGGTTCCACCCGGCTTTAGATAGTGCGCAACGATATCAGCCCATTTATTTAAATCATATAACCAGGTTAAAACACCATGTGAGGTATATACAATATCAAACTGCCCTTCAAGATGTTTAGGCAGTTCGTAAATATCAGAGCAGACAAATTCTGCTGGAATATTACATTCGCGGCTAAGTTGTTTGGCTGTTTCAATAGCATTAGATGATAAATCAACGCCGGTAACTATTGCACCTTTATCGCGTGCTAATGATAAAGTATCAAGTCCAAAATGACATTGTAAATGTAATAAAGATTGCCCACGAATATCACCTAACTCCGTTGACTCTACTTTCTCTAATGTGGTTTTTCCCAATCTGAATCCTTCGATATCATAAAGCTCAGGAGACTCTAGATGAAGCTTAGCCCAACCATCCCACAATTCTTTATTACTTGCAACATAGACTCTTTCTTGATTCAGCGGCTCTTCCTCTTGACCAACATCAGGGCGCTCAGAAGCTCTCAACATACTCATTTCTCCTTTAATCAATTACTAACAGTTTAAACTAAAATCAAAGCCTATGCTGGATCGATAGGCTGGTTTTGATTTATCTTTTGGCGTGATTGACTCCACCGTGTGCCATAGATCAGTTCCTTTATCAGGTTGGAATAAACCTATTCCAGGCAGTAATATTGTTTCAAATAAAGGTGTACTTTTATCTTGCCCATATAAAATGCTTTTACCACCCGCTGCATTTTCAAGATCAACCACGAGTGCGGATACAATATAATCCATACCATCTTGATGAATACCTTCTGGTGAATTACTTGCTATGGATCCTTCACTTGATATAATTTGTGTAAAATGCACTGCCAATTCAAGAGATTTTACAGAAGAATTGTGCTCGATGATTTTGTTTGTAAGGCCTGTGATAATTTGATAGAGTTCATAATTTATCAACATATCCTCGGCTTCCTTAAAAACCCGCCCCACGGTTCTCCAATCATTTTTTTCATCAGATACCTGTGCATATACTTGATTAAAACTCTGCGTGGCTACCCTTGTTATTTGAATATCATCATTTGAACAAGATATCAAAAAATTAGCAATTGATCGGCGTCTTGAAGAAGTAATATTGTTAAATGCTAATTTTTGTGTAGCGCTTAATTTGTTGGTAAGCTCAGCAAGGCATACTTCATCTTTTTCTCCAGCATAATAAGCACGAAATAAATCATAATTAATTAAACTTATAGATCCTATCTGTGAAAAAACACTTATCAAAAATTCTAATTTTTTTTGCCTTAATAAATACCAATCCCATTCTAAATTAAAAAAATATGCTTTAATTTTTTTTAAATAATCTTCAACCGATACTCCAAATTCCTCAATATGGAAAACCGAGATCGGATGCGTTAGGCGCTGAAATAACATAAGTTACCTCGTAGTATTAGGTTGCATTATAAGTTGCTCGTCTTTAAGTGCGAGTAAGCGTTCACCCATCTCCATGGGTATATAGTGTCCAGATTGCCATAATGGCATGAGATCATCATAATGCTTATTAGCAGGATTATCAGATTGGCCTAAGGTTTGTATGTAGACACTCTGTTTTAAATGCCCTAAATCAATAAGCTGCCTATAACTTGCACCATTAAATTGATTAAACGTTTTGCTATCATAACTACCCGGGGACACAGTATAAAGCGCTCCTGGCGCGGCAATACTACGACGCCAAATCCAAGCGAGCCATTTAACTTCACCAAAACCTAAATCATCAAATACCACCTTATGAATATCTCCCCACTTCCATTGTGCTGAATCAGAGCCATGTGCCGCTATTAAATTATTTACAGCTTGTTGTAAGGTTTGACTTAAATAAGCAGCGCAAGTATGTGTTACATCATCACGGCAATAGCTTCCATTATTTGCAAGTTCTTGCTTAATAAATAATGGCTCCCATGTATCGTCGTATTTTGATTTATGCAAAGACATATGCTCTAGTACAGCATACCAATAGGCAAAAATGCTAGCGCCAGCGCTATCAATATCATTTGTTCCAGACCAGTTTTTTAAAATATCCAGGGCTCGCAGACTACTGTTATCCAAAGGTTTGGTTTGCAAGAGATATGGACGCAAATCCTTCCATAAATAACTCAGTGTATCATTTTGAATGTTCTGCATATCTGTTATATCAAACTTTTGCTTAGCTTGTAATAAATCTTTAATTCGTTGAATCCGATACGGTGGTTCACTCCAACGAAAAGTCAATTGATAAAGATACTCATCACTTGTAGCAGGATTATTGGCCGAAGCAATATACCCTTCAGATGGATTATAACTATGCGGCAATTGCTCAAAAGGAATATATCCTGACCACTCACGTATTTGATGTGATTCGATAGGCAACGAACCATTCCACCCTTTACGTATGGGAATTAAACCAGGAAGATAATAGCCAATATTACCACGTGTATCTGCATAGACAAAATTTTGAGAGGGGACGACGTTATAGCGCAAAGCTTCGGTAAAATCATGCCAATTTTGTGCATAATTAAGTAGCAAATAACTTTTTATAGTTGTATCATTTGGCATTAATGCAGTCCATTTAATTGC
>CAYYFQ010000015.1:0-41376 GCA_964471475.1 uncultured Gammaproteobacteria bacterium
ACTTTGATATTAGATCTATGTTGGTTAACAAAAAAAATGGCGTTGGAATTTTTCATTCCGTTTATTTTTAGTAAATTGCAATTACGAGGTTACGCTGGGAGAATCAAAGCGGCTAAAAAAATGGTAGAAAGAGAAGAACCTATTGTATGGGATATTCTTGAAGAAGTTATTCGTGAACATCCAGTGTTATTAAATCGTGCTCCTACCTTGCACCGCTTAGGTATTCAAGCATTTGAACCAGTATTAGTGGAAGGGAAAGCTATTCAACTACATCCTTTGGTGTGTACCGCTTTCAACGCTGACTTCGATGGAGACCAAATGGCTGTCCACGTGCCATTGACGTTAGAAGCCCAAATGGAAGCACGTACCTTGATGATGTCTACTAACAATATCTTGTCGCCTGCTAATGGAGATCCAATTATTGTACCCTCACAAGACGTGGTGTTAGGCTTGTACTATATGACGCGTGAGTGTCTGAACGCTAAAGGTGAAAATAGTATTTTTGTGGATGTGGCTGAGGTAGTACGTGCTTATGAAACTAAGAATGTAGATCTCCAAGCGAAAATAAAAGTACGGTTAAATATTACTAAACTTGATGCAAATGGTAATGCGGAACAAATGACTGAAGTGGTGCAAACCACAGTGGGTCGTGCTTTGTTATCAAAAATTGTTCCTACCGGCGTGCCTTTTGATTTATTTAACAAAGCACTCACTAAAAAAGCTATTTCTGCTTTATTAAACGCAGCTTATCGTCGTTTGGGCTTAAAAGAAGCTATTCTTTTTGCTGACCATTTAATGTATACCGGCTTCCAGTATGCAACACGTTCTGGTATTTCTATTGGTATTAATGATTTAGTGGTTCCGATGGAAAAAGATGCCATCATTAAGAAAGCTGAAAATGAAGTAAAAGAAATCGAACAACAATTTGCTTCAGGTTTAGTGACTAACTTAGAACGTTACAACAAGGTTGTTGATATTTGGTCGCGCGCTAATGAACAAGTAGCCAAAGCGATGATGAAGGGACTCGCTACGGAAAAAACTATCGACAAAAACGGTAAAGAAATCAATCAAGAATCCTTTAACGCGGTTTATATGATGGCCGATTCGGGTGCACGGGGATCAGCGCAACAAATGCGTCAGTTAGCGGGAATGCGAGGTTTGATGGTGCGTCCTGATGGTTCAATTATGGAAACGGCTATTACTGCAAACTTCCGTGAAGGTTTAAGTATTTTGGAATACTTCACCTCTACTCATGGTGCTCGTAAAGGTTTGGCAGATACAGCGTTAAAAACAGCGAACTCAGGTTACTTGACTCGTCGTTTAGTGGATGTTGCTCAAGATCTTGTTATTATCGAAGAAGATTGCGGTACTGATAATGGTTTGTTAATGACTCCGCACATTGAAGGTGGTGATGTTATTGAACCTTTACGTGAACGTATCTTAGGTCGAGTGACGGCGGCAGACGTACTGGAGCCTGTGACCAATGAGATTATTTGCCCAGTGGGTACATTGTTAGATGAAAAATGGGTGGACTTCTTAGAAAAGAAAAGTGTGGATCAAGTGAAAGTGCGTTCACCAATTACTTGCAACACACGTCTTGGCATTTGCTCTAAATGTTATGGTCGTGACTTAGCTCGTGGTCATTTGGTGAACTTTGGTGAAGCGATCGGTGTGATGGCAGCCCAATCCATTGGTGAACCAGGAACACAGTTAACCATGCGTACTTTCCACATTGGGGGGGCAGCTTCGCGGGCTTCTGCGGCAAGCAGCATTCAAGTCAAAACCAAAGGAAAAGTGAAGCTGCAAAATATTAAAGTTGTTCGCCATGCGAGTGGCAACTTAATTGCTGTTTCACGTTCAGGTATGTTAACGATTGTCGACTCTCATTTCCGTGAAAGAGAACGTTATAAGATTCCTTATGGTGCGGTGTTAATGGTCCATGATGGCGCAGATGTTGAACCAGGTGATGTGATTGCAAATTGGGATCCACATACTCACCCCATTATTACTGAAGTGGCTGGCCACGTGAAATTTGTCGATATGCTTGATGGCGTGACAGTGAATCGTCAAGCGGATGAATTAACGGGTTTAACGAGCCTTGTTATTACAGATGCGAAACAGCGTGGTACGGTAGGAAAAGATTTACGCCCCATGATCAAATTAGTGGATGGAAAAGGTAAGGATGTGATGTTAGCTGGTACAAATACACCAGCCAATTACTTCTTGCCGGTAGGAGCGATTATTAACTTAAATGATGGCGTAGAAGTGGGTGTGGGTGATGTTATTGCACGTCTTCCACAAGAAAGCTCGAAGTCAGGGGATATCACCGGGGGCTTGCCACGAGTAGCCGATATTTTTGAAGCACGCAAACCGAAAGAACCCGCTATTTTAGCTGAAATTTCAGGTGTAATTAGTTTTGGTAAAGAAACTAAAGGTAAGCGTCGCTTAGTGATTACTGCGCCTGATGGTGAAGTGCATGAAGAAATGATTCCAAAATGGCGTCAAGTGAGCGTGTTTGAAGGTGAACACGTAGAACGCGGGGAAATTATTTCGGATGGTCAACCCAACCCCCACGATATTTTACGCTTATTGGGCGTGGGTCGTTTGGCGAACTACATTGTTAACGAAGTTCAAGACGTTTATCGATTGCAAGGCGTGAAAATTAATGATAAACATATTGAAGTCATTGTGCGTCAAATGTTGCGCAAAGCTTTGATTATCGATGCGGGCGATACTAAATTCCTTAAAGGGGAACAAGTGGATGTGGCACGTATTAAAGATGAAAATGAGAATATCATTGCAGAAGGAAAATTACCCGCTCGCTTCCAAGTTGAATTATTAGGAATTACCAAAGCATCATTACTAACAGATTCCTTCTTCTCGGCAGCTTCCTTCCAAGAAACCACACGAGTGCTCACAGAAGCGGCGGTGAGTGGCAAAACTGATGAATTGCGCGGCTTAAAGGAAAATGTCTTGATTGGTCGTTTGATTCCTGCTGGGACGGGGCTTGCGCATCATAAAGAACGTCGTTTTAAACGTCAGAAAGAAGCTTTACGCGATAAACCTGAAGTAGATTTATCACAAGTCACTGCTAAAGATATTGAATCAGCGATTAGTAAGGCGTTGCAAGAAGAGTAGTAGTTTTCTTCGAAAGTGATTATGTGCGCCCACTTAAGCGATTGTCATGCCAGCGCAGGCTGGCATCCAGTCAGGCATGTTTTTAGGCAATGCAAGCGACGAAAATTTTAGTTTACGAAATTAGGTATACCTTACTTTTACTTCCCACGATCCTTCTTTATCTGGATGCCAGCCTGCGCTGGCATGACAGAGGGGCGGTAGCGTAAAGGTCTTAAATTGACACTTATGAGCCTGCGCTGGCATGACAATCGCTTAAGCTGGTGCCCTATGAGCGAACAAGCAAGTATGACGGATTTAGCTTTTAATTCGCCCTAGCTAATACTTTACAAAGTAACAGAAGCATCTTTTAACAAAACTTTTGCTGTGGCTAAAGTTTCTGGTGTAACACGTATACCGCCTAGCATCCGAGCAATTTCTTCTTGACGAGTGCCACCTTCTAATTTAGTGAGGGCTGTGTGCGTTTGTTGATCAATAATTTGTTTTTGTACTTGGTAATGATGATCTCCGAAAGCAGCTACCTGCGGAAGATGAGTCACACAGAGCACTTGCACGAATTGGGCTACTGATTTAAGCAATTGTCCTACCACGCTCGCCGTTGCCCCCCCAATTCCAACATCGACTTCATCAAAAATTAACGTGGGAATAATACTATGAGAGGCCAAAATAACTTGTATAGCTAAGCTAATACGTGATAGTTCACCCCCCGAGGCAATTTTTGCTAAAGCTTGAGGGGCTTGACCAGGATTGGGTTGCACCCAGTATTCACAAGCTTCGTTGCCATAGGCGTGCATGCCTTCAAGAGGAATGAGCTTGATGAAAAATTTTCCTTCTTTCATGGCAAGTAGCCGCATTTTTTCGGTTACTTTTTCAGAGAATTTTTTTGCGACTTGCTCACGTTTTTTTGTTAACTTGTTAGCAATATCGCTGTATTGATTTAATAAATTTTTTTGTTGAGTTTCAATTTTTATTAATAAAACGTCTGTGTTGGCTAGTTGCGCTAATTTTTTTTGCAGTTCGCTACGCAATTCATATAAGGCAGCTGGAGTAATACGATGTTTGCGTGCAATTCGATGCAATAAATCAAGTCTTTCATTGATAACGGTTAAGCGTTCAGGGTTTTGCTGAAAGTGGTATGAAAAATGTTCAAGATCACGCTGAGCTTCTGTTAATAATAATTGCGCTTGGGACAAATTTTCAAAAGCATTCGTTAAGTCTTGATGTGAAGGGCTGATGCTCTCTAAGGTGTGCTTAGCTTGTCCTAAAAAGTGACAGAGGCTTGTTCCCCCTGGTTCCAAAATTTTTAAGGTTTCTCCTACATGAGTTAAAAACTTTTCTGCTTGACTCAAAGTTTTATATTCAGCTTCCAAAGTTTCAACTTCATTTTCTTGCAATTGCAAAGTCTCAATTTCTTCATATTGAAATTGTAAAAAATCTTTTAAAGACTGGTGTTGATCGGTTGCAAGTAGGGTTTGCTTTTGTTGCGCTAGAAGTTGCCATTGCTCATAAATTTTTTGCAACTCGTCAAGTAAGGGCTGATGGCGCCCATACTCATCTAGTAATGCGCGTTGGTGATCTCGCTTGATCAAATAATGATGTTCATGTTGACCATGAATGTCGATGAGCTGTTCCCCTAAGTCACTCAGTTGTTGCAGAGTTACCGTGTGCCCATTCACAAAAGCACGAGATTTTCCGTCTTGAGTGATAATACGGCGCAAGATGCATTGTTGATCTTGATCTAATGCGTGCGCATTTAACCATGTTTGTACACTGGGAAGATGGTTAAGATCAAACTCTGCGGTAATATTGCAGCGTTTTTCACCGGTACGGATCATTTTGCTATCCGCGCGATTCCCTAAAACCAAGCCTAACGCATCCAATAAAATAGATTTTCCAGCACCCGTTTCTCCAGTGAGCACCGATAAACCTTTTTCAAAATGAATTTCATAATGTTGAATTAAAGCAAAATTTTGAATAGTTAAATGTTGTAACATAAAAAGAGCCAACGCATAATTTTATGAAAGATCAATTTTAACATGAGATGTTAAACTTATGTCTCGCTTTAGGGGATATGCCTTCGTACACGACAACCCCGAATAATTGCAAAACGGGTGGCGCGTATGCCTCTGAAGCTTGTCATGCCAGAAATTGACCGACGACTTCTTTTTAATCATCTTAAGTATTGCTTTCATCTGCTAAACTAGGGATAATAAAAATTTTTTATAGGATCACATTGTGCGTGCTAAGTTTTTCACTGGCTCTGGGTTGATATTATTCCTGTTATTGGGAAGCCATTATGCACAGGCCGATGAAATTTATGGGCATACTCTTGATGTTGTTAGCGATATCATCATGATATTTTTTGCCTTAGCGCATGTCGTAGGTGCTGTTTTTATTTTTATGAGTTTTGTATACTACCGACGTTTTCGGCAGAATTCTGTAGAAACACCTATCAGTAAGGTATTATGGGTATTATTTTTTGGTATTGTATTATTCTGTTTTCCCTGGGTGGCCGAGCAATTGTCGATTTATCAAACTATCGCGCAAGCGGCTCAACAAACTACCCCTCTTCCCACTTACTACACAGGCTAAGCAATGCATATATTAGTTTCTAATGATGACGGTATTCATTCTCGAGGGATTAAAGCGCTAGCAAGTGCAATGCAAACCTTGGCGCAGGAAGTAAGTGTGGTGGCGCCCGATCGCAATCGCAGTGGCGCGAGTAATTCTTTAACACTCAATAATCCTTTGCGTGTTCAAAAATTAGCGGCGAATGAATATAGTGTTGAAGGGACCCCGACGGATTGTGTGCATTTAGCATTGACGGGTTTGCTAGAAAATCAACCCAATATGGTTGTTTCTGGTATTAATCACGGAGGCAACCTAGGTGAAGATATTTTATATTCTGGGACGGTCGCTGCTGCTATTGAAGGTCGTACGCTAGGGCTTTCTTCCATTGCGTTTTCCTTAAATGGGCACCACCCAGAACATTTTACGACAGCAGCCGAAGTCGCTAAAATTTTAGTCAGCCAAGTGATTAATGTGCCGCTTCCTGCCAAGACTATTTTAAATGTTAATATTCCTGATATTCCCTTTAACGACATTCAAGGTTTTGAAGTGACCCGACTTGGTACACGGCATGAAGCAGAAAAAATCATTAAAATGGAAGATCCTCGTGGTGCAGAAATTTATTGGGTAGGTTTACCGGGCCCTGAGCAAGATGCGGGTCAAGGTACCGATTTTTACGCAGTGGCTCATAAAAGAGTCTCTATTACGCCTATTCATTTAGATCTTACTTATTATCAAGCCTTTGATTCGCTTGCGCAGTGGGTTAAGAACTTGGATTGGTCATGAAAATATTCTCTCCCATTTACACTAAAATGTTGCGTTGGGCGGCACACAAAAAAGCTTCTCTTATTTTATTTTGGCTGAGCTTTGCTGAATCTTCTTTTTTCCCAATTCCACCCGATGTGATGCTAATTCCCATGGTGTTAGCAAAGCCAGAAAAAGCATGGTACAACGCCACTTTGTGTACGATTGGTGGAGTGCTCGGCGCCTATGTAGGCTATGTGATCGGCATGTTTTTTTTTCTTATGATTAAACCTTTATTAATCAGCTTAGGTTATATGCAAAAGTATGAGTTAATTATCCAATGGTTTCATCATTGGGGGTTTTGGGTGATGTTTTTTGCAGGTTTTGCTTTTATTCCTTACAAGCTGTTTACTATCGCAGCTGGTGCGACAGGGCTTGGTTTAATCCCTTTTACTTTAGGGTCTATCGTGGGGCGAGGCGGTCGATTTTTTTTAGTCACGGCGTTATTAAAATTGGGAGGGAGTAAAATGGCGGCTTGGCTTGATAAATACATTGACCATTTAGCGTGGGTTTGTATTATTTTATTAGTAATTGGAATAGCGATATGGCGTGTTCTCCATTGAGAATTTTAGGCATTATTTTCATCACATTTTTTTTGAGTGCCTGTATAAGCGGAGGTAGTGCGCCTGTCGATAATGCGTGGAATAACATTGGTTCCACCCAAATACAACATAAAGTGCAACCGGGCGAAACCTTATATACCATTGCTTGGCGGTATGATATTGATTATAAATCACTGGCAGAGTGGAACCATTTGCAGCCTCCTTATAATTTACAGTTGGGGCAAGTGATTCGCTTGACGGCGCCAGCTTCCGCACCTTCTACCACCACTACCGCGCCTGTTCCTGCGGAGAAAGGCACACCTATTCCTGCGGCTCCCGCTTTTAAACCTACGAGTGCTGCGGAAAATGGGTCTCCAGTAATACCAGCATCTCCTGCCATATCTACTGCGCAAGCAGTAGTCGGAACAGGTAATTGGCCTTGGCCTGTCAAAGGAAAAATCATAGAAAGTTTTGGTCAAGATGGCAATAAAGGGATCGATATTGCCACTCCGGTGGGTACGCCGGTAATAGCGGTACAGCCTGGAACCGTGGTTTATGCAGGCAGCAATTTGCATGGCTACGGGCAGTTAATTATTATCCGTCAACCTAATGATCTGATGACGGCTTATGCCCATAATAGTAAGTTACTTGTTAAAATGGATCAAAAGGTCATACAAGGTCAAAAAATCGCTTTATCAGGTGACACCGAAGCTTCTCGCCCTATGTTACATTTTGAAATTAGAAGAGCTAATAAATCGCTTAATCCGATCAATTATTTGAAGGAAACTCCATGAACCCCTTATTAACAGTAGCCGTTGATGCGGCGCGTGCGGCTGGAAAAATCATTGTCAAAGGTTTTGAACGCCCTGACCTTATTAAAGTTTCTAAAAAACAGAACGATGAGCTCGTGACAGATATTGATGAGCGTGCGGAAGCGATGATCATTGATACCATCCATAAATCTTTTCCTCAACACGCTACTTGGGGTGAAGAAAGTGGTGAAGTAGGGCGGCATGATTTTACGTGGATCATTGACCCCTTAGACGGAACTAAAAATTTTATTCATAACATTCCTCACTTTGCTATCTCGATTGCGATACAAAATAAAGGGCAAATCGAACATGGAGTCATTTATGATCCTTTACGTGATGAGTTATTTACAGCGTCTAAAGGGCGAGGAGCTATTTTAAATAAATATCGCTTGCGCGCTATGGAGAGGCCCATGAATGAAACTATCGTAGGGTTTACTTATCCTATTTTAGCGACAGGAGATAGTCTTGATTTAGCGACAAAAACGGCGCGTTTTAGTGCGACGTGTCGAAGCATCCGCAAAATGGGATGTGCGGTATTAGATTTGGCTTATTTAGCTTCTAGCCGATTAGATATTGGTATCACTAATCATTTAAAAATATGGGATTATGCGGCGGGGGTGTTAATTGCTCAAGAAGCAGGATGTTTAGTGAGCAATTGGGAAGGAGGGGAGCATTATGCACAAACGGGCCAACTATTGATCACCGCTCCAAAATTACAGAAAGCTGCACTGAAGTTGATGAGTTAAAAAATGGTCTTTTATCTGTATGAAACTAAAGCTGATTAATCAACTCTTCTCTCCTAAAACCACGTATTATTTTCTTGGCGCTTTATTGCCTTGGTTTATAGCGATTACGATTATTATTCTGCTTTATGGTTTAATCGATGGCTTATTTTTAGTGCCACCTGATTATCAACAAGGCGACGGTTTTCGTATTATCTATATTCATGTGCCCGCCGCTTTTTTATCCTTAATGATTTATAGCCTAATGACGGTGGCTGCTTTAATTTATCTTATTTGGCGCATTAAAATCGCTGATATTGCCATCATGAGCGCAGCACCCCTTGGTGCAAGTTTTACTTTTATCGCACTTATTACAGGCGCGTTGTGGGGGAAACCTATGTGGGGTACGTGGTGGGTATGGGATGCAAGACTGACTTCCGAATTAATTTTATTATTTATTTATATTGCAGTGATTGCTTTACATTATGCATTGATGGGGAAGCGCGAACAAGCAGTGATTCGCAATATTTTTGTGGTGATCGGCGCGATTAACTTACCGATTATTCATTATTCGGTAGCGTGGTGGAATACCTTGCATCAAGGTGCTACCATTAGTCTTTTCGGGAAATCCCATATTGCTCAGGTGATGCTCACTCCTTTATTAGCAATGATCATTGCTAATGCAGGTATTTTTGCAATCACTTGGTTTATTAATATGCGTAATGCATTATTATGGGAAAATCGCAAAACCCAATGGGTGCAAAAGGATTTAACAGAAAATAGTAACAAGGAAGGTTAATATGCATTTTTTCCAGATGGAGTTGATTCGTTTTTTGGCGATGGGTGGGTATGCAAGGTTTATTTGGCCGGCTTACGGCATTGCATTTTCGGTGTTGTTCGGCAACATTTATAGCGCGGTGAAACGTACTAAAAAAATTAAAAAGTACATAGTGAAGAAGAAAGAGTGATTTCATGCATCCTTTAAGAAAAAAACGTCTTATTTGGATTTTAATTATCGTTGTGCTCTTGAGTGGTGCCACCGCACTCGCTTTATTTGCATTGCGGCAAAATATAAATTTATTTTTTACTCCTATTCAAGTGATAAAGAATGAAGCCCCTCTCAACCACCCGATACGGCTTGGGGGATGGGTGGTGCCAGGAAGCATTCATCATCACAATGATACGCTTAACGTCAGCTTTCTTCTAACGGATCACAAAGCGAGTTGTGAGGTGATATATGAAGGAATTCTTCCAGATTTATTTCGTGAAGGCCAAGCAATTGTAGCAGAAGGTTCTTTAAACGCAGAGCATCAACTCATTGCCACCGAAGTTTTAGCGAAGCATGATGAAAATTACACACCGCCCCCTTTAAAGGATTTACCTAAGTGAGTATATCTTTTTATCAACATCATTTATTCTTTTGCCTTAATCAAAAAGTGGAAGGTAAAAAATGCTGTGCACAAGCGCAGGCACAAAAATATTTTGAATACGCCAAAGAACGTATTCAACAACTAAAGTTATGGGGGCCCCATCAAATCCGGGTTAGCAGCAGTGGTTGTTTAGGAAGATGTGCTCTTGGACCGGCCTTAGTGATTTATCCGGAGGGAGTTTGGTATACTTATGGATCGTTTGAAGACATTGATACAATTATTAATCAACATATTATGGCGGGAAAAATAGTGACGAATTTATTGCTCCCTATGGAGAATTCGTAAAATGCATGTGATAAAAAATTTGGGCGTTCTCTTTTTTGGGGCGTTTTTAATTTTACTCTCTGCTTGCTCAAAAAATAATGGAGATGGGATGCCGCCTGCCATGGTTACGCTCGCTCCTATAAAAACTCAGCTTTGGCAGCCCAGTTTTGAAGCAATTGGTACAGTCAATGCTATTTTGGGGGCACAACTCAAGAGTGAAGTAGCAGGCCGCATTACACAAATTTATTTTCAACCAGGCCAGCAAGTTCACCGGGGAGATTCTTTGTTGGATATTAACCCTGCACAATTATTAGCTTCTTATCATTCAGCGCAAGCCGATGCAGCGCTTGCTCAAGCGAATTTGGATCGCGCGGTTGTACTTTATCACAAGAAATTTATTGCCAAGCAAGATTATGAAACCACACTTGATAAACAAAAAACAGCCTTAGCTGCTTTAAATTTAGCGGCAGCGAATCTTGCTCAAGCTAGAATTACGGCACCTTTTGATGGAACGGTGGGTATTAATAAAGTGAATGTGGGTGATTATATCACGGTGGGTACTGCTCTTTTAAATTTAGAAGAGTTAAATCAATTACGTGTGGATTTTACGGTACCTGAAAATTTAGTTGGCAAAGTCCAAATCGGAGATCGAGTGACGTTAAATACCAAAGATCATGCATCCAAAGCTTTAGAGGGGAAAGTCGTTGGTGTGGATACCGCTGTCGATGCGGATACCCGAATGTTTTCTGTTCGGGCGATTTTTGATAATACGCCGGATAACAAAAGTATTTTGCCGGGTTCTTTTGCTGAAGTCACTTTGTTTTATGGCCCAGGGCTACCCGTGATGGTGGTACCTCAAGAAGCAGTGGTGAGTGATGGCGATGCGGATAGTTTATTTGTGGCCATCAATGGACACGCAAAATTAATGCCAGTGAAACTAGGGGAGCGTTTTACCGATCAAGTTGTCGTAAAATCCGGAGTTAAACCAGGGGATATTATTGTGACAGCGGGCATTGTGAAAGTGCATGAGGGAATGCCTGTAGTTGATCCTGTCATGATGGCAGCGATGGCTGCTAAAAAATCTTCTAACAATTCATCAGCTGCTAAAGATACTCATGGCTAAACGTATCGGCATTTTAGGGGGGACTTTTGACCCTATTCACCTGGGGCATTTAGCTATTGCACAGTACAGCTTAGAGAAACTGCAGTTAGATGAAGTGCGGTTTATTCCTTGCCAGCAAAACGCGCTGAAAGATCAAGCGATGATACTTCCTTGGCAACGCGCCGCCATGGTAGCATTGGCCATTGTGAATCATCCTAAATTCTTATTAGATACCCGAGAGTTAGAGCGCGACACCCCTTCTTATTCTTATTTAACTTTGGCGAGTTTGTATGAAGAATTCCCTGCCGCTCGTTTATTTTGGTTGATGGGAGATGATTTATTTTCGCAAGTTGAGCAATGGTACTGCTGGCAAGAAATGGCTAAATTTTGTGATTTAGTAGTAGTCTCCCGCATGGAAAATTATCAACCGAATCCTGTTATCGAAGAGGTTTTTATGAAAGCGCAGAAACAAGTAATTCATTTGGAAATGCCCGTTGTTGAGGCGTCATCGCGCGTGCTTCGCAAGAATTTACCGGCATGCTTAGATCGCTTGCCGCCTCGAGTACGGAAGTTTGTGCTTGAAAATGGGTTGTACTCTTAGAGCGAAACAAGGCTACGCAACCGCCGGCAGCTTACATGAAATTTTTAGAAAATCCGGCATTGTGATGGTTAGGGTGGCTCGACGGCTGCTGCCAGTTGTTCTTGGGGTGTTGTCGGTTGAGGACCCACAGTTACCTCCGCTGAGGAGGGAGCGGTTGCAGAAGCAGCGCTGGTGGATGTCACGGAAGAAGATACTGGTGGAGTGGAAGATGCCGAGGCTGAACCACTAGGCAGTGAGGTTACAGAGGAAACCCCTCCAAATAAGCTGGAAGGAAGTGGAGTAGATGGAACAAGAGAGCTTTCCGGTCTACTTCCCCGTACGAAAGCGGATAATTGTGTCATGAGGAAAGCTATTTGTTGTCTCATTTCTGCGTGTTCTTGTTGCAACACGTCTACTTTTTTTTCGGCCGTGGTTAATCGATCTGCTGTTTCTGTGAGCTGCTCTTTGGTTTCTGTTAATTCTTGTTGCGCTTTTTGCAATTTTTGGGTGGCCTCCTCTAGCCATTGATCTACTTGCCTTATTTTTTTATTGACCGCATTCTGTTCTCTCATTAATGCCACATTCTCTTGCTCAAGGCCTTCTATTTCTTCTAAAAAATTAATCGTATGTTCTGCATATAAATTTATCTCCTGGGCGATGGCGTCACAGAATGAACGAACTTCAGCGCCCATCTCGGTAAAAGCATAGGCCTTACATAAGCAGTCCAAAGCGTTTTTTGCTTTCTGGACTACCGCTTTTATGCGGTCAATGGGGGGCGACGAAACTACTGGAATAGGAATGTCTCCTGCTTTTTCGTCCACGCCGGTGAGGTCTTGGATAGTAAGTGTAGGTTCTAACTCCAATGTTGGTGCTTCTAACGCATCGATTTGAGCGACACAGCGGTGGGCAATTTGGCTGACGGCGTATTTCCAGTTATATCTGACGAGGGATTGAGAGTTAACGGAAGGGAAGCGAGAGGCATTCCCCTTTCGAAAAGTCGAAGTAATCATAGCGATTGCCTTAAAGCTCATGGTGCGGTCTCTTAAAAAGCGACTCAATTGGATCAGGCATTGGCTAGCGGTCATAGGAAGAGCGCTTTTTTCAGCACGGGTACCTTCAGATTGTTGTTGCCACCAGCGTAAAAAACCGAGCTCAGCAAAGTCGGTAAAGATTTTCTGCGAAATCACTTGACTTAATTCTTGAGAAAAAGAAAGATCGGCAGTGGATAGCTCGAGCGTTTGACTGGCTTCGATTAAATGGCGTAGCTTTTCAACCCAAAGAGCTTCTTCTTCCTCATCTTGGTCGACTCTTAGGGGGCGTCGTGGCGCAAGAGCTGTTGTGGGAAAAGCTGGGGAGGAAGAAGAGAGCGTTTCTTGAATGGCATTAAAGAGTTCATCGAGCTGATTCGCTGCACACCAGTCCCAGGCTTGTTGCAAATTTAGGTCCTGTCTATTTAGCGCATTGAGGAAGTCTTCTCGGGTCCTATTGACAGCCAAGGGATTGCCTTTTGCCAAAGAGGGATGGTCGAGGATGGTTTGAGATAGCTGACTAAATCGGCGTAGAATTTTCGCGCGTTGCTCCGGTTTTTTTTCTTGAGGCAAGTGGAGAGTCGCTTCTTCAAAAAGCGTGGTGAGCATGGGTAATGGATCAAGAGAGGCAGAAACTTCGATGGAGTAAATGCGTTCCATGAGCTGAGTTCTCATGGATGTTATTTCTGTGGCTAAGGCCAAGCTGAAATCTGGGTTCACGAGGTGGTGACTGCGTAGCGCTTCATCCAACCATGGTAAAAAAGTCTGTGAGGAAGCTCCCTCATGCTGATGAGAGGGGTCGAGTTCTTGAGCCATGTTTTCAATCTGTTCTTCAAGGGTGTAATAACACTGGTGGAGTTCAAGCCATGCGATAGATTCATTGGCAACGCTAGCTTTCGCGGCATTAATATGAGTAAGCAAGGTTTGTCGAGGTGGCCATTCCGTTAAAAAATAACTTGCCGTTTGTTGATCTAAAAAAGTTTCCCAGCTTTCCGCTAACTTTTGTACCAGTTTTTTCCCTTGGATTTTAAGAAGCTCTGCAGCCATCACGTCTCTTGTGGAAAACAAAGCTTGATTTAAGTTGTAAATCATATCACGAGCGTGCATTTTTAAGGTGGCTCGATACTGAGCAATTTTTTGGAGGTACGCTGAAAAAGGCACTTCGGTGGTGTAATGAAGATGAACAATATGGTTGTCGGCCCCCTTGACATACCACAAGTCGACAAGCTCAAATTTATTTTGTAATGAAACAGCGATGGCATGCGGAAGTTGAGCGCAAATAGTCTTTAATAAAGTCTCGGTGTCTGTTATTTCTTCGGCGTGGGATAAAGATTGATGTGCTAACATTGCTCGATCCTCTCGTTCAATAGCCATTGCTACGGTGGTTTCAATAGATAAGTTCTGTTCCCAATTCACTTGGGAGAGTTGTAATTTCAGCGCTTGATATTCGTTATTCGCCGTCCGTAACTGTTGACGTTCCTTTTTGTTATAATGCCAAAATCGCTTCCAACGGCCCATCGCTGCGTATTCTTTCAGTGTTTGTTTGAGTTGTAGGTAGCGGTGAACTTTTTCTATGAGCGGTGTTTTTTCTGCTTCCGCGTACTCGTCGCTCACCCTTGGTTGGAATGCTATGTTTTTTGATTTATTATAAATTTCTCTTAATTCCTCACTTGCTTCTCTAATAATACGTTGATCTACCGGAAAAGTCATCTCCTTATGAAGGCAGTCGTGTAAGTGCATTACGATCGGCTTTAAAGTACGTGGAAGTTTTTTCAAGAGAACGCCTCCGAGCCTTCCTTCCAATAATTCTTGTAGATAGCGGCCTAACTTGGGAAAGCGATTGGGCCCATTGGTTGTTGTCTCTTCATCCTTCCCGCGTTCTTGGTCGGTTGGTGCTAGTAAACCTTGAAGGATATAACCCAACACATTCTGGGGATAAGTTTCTTTTTTCTTAACAAAGTCTGGATGGGCTTGGCGGTAGCGATATTTTTTCCACCACGAAAGCGTTTGATAGGTGGCAAGTTCACTGGCAAAGCTATCCAGTGTGTCGATGAAGTGAGCTTCATCGACATCGTTAACCACTTCAGGAAGGCTCGAAATAAGTTCGATGTCTTTTGTACTAAATTGCTGTTGCCAATATTTTCTTGCCAAAGCTACTAGGGCAAGTTCCATGGAAGTATCAATAGCCATATCATGTACTCCTCATTGTGATGGTTCGGGTGGCCCGAGGGCTGGAGTAGGAGCTGCTGCCAGTTGTTCTTGGAGTGTTGTCGGTTGAGGACCCAAAGTTACCCCCGCTGAGAAGGGAGTGGTTGCGGAAGCAGCGCTGGTGGATGTCACGGAAGAGGATACTGGTGGAGTGGAAGATGCCGAGGCTGAACCACTAGGCAGTGAGGTTACAGAGGAAACGCCTTCAAATAAGCTGGAAAGAACTGGAGTAGATGGAACAAGAGAGCTTTCCGGTCTACTTCCCCGTACGAAATCGGATAATTGTGTCATGAGGAAAGCCATTTGTTGTCTCATTTCTGCGTGTTCTTGTTGCAACACTTCGAGCTTTTCTTGCTCTTGTTGCAATACTTCTACTTGTTTTTGATTTTCTACTTTGAGCTTTTCTTGCTCTTGTTGCAATACGTCTACTTTTTTTTCGGCCGTGGTTAATCGATCTGCTGTTTCTGTGAGCTGCTCTTTGGTTTCTGTTAATTTTTGTTGTGTGAACTCTAATTGTCGGTTGGTGGTAACGAGTGTTTCATCTCGATCCTTAAGCTGTGGATGGGCTACTTGAAGAGTTCCATATCGAACACTCTTTTCTTCTTTTCTTCTTTTTTTCTTTGTTTCCTCTGTTTGTTCTTTTCTTTTAAGAGCCTCTTTTAAGGAGATTTTTAAAGCAGGTATATCTACGCAACCACAAGAGCTGCGCTTGCTAAACCGTGGCTCATGTTGGAATTTTTCAGCGATCTTTTTTAAACTGGCTTGTATCGCCAAAAAATCTTTACGCAACGCGTCAGGATAAATGGAGAGGTTAAGATTAGTAATTATTAACGGCTCAATCCCAAACGCGATAAAAGTAGCTAATTCCCTATCATTGTAACTATGGATCGCTTCCCCCCACAAGCTATTGAGCTGAATATAAGCAGTCTTATGGTTTTCAAAAATTTTTTCTAAAGCGGCTTTTTTGCGTTGCTCGTGGTGCGAGAATGGTCGATTTCCCAAGTGTTGTTGTTCCTTTCTTAAAGCAGTTATAAAACGAGAAAAGAGAGCTTCAATGGCTTGGAGAAATGGGCTGTCGATCGCTGGAGGGGAGAATTGCAATAAAGATCTCAATTCTTGTGCTTCAGAAAATAGCCTTAAAGCACCTCCCGATTGATCCAGAGCCTCTGCCGTATCCTCTTGATCATCTCGATGATTATGATATTGAATGGCTTTTTCTAAAGCACGCAAAATGCCAATGTCTTGGTGGTCTTGCATATATGTTCCAAGCGAAAGTAATTCTTAATCGGCAAAGGTATGAAGATTAACTGCTGAGCCGCCCCATTCTAATAATTTGTAAATAATGACGCGAGAGTTTCCTTCTGTAAGTGTAAGTGCCATACCCAGTAAGCTTTCGCCTCTTTTATCAAGCACATTCACAGACACAGATAAAAAATACCTTGCACCTAACTCGACTAAAAAAGCATCCAACCGTGCTTGATCTTGATTTTGCTCATCAGGCGACAACCAATCCTCACAACCTGACGTCATCATAAAGGCATGTAATTGTTTCTCACTTAAATTACCATAAAGATTGAAAGGATAGGGAAAAGAGTAAGGAAAAGGCGTTGATCCACCATGAGGCCTCTGCGCTTCTAAGAATTTATCACGAAGCAAGGCGCTAAAAAAATAGTGCAAACAGGCCTCACATAATTAGTATATAACTCTTCCATAAAATAGTGCAAAAGAGAATAGGCACGTGGATCATAAGCGCTTGGTAAATAACTGCGCTGACTTGAGTGAGAGCTGGTCGAGGCGCTTGTACTTCGAAAAGAAGGAAGAGGGGAAAGGGCTGCGACTGGCGCGCCACTCGTGCTTGCAGATTCTACAGCTTGTGGAACAGAAGGTGGCGCAATTAAAGGGGCAGTAGAGGTGGCTGCCGTATCAGCGGAAGGTTGAAACATGAAATAACTCCTTAAGTGAGGGTGTGTTTATAATTTTACTAATGCTGGCCATCAAACGTTGATTTGTTGATATATCAAACAACGTATGTTGTGCTACAGTGCTCTCAAATCAATGTTTTTTGTTTCAGCCTAGTGAATTGTCAACACCTCTAGCAATTTTTTTTGTAGAAAAATGGTGCGTAACTTTATCCATATTATTTTTATAGGAGTTCCTTTAAGGGGTGGCACTGGTTGATAAAAACTCCTCAACAAGGGAAGTATTTGTATTTTAAACAGCCAGTTAGGATTTAGTATATCATATTTTTGTTGAGTTTATATTTGCGTAAAAATATTGAGAGAGAAAAAGAGTAATTAGATAATTCATATTTATGCACCAACGCCGAATAAATCGCGGGATGAAAACTTGGGACAGCCCTGGACGTACTTGTCGCGTCCCGCGAGACTTTGCCTGGTGTCATAAGCTTAGCGTAATTGTCTGAAAAGCAATAGCTTGTGAAAGAGTAGTCTTACGCCAAACCGAGTCGCTCACTTTACTTTGAGAGCGCCGAGACCGGTAATCCACTTGGAAATGTCTTTTGTTGAGGCGTCATCGCGCGTGCTTTGCAAGAATCTCCTAGTGTGCTTAGAGCGCTTGGCGTTGCAAGTGCACGAGTTTGTGCTTGCAAATGGGTTGTACTCTGAGGGCGAGGAGCTGTGTTAGGGTCAGCAATGGGAGCATAGATATTGGATAAACTGAGGCTGCGAGGTCTTGAGAGTGGCGGAGTATTTTGTTGTGATGTTTCAACTGATAGTGCTCTCGCTTTTTGTGGTTGTGGTTCAAACCGCAGTCCGCTAAATAAATGTTGCACTTCGCATTCCATTTTTTTAAATTGTTTCCATGCGTCTGCAAGATAAGCACGCAGATTTTTTTCTGAATCTTCTTTAGATTTTAAAGCATAATAATAACTCATGGATGCTTCTAATTGGGCAGTGGTTAAAATTGCAGAGCTTCCTGAAGCACCAGGAACCGGGGTTCCTTGATTAATTGCCCAGCTAAAAAGACAAATGGAAGCAAAATCTTGTGTAGCTTGAGTTAAGTGTTTTTGGATGTAGGAGGAGTTGACGGTGTGTGATGGTGAACTGCAGTTAATTTTTTTTGGATCTTCATTCGCAAGCATTGCAAGATAACTTTCCACTTCTTGTTTAGTAGGCGAATATAATTTCGGCGTGATAAACGCATTCTTGGAGTGCAAACTTAACGATTGTTGTTGGTAGTTAAATAATAACACAGCTAACTGGCCTTGGAAGAAATTAAAAGACTTTCCACCTATAAATGCACTTACGGTGGAATCCTGTGGGCCAAATAGTGATGAACTCGATCGAGATAAGGCTTCTGACATTTTGTTTATTGCCGCACTAAAATTCCATTTTTCAGCACTCCAACACCATAATCGATAACTCCACTCAATGATTTTCACCACAGCTCCCATCGCCGCTAACGCGAGTCCTGAAAAAAGTAAAGGAGGAAAAAATATGCCGGGAAATACAATGGTCATTCCAGCCGCGCCTAAGCCCATTCCTACCGCCGTGAGATCACGTATGCGAGCTTTTCTCCGCTGTTTTTTTAATAAAAAATCAGAGAGATTTTTGTTTTTGTGTTGATCAGCGGTACGTTGGTGTAGGGGTTTTGCAGGACGTAGACTTAATTCCTTTCGAGTTGCTGAGTTTACGGATTGAATATAATCAGCTGGGCGGTTGTTTTTTGAAAGAGAGTCATAAATTGCTTCGTATTGTTGCTCGAGGCGATGAAAATCATAGATGAGTTCTTGACGCTTGGCTATTAAATTTTCAATTGGAACAAGTAAGTGAGACTTTTCAAGGTGGTCAGAAGATGAATTTTCGATAGTATTTTTAAGAGTATTATAAAGAGTTTCTATATTTTTGTGATCAACATTTAAATTGTCTAATGAGTGGTTTGATACTACAAATTTTATTTGACTTACAATATCGTTATTTAATGCGTGAATTTTCTTTTGGATAGCCGTAAGCTTTTCTTCTTGATAGGCCAACAACTTGAGGGGATTACATTTGTCATGCGCGCGCCTTGCGTCTTTAACTGCTTTATAAAAAGAAGTCCACATAGACACTGCAAAACCAAAAGTGCCTACTGGACCCAAAAAAGAAGTGACGACTCCAACATGGCTTAAGCCAGTTAATAAAGTGCTCGCAAATAAAAGGATTGAAGAGGCCCTGTTCGCTTTGGCATATCGCTTTTTCATGGTTTGAGTCGCTTGACGCATGCTGCGATCGGTTTGTGCTTTCGTATTTTTGATTTCCACTGCGCCCCACAGGGTGTCTAGCCAATTCCACACCCAACTATAAATATATAAAAGATGATGCGGCAAGATTTTAGTTTCTAGGCTAGGGTTCAGCAACAAAGAAATAGGATTGCCGATAAAATTGACTAAGTTAAGAGCAATTCCCCCAATAAAAACAGCAGCGCTTGCGCCTGCACCAAATTTATCTAAAGACGCAAGCGTAGAGGAATGGGGGGTTAAATATTTTATTATTTGCTTTTTTTGAAAATTTTTAAAATGGGAAGCGTTAAGAGTAGACTTGTCCTCTCGGGAGGAAGTACTTTTCTTTTTATTACTATTAGCACTCGGCGGGGGCGCCATAAAAATTCTACACTTAGTTTTTTAAGGTAAGTCTATCTCGAAATTTTGCAGTTGCCTAGTCAAGTAGAGTATCATATTGATAAGTTAACGAAAAATGAGGGAATTATGGCGGATTTAGCATACCAGCGTGAAATAGCTTTTTTAAAACGCAAAGCTCCAACTTTAAAAGTAGAGTGGCAGGAAAAACCGATGATGGAGCAAATCATTTCGCCTGGCTTGCCATTGTCTGATGTGGAACCTATTTATCAGAAATTAAAAGAACTGTTTAAGATAAAAAAAACGGTGGATCCCGTTTCTCTCATGCAATTGATTAAATTATTTACTCCCGAGCGCAATCCTCATCAGTCACGAGTCATTATTTCGGTACCTTTACTATTGAAGTTCTTTGGAGATGAAATGACAGATTGGAGTGGGGGAGGGGGACGTAAGCTCAAAGTAGATACTACCCCAAAACTCACTATTGCTGGCATGGGTAGACGCTAAAGTATTTTTATGCAACACACGTTAAAACAACAAATTCGCACTATTTTTGAAGTGGCTTTACATCAAGCATTTCCCCAGTTAGCTTATTCAAGCATCGAAATTCAAAGTAGCCAAATTAAAGAAGTAGATTATCAATGTAATAGCGCCATGAAATTAGCAAAAATGGCGGGTCTGCCTCCACGTGATTTTGCCCATGTTTGGTGTGAAAATATCAAAGCTTCTTTGCTTATTCGTTCATTAGAAGTGAGCGGTCCAGGCTTCATTAATATTTATCTTGATAATCAAGTCTTAGCTCAGCGATTGCTGTTGATGTATCGTAGTGATCGGTTCAATGTACCGCTAACCTATCAATCGCATAAAATTATTGTCGAATTTTCAAGCCCAAATACCGCCAAGCAAATGCATGTAGGTCATTTGAGATCGACGATTATTGGTGATTGTCTTGCGCGCACGTTTGAATTTTTAGGAGCGAGTGTGTTGCGGCTTAATCACGTGGGAGATTGGGGGACTGCCTTTGGTATGTTGATTGCTTTTCTTAAATTAGAGCATGCCGCTGTTTTAAAGGGCGATAGCGAAGCCAATTTAACACAATTGGCAGCTTGGTATAAAGAAGCAAAAAAACGTTTTGATGTGGACGAAAGTTTTAAGAAACAATCACAGCGAGAAGTGGTCGCTTTACAATCAGGAGATGCCGCTTCGTTAAAAGCATGGCAGTTGATTTGCCAAATTTCACGCGAAAACTATCAAGAAATTTATGACCTGTTAGACGTTAAATTGATTGAACGCGGAGAATCTTTTTACAATCCTTTTTTAGCTGAAGTCCTCAAAGAGTTAGAGGAAAAAGGCCTTGTAGAAGTTTCGGACGGCGCTAAATGTATTTTTCTTGAGGGCTTTAAAAATCGTGAGGGAGAATTACTCCCGATGATTATCCAAAAATCTGACGGAGGCTATAATTATTCTTCCACAGATATGGCAGCAATGCGTCATCGTATTGCGATTGAAGGGGCAGAACGGATTATTATTTTGACAGATGCTGGTCAAGCATTGCATTTTGCTATGTTATTTAGAGCAGCAGAAAAAGCAGGATATGTGGATTTACTTTTAAAAGAGCAGCCTGTTCGGTTAGACCATGTACCTTTTGGGTTGGTGCTTGGTGATGATGGTCGAAAAATTAAAACACGTGCAGGCGATACCGAACCTTTAATTAATTTAATTTATACGGCAATTGAGGAAGCTGCCAAAATTATTAATGCCCGTAATCATGACTTAACGACGTCCGAGAAAAAAACGCTGGCTAAAATTTTAGGGATTAACGCGATCAAATATGCGGATTTAGTTGGGCAACGCACTCATGATTATAAATTTAGTTACGAAAGGATGCTACGTTTTGAGGGTAATACGGCTGCCTTTTTGATGTATGCGTATGTGCGTATTGCGAGCATTAAACGTAAAGTAGGAGACAAAGATTTAACCGATGCGAGCATTGTTTTGACACATCCCAGTGAACATCAATTAGCTTTAAGTTTAGCGCAATTTGACGAAGTTATTTTAACTTTAGCTGAAGATTTATTTCCTCATCGCTTGTGTGAATATCTTTATGAGTTGGCGGAAAAATTTAATGTTTTTTTTAGAGACTGTCGTGTGGAAGGGACACAGGAAGAGAGCTCTCGGTTACTGCTTTGTGATTTGACCAGTCAAATACTTAAACAAGGGATGCATTTGTTAGGGTTAGATGTGGTGGAGAAGATGTGATGAGTTGTTATCTTCTAAAAATAAACTCCCGACAAAAGATTTGAAAAAATACATAGAGAATATCTTTAATAGTTATGGCGCTTCATTACCTGATTAAGGGTACGGCCCGAAGAGTGAGCTCCTAGGAAAGGCGCTAATACCATCAACGCTTTCTGTCTCGCCATAGCGAATTGTCAAGACGCCCTAACTTCCTCCAATCATCATTTCATCAATCCAAATCGAGCCCGTTAAAATATTTCCACGGGTTTCAATATCATTCCCTACCGCTTGAATTCCTCGAAACATATTTTTTAAATTACCTGCAATCGTTATGCCTTCCACAGGAAATGCTATTTCACCATTTTCAATCCAAAACCCAGCAGCTCCGCGCGAGTAATCCCCTGTTAATAAATTAACGCCATGTCCTAATAGCTCGGTGACTAGCAAACCACGCTGCATTTTTTTTTGCAATTGTGCCAATGAAAAATTTTCGTGCGAAATAAATAAATTATGTGCGCCCCCTGCATTCGCAGTCGTTTCCATACCTAAATGACGCGCTGTATAACTATTGAGTAAATAGCGAGTTAATTTACCTTCAGAAATAAAATCTTGTGCGCGCGTGGCGACGCCTTCTGCATCATAAGCAGCGCTTCCTAAAGTCGCGGGCAGATAAGGACGCTCATCAATGCGAATAAACTCTGGAAAAATTTGTTTGTCTAAATTATCTACAAGAAATGAAGTTTTGCGATAAATGGCACTTCCTGTAATGGCACTCAAAAAATGTGAGAGCAAACTTCTTGCTACATCTGCGGCAAAAATCACCGAGGTTTTTTGTGTGGGGATTGTTTGTGCGCCGAGTTTTCGTACTACGCGAGCAGCCGCTTCTTTAGCAACTTCTTCAGTAGTTGTTGCTTTCAAAGGCGTGAGGCTATTCATATAGCTATAATCTCGTTGCATAGCGTCATTTTTTTCAGCAATGACAGTGCAACTTAAACTATGATAGGTGCTTACTTCCCCATGGCAAAAACCGTAACTATTCGCGTATACATTACAATCTTCTTGGGTGCTTAAGTTAGATCCTTCACTTTTAGTGATGTGAGGGCTAGCAGCTAATGCAAGCGCCTCGCATTTTTTCGTGATCATCACGGCATCTTCTGTCGATAGATGCCAAGGATGGTAAAGTTGCAAATTAGGAAAGTTTGTAGCCATTAAATGTTCATCTGGTAAGCCTGCGTAGGGATCGCTATCCGTTTGTTTTGCAATGGTCCATGCGGCTTCTACAGCCATTTTAATCGCGCTTGGAGTAAAATCAGCAGTGGTCACATTTCCACGCCGTTGGCCGTTATAAAGTGTGATGCCAAGCGCACGGTTGCGATGATAAACCAACTCTTCGGTTTGTTGGTTGCGTACTTGAATGGAAAAGCCGCAATTGCCAGAAACATGGGCTTCTCCCGCTGTTGCGCCAATTTTTTTGGCAAGATCAATAGCTTCTTTAGCGATATTTTTGAGTTCTTCAATATTAAAATTTTCTTGGGTCATATTTTTCTCGTGAAAGTTGAGTGCGCGAACAGCTTGGCGCGTAATTTTTTATTAAAGAGGTTTCTTTAAATTGTGGTTTAATGGAAGTTAAACTGGTCACATGTTTAGAGGCTTCTATAATATACAAGCTACCCCAATAAGGCAAAAATAAAGAGCCAAGTAGTTCCATGAAGCTCAGTTTTTTTAATACTTCTGTATGATTGATAGGAGGACGGAAATAAAAATGACGCAGGCACTCCATTTGTAGTTGATGGCGATGTAATTTTTTAAGTACCGAAAAAGGGGATAAGAAACGATTACTCCAAGGGTAAGTTTTTTCATCGCCCAAAAGCCATTGCCAAAGCCCAAATAAGCTATAAGGGTTAAAACCTAGAATAATTAATTTGCCTTCCGGGATTAAGCAGCGGTAAATTTCATTTAAAATAGCATCTGGATCTGGCAGTAATTCCAGGGTGTGTGGAAGCACAAATAAATCAATGCTATTGTTTGCAAAAGCTAAGGTGTTTGCTGACATTACCAGTTGCCCATATTGAGGTGAAGCGCAAGCCACATCGATTTTATTTAAAATCGGGCTTTCAGTCAGTTTGAAATCTGCATGATTAGTTAAGCAAATTGCGTAATATCCAAAAATATGAGGAAGTAATGTATCTAATTGACGTTGTTCTAGTCTAAAAATTTTCCGCCCAAGAGGAGTTTGATACCAGTTTTTTATGTCTTGGATAGAAGAAAAAAAAGTGCTCATGGTGTTTTTGAAAAATATTTCACGTTAGGTAGCTTAGAAAAATGAGCATCTTGGGTCCATAGCGTTGCATCATAAAGCACTGCCGTCGCAAAAATAACACTGTTTGCTAAAGGCAATCGATCATTATTTTGAACTACACTATTGTGATCGATAAGGAAACTACAAGTCAAGAGAATGGAATGAAATAAATCAAGCTCAGGTTAAAAGAGTCCCTGATCTCGGCAGACAAAATAAATGACGTGATGTATAGCCTTTAACATTTAGCTTCATACGGTGTTGCAAGTTCATTCGCCTTCGGTCATGTACGTCTATGTACACTCTCTCGACTGATTCACTTGCGCCTTGTCTGAAACTAAATCTTAAAGGCTATACTAGATTGACTTGTAAAGCATTAGCAAAATTTTTATCAAATCCTTCTGTCATGTAAAATATCTACCTTATATTGCAATAAAAGGAATGATGTATGTTTTGCACCTTCGCTGAATTTACTTCTTATCTTGAAGCACTTCCTTCTCAAGAGGTCACCTTTCAGGAAAGAGAGCATCTTTTACAAAAAGGGCGTCAGCTCCTCGAAACGCATGGCTTGATCCCGCATATTCCCATCATTACGGTTACTGGAACAAACGGAAAAGGTTCTACTGTTCAAGCATTAGCAGAAATTTTAGTGCATTATCATTTTAATGTCTTCACCTTCACCTCACCGCACTTAATGAGTTATACGGAACGCTTTGCTTATAATCTTCAATTTATCGATGAAGAAACTATTTTACGTATTGCTAATCAACTTGCTCAAAAAATTGATTTATCGCGCTGGAATTTTTTCTTTATTTTGTTTTTTATTCATTTGTGGATTTGCAAAGAGAGCCAAGTCGATTATTTGATTATCGAGGTCGGGATTGGTGGTCGCCTAGACCCAAGCAATATGCTCGATGCTTCTTTAGTTATTTTGACGCAAGTTGCGTTAGATCATACGCCTATTTTAGGCGATACGCGTGAAACCATTGGATTTGAAAAATCAGCGCTAGTGCGTGAAGGTATCCCGTTTATTTGTGGCGATCCTAATCCTCCTATTACCGTCCTTGAAAAAGCGAAAGCTTCACACTGTTTATTTTATCAACTGCATCAACATTTTGGATTTGTCGTTCGCGGAAACGCTTGGGATGTTTGGTTTAAAGATCAAATGCTATGCGATATTCCCCCGCCGATAATGCATTTAAATAGTTTATGTTGCGCACTCCAAGCGGTAAAATGTTTGATGCCATATATTTACTTTACTCAAGCGTTGATGCAAACTATTCTTCCTAAAATTGTTTTACCCGCACGCTATCAATATTTTTTTTATCACGATACGGAAATTGTCATCGACGTTTCTCACAATCCTGCCGCTGTCGAAGCATTGGCGAACTTTTTGACTCTGCTTCCTCCAAAACCGTTATATGCAATCTTTAGCGCGAAACCTTCTAAAGATATTGATGGGATTATTTGCTTGATGAAAAATCTGGTAGAAAAATGGTATGTGGTTCCATTGGAATTTCCTCATCACAAACATGAAATGAAAACACATCTTCTTTCTTTTTTTGAAGCGCTTTCCATTCAAATAGAAATAGCAAGCAGTGTAGAAAAAGCTATTCAGATGATTCTTGAAAAAAAGCTTACTAATGCTCGAGTTGTTATTTTTGGATCTTTTCGTGTCGCAGGTCCTGCTCTTCAATTTTTTCAATCTTATGCGTAATTATTTTCTTCTTCGATTTTTAACCATTCTTTCTTTCGGAATCGTGATTTATTATTTTTTAGTTCATGCCATTTCAATGGAAATTGGCATTTATTTTCGTCCTGAAAAAAGCATTAGCGGAATTTTTAATGCGGATCAATTATCGCTCGTTTATTTATATCAAGATCTCTTAATGCATCATGGATCGTTACATGCTTGGTCATTTTCGCCTGTGCCATATTTTTTCCCCGATGGGTTTGTTTTTTTTCTTCTTGCGTTTATCAGTAAAAATTTGATTGTTTCCACGTTATTATCCAATGCCATTTTACTGATTGCCTATGCTATCGGTTTGATTCAACTGGGCGTCTTGCTTTGCGGTTCGCAAAGCAAGAGATTATTTCAACTCAGTGCACTTATCTCTTTAGTAGCTGCCAGCGGATCGCTTAGCTCACAAGAAATTTTTGTTCCCTTGTGGACTTCTCACTTTGGATCAACAGTAATCATTTATCTTTGGAGTCTTTTGCTTCTCTGTCAAATAATTCGTCAACAATACAGAGATTATCGTATCCTTATTTTATTTATCTTGATTTTCTTGACCAGTTTTTCAGATCCTTATTTTAGTATTTTGTTTGTTGGATCTATTTTTTTTGGTTTTCTTTTGTTGTGGCATAAAAACGTTCCATGCCAATTTTTATGCTTCTGTTTTGGTAATATTTTTTTAGCTGCGGCGCTAGGATTTTTATGCAATGGTTTTGATATTTTTCATGTAGGCATTCATTCTTTATTTGCTTCCGATATGTTTTTAAAAATATATGCATTACATGCACCTGCAGCCATCATCACGTTATTTCATATTTTTTCTTTATTTTTTTATCAACATTTTATTTTATTTTTAATCACGATAGGCATGTTTTTATATTCACTCACTTTTTTTTTCAAAACACAAATAACGCTTGCTGAATTTGTGATAATCAGCATCACATCCACATTACTCATAACGCTAATCATGGGTATTTTTTTTGATATTGATTGTTTAAAGCCACATTTTCTTGGATTACGTCATTTTCAAACCACACTGATTCTCATCCCTTTTCTCTGTTTACCGATGTTATTGACGAAATCTCCTTGGATTACCCGTACTGCGCATCGTTATTATGGTTATTTTTTAATTCTTACCATTTTCTATTTACTATTTTTTAGAACATATGAACCGATTTCAGCAATGATTCATTTTTATCCGCCGATCACGGCATGCATTGATCAAAAAATTAAAAGCGGCGAATTGAAAGAAAAAAATGGCATCGCTAATTACTGGGATACGCATAATAATAGTTTTTTATCTAAAGAAGGACTGCATTTGGTGGCCGTGAATGAGCATCTGAAGCCGTATGATTGGCTGAGTACAAAAGAAGATTATATGAACGAAACTTTTTATTTTGCTCTGCTTCAACCTTCAAGTTATTTAGAAAAACAAGTACGTTTTCAATGGGGAACCCCAGAAAAAATACTAACTTGTGGACATACCAACACATCATATGTGATTTATATTTATCCGCAAGGTCATCAAATCAAATAAAGAAAAATCAGGATGCGTTGATAATTCACCCTATTCTTCTTCTGATGAATACGCATCCGATTGAGGCTGTGAATGTTTATCCTTTATTATCGTAGCAATCACTGGATGTTTTGTAGGAGGTGGAGTATCTAATGCACTGGCAGAGTTCATCAAACAAAGTGCTAACAAAGGAGAAACAACAGGCAGAATATTTTTCATGATTATTCCCTTATTTAAAAAAAACTTATTGTAACTGATTTTTTTGTGCTGGACAAAAAATAACCATCGAAGGGGTGGGATTGAAAGTGTAGGTTTTTAACCGCTACCTTTCAATAACTCTCCCATTGCTTGTTGGCTCTGGCAACTCTGAGTGCCAACATTCTATCTGCATGAGGTTCAAGCCACCATGCGCCTGCTAATTTTAAGAGCTTTTAAAGAATGTAGCATTACCCACTTGGCTTTATATTGCGTTCCAAGCTTGCCCGTTTACAGTCATTTACACAGCGGATATTTTATAAAGGTACTGGTACTTGTCTAACGATAGGCGTACATTGATTTAATGTTCGGTAAGTACAAACACTGATTAAGCCATAGACGCCAAGATAAGTTTGAACGTTGTCATTATTCATTATCATTTGGTGTGTATTTGTATCTGAATAAGCTAGCGTTAACATTTGTAATATTTTTGATTTGATTAACTCATTACTTATAGCTGCTGCACCACAAAGTTTCGTGGAAGCAATTAATGTGGTATCGCCATTAACAGGATGTGCGCCAAGATAATAAATTGTTTTACCATTTTTCATGATAGAGCCTGATTCGCTAGGAGGAGTGGCATACCGAAGCTCAGAATACCAATTAGCATTACATTTATCATTCTCGTTACTAGAGCTTTGTAATGCGTTTGACATCAAAGTGACGTAAGCTGCGCAAGCTTCAGGTGATGTGACATCGTTATTCTCTGGAGGGCGTATAGACGGTGTATCAGCATAAGGTGCGATACTCACAAGGAACAAAGATGCAGCTAAAAATAGTTTTTTCATGGTAAATGCTTCCTCTTAAAGAGATAATTTTTATTTTTTAATTTCTTGACAATTTTTAATGGCAAAATAAGCATTTTGCAAGCTATATCCCATTGTAATATCACATATTGTATTATCATCAGGGTAGATCTGCGAAGGTGATACGCTAATTCCATTTATACCAAGATCGTTATTGTCCGCATGAATGCTTAACTTACTACTATGATATCCCGTAGGGGTGCTACCAAAAGTAGCTAAAAGTACTACATCTGCACCAGTTTCGGGTATATCAAACCCACCTACATAAAGTGGAATATTTGTTTTTGGACCTACGTTTGGATGAAGATCTGGAACGGCTGCACCAGAAAAAAGTTGTAAATTTAAAGGTTGATTTGCATCATTTTCTATGTAAATTCTGGCTGGCATGGGAGGAGTATCTGCAAATGCAGCGTTCATGATAGCAAAGAAGCACAACCCCGTGACAAATTTAGTAATCAACTTCATATGCGTTCTCCATTTTATTATTTTTTATTGAAAGGTAGGTTGGTAAACTGACAAGCCTCTGGTGCGGCGTTACAAGAATAATAAATTTTATGTTGAACTTGCCATTGTTGACCAGGCATTTGATAAGCAGCTTGCGTACCGAGCAATGTATTGATTTGTATCACATCACTGGGATCACTAACATTCACATAGCGATATGTTATACCAGTGACATCGATGGATTGTGCTGGAGCGGAATTAAATTGATACGTACCACTACCAATTTGAGCATTTTGGTGAAAGTATTTTAACTCTTCCCCATCTGGTAGTGTACAGAAGTCTGGATGGTTATTTCTTTTAACATCACACACGATCTTATCTGGAGGAGCACTAAGTGTAGGGGTAGCATAAACGAGCCCGGAGAATAAAAGAGCACTCATGGCCACTAACGCAAGGTATTTTTTTTTCATAATTATTATCTTGATTTGGTAACAGTTAAAAAAAGTTTACTTTAAAATCATGAGGTTGTCAATAAGTTTAAAGACTGATGTATCCCTAAGTTTTTTTAAGTTTGTCATGCCTGCGTGCCAGTCTTCGCTGATATCACAACCGTTAGAAATTTTAGGGATACATTAGGTTTAAAGACATGAGGTTAAAGGTCAATTATTTGTACAAGTTTTAATTGAGCTTTTAGCAATTAAAGGAAGTATATATTTTTTTTAATTATGCCATGTTAGAGGCAATCTTGACGTTATTCGATGAATAGTCGCCATGGCTTATCTGCCCATTGGCCGGAATAGCCCACACCAATGCGAGGACTTGCGATAATTTGTTTTTCCGAAATAGAAGGTTGATCTTCTAACCAAAGACGTTGACTTTGCGTTAAATCTTCTCCATAAAAACTTTTGTCTAATTGCAATAGTTTTCCTAAACGGCCCGGGCCTGTAACATTATTCAAACTTCGAATCAAAATCGCTTGCGGATGATCTTCTGAGCCCGTGACAATATTCAATAACCAATACATACCGTAAATCAAATAAACATATACATGCCCACCAGCTGCATACATGATTTCCGTTCGTGCTGTACGGCCTTTACTTGCATGACAAGCCAAATCTTCTTCGCCATAATATATTTCAACTTCTGTGATAACACCTTTAATAACTTGACCATTATTCAAACGGCGTACTAATTTTTTACCAAGCAATTGCTTTGCACAAGTAAAGGCATCTTGATTAAAAAAATGAGCTTTTAAGCGATTTCGCGCTGTTCGTTGCATATAGTGCTTACAAATGTTATCCCGTCATCGATTGATGAGACGGGGTTTAAGCATTTCAGAGACGGAAATGTTAGTTTTTGTTTTGAGCAAGCGCAAAACATTTTATTTTTGGAAGGCTTAGATCGTAGCTTCCAGTTGGGATGATAACATCATGATTTTTGCGTAATACAGCGCTTCCTCGAATTGCTTTTAAGCGGGTAAGAGCTTTATATTCTATGCTTTCTGTGTATTTTACGCGCATAATGTTATCACCAATTTAGGACTTATAAATAAAATCCAAACTATTACACATTTTAATGCTTTATACAATATCTTGACGAAATACAATTGTCATTGTCACAGTTAAATTTATCTTAGACGCTAGATGACTTATTGTAGAACTTTTTTGATATACTGCATACTTAAGTTAATTATCTTAACTATAGATAGTTTTAGATAAAAATGAGTACTGTCAATGAAAATACAAAATTATTTAATTTTCCTTAAAAGCAAAAATATTCATGTATGGCTTGAAGTAGATAAGTTACGTATTAAAGCCCCAGCCTCTGTTGATATAGCTTTTTTAAAGCAAGAGCTTCAACTATATAAAAATCAATTAAAAGAATTCTTAAAAACAAATAGTATTGATTTTATTCCTGTGCATTACTATGTTGAAGCCTATGCTGAGATAACACCTGACGCTATAGCTATTGTTTTCAATGAACAACAGTTGACGTATAGGGAACTTAATGAGAAAGCTAATCAGTTAGCTCATTATTTACGAGAAAAGGGGGTTGGTGCTGATTATTTAGTTGGTCTTTATATAGAACGTTCATGTACGATGATAATCGGAATATTAGGTATTTTAAAAGCTGGTGGTGCTTATCTTCCAATAGACCCACAATACCCAGAAGAAAGACTGGAGTTTTTAATAAAAGATGCCAAAATCAATTTAATATTATCACAACAAAGTTTGCAGAATAAAACTGCACTACTGGCTACTCCTACACTGTTGCTAGATACCGACTGGCAAAAAATAGCACTCCACTCGGATGCTACATTAACACAAACTATACTGCCAGACAGTATAGCCTATGTTATTTATACCTCTGGCTCAACCGGGCAACCTAAAGGCGTAGAAATTACTCATCGCAATGTGTCACGCCTTATGGAAACCACACGGGATTATTTTGCTTTTAACTCAAAAGATATTTGGTCTTTATTTCATGCTTATAATTTCGATTTTTCAGTATGGGAAATTTGGGGGGCATTGGCACATGGGGGTCAACTGGTTATCATTCCTTATACAATCGTACGTTCCCCAGAAGATTTTTTAGCTACTTTGGTAAGCAAAAAAATAACGATACTGAATCAAACGCCTTCAGCTTTTCAACAGCTTATTGCCGCAGAAGAACAACTGAAAGCGTCTTTAAAGCTATCATTGCGTTTTATTATTTTTGGTGGCGAAGCGTTAAAGCTAGAAAATTTAAAGCCGTGGTTTGAACGCCATGGTGATGTTTCACCCCAATTGGTTAACATGTATGGAATTACGGAAACAACCGTACATGTTACCTATCGTCCCATCAAAATTTCTGACCTTACATTAACCGCTACTAGCATTATTGGTGTACCCATTCCAGACTTAACTATTTATTTGCTAGATGAGTCACTTCATCTTGTTCCAGAAGGCGTTCCTGGAGAAATTTACGTTGGAGGCCCAGGGGTTGCTCGTGGCTATTTAAATCAACCAGCATTAACGGCAGAACGCTTTATACCTGATCCTTGGAGTAAAATTAGCGGAGCAAGATTATATCGTTCTGGTGATCTTGCGCGTTATTTTGCGAGTGGTGAATTAGAGTACTTAAGGCGAGCAGATAAGCAAGTTAAAATACGTGGGTTTAGAATTGAGCTACAAGAAATTGAATCAGCCATACAAAAGCATCCGGCAGTCAGTAATGCCATTGTGACTACTTTTGAACGCGAATCTATGGACTTTGAATTAGTAAGTTATGTGTTACTAAAATCACCGATTGATGGACTTGTGTTGGAATTGCGTACATTTTTAAAAAGTATTTTACCAGATTACATGATTCCTGCTGCATTTGTGCAAATTAATCATGTACCACTTACTCAAAATGGCAAGATAGATTATGCAGCACTACCAAAAGTGCAGCAAACCCCCGATGTGAAAATAATAAATAGCGTGAAACCAAACACGCCAATAGAAAAAACATTAGTTGACTTATGGAGTCAATTACTACGTGTAGAAAACATTGGAATTACAGATAATTTTTTTGAGTTAGGTGGAGATTCTATCCTAGCAATTCAACTTGTATCGCGTGCGCGCCAACAAGGCATTAATTTTTCACCTAAACAGCTTTTTGAAAGACAAACCATTGCTGAGCTGGCAGAAGTGGCTACCACCGAAAGCTCACATCAAGAAGAGCAACAAGCGGTAACGGGCAACGCGCCGCTTACGCCCATTCAACAGTGGTTTTTTGAAGAACAATTTGTTGAACCACAACACTGGAATCAAGCTGTTCTTTTAAAAACAACAATGCAGTTAGATTCTGCATTAATTGAACAAGCAGTACAATTATTGGTTCAACACCATGATGCATTGCGCCATCATTTTGTTGCCACAAAAAACAGTTATGAACAGTCTTGTTCTTTACCAGAAAAAAACCGCACGTTTTATAAATATGCAGATTTAACATCGCTAGAAAGCATTTTCCAACTCTCACATAGGGATAGGTTAATTAAAGAAGCGCAAAGTGGTTTTAATTTGGCAGAGGGCCCGATGTTTCAAGTTGTATTTTTCAAGCTTCAAACTCCCCATGCAGATTATATCTTATTTGTAGCGCATCATTTGGTTATTGATGCTGTTTCTTGGCGTATTTTATTAGAAGATTTTGCAACCCTTTATCATCAGCTACACAAAAATGAAACGACGCAACTGCCACCTAAAACGACCAGCTTTATAGCATGGGCTCGTCGATTAAATCAATATGCTGTTTCAGAGGAAATTCAGCAAGAGATTTTTTATTGGATGAATATACCGTTAGATAATAATATAGTGCAGATCCCTCATGACTATCCCGGAAATAAAAATCTAGAAGCTGATTCGGAAAATATCGTTGTCTCACTTACCGAAGATGAAACGCAGCAATTGTTAGCACAAAGTTCCGCAAATAAAGTTGCTATTCAAGATATGTTGTTGTTGACTTTATCACAAACATTTCCTTTTATAACTAAACAAGATAAAAATATACTACGGATTGATATTGAGCGTCATGGAAGAGAAAGCCTATTTAATGATATTGATGTTTCACGAACGGTTGGATGGTTTACTGCCATTTTTCCACTATTGTTACATTGGGATAACACATTGAGTTGGGAGAAATCCTTAATTGCCATTAAGGATCAGCTTCAACAAATTCCTCATCAAGGAATAGGTTATGGTTTGTTGCGTTACTTGCAAATAGATTCTGATATTTGCCAGAAATTAAGAGCTTTTCCTAAGGCGCAAATTATTTTTAATTACTTAGGATACTTAACATCGGATAGTGCTGATTTATTTGAACTAGAGACAGAGTCGGTTGAGCCATTACGTTCCCCACATGCGCATCGACCTTATGAAATTGAAATAACAGCAGCAATTGTTAACCAATGTTTGCAAATAACCTGGCATTATAGTAAAGCACAATATCGTGTAACAACTATTCAAAAATATGCACAAAATTTTGTATCCATACTTTCACATCACTTAGTTAATCCATCTAAAAACACTGTAGATTTATTAGCGAGTAAACAACCAAAAACCGAAACAGAAAAACTTGTTACAGAGCTTTTTAGTCAGCTAACAGGTATTTCAGAAGTAAGTAAGCAAGATGATTTTTTTGCTTTGGGAGGGCAGGTGACCTTGGTTGTTCAATTTATTGCCAGAATCCGCAAATTGTTAGGTATTTCTATTTCATTTCATGAGATATTTTCCAGAAGAACTATGGAAAAAATCGCAGAATATATTGATCAAAACTTAAATAATAAAATTACGGAAAAGACGCAGGAGTTAATTTCCTTTACTGAAATATTTGAACGCTATCCTTTAAAAAAACTTCCGCTATTACCGCATTATCAGGTTTCACCTTGTCAGTTACCTGAGTTGTTTTTTAATGCATTTGCACCTGATAGCCCTATGTATAATATTTTAAGCTGTGATATTTTATTAATAGGAGATCTCAATTTAGACGCAGTGAGACAATCATTTGAAACAATTGAAGCAAGACATCCTATTTTTCGTACCTATTTTGGTACAGTTGATGGTGAGTTAGTGCAAATGGTGCGTCCAGCTCGAACGATAAAAAATGAAGATATTTATATAGATCTTACGCATATTGCGGAGGAAGATTACCTAAAAGAAAGTACGCGTTTAGCCCATTTATATGGTGAAACAGTACTGAATTTTAAAGAGGGCCCACTGTTTAATATAAAATTTGCAGGGTTCCCAGGCAAGAGAAACTTATTGCTGTGCTTAACAAATCACGTTGCTTGGGATGAAGTGTCGATGATAAATTTTGCGACAGAATTCAGGCAACTATATAACAGTTATAATGCAGGTGAGTCTATTACCTCATCTAACATAACAATTGATTATTTTGATTATACCCATTGGATTAATCAACTAGTTAGCAGTGGAATTTTAAATTACCACAAACGTTATTGGTTGGATCGTTTTGCTGATCAACCACTGCCTATTGAATTGCCAACAGATTTTCCACGCCCAGCGATGCAGACATTCAATGGCTCGGATGTGTCGGGTAAATTACCACGACGTGCTGTTAGTAAGCTTTTTCAAAAACTAGCTGAAAGTAAAAGAGAAATAACCCTGTCTAATTTTTTACTATCATTGTTAACGTTATTATTATATCGATTAACGGGTCAATCCGATATTATTATTGGTATGCCTTTTTCAAACCGAATGGATCTGCAGTTAGAAAAAATTATGGGCCCATTTGCAGTAGCTTTACCAATTCGTTTAACACTCTCAGCCAACATGACTTTTGCCGAGTTATTAGCGCAGACCCAAGAAGTCACTATAGAAGCACTTGAGCATTCGCTTTATCCTGGAATACTTGCAATTCAAGAAATTAATCCTGACTGGGATATGTCAAGGGCACGCCTTTACCCAGTTATGTACGGATTACAACATAATAAAAGTGAGTTGTGGACTAATTTAAAGCTGGATGGACTTGAAACTGCAAGAGCTGAACATTTACAAGCTATAGGCCCATTGCATAGCTCCGCACGTTGTGATTTACGAGTTCTGCTTGATCATTTATTCGACGATTTATTTTTCTCTTTTAGTTATAACTCAGATCTTTTCTTGCGTTCGAGTGTAGAACGAATGGCGAACCAGTTTATATTGTTATTTGAACAAGTTTTAGAAAACTTACATCTTCCACTCAAAGATTACAATATGTTATCAGTCATTGAGAAAAATCATATCTTAAGTATGATCAATGATACGGGTAACAAAGAAATTTTATTTAAACCTATACACATACATTTTGAGCAACATGCAGCAAGGCATCCTGAAAGTATTGCTATTCATTATGAAGAATTAGAGTGGAGTTATGCCGAATTAAATAATCGGGCTAATCAATTAGCGCACCACCTACTTGAATTATCTATAAAGCCTGAAATGGTTATTGCTATATGCATGCATAAATCCCCTGAAATGATTGTTGCCATGTTGGCAATACTTAAAGTGGGAGCTGCATTTTTACCATTGGATGCAGCGCTGCCTCTAGAGCGGGTGATGACTGTCTTAGAAGAAGCGGGGGTTACTATATTATTAACGCATAATAAGGTAACTCATGATTTTCAAACCCGTGCTAAATTTTTGACAATCCTTACAGTAGATCATACTGAACTTGCAAATCATCATTTATTTTCATTAAATAATCCTGCACTTCCAATTTTTCCAGAGCAATTAGCTTATATTATTTACACTTCTGGCTCTACAGGAACACCTAAAGGTGTCATGATACCTCACTTAGGTATTGAGAATCGTATTTTAGCAGCAGCTCAAGTGCATCCAATCACACAAGAAGACATTAGTTTGCAATTTAGTTCAGCTAGTTTTGACGTTTCAATTTTAGAAATATTTCTTGCTTTGTGCAATGGCGCTCAGTTGGTTATTCCAACCACAGCAACTAGCATGCATCTTGCTGCTTTAGTTGATTTAATTCGACAAAAAAATGTGACTATTATTAATTTTACGCCATCTTTGTTGCAAATTTTATTGCAAGAACCCCTGCTTAGCACATGTCACTCATTGCGATTTATACATAGCGGTGGTGAAACAATGCCAAGTAATTTACCATCACAATTTCTTGCCAGATTACCTCGCGCTCAATTATATAATTTTTATGGGCCTACGGAAGCCTCTGTCGATGTTTTATTCTATCCATGTCATGCTGATAGTCCTTACCGCTTTATGCCAATTGGTAGACCATTTTCAAATATGAAAGCCTATGTGTTAAATGAATATTTAGAGTTACAACCCATAGGAGTTCCTGGGGAGCTCTACCTTTCTGGGGTAGGTTTAGCGCGCGGTTATTATCAACGATCTGATCTAACAGCAGAAAGTTTTGTTCCCAATAAATACGCATGTAAGCCCGGTGAGCGTCTTTATAAAACAGGTGACCGCGTTAGAATGTTGAGTGATGGTAACATTGAATTTATGGGCCGTATCGACCGCCAGGTTAAAATTCGTGGCAATAGAGTGGAGCTAGATGAAGTTGAAGCGAAAGTTCTTTCATATTCAGCGGTTAAATTATGTACAGTGCGTTACCTTGAAAAACAAAATAATACCAGTGAAAGTACACTGTTGAGTTACATAGAGCTGCAAGAAAAAATTAATACTTTTTCTATTAAGGATAAAGTATATTATGCTTTTTCGTTAGCACAAAAACCGGAATTAAATAAAACGGTAGATAACCTACATCGCAATGCTTGGCCTGAATATTTTATGGGCGATGACGTTATGCGTGAATATTGGCCTTATTTGTACGAAAAATTTTCTCAATATCAAATAGCGTTTTTAAATGAGAACAATGAAGTAGTTGGTATTGCAAATTCAGTTCCTATTTATTGGGACGGAACATCTGAGCAGTTACCAGCAGGATGGGATGGTGGTTTGTCAGCTGCTTGTCATATGGCTGCTGAAAAAGCGCCAAATACGTTATTATTGTTAGCAGCAGTAGTAAAAAACAATCATGCAGGTTTAGGTTTAAGTGCTGGGATGCTTGAAGCAATGAAAGATATAGCTACTACGCATGGCTTAACACACCTCATTGCACCAGTTCGGCCAACAGGAAAATGTGATTATCCTGAGTTAGATTTTACAGCTTATTGTGCCTTGAAAAGAGAAGATGGCTTAGCCGTTGATAATTGGCTTAGAACGCATGAGCGTCTTGGCGCTAAGATACTTAAAGTTGATTTAACATCCCAACGTGTTGAAGCCACCATAGAAGAATGGCAAACCTGGACTGGTGAGCAAATTACGCGATCAGGAAGTTATATTAGTGGAGATGTTTTACAGCCTGTTATGGTTGATTTGGAACAAAACAGTGTTGTTTATAATGATCCTTGCATTTGGGTTGAGCATCCTATAGATAGCCATAAAATACCCAGTTATCAGCATATTGATGGCAAAACTCTACGTGAGTATCTAGGAGAATTTTTACCACAGTATATGGTTCCACAACATTATCTTTTTCTTTCAAAAATTCCATTAACCGCAAATGGAAAGATTAATGTTGATGCATTACCCCATTTTACAGCGAATCAAATTGTTCATAGAAAAGTAGTGCCTCCGGAAACAAAAATACAATCAGATTTAGTGGAAATATGGCAAAAAATATTAGAACAAAAAGAAATAGGTATTAGTGATAATTTCTTTGCACTGGGTGGGCATTCCATTAGAGCAATGTTACTTGTTTCAAAAATACAAGCAAGCTTTGGCGTTACTATTCGACTCAAGGATTTATTTATAGAGCCTACAATTTATGCGCTTGAAAAAAAGATTTTAACTCAGCTATCAGCTTGTGAAATGACAATTCAATGATTTATATACTATTTAGGGGCGAAAAATGGCAGAAAATATTTTGGTTTATAAGGTGGTCGTGAATCATGAAGAGCAATATTCTATTTGGCCAGTTGATATGGAAAATGCTTTAGGCTGGCAAGATGCTGGAAAAACTGGGATAAAAGAAGAATGTTTGGCTTACATCAGCGAAGTTTGGAAAGATATGCGGCCACTTAGCCTAAGAAAAAATTTGGACACAATATAACATGTCGAATATTAATCGACAGATAGCCAACTTAACGCATTTACAAAAAGAAGCATTATTAAAGCGTCTTAAAGCGGCGGATCAAAAAACTCTGGCTTCTAATATTGAAATTCGGTATGCAGAAAATACGACGAATACATTTCCGCTTTCTTTTGCGCAGCAAAGACTATGGTTTTTTGAGCAGTTGCATGGGGCATCTGCCAGTTATAATATTCCTTTTGCATTACGCTTGAAAGGTGATTTTCATCAAGCAATTTTCTTAAAATGCCTCAATGAAATTATCAAAAGACATGCCATTTTAAGAACCCGTTTCATTAGTATCAATGATGAGCCACGGCAATATATTGAAGATAGAGCAGAAGTATTAGTTGAAGTTTTATTTGTTCAAGAAGAAAATTTAAAACAATTCATTGCGGATGAAGCCAATAAGCCTTTCAATTTGACTGATGACCCTTTAATGCGCGTAGTGATATTAGTGCTTTCTGAACATGATCATGTGGTGTTATTTACCATGCATCATCTTATTACTGATGGTTGGTCGATGGGTATATTAGTACGAGAGTTAACGCTATTGTACACTGCTTATTTGGCGAATAAACCCTCTCCTTTAAAAACGTTATCTCTTCAATATGGTGATTATGCACTATGGCAACGTGAATTTATACAAGCTGATGTGTTGGAAAATTTATTAAGCTATTGGAAAGTGCAGCTTGAAAATTTACCGCCATTTCTAGCACTTCCAGCTGATCGGTGTAGACCCCCAAAGCAATCCTTTCAGGGAGATAGTTATTTTTTTACAATGGAAAAATCACTTCTTGATAAGTTAACAGCACTTGCTCGACAAGAAAATGCCACATTATTTATGGTGCTGCTAACAGCATTTTATGTGTTGTTGGCAAAATATACCAATCAGCTTGATCTTGCAGTGGGAACAACCATTGCGAATCGTACACGAAAAGAAGAGGAAGATTTAATAGGATTTTTTGTTAACACATTGGTTATTCGTGCTCAGTTGTCTTACGGGCAAACATTTCAAATATTATTGGAAAATATAAAAAAAACACTGCTTGAGAGTTATGCGCATCAAGAATTGCCTTTTGAGTTATTGGTAAAAGCATTACAGCCTGAAAGAAATTTAACCTATTCGCCTTTATTTCAGGTAATGTTTCAGTTGCAAGACTTCTTTCTTGAGTGCATTCGGCTGCCCAATTTAGAGGCATCACTAATCCCACAACAACCTAATTATGCAAAATTTGATTTAACTTTATCCTTAGAGGTTGACAGCAAGGGATTGGGTGGGCTCATTGAATTCAATACCGATATTTTTGAAAAAACCTCAATCATAAGATTGTCAAATCAATATCAAGCATTATTAAAAGATATCGTTAGCAATCCGACAAAAAAAATTGCAGATCTCCAAATGATAACGGAAACTGCACATGAAAAATTACCGTTAGCTTCGAGTCATGAAGTAAGTTTTTCCTTAGATTAGTGCGACAACAGGATGCGATGCCTCATGAAAATTTTTAAAGTCATAGGTTATTTTATAATAGGCATCCTATTAATGGGTGTTTTGTTGCTGGCTTATTTATATTTTTCTACTAAAAATAATGAAACAGGTCACTTAACATTAACTGGCTTGCAAGGAGAGGTTGTTGTCGATTGGGATAAGTATGGTGTCCCTCATATTTATGCTAAAAAAGATGATAATGATGTTTTTTTTGCTCTAGGTTATTTGCATGCACAAGATCGATTTTGGCAAATGGAGTTTCAGCGCCGGGTCGCCCAAGGTACTTTAAGTGAGATTTTTGGTAAAGATGCACTTGAACCGGATGAGTTTTCGCGTACCTGGGGTTTCTATCGTGCTGCTCAATCTGCTTGGCCTGCATTTGATGATAAAACCAAAACAATCATTCATAGTTATACTGAAGGTGTTAATGCTTTTTTAGCTCAAGGCAATTTGCCATTGGAATTTACTATTTTACAATATCACCCTAAACCTTGGACTGAAATCGATACGCTTTCTTGGCAGAAAATGATGGCATTTGACTTGCAAGATATTTGGGAAGAAAAAATAAGTAACTATCAAATTCAGCATCAACTGGGTGCCGCGCAAATTGCCGTTTTAAAGCCCGCATATCCTGCAACAGCGCCGACTATATTAAGCAATGCAGATTTAAAACAAAACCATCTTATCAAAAATAGAGTGGGTGCTACCTTAATAAATGATAAGGATATTCAACAAAAAATGATTAAGCAACTGGCACAAGCAAAGTTACAAGCAAAAAAAATGCGTGAAGCAACAGGTATCCATGCGTTTAGTGGAGTTGGTTCCAATAATTGGGTCGTATCGGGACGCTTTACTAAAACAGGTAAACCCATATTGGCGAATGACCCACATATGGGGCTGTCGGCTCCCGCACTTTGGTATTTGGCGGAACTACAAGGGCCAACGTTACATGTGGTGGGCGCCACGTTGCCAGGAATACCAGGTGTTATTATTGGGCATAATGATGCTATTGCTTGGGGTGTTACTGATGTGAATGTCGATACACAGGATTTATATATTGAATCTAAAAATGCACCGCTAAAAACTATTCATGAAGTGATTAAAGTCAAAGGACAAGCAGATGTAGATTGGCCAATTTATCTCAGCTCACATGGCCCTATTATTAGTAAGGTTGTTGCAGATGCTGAACC